>NZ_JANAIF010000026.1 GCF_024721015.1 Xenorhabdus bovienii
CTTTTTCTATCAATTGGCTGCATAAAAAACAATTACATCATTTTCTCTTGCTAGCGCTCTGTTAATGCGACAGAACCGGGATGACACCCCATGCAACGATAATAAATACACCTTATACCGCAAGGCACGCGCTGCCGGGGTATTCTGCCAGCTCTGCTCAAGTACCGCCGACTGACACAATTGCTGTTGCTGTTGCCGTTGCGCCAGTGACAGGCGCTCTGATGCCAGCATCACCGGCTTTGCCCAGACAATCTCGTCATAAAACCGGCCGCCGCGCACTCTGTTATCCTGCGCGTCATAAATCATAACGATCAGCGGAAAAAAGCGCATTGTACCGGATGAGAGAACGTCTCCGGCAGCGGCCAATCACCCAGCAGATGGAGCACTTTCAGCAGCTGCACCGCTTCCGTGATGGTGGGTGCTTCGCACACCGTCAGGATTTCCTCCCGCAGCAACGTTGGCGATTTCGGATGTTGCCTCAGGTCGGTGACCTGAACAGTAAACAGCTCTTCACGTAACACAGGATCGTTGTCATCCGGTGCCGGTAAAAAAATCGAGTTCAGGGTGTATTTTTCCTTGATTTAACATTAAAGAAAGAAAACATCTGCCCGGCTCTGGGAAGGTGTTTTTGGCTCCCCAGTCAGGCGCTTAAGAAAAGGGTTAACAGCATCATGGGCTGATAACATTAGTGATGATGCTTCCGGGTGGCTCAGTGCATATTCCCGCAGGGAGCTGAACCGGAACGCCTCGTTATTCGATTCATCCGGCCTCGCGATACGCGTCAACACGATGGCTGTCGCGGTCAGCCCGAACGCATCAGCTGAGAGATACTGAAAATAATGTCAGAAGCGTGATGCACTTATTCACTCTCAATATTCCGGTAATACACCTGCCTAATATAGCGCCCACGCCCATCTCCGTGCCCCAAATCCATCGACACCAAGGCCAGCACTTCCCGCTCGCTGAATCCTTGCGCTGTGTAATGCGCCCCAGATTGCTGGGCAAAATGGTAGCGCATACTGTGCGGCGCTTTATTGCCGTTCAGTCCTGCGCTTCTGACAATATAGCGGTAACGGTCTATTGCCTGAGTGATAGTGGGTTTATCAATCAATCTGCCGCTGCGCCCTGCCTGTTCGCACTCGGCATACGCAATAGCGTGTTGCAGGGCTTCCCGATCCAGTATAATCGTTTGCCTTGGACGACCGCCTTTGGTGCCAAACACCACCCGCACGGACGTATGACCGTTTTCCAGCGTTTTTTTCCAGGTCACTAAGGACTTGTAGGCTTCCACCGCTTCTTTGGTGCGTAACCCCAGCACATAGGCCAGTTGCATCACCGCCGCCACACCCCGATCTTTTTGCTCGACCTGCTGAAAAACTTCTCTAAACGCTGTCGGTGTCAGCGCAGTTTTCGTTCCCTTGCGGCTCGTATCGGCAATACCCAGTGCCCGATTGCTCAGACGCGGATTATCCGGTGCTGCCAGCTTGTGTTTTCCGGCCTGCGCCAAAATGGCTCTCAGCACAGACATTTCATTCTGTAGTGTCCGGTGGCTGATATGATTAGCCTTACGCCCGGCAATATAGCGCTCAATATGTTTCGCTTTAAGGCTGTCCATCTGCCGGAGCTTGATACCATTGTCTTTCAGGTAATCCAGATACTGCCGGGCAATCCGCTCACGATCTGCCACCGTGACAAAACTCCCGCCCGCCTGTCGGGCATGAGTGATAAATGCTTTTTTGAACAGCTCAACCTTTGAACGTGTCGATTTCTGCGCCATCCACACATCTCCTGCTACTTTGCTTCTGTTTTATGCATTTTTCAGTCGTTTTTAAACAAGTCCCTGCGTGTCGGTTCAGGTTCACCGTTCCGTGGTGCGTCAGACAATGTGTAGCAGGGCGAGGTTGTGTTGAGTTATTGCAGGAGCTCGCTGCGTGCTCAGCACGGCGATGGTATGCTCCCCGTTCAGTGCCTGATCATTTTCAGAATGAACGCCTCATTATCTTGACGTGTGTCATCTCTCCTTTTTTACTGCATCAGCCTGTTGCAAGGCAGCGGGTTGAAAACCAGACCTGACGATCGTTCGTTAATCAAACGGAATGTCAGTCAATGGCCTATTTTTAGAGGTTTCACTGGGTAATTCGGGGTTCAAATGGGTTGTAAAGCCAGACCGAACGTGCTCTGGACGTTGGCCGCCCAGCGGCGTCACTTGGTAATCGCTCCGCTGTTACGCAAGTGACGCCGCATAACAGTGGACGCTGAAATCATTGACGCCCTCTGATCTTTTCGCGCAATCGCTGTACAGAGATCAGGACGTTTATCGTCAGTGTTCAAAACGCAGGTTAATGTTTTTCGGAACGAGGCAAAGAATGCTCTGCCCGTATTGCGTGATAAGCCGGTTGTGAATGACACCGGGTAACTTTCATCGCCGGACGGAGGGTTGTTGTCTGACGATATCTGCTTCCAAAAGTTCGCAGATGTACCGCAATCTTGCTCTCCCTTGCAGGCTACGAGAGTTTTGTTTTCGCCACTCAGAAGAGGTGATCCTTGCAGGCGATCAGATCACAGGTAGTCACATTCAGGATGGTAGCCTTTGTATCAGGCCGGGTCAAATGTCCCTTTTATCATCTCTGACAAACTGATCTTACGGAGAGAGAATAAGGTGTATGCTGGGCATTCAACGTCGAAGCGCAATCTGGCTTCCTTATTCTTTAATTTCTAAAGTTTTTTTATATTTAATACCGGTTAACTCTGACAAACCAACCTCTTTTCCCTCAGTGAGAAAGAGGTTTCTGCGCCTCAGGTTGTACAGGTGAAGACAATGCTCACACATGTCAGTCACATTAGCCGGATTTCTGATTGCCTTGAGCGTCCTGACGGCGTATTTACCACACCGGCACCGCACGACATAGATGGCACTGTTTTTATGGTTACCCCGTTGCGATAAAGGGCGGACACCTAACACCGTCAAAAAGCCATATTCATAACCCTGAATCTGCATCAGTATGTTGATTAAATTGGGTTCTCTTTTATTTAAACGCAAATCATACGTCGTTTTATAAGGAATAAAATGACTGGATTGTTTTTGAATTTTCTTGCTCTTATCCTTTTTATCGGTATCGCTCATCACTTTCCCTGATCCATTTTAGAATATATTAAAGATGTTCCAATTTAACCGATTTCATTATTAATTCAATAGCGAAAAAACTAAACTGAATAGGTAAGCTGGGTCCGGCCTTGTTTATTTTCATTATCATAAACGGCGAAGCCTCAATGGCTTCGACCATTGAGGCTTCTATAAATTGTCTACTACCAGAAACAAGAGAGTTAATGTAATAGAACATCTCAAGTATAACGTTTTTAGTGTAAGTCATATTGAATGAAATGACATTAAGTTATTTGCTTTTTGTGATGTACCTCATGAATATTGAGTTAATACAATTCCAATATGAAAAAACAGAAAAGGAATATAAAACCGCCCTGAATTAAGAAAAATAATATATTAATTCAATAATATATTTGCATTAAATAGGATTTCATAATGCTGCTACACATAGTGCCTTCAACCATTTGAATACAAAGGGCTTACGTTGTACAAGGTGTAGCACTATTTTGGAATGTTATTTAAATAACTCACTGACCTGCACCGTTAAGAATATTTATCTGATATTTAATTATCGGGACAATGATAAACAGGTTAAACAGGCGAAAAAATAAAACTCACACACCATTCACACTCTGCTTAAGGGATAACGCCCTGTCCCTTAAGTTTTCCCCTGGCTTGACTACTTTCCTTTCGACATCATCTTCTGCATCACTATCTGTCCGAACATCCCGGCTGACTGCCTGACCTGTCCCACGCCCTGGTTCATCATGCCGCTGATATCGCCCATTCTCACCCCCGCCCAGGCCAGTGCACCCAGCCAGACCATCGGCAGGACAATAAACAGCATCCCCATCACCAGCGCCATGATTAAATCATCCGAAGTGTTCTGCAACCCGGCCAGATTAAACAGGCTGTGGGTTTCTGAACCGTACAGCGCATCCAATAGGTAACTGTCCAGCCAGCGAGCCAGCTCCCACCAGAAGGTGAGGAAATTCAGCGCAAAAATCACAAATGTCAGCGTCAGGACGGTCTTAAATTCATAGGCAGCCAACAGCAGGATCAACGGCAGCAGGATATACAGCGCCATCAGGAGAACGGCCTGCACCATCGGCAGCGCCTGCCGCACGGCATCCAGCATCGGGTAAGCAAGCAGGCCACCCAACATCACCCCCGCAGAGGCCCCGGCCCGGTTAGAGCCGTTCCAGACCGTAAAATCGGCATTACCGCCATAACCCGCGTAGACATACCCCTCCTGTGATACCGTCAGGTTGACCGGACTGACCAGACGACGGATCACCGCCTCTTTATATTCACGGCTTCCCTTGCCCAGCATTTTCAGGGCTGCCGACAAACGCAGCCACAGCCCCGGATCGGCCTGTGCCAGCACCCGGGCTTCCAGTCCGGTTTGCGGGGCTGACCACCAGACTTTACAGGTCGGATAGCCGCCCCGGCCGGTATCGGGCCGGCCGCTGTCCCGGCTCGCCATCCACGGAAAATGTACCCGGGGTGTGCGTGATTGCAGGGTAGTGTAATCCCCTGACAGGAAGGTCTGACTCCCCAGCCAGTCGATATCCTGCAGCACCGCGGGATCACCAGTTTGTCCCTGATCGCGTTGTTTCCACTGATAAAGCGCCAGGGCATAGCAATCGTGGGTAAAATCCTGCAATTCTGCTGCCAGTGCGGCGTTGGCAATACGGGTGTGCTGCACCTCAAAACGCAGTTGCCGTAAATCCGGCCGGCAGGGCACGGAAGCAATCGCCGCCTGGGTTAGTCCTTTCGATAACCGGTGCACCACCGCCCACCAGACCGGCACGGCAGCCGTGTGTTCGCCCAGACTGGAAATCACCGGCGCATACCCCGTTTCCTGCGGTGATTTCGGCGTCCAGGTGCCGCAGGTTTTGGCCCGGGACGGATCATATTGCAGGGTACTGAGGCTCACCTGAACCAGCGGGACGCAACAGGCGATCATGACAAAGAACGCCCCGTACAGGATATTTTCGAGACGGGAGAGCGACTGGAGCCCCGCATTGCCTTCTTCCACGCTGTCTTCACGGATTTTCAGCCACAGCGCCATGATTTTAAACAACAACGGCACGGTAAACAGCCCGGTGGCAATCAGTACCTGCCACAAGCCATTATTCACCACCCAGCCGAGCAGGGTCAGAAAGTATTCCAGATAACTGTTTGTCGTCATGCGCTGCCCCCCATGCTGCCTGACAGGGCGTATTCACACAGCAGGATAAACAGCAGACTGGCCGTCATCATACGGATCAACGATGTCCGGTACGCGGGTTTATGTTGCGTTGCCTGAAAAATCTTCCGGCTGCCCCAGCCCAACAGCGCATAAAGGCTTAACCGCCAGACCAGCCACAGCGATTGATGGTTTTCCATCCGGTGACGAAAGGCGAACAGGTGTTCGGGATAGCACATCCCTGCCCAGCCCGTCAGCAACGTAAGGATTATCACTGCCGCAATAGCCAGCACGATGCCAGCGCCTTTTTTCAGCCTGGACGATGCTTTTGCGTTACCGGTCATCACTTACCTTCCCGTCACCCGGTTTGCCGGATTTTCCAGTTGATAGAAACGCTTATCACTGCTTTCCGTCACGTGTTTCTGCGGATGTGTTTCAATCCGGTGGTTTTCCCGCTCAATAATGGTCAGGATGGCGTTGTGTGCCAGTTCGCGTTTCAATGTCATTTCATTTTTCAGGGCATTGATTTCCCTGTCCAGCGCCGCAATCCGCCGTTCGCCCTCATTGAGGGCTTCGGCCTGCGCGGCGGCATTGGGTTCGGACATGCCGGTAATAAGCATCCGGCGCATCAGCAATGCCGTCTCCGTGGTCTCTGCCATCGCCAGTTCACCCGCCAGACGTGCCGTCAGCGCGGCATTGTCCGGATCACGTTGCAATGCCTGGATCACGCCCTGGGTGACCGTCAGGCTGCCGGTTTTCAGTTTGGCCAGATTTACCGCCGTCACTTTTTCCGTCCCGTTGACCAGCTTCACCAGCTGTTCCATATTGGCCTGAGTCTGTGCTTCCAGCATGGGTGCAAAACCCGTGCCGGCAACCGTCGCGCCCGGTTGGTGCGCCCCGCCGCCGCTGATGCACTCCGCCGCGTTGGCACAAGTACGTATTGTCCGGTCGCCCAATACGTTGACGACGGCTTCTGCCGCCTCACGCGCACTGCTGAATTTGGTGCAGCTGCTGCCGCTGCAATCCTGATGCCGGATGGTAGCAGTGCTCAGTACCGGCTGATGGTTCATCATATTAAACCCGGCGCTGGCTAAATCACGGGTCGGTCGAATGGCGCTCTGCCCTTTTCCTCCCTGCTTCCGGCCGCCAATCCACGGATGCCCGCCCGTCCCGGTGGCTTTGGTGCCGGCGTTATTGGCCCGCACCGCGTCAGCATCCCCGCTGTTAACCTGTGCCTTGTATTCCTGCATCGCCGCAGACTGCGTCCATTTATTGTTTTGCGCAAAATCCCCCATCCGCTTGGTCATGTTCTGGCAGTTGAACTGGGCTTTGTCGAACGCGACATTGGCCTGCAAAACGCCATTGGTCAGCATGTCATACAGCCCCGGATTGGCCCGCTGGATTATCATGGCGGGGAGACTGGCGACCGCCCCGGTGGCGCCCTGAATGACTTCGCTCATCAGATTTTTCATGCCCGCCGTGATACCGTTGAGCTGATTACTGACCGTGGTTTTCAGGTCAAAATTGCCGCACATCAAATCCGAACGCCAGCCGAGTTCCAGCCCGGCCAGCCTGGTTGACCCCGCGCGACTGGCCGGCTCAGAAATCACCGAGCCGCCACCGAGAGTGTAGAACAGCGTATCGGAGACCGCCCCGCTGCTTTGTGCACCATACCCCAGTGCACTGTGACTGACGGCCGGTAAGGAAACCGACAGTTCTGATGCCTGAACCTGAGCGGTAGCGAGTGCCAGCCCGCCCGCAATCAGCAGTCCCGGTTTTCTTATCATCCTGTTTTTTCCTTATATGTCCGTACTGCCGAGAAAACGTTGCCCGCGCCGCTGGCAACAGCTGTAGGGCTGCCACAGGGCATACGCCTGATTGCTGTCTGCCGCCGCTGTGTGGCGGCCATCCGGGAATACTGCACAGGACTGACTTAACTGTGGTGACAACCGTTGCCATTGGTGATTTTTCGTGCCGGTATTTTCGGTAACCGGGGCCGGCGGCCAGTAGCCGTCACGGCGTTGCCCGGCCAGTGGCTGATAAACATGGGGCTGCCCGGTACGGGTGATAATGTCCGCCACCCGCTGTGCCACCACGGCAGCGGCTTTATCCTCATCAACCTGCGTGACAAAACCGGAACGGGGGTAGAGATTGCCCCACATATTGCCCGCCGGCTGGCTGCCCAGTTCTCGCAGACCGGGGATAAGCGCTTCAGGATAAAGCGACTCCGGCAGTCCGCTGCGCCACGCGACAGTATCCAGCGTACTCAGAAAATAAGGCATCAGCGGTGTGGCCGCACTGCGACAGGAATACCCCGGGATTTGTCCGCCAATCAGAGTGGTAGCGGGATGCCCGATAGCATCGGCGTATTTGAAACGCAGACGGGGACTCTGCTTCCCGGCAATCTGAACCGTGTGATTGCCGCCGCCGGTGGTCAGGCCGGATAACGCCCCCGTTACCGCATTTTCCAGTCCGCCGGATAACGGGCTGATGTAAGCCATTTCAGACCACGGGTTGCCGCCGGGCGCATGATAGGTAGAGACCACCGCCTGCGGCAGAAAATGGGTCACTTTGACCGAGGTTTTCACCGTACAGCCGTGCCAGGAACAAAACAGCCAGTAACAAATGCCGCTGACCCGCCATTGAATGCAGGATGGCGAGATACTACTTGCCACGATTTGGGCAGTATTGAGGGTGGCTTGTGAAAAAGGAGTAAACGCCGCGGCCAGCGTGATAACCACCGGAAAAGCCAAGCGTGACGTATTCATGGCTGATGCTGCTCCCTGAGCGCCGTCGCTTTGGCCATATCGGCCGTACCATACACCACATCACGATCATCAAATACCACCGCCGGGTATTTGCGCACACCGGATTGCCAGGCATGGACAACAGCACGATAAGCGTTGATAAGTTGCTGTTCCTGCTCACGCCACTGGGGTGATTGCAGCCTTGTTTGTGCCTGTTCCATCGCCTGCCTTAGGTCAGCGGGAAGCAGGGCAAAGTACTGTTGCTGAAGTTGTTCAGGCCTATCCAGCCAGACAACGTGGCTGTCCGGCGTCAGATTCATTGGCGGATGCTGACGGTCGGTATACACCAGCGTTTTGGCACAGGTACACCATGACAGCCCCCATCCCAGCAAAAACACTAAACAAGGCTTTTTCATTATCTCCGTCCCAACTGCAAAACATCAGGCCAGCGTGAAGAAAGCCGCGGTAAAAGTCAGTGCTTAATTGATTTTCTGACAATGAAAAATAAACGCACCGGTCCGCTAAGATTTTTCCCAAATGTCGATAAAACGGGCATCACATTCATAAAATTCATCGTTTTATCGGTAAAATAACAGTCCGGATTTATCCCCTGACATAATTTGTAATGAATGAAATGAAAAATATGCCGATAAAACAGTCGCCACCTCATCATAATAAGAAAAAAATGTGCATGAATAACAGGCTTTTTCTGTCTGAACGCAGTGAATACCTGCCCGGACGTCCTATTGCCTAAGTAAAAGGAACCCCCGCGGAAAACAGCATTGAAGATAACAAGTAAAAAATAAGGAAAACGAAACAATGTCAATGAAGAAACACCTGACGAAGTTACAGCAGGGACAATCCCTGCTGGAAAAAGGAAAGCAGGCAACAGGTTTGGCGAAACAGGCAGCAGGCCTACTGGGTGGTGCCGGTACCGCTGGCCTGACGGATAAAAGTGGCCTGATGAAACCCGGCGGTTTTGCCGGCCCGCTCAGCGGCGGTCAGAGTCTGGCGCAGCAAGCGGCGGCCGGACACAGCGGCGCAGCCAAAGCGCTGCAACAGGCGGGTAGCGGTGGAAACTCCGCGCCGAGCGGCCTGCGATTTACCCTGACGGCAGGCAGCCTGCCGCCACAGACGTTCGTTGTCACCGATTTTACGCTGAACGAAGGGTTCTCCCGGCTCTTTACCCTCAACGTGGGGCTGGCGAGCGCTGATCCGGCAATTGACTTCCCGTCTGTCCTCGATCGCAGTGCGACGCTCACCATTACGCAGAATGGCAAAGAACAGCGCAGTCTCAGTGGCTGCGTCGCCCGCTTTGAACAGGGCAACACCGGGCTGCACCAGACCACCTACCAGATGACGATTTACCCGGATTTATGGCGCACTTCCCTGCGACAGAACTCACGCATCTTCCAGCAGCAGGATATCGTGACCATTCTCACCACCCTGCTTAAAGAACACGGCATTCGTGATGTGGTCTTCAGCCTGCGCCAGCCGCACCCGGCACGGGAATTCTGTGTCCAGTATCAGGAAAGCGACTTTGACTTCCTGCAACGGCTGACGGCGGAAGAAGGCATCTTCTACTTCTTTGAATGCGGCAACGGTCGCAACACGCTGGTGTTCGCCGACGACGCCGGTTCAGTGCCGCCGGGCATTATGCTGCCTTATCAGCCGGGTGACATCAGTACCACCGGCGAGCCGTCGGTGACCAGCTTCACCAGCAGCGCGCAGGTACGCCCGGCCAAGGTTGAGCTGAAGGACTACACCTTCAAAAATCCAGCATGGCCGGCCGAATTTCGTGAACAGATGAAGGACGAACAGCTACAGGAGCAGTATTACGAGCACTATGACTACCCCGGCCGGTTCAAGGACGAAGCCCATGGCAAAGCCTTCACCCGCTACCGGCTGGAAGCGTTGCGTAACGATGCGATCACCGGACAAGGGCACGGTCACGCGATTGCCATCCAGCCGGGGAAACTGTTCATTCTGACCAACCACCCGCGGGCTGATCTGAACCAGCCATGGCAGGTGGTGAGCACGAGCCATTCCGGAAACCAACCGGGTGCTCTGGAAACGGCCACCAGCGGCAACGGCACCACGCTTCACAGCCAGTTCAGCTTCATCCGCCATAACCAGCACTGGCGGCCGACACCGCTGCCGAAACCGAGCATTGACGGCCCACAGATTGCCAAAGTGGTGGGGCCTGCCGGGGAAGAGATCTTTTGTGACCAGTACGGACGCATCCGCCTCCAGTTCCCGTGGGATCGCTACGGCAAATCCGATGACCAGAGTTCCTGCTGGATCCGGGTGACCCAGCCGTGGGCGGGACAGGGCTGGGGCATGCTCGCTATCCCGCGCATCGGTCAGGAAGTGGTCGTGGATTTTCTGCATGGCGACCCGGATCAGCCCATCGTCACCGGCAGAACCTACCATGCGAGCAACATCCCGCCGGGCGGGCTGCCGGGCAGCAAAACCCAGATGGCCTTCCGCTCAAAAACCCACAAAGGCGAGGGATATAACGAGCTGCTGTTTGAGGATGCCAAAGGCAGTGAACGGCTTGCTCTGCATGCACAGAAGGATATGCACACCACGGTAAAAAATGACCAGAGTCTGGTCGTGGAGGCTGGTAACCGCAGCCTGCTCATCCAGACGGGAGATGAGAACAAGACCGTAGAACAGGGCAACCTGACAGAAAATGTCTGCCAAAAACGCAGTACGGAAGCCAATGTGGTGCAGGTGAAAACGATGGCGGGTAAAGCCGGCGCGGGGACACAGTTGTATGAAGCGGAAGACGATATCACGTTGAAAGTGGGCAGCGGCACCCTCCAAATGACGAAAACAAACATCAAAATTTCCTTTGGGGGCGCCAGTATTGAGCTAAACGACAGCGGGGTCACCGTATTAGGTGGTCAGATTAACATCAACAAATAACCTGCATTGATTTTTTAAATTGCAGCAAGAAGGAATTTCCATGAACAATACACATGATCTCGCCCCTTTCCACTTCAATCAAGGCTCTGTCATGCTGCCCGCCAGCTGGCAGGATGCCAGCATTCTCGTGTTGAACAGTCAGGATGAAAAAAACGGCACCAGTTTTACTGTCTCCCGCGACAACTTACCGTGGGGACTGGCATTCAGCCAGTTTGCGGAACGGGAAATGACGGCCATAAGTAAACAGCTCAAGGACTATGAGGCCATCACCCATGAGTCAGGCGAACTGAACAATTTTGAGACCGAGACCTTTGAATTTCGCTGGCGAGCCCCGGGTGGCCCGGTACATCAATTGATGATGATGCTGAATGTCCCCGAACAAGTCCTGATTTTCACCGGTACCTGTCAGGGTGAAATGACGGCCACACAGCGGGAACAGATGCTGGCCATGATGGCGACCTTCCAGCCCCGTGACGGGCAAACGGACAATGGATAACAGGGAGAGAAAGCCATGAGTGTCACACAGGGTGTCATAATGGGTGCCGCCGCGGCACACCGACCTCATCAGCCTCCAGCAAAAAATCACCGGGCATCATCCTCACAGGGAGAGCAGTCTGCACCTGTACCGCCCCGGACAGAAAAATCGACGTCTGACCGGGCACTGGAATTTTTACAAAGTGAAACGTTTGAGAATGCCACACTGGCGACCAGTGGTGCTTATGCAGTGGCAACCGGGGCCGCTGCACCTTTTGCTGTGGGATTAGCCACTGGCGCAGCAGGCGGGGCTGCGGGTATGTATGTGGGCGATAAAATTGGTCATACGATTGCGTCAATGGCAGGCATGAGTACTGTAGCTACAGAAGGTGAAAACCCGGCCAGAGAGGGTGATGCGATTGCCCACCAGAACAAAAGTGCGGGGCTGTGGGGGGCATTGGGCGGTATTTTGCTGGGGGCAGTGGTGGTGGGTGCCATTATTGCGACCGGCGGTACCGCACTGGTAGTCATTGCCGCCGCCGCAGCGGCAGGTGGTTTTGTCGGTGGCGCGTGTGCGGGGATTGGTGCCGCGCTCGGACAATATGGCAGTAATAAAGGCACTATTGTCAAAGGCTCACCCAATGTGTTCTTTGAAGGGAAACCAGTAGCCCGTATCGGGGATCCGGTTATGTGTAGTGACCATCCTCCCGGTGTAGTCGCCGAAGGGGCAAAGACCGTGTTTGCCAATGGTAAGGGCATTGCCCGTCTGGGGCACCGTACCTCCTGTGACGCCAATATCAACAGTGCAGCCGGGTCAATTTCAATTACGAAGGAAACGGGTGAACGGCTTCCTATTATGGAGGAAAGCAACAAAGCCTTGCAGTGGGCGGTGGTTATTGCCGGATTGTTGCCGTTCCCGCGCAACAAAAAAGGGGTGACCAAATCTGATAAGCCGAAAGAATCGACGCAGAAACAAAGTAAAAAACCGAAGGCAGACGATAACTGTGGTGATCCGGTCGATATGGCAACGGGCGATTTTTTGCAACAGTGGCCGATGCTCTCCCTGTCCGGCACCCTGCCCTTGTCACTGACCCGAACCTACCGTTCAACGGCGGATTTTTCGGGACTGTTTGGCTTGAAGTGGGCGGATGACTGGTCACAGCATTTAAGACGGGATGGCGAAGTGACCCACTTCACTGATGCCGATGGCGTCGTTTACACCTTCCACACGCCAGAGGAAAAGGTCTTTTCCGTAAACCTGCATGCCGGACATTACCTGTTGTTCGGGACACTGGCTGAAGGGTTGCACCTGTTTGACCGTCAGACACAATTGACCCTGAGTTTTGAACAGCACACAAGTGAGCGTCGTCTGTTGTCAGCCATCACTGATCGCCACCACAACCGCATTGATTTCCATTACGAAGATCCGTTTGATGAGAGAAAGTACCGGCTGTCGCAGATCACCCATTCCGACGGTTATCGGTTGTTGTTGAATTACGACCAGAACCGGCTGACAACCATTGAATACCTGACAGAAGGGCTTCGCCAGACACTGGTGACTTGCCGGTATAATGCACAACGCTACCTGTCAGAATGTCATTCATTTCAGTTCAGTCATTTGTGGCACGAATATGATCCCCGCGGCTATATGACCTGCTGGCATGATACGGACACCACCAACGTGTCGATGGAGTATGACAACCGGGGACGGGTGGCCTCGGTCAGTACCCCACAAGGCTACTGGCAGGATCGTTTTTTATATGATGATATCAGCAAAGTGACCACCTATCTGGATGCAGAAGGCGGTTGTACCCGTTATTGGTACAACGAAGATGGCCAGATCACCCGCAAAGTTGACCCGCTGGGACGGGAAACAGTACTGGAATGGGATCTGGATCATAAACTCTCAGAAACCGACCCGCTGGGCAGAAAAACCACCTTCGAATACACGTCCTACGGTGAGTTAACCCAACTCATGCTGCCTTCCGGTGAAGTTTTTACCTATGATTACGATGAGTATGGCCAGCTGTTGCAGGCCATACTGCCGGACGGCAAAAAATGGATTTTTCACTACAGCGAACAAGGTGCTCTGGACGCCGTGACGGATCCGCAAGGACGGCGTGAGGAATACCGTTACAATCAACATGGCGAAATCCTCAGACGGGTATTACCGGATGGTGCCCAGTGGCGTTATGAATATGAACAACACCGATTGCATCAGGTACTGGCACCAAACGGTTACACCACACATTACGAACAGGACGAACTGGGACGACTGCGTTGTATGACGGATGCGCTGGGTCAGCAAACCCGTTATCAGCACTGCGCGTTTCATGCCAGTCCGGAAAGCAGTGTCACAGAGATTGAATTTCCGGATGGGGTGAAACAGCACATTGACTATGACAATGAACGTCGGATCGCGGCGGTCACGGACGGTGAGGGGAACACCACACGTTATGCGTATGGGGCATTTGACCTGCTGACCCAGCTCACCCGCCCGGATGGTACGGTTCTGCATTTTGGTTATGATCGTTTAATTCGCCTTAACAGCGTGACAATGGCAACGGGTGAAACGTATCGCTATGAGCGGGATTTAGCCGGGCAAATTATCCGTGAAACCGATTTTACCGGGCGGACAGTCGAATATACCTATGACGGTGCAGGCCGCCGGACGCTGATACGCTATCCCAACGGCCAGTTAATTCGTTTTTATTATACCGCCAAGGACCAGGTTCAGCGGCAGGAATACTGGCAGGCAGGGAAACTGCATTCTGAGTTACAGGCAGTGACTGATTATGTCTACGACACCCGAGGCAGGATGACCCGTGCCACCTCAGCGGATACGGTGGTGGAATTTGATTATGACGAGGCGGGACATCTGGTTGGCGAGCGTCTGAACGGACGTGAAATTACCCATGAATGGGATGATCTCAATGACCTGCCGACCGCAGAAACACTGGGTGGGGACACATTGCATTTTGGTTATAACCGGATGGGTTGGTTAAACCGTTTCCAGTTTAACCAGCATAACCCGTTATCTTTACAGCATGATCCGCTGGGACAAGAAATTGTACGGGAAAGTGTCTCCGGTTTTATCCTCGCCAGCCGTTACACCGCAACCGGTTTGCTGGCTCATCAGTCAGCAGGACGGGCGACAACGCTGTTCCGGGAAACCCTGCAACAGAACGATCCCCACTTCCCGCCACAGGCAACTGCAGTCAACCGTAGCTGGCAATATGATCGGGCATACAACATCCGGGTGATTGATGATGGCCGCTGGGGGCAGACCCGTTACCGTTACAATGCGAACGGACAGATAGCTCAGACACTGTATCAAGGTGCACGGCCTTACGAAGAGCAGTTCAGTTATGATGCTAACGGTAACCTGAGTCAACATCTGCCGGTGGACGCTCACGGCGCACTGACGCAAATCGATCAGCGCCAGCAGGCCGGGCGGGTGGTACAGCACGGTAATATCCGCTATCGTTATGACACCAATGGGCGGCTGATTGAAAAAACGGAGCAACGTGACGGGTTCCGGCCGCAAGTCTGGCGTTACCGTTGGGATGTACTGAATCAATTGACGCAGTGTGAAACACCCGATGGCTCGCGCTGGCACTATCAGTACGATGCTTTTGGCCGACGAATACGCAAATTCAAAATTCACGATGGAAGACTCACCGCGGCGAATCTGAAAAGGTGGTTAGATGGCAGACCGGATCTGACGCCAGGCACCTCAGAAATCTACGGACATGATTATCTGTGGAGTGGTGACCAACTGGTTGAGGAAACACCTTTATATGCGGATGGCACCCCAGTGGAAGATCAACGCATCCGCTGGTTATATGAACCCGGCACACTGACGCCCTCAGCTCGTTTTGAGAAAGGCAAGCTGCATTACATTGTGAGTGACCATCAAGGAACGCCACGTGAAATGCTCAATGAGGAAGGCGGGCTGGTCTGGGCGCATAGGCTGACCACATGGGGCAAAGCAGAACGCTCGCAGGTGATTGCGTCCAATGACCCGGATTATCACGTTGGCTGTAATTTACGATTTGCAGGGCAGTATGAAGATGAGGAAAGCGGGCTATACTATAATCGTTTTCGTTACTATAATCCTGAAAATGGGCAGTATTTGACACCCGACCCCCTTAATTTAAGAGGCGGATTGAATCCTTATGGATATGTGTATAATCCCACGGGATGGGTCGATCCCTATGGCTTATCGGATAGCAGTATTTTAGATAAAGCGATGGCAGGGAAAAAGTATGACAGGTTATCTGCTCACCATGTCATCCCGGTTGAAATCTGGAAGGAAAACCAGAAATTCTTGGATAAGATTGGTATCGGCGGAAGAATGAACTCTGTGGAAAATGGTATTCATATCCCCGGCAGTAAAAAAGCAATGCAGGATGATGTTGGTAAGGGGATGAAAGTATTCCATAGCAGTAATCACAATACATATTCTGGTGAGGTAAGACAGAGTATAGAAGAAATTAAACGCCGACATGACGCCGGTAACCTTAGTGACCGTCAAGCAAGAGACGAGATAAGAAAACTCCAGATGAAGATGAAAAATAAGATTTGGTCAGGTGATGTTCCCACTAATCCATGTAAGAGACTAAATTAATGAATTATTATGTACTAATGAATGATTACAAGTCTTCTTTAATTCCACGATATCTTCATGCTCTTGTTGATACAAAGAAGCAAGTGAACGAAAACTGGGATTATGAAGGTTCAGATTATTCTTTCCCTTATTACATGAAAGAATTAGAGTGTCCGGATAGTTTGTTTTTGTTATGCAATAGGAATGTGGGCGCTCTAAATTTCAATTATTATTTTCATGGTTCCGGACATATTGCATCCAATAAATTTATTGATCTTTTCAATGACTTAAAAACCTGCGAGATTATATCTAAAAATTTGATAGCCACATCAATTAAAGATGGAAGTGTAATTAGGGATGATTTTAATTATCTCTATTTTATAGGCAATGACGATTTTTTGGATTTAAACAACTCTGAATTAGAAGAAGATCGTTCTGGTTCTTTGATGCCTCATAAATTAATTATTAACAACCCTAGTAATATTGATGTATTTACAATACGTAGTACCTTACTTGCTGATTTTTTGATTTTTTCTGAATCTGCCGTAGAGAAATTTTTAAAAATGAAAATAAGTGGAGTAAAAATAGTACCACTTGATGAGGCTTTTAAAAACTATTGTTTAGATTATGGGTATGATATTGGAAGCAGTAGAAAAAGAGTGAAAAGGAAATTACCATAAGTACAATCATGAAATAAAATTACATTCTGTATAACATAAAGCCGGACAGATCCCCGAGATTTTCCGGCTTCTAATTGTCATCACATAAGGCTCCTAAACATATCATCTTACTCTTTCTACTTGAGGTATATACTAGGTCAAGAGAGTGAATTTTTTTAGCTTAAATTATATTCAATGAAATTGATTTACAATCATAAATTTTGAAAAGGAAGACAATACATGATAAATCCAATACAAAACGAAATAACCTTTCCAGAGGGCTGGTTTCTTTTCATTAATGGCGAAATCCCCTTCTATTGCGATCATGGGTGTACTGTCGCCGATTTTGCTGCTGCGAGAAACCTGATCGGTTATAACAAAAAAAACGGGATTTACTTCAAATTCGCCTATGAATCCTCTGAAATCAGAGGGGATGAACCTCCGCCGGGAACCTATGTTCTGACCATCAGAAAATACAATTACGCCCACAACTCCGGTTATTTTGGCCGCTGTGTTTATGCGGAAGTGAAACAAACCCAGTGTCCGGAAGAATTTAAAAATATCATGACGGATATGTTGAACATGTCGGCGGAACAGTCCACGTTTGAAGAAGTAAAACGACCTAAACCACAGGGAAAATGTACACCTCAGTTACAGCAGTGCCTTAATGATTTTTTCACCGGAGTCAAGCAAGACCGCACGAATGAAATTATGGCTTTAATCAGGTCTCCCATGGATGAAGACGAAGAGGAAAATATTCCTTATCTTCGTAAACTGTACTATGGGCACTATGAAAGCCCATATCAGAGAGATGATTTAGTTAAAAGTGAAATACATAAAACAGTGGTATCGGAGATCTACAACTACTTTGAATCGCTCGATAAAACTAGAAAACTTGAGAATGGCCGGGATCTTTTTCCCTTTCTTTTTAGTCCAAAAAAATATGATATCAGCACCATTGTGCCTAAAAATGTGAGTTTATGCGAAGTTTTTATGAATATGACCCATATTCAGGATGAGAAACTCATGTGATAAAGCTTCAGAAGAATATTTATCTTCTGGTTTGGCCTGTTTCTATAGAAAGATCAAACCAATGATATTGCATATTCCACCCGCCAAATAGACTCCGCCATTACCTCAAACGGAGTCTATTCCTTGGCAGGAGGAAAGAACAAGTTCATGAATCAAATTGGCAAGATCAGACAACGCTGGCAGATCAAGCAAAATCATGTAAACACAGAACCGCCTTAGCCTCCACACGCAAATGCCAGCCGATGCCAGGCATTTCGCATCCAGCTATCCGATTCTGCCCAGAATGCCCATTTTGTCTGCGCATCCATTGAACCAGAACTGGCAGAAAGATAATCCGTGGAAACCACATAAAATTCCCTCACCCAGCCTTCATAATGATAAAAATTTCCCCATTCTTCATAAAGCCGTTCAAGTGCATATTTGGGCGCAATCTGGCTGCCGAGTGATTGGCAAATTTGCGTTGCATTAAAATAAAAATCTTTCGTTATGCCTGAACGCTCGAACCAGGTATCACTTGTTAAGGTCAGTACCACCTGCTGCCCTGCTTCATCGGTACCTGTCAGTCTCACACCATCAGGACGTTGCTGTACGACCACCGTATCACCGGATACCGTGACTGCCGGAGAATCACTCTGCCAGTTCACCCGGCCTGTATTATCGTCGATGATGATGCGGAATTTCGCGCCACGCCAGAAAACTGAAGGCCCCCGGGTGCCAAAGGATTTCTGGTTGGCATTATCGCCCTGACTGTCAACGGCAACGGTATCGGCAATACGTAATGGCGGGATAAATTCCACCGTTGGCGAGATAACTTCCTGGTCATCAATAATGGTTGTTACTGAAGCTGTGCCTGCCTTCTGGCTGCTCAGTGTCGCACGGGCTTCACCGTTTTCATCGGTTTCAATCTGAGCGTCTGTAAAGTGACCGTTGTCCGAGCGCCACCAGACAGGGATACCGACGGCGGGTTGTCCGGTCAGGTTTTTCACCGTCACGGTCAATATGACGCTATCCTGACCATTGGCAATCATGCGGGTTTTATCTGCATGCAGGGTTGATGTCAGCACATCATCAAACCAGAGCGTCGGGGCAGTCACCGTCTTATCATCAACCTGAATCCATACCCGATGTTCACCGGCAACAGTGCTGGTCAGTTGAATTTGTGTCACCCCTTGCGAGTCGGTTCGGGTCTCTGCTGATGACAGGACACCGCTGTCGGTGTGCCAGATGACAGCCTGGTTTTCAACCGGTAACCCCAGCGCATCTTCAACAATCGCGGTCAGCACGATAGCTTCCTGCCCGTTTCCGTTGGCGTGGGTTTTATCCGCGATGATAACGGATTGCAACTGACGTTTAAACGTGACCCCGTCCGCCGTGATGATGGTACCTGATATGTCAGCGCGGACACGGGCGACACCGGCTTTCCGGCTGATAACCCGTGCCCGGGCTTTTCCCCTGCTGTCGGTGATAACCTGTTCATCGCCAATCTGACCATGATCTGTTGACCACACGATTTCCCTCCCCACCATCGGCTGGTCAGCCGCATCACGCACGTCAACCGTGCAAAGCACACTGTCCTGTCCATCAGCAATGGCCGTACTTTTGTCACAGGTCAACGTGTGGGTCAGTGCAGGTAAAAATTCAACCGGTGATGCCATAAACGTTTCTTCACCGATAGTCACCGACACTTCTGCGATACCAGAGGGTAAACTGACTAATGCGGCGGTGGCCTGCCCGTGATTATTGGTTGTTGACGACAAGGTCAGGAACTTGCCCCGGCTGGTTTGCCACTTAACGGACTGTTGAGGAACGGGAACGCCAGCAGCATCCTTTACGGTGACGGTAAACGTCACTGCATCCTGACCATTGGCTCTGACCTGTGTTTTGTCTGCGGTGATAACAAGTTTCAATACCGCGCTGAAGTGCACCGGCAGGGCCACGGTGACATTATCACCGACCGAGACCTGTACGCTATGCTCCCCATCATGATGGCTGCTCAACAACACCGCCGCCAGTCCCTGTTCATCGGTTTTCTGTGTGGTTTGTGAAAGTTTGCCTTTGTCACTTGACCAGCTCACTGTTTGATCGGGAACAGGTTCACCGTCACGATCTTTCACCATCACGGTATACATCACACTGTCCTGACCGTCCGCCCTTGCCTGCGTCCGGTTTGCGGTAACCTGCACATGGGTTTCCGTCGGCTGGATAAAAAGGGTGGTTTCCGATGGCCGGGAACGATTGCCGTGCCTGTCAATGGCAATACCGGAAAGCCGGATTATTTTATCGGCTGCTTTTGGCAAAAGCAGCATAACTTTGTCAGGCGTCTGGTGAATAATTTTACCGCCCGCTTGCTGTAATTCATCAGCCCGGAGTTCTAAACGCGCAAGGGGATATTTGGAGGTAATTCGTGGCGTAAAGGTGATGATTTTGCCTGCATCGCCTTTAAGCTGAACGGGAAAGTCCAGTGTTATCAGCGTCTGCTTGCGGTAGTCCAGCACCATATTATGCTCCCGGTTGACAAAATCTGTCCGTCTGAATGTCAGGCTGCGTAACGGCGCGACTGCGTTGGGATCAAGCTGTTGTGCCAGGGGGACGCCCAGCTGGTAATTAAGTGCCAGCGTAAAACGGTTATCCCGGTGATCCTGCTTCCCGTGCCGAAAATCCGCGCCCAATGTAACTAACGGCACCGGCGTGTATGTCAGCCCGGCCGTCAGGCTGTAGGGGTTGTACTGACGTCTGCTGTCACCGAATAAATCCACTTGCTGCCCGTAGTATTGTTCAAACACCACCTGCCCGCCCCAGTGCGGCAACACGGGTAACCCGCCTTCTACCCGGATATCCCAGCCATTGGCGGGACGCGCATCATAATCGGTGACTTTTCGGGAAGTTTTCCAGCCGGATAAGCGCCGGTAAAGGTTGGCAGAGAGTTTGAGGTTATCGCGCCACGCTTCTGCCCCGATACTGTAGCGATGATGTTGAGCTGGCCACTCAGCATCCCAGAACGCATTAGCCCCCCAGAGCCAGTTATCAGCCAGATAGCGGTATCCCATACCAAGATGGGTGGTCGTCTGACCGTGCCCGGCTTTAACTCCCCACTGGCTGAATGCGGTATAGCCCGGGGTGGTATACCACGGCAGCATCCAATCCAGCACGGCTTCTTTTAACGAAAAAGCGTGATCAAAAGGGAGTGATATCCGGGCATTGCCTAATTGGTTGAGCCACGGGGTTAATGTGGCAATGACTGCCGATGACAGCTGCTGAGCAGCGATTGATTGTGCGGCGTCGGTGGGGGATTGCGATTGGTGAAGTTGCTGCCCTAATTGTGAGGCGATGTCAGCCAGTTTGTGGGCAGAAAGATTACCTTCGTTTTTCTGTTCTGACGTGGCCTGCCCCTGAAAACTAAGCAATAGACTCAACAGGCCGATAATCAGAAAATTCGCGTTATTGGACAGAGAGAATTGGAATTTTTGCAACACTGACTGTTACCCTTTTCATTAATGATGAAAAAGGTAACATGCCGAAAAAACAGCTCAGCTACTGCGTTTAATTCTTTTTCTCATTGTAAAAATTACATAATTATAAACAAGGAGATAATTAATGAATAGTTTAGAAATGTATCAGGAAGTCAATAATGATAAATGATGATGAACTTTATTCAGAAATTGGTCGTATATTATATGAAACGGCTCCTGATGATGCACAGACGATTTTACTGGATGCAGAGTTATCTCCCGGAAATGATCATGTGAAGTTTCTATATGACTATATTGATGAAAGTGGGTGTAAAAAGTGGTATTTACCCCCATCACCAAAAACAGATAGAGAGCTTATAGAAAATTTAGCAATGCTGCGTAAATACTACGTAGAAAATAACCTGACTAATGATCATCCCTCATGGTCTGGCTGTTTGGTCACTGTTGATCTTAAGAAGATGAAAATTAATATAGAATTCAAATACGAAGATTGATCTGAAAACACTTCCATCCATCGCATA
The DNA here is from genome assembly GCF_024721015.1 of Xenorhabdus bovienii. Lineage (GTDB taxonomy): Bacteria > Pseudomonadota > Gammaproteobacteria > Enterobacterales > Enterobacteriaceae > Xenorhabdus > Xenorhabdus bovienii. Next base: position 21,738 of record NZ_JANAIF010000026.1, read on the forward strand.
AAGTTATTCCTTAAATACAGACAGCAAAAGGTAAATGATGAGTTTAGACGATAAAATATATGCTGAAATAGGTCAGTTACTATACAATTCAGCGCCTGATGATGCAAAAAAATCATAATGGATACAGAATTATCTCCTGAGGGAGATTGCTGTCAGTTTAAATATGATTATATTAACTCAGCTGATGAGATGAATTGGTTTTCCCCTCAAGAGAACGATGGGTTAACAAATGAAAGAATTAGAGAATTGTTAGTTTCACTCAGGCAATTTTTTGTAGAAAACATCCATTTGAAGCAACCGCCGCATTGGTCAGGCTGTATAGTGACCGTGGATGTGGAAAAAATGAAGCTCAATGTCGACTTCAAATACGAAGACTAACCTGAACGCTATCCCGGCCATCGTGCTGGGATAGCGCATCAACCTGCCACCATTGGCATTATTACTCAATGAGCTAAATGTAATGTTCAGTGTTCTACAGAATTAACCTTCAATCCCCGCATAACATCCATTTTTCTGGCCACCCATACCGCAGCTTCCAGTTCACTGCACTGATGTTCCCGCATCAATGCCCGCCGTTCGGCTTTTTCTTCTTTTTCTGTCATGCCCAGCGCCAGATACAGGCTCGGGGGTACAACCCGGAATAAGGCTTCGATTTTCTTTGCCAGCACCACGCCTTCGGTATAACAACGGGGTAATTTACTGGCAGAGAGCAGCACCGCTTTCTGCTCTTCAGTCAGCTTCTTAAAGCGGGCGATTTGCTCCACCTCATCGGGTGGCATGGTCAGACACAGCCACCATTCGGCCATATTCAGCATCTTTTCGGCGGTGTCAGGATAGTCCGCTAAGTTTTGTGTGGCGAGCCACAGCCAGGCGCCGAGTTTACGCCACATTTTGACCACTTTAGTCATATAGGGTGATAACAGTGGATTGGTGGTGGTGATATGCCCTTCATCAATCACCAGTTGCAGTTCGCGATCCTGATATTGATCCCGTTCAGCCAGGTTATTGACTTTGTTAATCAGCGAGACCATCGCCAGTGCCATCTGCGCCGAGTAATTCTCCCGCGCCAGTGTCCCCAAATCAATCAGGGTGACATCCACTTCCGGCCACGGCGTACCGGGACGGTTAAATAATTCTCCCTCAAACCCCTGTGTAAACATCGACATGGCGCTGGCCATTTCATCCGCCCGTGCCCGCCGGTGTGCAGTAATTAAAGGCTGACCGTGCTCATCCTGCTGGTGATTACGGGCGATGGCATAAAGCGCATTTTGTAAGTCTGACGCCACCATCTGGCGGGACTCGTCAAAGCTGGTCTGTGCCGCCTGCATAATGGCCTCACGAATTAAACCCCGATCAGAGCGGGTCAGACGCTCTTCCTCTCTTTTCTCACCGCCGGTGATCATCAGTCGGGCGGCAATTTCCATTTCGCCCAGAATATCGCGCTGTTCATCAGCTTCCTCTTCCTGTTGTTCATCGGTATCAGGAATATCAGCTTCGTTAATGCGCAATTGCTCAGGACTGAGTTGCAGCAGTTGATGGGCATCGGCAAACAGTGCCAGACTGACGCCACAACCCGGTCTGATACCGATTTTATTGACCGTCAGCCCCAGACTTTCATAGTAATCGGCCAGCAAGCCAAAACTGTTTCCCGCCTCCACAATAAACAGACGCGGCCGGTGTACTGCCATTAACTGGATCAACGAGGAGCACAGTGTGGCGGATTTCCCCGCGCCGGTCGGACCAAACAGCAGTAAATGGGCATTCTGGGTGCGATCCTGTTTGTTCATCGGATCAAAGGTCAGCGGAGCCCCGCCCCGGTTAAAGAAACTGAACCCCGGATGCCCGGTGCCGGTCGAACGGCCTGTCACCGGTAATAACCCGGCCAGATGCTGTACCCAGGTCAGGCGGCTGTACCAGTGTTTTTTGTCTTTCTGCGGGTTAAAGCACATCGGCAGTGCCCGTAAGTAGGCATTCAGCGGTGACACACTGAATGCCGGCCGGACGGGCTGTAATCCTGCTGTCAGCAGGGTGGAGGATAATTGATACACCCGGTGGTTTATATCATCCAGATCCTTGCCCCTCACCAGAAAGGCCAGCGCACTGCGGTACAATTTATGCCGCCGCCCCAGAAGTTCCTTCACTTCCTGCACACCCTGCCGGACGCGCAGCGATTCAATATTTTCTCCCACCGCATTTTTCGACAGCCGGGTAAAGTCCTCTTCCAGTCTGTCCTGTGCCTGCGCCACAATGGTCAGCGAAACCACCGTCCCTGCCGGCATCATGTCCATCAGGGCATTGATATTGTCGCCCCGTTTCACTTCGCCTGTCAGTGTTCCCGATTCCGGCGGACGGCGCAGACGCTCAACCAGCACCGCTTTATGCGGCAACCCGTCAAACCACCAGACGCCCGCGTCGGGATCAGACACCGGCGGGGTGAACCACAGGCTTTCGGCAAAGTCATTACTGACGGGGAGATCCGATTGTGTAGGGGCTTCATAACTGACGGTACGGTAAAAATCGGCTTTTGCCATCCCCCAATCCGGCGCCGGATTAAAATGACGCAGCAACCAACGGTGGATCTGCCCGCCATGTTGTCGGCGGGCAATCACACCGGCAGAAGCCAGTGATGAAACCAGCCGCTCGCAGACCTGATTGAGCGCAGCCACCGCCGATAAGGTCAGATGGTTGACAGGGGATCTGCGCCCGTCAGGCAGCCACCGGTAAACCACCATGCGGGTCTGGCGCTGCTGGCCCCGCCACGGTTGCCCGGTGATTAAGCTGTCCTGAAATATCCCGTCAGGCCGGGCAATGCTGTTCAGGTGATGCTCAGATTCCGCCAGAAAGGCGTCAGTAAACAGTGTTCCCTGTGCCCAGGGCTTCACATAGCCCCGCAAGGTGTTGAGATAGTCAGCAGGATCATCTTCATCCTGACAAAAAAACTGCACCACCCACGGCGAAATATCATCTTCTTCCAGACTGTCCTGGATCGCATCTTCCAGTTGATCCCGGATTTCAGTCAACCGCTCAGCGGGACGGCCTTCGGTAGCAATGGATTCAATCTGATAGACCGCACCGACGGAAATCCCGTCATCCAACAATAAACATTGCCCATCTTCCAGATATTCCACCCAGGGCAGGTAATCGATGATGGAAGGGTTCGCCTGGTAAATCGCGGCTTCATCCACCTCACGCAATTTACCGGGACGGTTCAGTGCCTTGGGGATGTTCATTACAGTGCCTCCGTGCGTTCACCCGGCAGGGCATACTGTACCTGCTGATAAAACGGGAATACTGTACTGTAACCCGGTATCGGCGTATTGCCAGCGACCAGATGCGGAAAAACATACATCACCATATCGGGATTGGGTAAGCGGGGAAATTGCTGGCTGATTTCCTGCGCTGCCGAACGGCTGTAATGATAAGGTTCTTCCAGTGCCCTGAGCCGTTCAGATACAGTTAAAGAACGGCGCAGTGTTTCCCTTGCCGATTCGGTGGCATGACCTGCCTTATTCCCCTGCCACATTGCCAGTACTGTCTGCTTTCCGGCAGGGAGTAAGGCGTCTTTCGAAGTGGTACATCCGACTAATAGCCCTGCCAACCCCAATAGCCAATAATATTTTATTTTCCGCATACGGCAGCCTCCGGGGTGCCAAGGACGGTAAACGTGGCAAATTCCGGGTGTACCGCCAGCTCTGATAAGGTAAAAGGCAAAGGTACCCACTGTTCAGGCGCCATGCTGACTTTACCGTCAACCACTGCCTGCCACTGGGTTTCGGTCAGGCGGAAGACAGTAAAATCACCGTCACTCAACGGCTGACATTCTCTGTCGGTTGAGAGATACAACCGACACTCTTTTTTGCGCACCGCACGCCAGTAAAGCTGCACCCGTGCGGGTTCAGTCAGTGACATCACCGACACTTGCAGGCAATACGGGGAACCCGCACTGAATATCCACTGAGAAGGGGTCTTTTCCATTAATCTAATGCTTCCTGATTATCACGTTGGGCTGGCTCACTCACGCCGTAGCGCACCTTACGTCCTTTCGTTTCATAATCAATCGCCAGGCGTTGTGTGATATGCACCACAACACGGGCACCGGGCGGGACGTAAACCGCATCAAACGTCTGGCTGTAGCGCTGTTTGAGCCATTCACTCATGTCATTCATGCCACCTGACATCGCTTTGCCTAATGCTGCCTGTCCGGCATTGCCCGTTAACGCGGTCGTGATACCGCCTGTGCCGTTGGTCTGGGCGGTACGCTGACTTTCACTCAGGGCATCGCCAGCCGAATTCATGGCCGAGAGCGCAAACAATGTCGGCAGATAAGTGGCGGCGTTGGATTTGCGTTCACCGCTGATACAGGGAATGCCGTTTTCATCGGACAGCCAGCCGATGCCGTTCGCACTGCCGTGGGTGTTTCGCCCTGCCCCCGGCAAGGTACGCACCGTGCCGTCCTGAAAGACAACCGTGATGGAATTAACCTGACCACGCACGCAGGAGAGTGTCCAGTCACCACTGGCCGAGCCGGACACCACCGCCCCTTCCACCTCCGGCAGTTCAATGCCGTTGGCCGTCAGGTTGTCTTTACCGATAAGAATTTTGAAAGGATAAGGGTCGGTCACTGTCCCATTTACAGGGACACGGCCTAATAATGCGGTCATGGCCTGACTACCGACTAACGTGGCATTTTCAGGCAGGGTATAGATTGGCTGTTCATTTTCTTCCTTTGATGGGTTTTGAAGCGATGGGCTTTGGGGTTTATTTTGCCCGGTAGCAGGTTGTTCACTTAAAAAAGAGGCCGGGAACTGCGCCGTGGCTTTTCCACTGCCGGGGGTTTGTATGTCTGCGGGCTTTTCATCGGCGGGTGTTATCCAGATAAGTTCATTCTGCCCTGTGCCTGAATTGGCAGAATACGGAATACTTCCCGACCCAAGTGGTATCAGACTGTCCGGCGCAGACAAAGGCGTTGAATTCAGCCGTTCTGTCAGTAAATCAATCTGTGCCAGCAATCCCTGCTGTTCATCCTGTAATTCACGCCGGCGCTGTTCATCGTCCTGCCGGATAGCTGCCACCGCCGCGTCTATCTGACCGGCGACATCCTGACGCTGATTTTTTAACTGGTCATTTTCTTTCAGGATATCGGCATTCTGCTGACCTAAGCGTTGCTGCTCTGACCGCACTTTATTGAGTGTTCCCACCAGCGTACGCAAGGTATCTTCCGGCGTATCACCGCCGACACCCAGCGCCTGTAACTCCTCCGGTGACAACGTGGACAGAACATTATTCTGGGGTGTGTTGGGTGCGGTACTGTCTGTTGAGCTGCAACTTTTGATGCCGATAAACCCGCCGACCATCAGCACCACCAGCACCAGGATTTTCACCAGACTGTTGGATTTAACCTGCATGACGGCCGCCCGGTTTCACCGTTACCGGCTCAGGGATAAAGGCATTATCCGGCTGTCCTCGGGTCACAAGATACAGCACTGTGGTATCTTCCGGTGTCCCTGCTTCGCCCAGCCAGCGATGCTGAAACGTCGCTGCCACAAACTGCCCCTGCAAAGCTCGTGGGTCGAGCGTGATGTTGCGTTTAGCCGTATTACGCAGTTTCAGGGCTACCACTGTGTAATTTTGCACACCCCAGCCGACCAGCGGGGAAACCGCAATCGGTTCTGAAGGGTAGAGTGTCGTGATGGATCCGGGTAAATGCAGATTGACCGGGTGGATCCCCGTAACCGGCTCGACGGTACGCAGCGGGGCATAAAGCTGCTGAGCGGCATAGCGGGTTAATATCACAGGCGCGGGAGCCGAAAGTGCTGATTTTCTCTGATGCGGTGACCCCTCTTTTGGAGCAGAATTTTTTTCATCCGGATAAAGAATGCGGACGGGTTCCGTTGACCCCATTTTGGTGGCGGTGATATCCAGTAAGATAATTTCGCCGTTTTCACTGTCCTGCAATTGCAGACGGGTAGACGGAAAAGATTGGCTGGCTTTCAGGTAAACCGCCCCGCCTGCGCTCTGCACCCGCAGTTTATCGCTGAGTGACGGAGACAAACCAACACGGACATTTCTGTCTACGAAAATAACCCGCTCCTGTCCTACTTTGAGGGCAATGGATAACGGAATGCGTTCCCATTTCACCAGTTCATCGGCCTTTGCCCCGAGGCTGAACAACAAAAGGCTGACCAACCCCAGCCAAAAACAGGCAGAAGAGCAAGATTGATATCTTTTCATTGGAACACGCCCTTTTTCTCTTCCACAGGTTGCGGCATGGCTTCCAGACGCTGCGGCATCCCGTCGTAACAATCCAGTGCCAGCCCGAAAGGATTACGCTCCGCATCGCCCTCCCAGCGCACCACTTTCAGGGGATAGCGCACCAGCGCCCGTTTGACAGGTTCGGCGTGATAATATTCATCAGCCACCAAATCCAGCCGCACCACCCAGTTATCCCGGTTACGCACCGTCACACTTTTCGTCTCGTAGCCCCGGCCGGGGATCTCATACACCACCCGCACCCGATCAAGCAGCTCACCACTGTCGGCCCGGGTTTTGGCATCCGCCTGCAAAAAATCCTGACAGGCGGGGGTCAGATAAGACGACAAGGCCGCAATTTTAGCCGGGTAGTCCTGTGCCCCATTTTTCGGCCAGGCGTTCAGTTGCTGGAAAAGATAAAACGCAAAACTGTAGACACTCGGCGCAGGCACTTCCCACCACGGGCGGGTGCTGCCGCTGCGTAAGTCCGGCGGATTATGGATGGTGAGACTACGCGGTGAGGCCATCCAGCCCGTGAGCGTAATCAGCAAGACCAGTATCAGCACCCCGCAGGCAAGCCGCAGGGTCAGGATATGCTGATCACGGTTTTTCAGCGCATGACGAAACCGGCTCATCGCAGGCTCCCGTTACGATGAGTCAGCCTACTTCGACGCAACGACCAGCCCTGAGCCGCAATAATCAATGCCGGATCACCGATACCCATTCGCCGCTTTTTCTCTTCCAGCTTCAGCCAGAGATAATGTTCCGGTTTGCCGCGCTTAAGCTGAGCGAGCCAGCGGCCGCCGAAACTAATCAATAACAAGGGCATGAACAGCATACCCGTCGGTATCATGACCCAACCAGCTAACGGGATAAAAGGAAGGCTCACCATCAACCCGAATGCCAGCCCCAGCAAAGCGGCCAGCCCCATTTCCGGTGTGGTGAATCCGCGAAATACGACCGGTTCGGCATTTAAGCGATCGGGTAAAAACGGGATCGTCTGCATCAGCGGTACCTCAAAAGATAATGCCGGCCGATTTCGCCAGCAGCCAAATCACCGCAACCAATAGCACCACGCCGACCACGATGATCGAGCCAAACTGTGTCCAGGTGGCTTTGCCGTCCCGCACTTCCGAAAAGGTTTCAACCGCCGCCGAAGCGACCTTAAAGAACGCCACTGCTGAGAGGATCAGCCCGCCAATCACGATGCCATCCTGGGCATAACCTTTCACCTGTCCCAGTAATCCACCTCCGCCACCACTTTTTGGCGGTTCGATAGCCGGCAAATCGGCCCGGGCGGATTCACAGGAAAAACCGAACAACAAAAGAAAGGTGCTTATTCTGGTTATCAGGTTCGTGCTGATACGACGACAGACAGTAAAAATTGGCTTCATGTTCAATCCATTCCTTGTTCATTATGTTCGTTGCATCAGCTGGCAAACATCCAGACCGAGACCACCAGTAAAATGGCGGTTCGCATGGCAAACTGGCTGATGGTCTGATTACGTACTTTTTCATTCGCCCAGCCGTTCCAGACATCCACCGCGGCCCAGGCCGCCCAGAGAAACAGGGTGGCCAGGAAAAATCCGACGCAAACCAGATACAGAAAAGTGATATCAAAATGCCCCGAGGCCACGGTAAAGGCAGTGCGTTGTGCCTCCGTCATTACGGGCGTTCCTGACGGTAATGACCGGATAACACGTTTGATTCCTGCTGCTGGGCGCGGGAAGGGGTCAGGTAGTGATCAATACCGGCTTTGATGGTGTCGAGATCCGCTTTGATACGGAGGTAATCAAAGTAATAACGAGGACGTGTTGGGATGTCAGCCTGCTTTTCAGCGAGGCTTGCGCGCTCCAGTGCTATCTGTACCTGCTCAATCAAACGCTTTGCACTCGCCAGTTCGTCTTTCTCGGCAGCCTGCGCAAGCGGTACACACAATAGGATTAGACTCAGCAGACAGGCAGAACGGGACAGGGAAAAGCAACCGTGCATAAACATTCACCTCGTTACGGATTTCAAGATGCCGAGGATGCGGGGTTTTTTAGGGCAGATCAGCAATAAACCCTTTATGCTTTGATGAAAATTAGCTAAATAGTCTGGCTAACTTATTCAGCCAAAACTTAATAATGAAGGAAAACACATGCTGCGGATTGATTTAAGCGTCCCTGATGAGGAATACGAGCAGGCACGGAAGCTGGGTGCGCACTGGGATGCCGTCGAACAAATCTGGTATATCGACAACAGCATTGACCCGACGCCGTTTATCAACTGGCTGCCGTTCTACAATGTCCATGCAGAATACTGGTATCTCGCCCAGACTCAGACAGCCTGCCCGCACTGTCAGAAAAACACCACCGTCACGGCCTGTATGCTGCCTGCCGGACATAAGCTGCTGGAAGCGGACAGCGACGATGAACCCAACACAGAAATTGACTATACCGAGCAGGACAGACCGGCGTTCTTGTTTTATCTCGCCGATCTTCCTACCCTCATGCGTAACGTGCTGCCTGGCTTTCACCACCGCCTTCGCAAAGTCGTCAGCCAGCCGCTGCAACGGCAGCACTGGATAAACCACTGCGAACACTGTGATGCGCCGCTGGATGATACCGAACTGTTTACCGAAATTGGCGGCGCGTTTTTTCCAGCATCGAAGGAGCAGGCCGCAACTATTCAGTTACACCGTATCGATCAGCCGTTTGTCGGGTATTGTGAAGATATTTCGCATCATCACTACTATTTCGATCCGAAGGGAAGCAGCCGGGCCTGTCAGGCCTGTGACTGGTTTGAGTGGATGACGCAAGTGGTGAATTTGCCCTCAACGTATCGACATTAGCCTGAAAGACTGACGCGCCGCCGTGCGGCTTGTCTTCTGAGTAATGACAGACAAAACAAACACCCGTTTTATCTGCCATTACTCAGCGCCACGAAACCTGAAAAATAATTTTTTGATGGAGATAAGATGGCGAAATGGCGATTACACAAAATAGGAAACAAGGTTTTTATTATCTGTATCCACGATTTCCTTTTTTTTCTCGTTGTATTAAAACACAATGCGAATGAATTACCTCAAACTTTCCTTTTGTTCCTCTAATAAGTTCAAAATGTCCTTCACCTATTCCTACAGGCAAGTGACAAAAATAACATATACCAGGCTTCTTATTACGCATATTTATATCCCCTTCAATTTAAATGGATTGTCAAAATGGTATTAGATGATCTCGATAAATGTTATCCCCCTATGTCAGCATAGTTGTCACCCCTTACCCACTAATCTAAGGAAATAAACTATACCAGCCAATTTTGTTCCAATCTTGAAATCAATAGTGGTATCTGGATTAAAAAAACGACATTTACATTATGCTGTTAACGGCTGTAATTACTCGTATAACTACCCATTTAAATATATTTCTTAAACATCGATGTGGTGATCACCACGGCCATGCCTAACAGTAACGCCGCAGGCAACAATATCACGGCAGGATGCACAACATCCGGCCACGATAAATACAACACACAGGGAATGGTGCAGGCAGGTTTAATTCCTCGTTTGGCATGGTGATAAACAAAACTGGATTCATACCCTGCCCCGTAGCGCCGTAAATCCCGCCGTACCAGCCCATCTACCAGTGCAACTATCACCACCATCACAAACAAGGGGACGGATAACAACAAAATTACCAGCCGGGTCAACGTCACCATCGTGATAAACACCGTGGCTAGCCAATACTCCCGCAAATGCCCCGATATACCCTGTAATACCGTATTGAATTCACGCATAAAATCATTACGACTATTGAACTGGTATTGCGACTGTCCCTGAACCCAGCCCATAAAACCACTGTCTACAAACAACCATTTATAGTTTTGCGCCAACCCTGCCGAAACGGTTTGTGAAGGCTCAACCAACAACAGGCTTCGGGTAAATTCCGTGGATAAAAATTTAAGTTCAATTTTCATCATATTCTGACTGTGAGTCGCACCCTCTTCCGGCCAGAAAAAAGCCATACCGAGATATTCCAGTAACAGGCTGAATAGCCAGGACATCACAATAAACCCAATGAGTTGCCACGGCCATTCCCATAACAGACGATAAAGCAGGCCATGCTTGCGGGGCAGTTGGGAAGGTTGGCGAGATTGTTTTTCTGACTGTGCCATAACCGGAAACTACCCCTTCTCTTCCCACCAGTTTTCACTGGTGCGGTAGTGCCGGCGCATCTGTTCGGCAATGTGCTGCAAACTGGCCGGCATCAGGACATCATCGTCATCCCCCGTAGGCAAAGGCATACGGATTTTCCACAACTGACCGCCTTCCAGCAGCGCAAACGCCTGCCCTTTCGGCAGGTTAATCATTTCGGCCGGGGTGATCAGCGGTGTTTTGACGGTGCCGACCCTGTCCTGTGTGGAAGAAGTAAAATCCTGCCCCTGTTCCACATCAGCAATGTCCGAATGCCCCGATACCAGGGTCTTACTGTAGGTTTCCACTTCAGGAAGCTGGCTGGTGAGGAGTTCTGCCGTCCGGTTATCCCGTACCCGCAGCATAATCAGGGTATTGAAGTTACCCATCACCTGTGCAGTTTTAGCCGGGCTACCGATACGGGCTTCGATATCAGAAGAGGTTTGGGTATACGCCGTAACCTGCATCCCCGCACCGCCCCCCTTGTTGATCAGCGGAATAAATTCATCACCCATCAGTTCGTTGAATTCATCGCAATGCAGGTTGATTGCCAGTTTGCCATCATGGCGTATCGGCAATCCGGCGTTCATGCCGTATTTGTAAATCTGTCCGGCAACACTGACCAAATCCGCAAACATGCTGTTACCTACCGCCGAAGCCACATCGCTGTCAGACAGTGCATCCAGACCGATATAAACAATCCCGTTTTTGCGGATCACCTGCTCCCAGTCAAAGATGGGCCGCATATCCGTCATATTGAGGTAATCCGGAGATAACAGTTCGGCAATTTTGCCTGTCGTCAGTTTTTCCAGCAGCGGCAATAAGGACGCGACAATTTTATCAAAATAGGTACGGTCATAACGCACGGCAGAACGCAGACCATCCAGAATCGGGTCATAGAGTTGCTTGCCTGCGTCAGAACTCAGCGTCATTTCCATAGCCCAGAGCCGGAGGGCATCGGGTTGCCCGTGCATATTGCGCGGAATGTCTTTTTCTTTCAGTTTGCTGAGGGAACGATTGATTTGCGCCAGCAGATCCGGCTGTCTTTCCTCCATCATTCGGGTGGCATAGCGTTGATACAGTTCGCTGATATTATTGACGTAGCGGGTGATAAGCTGGTAATCCGGCCGGTGCCCCAGAGCCACCAAAGCACGGGCAACAATATTGACAAACCGCCAGGCAAATTCACGGAACGCGGCGCTGTTGCCTTCGCCGCTGAGCTGACCGGCCAGACGGGAAGCGACTTCGGACACCCGGCCAAACCGCCCGACGGCGTTATAACGCGCCGAAATCTCGGGCCAGCCCAGATGAAAAAGGGACAGTTCATTGCCGCGACCCGCGCGGTGCGCTTCTGCCCAGATGCGCCTTAACAGATCAGCGTCACCTTTGGGATCAAAGATAATCACCACCTCACCGCGCCGGATATCCTGAGTGATAAGCAGTTCAGCCAGCCGGGTTTTCCCCACCCGTGTAGTACCCATCACCAGTGTATGCCCGACCCGTTCGCGCAGATCCATAAAAACATCAGCTTCCTGTGGTTCAATACCGTGGATAGCCGGATTACCGCCCACAGGCGGCAGCGGGCGTACCGGATTAAATGGCGAGTCTTTGCGTAATAGCGCAGATAATGTCGGCCAACGGTATTCAGTTCGGCGCTCCAGTGCACGGGCAAACTGATATATCCGGGACGGTTGTACGAATCGCTCGACTTCCGGTCGTCGCGTATCCTGTAAACGCTGGGTATGCTTCTGCTGCCAGCGAAATCCCCTGCCCAGAAACAACTGCCGGTGACTGACAGGAATGTGCCTGGTGCTCATCTGGTAACGCGGCAGGCGGCGCAGATTTCTGCGATAGCGGATGACCTGGATACCCTGCCATGTGCGTATCATTGCCAGTACGGCAAAACCGCCTGCCATAACATAGCTGACGGAAGGTGCCAGTGCGATGGCCCAGGGTGCCCTGATACAGACAAACGCGGCAACGGCGGAGACCAGCGCAGTATTCAGCTCGACGGCTGGGCGCAGCAGGGCTTCAACCACATAACGGCGGCTCATTGTGACAACTGTTGGGAAAGTTGAGAAAGTTGAGTTTCCGTGATCAACACCGGATAATGTTGCAGTTGCAATCGACGAGCCAGCTCGGTGCCGGAAGCAGGTGATAACAATAAATCCGACGCTGATGCCCTGAGTGACTGCAAACCTGCCATTTCACTGACATTGACCACCAGACCAACAGCATGCAGTTTCGTCAATGTGGCCGCATTCTGGCTTAACCACTGGCGTGAGTCCGGATCATCCCCAATCAGAAACAGTGCGCCAATCCCCGGCAATTGCAGTGGTCTGCTTGCTACTTTTCCCGGCGTCAGCTCCGGTGTTTTGACAGGCAACATCGCCGCTTCACCTGCCATTTCGGATGAGGAATTTTGCACCGATGACACAGGCTCATCGCGTTGCTCAGCATTAATGCTTTCATAAAAAGGCGAGGCATCTTTGCCGCCTAAATCTGCAATGATGTTCAGTTCAGCATGGCAGGCACTTATCCATAACAGGCTGATAATGGGGAATACGCTCAGCCGTTTCATTATCATGATGTGATCTGCCATCCTTGTTCTCCCTGCCGCAATAAGACCGGCATAACACCCTGCCCAAACCGGAACCAGTACCCTGCATCATGATTCAGGGTGACTTGCCGGTTGCGCACTCGCTCAACAGGGATTCGGTGTTTTTTGGCCCATTGCCGTAATGTGTCGTCATTGCCCTTGCTGTCGACCAGATAGATGTCAACTGGTTGCATCAACGCCAGAACTTCCGTTAAGCGGGCATCACACGACGGACAATCGTTGATTTTGACAAACAACGCCAAACGCCCCTTTGCCTCACCGGATTTCTCCATATTGACCGGCAACATATCCGGAAATAATCGTTGCCAGGCGGCATCCACTTCCCGCTGAAAACGCAGTTCTTTTTCAGTGCGGGCAAATTCCGTTTTGACCCACTGCTCAGCATAACGGCGGCGTTCTGCATCACTTTCCGCTTCAATCCCCAGGGTTGTCAACGGATCAAGCCCCGGCGACTGGATACCCCTTGAACCATTCAATAATTGCTGATAACGCTGATATTCATCCGCGTTCAATCCCCATTGCCCGGCCTGTATTCTCAATGTTTGCTTTTGGCTTTCCACCGTATGTGCCTGCTGCGACGTTAAGGGTGACGGTGTGGCTGCCCATGTTGGGCTGATGAGCATTATCCACGTTACCAGACCGATTTGATGCAATCTCATGGCTGCTTTCCCTGCCGGGGTTGTGGAAGATGATAACCCGGACGCAAATGGTGACAAACCTCACGTTGCACCTCATCCACCTCCAGTTGCCAGGCCGGGCCTGACATAAGCTGCAAAGCGGTACGCAACAGGACAGGGCCTAACTGATAGTGCACAGACGGTAACGGCTGACGATATAAGAAGTCATTGTTTTTTTCAGGTACACATAAACGGTAACCCGACTGGCGTAATACGTCACGCTGGGCATCGGCTACCGTGGGATGCTGAGACGCCGGGATATGAACCTCAATCAATTGGGAAAGCGGGTCACGCTGTGCTGCTGTTGGGTCGGTACTTACCAGTATATAACGACCGTAACGGACAACTTCCGGTGCTTGTTGATAAATATCGGGTGAGACGGGCTGAATATTGCGCGTGAGCTGCGTTGCTGAAATGGCTTTTTCGGGAGCACATTGAGATGACGGTTGCTTTAACGAGGCATTGCAACCCGTCAGGATTGTGATCAATACACCCATTAATACGGTTATTCTCATTCCTGTTATTCCTGCCCGGCAATCAAAGCGCCAATGTGCAGGAAGTAACAGGATTTATTCAATCAACAACTGAAACTGCCTTTTAGGAAATAAAAACGTTACCGCTTATTGCTCTGAAGATTCTGCTGAAACCGCTTTGCGCACGGTACGCTCAATCAACTGACCATATTGGTCAAAATAACGGCTCGGCCAGATTTCAGAGGGATGAACGTCGAGGTAATTCGCAATGATCCATTCCCCTTTTGGCCAGGCGCGGGACAGGGTGTTGGCGAGAGTTGAAGAGCTTAATCCGGCTTCGCGGGAGACGGCGGCGAGTGTTGTACCACGTTTGCGTAATGCACAAATAATTTCGGCTGGGTGCCAGTCTTTCTGAGTGTGAGTCATAGTCATACCTGCTTCCCCTTCTTTTGATTATTGAATGGTGGCGATTCAAGACAGGGATTCTCAGGTACCGGGTACACTCAACCGGCGAGACGTTAGTCTCCCCCGCCTGAACCGCCATAGAAGGTGCGATAACAGGCTCACTGGTAGAAACATCCTACCAGTGGAGTGTTTTTATGAGGCCTGAGATTCCTCACTACCGGATTTTGCCGATAGCTTTTTTACTTTAACGAATTCCGTTATTTAATTCAATAATCGAACGTGTAAGTTTAACAAGTAAATAAAATTGTTGGATTATGCCTTCTACATCAATTTAAAGCATAAAAAAACCTGCCCATTTGCGCATTTTCTCAATGAAAGACTCAGCGTGGCAGGTGTACTCAATGACGATTATACCCATTAAGCCGCCGTCAGAAAAGTGTATAATAAGGCAAACTTGAATCGCATGATGCTGAAAAGGCAAGATTATGAAACCAGTAACCAATAATGACCATTTAAGCCGGATTAAGATAACAGGCTACAAATCTATTGCAGAATGTGATTTACCGATGGGATGCCTGAATGTACTCATTGGGGCCAATGGTGCTGGGAAATCAAATTTTATCAGTTTTTTTCGTCTCATTGCCACCGTACTTGATCATCGTCTACAGTCTCTTGTTGGCAGAATGGGAGGCCCTGATACATTGCTGCATTTTAGCCGTAAAAAAACCGAATACATGAGTTCTGAGCTTTATTTTGGTCACAATGGCTATAAATTTGAACTGGAACCCACCAATGACAATCGCATGATGTTCCGGCATGAATCACTTTTTGGGGATATCAAAGATGATTATGATATCGGTTCGGGTCATTTTGAATCTCAGTTCGATAAACAGAATACGGGCATCAAAGATGATACGTTACCTGCCATGCTCCGTTGGCGGGTGTACCATTTTCATGATACGAGTGACAGTGCCAAAGTTAAACAAACTCATCGTATTAATGACAATGATTATCTGCGGGAAGATGGCGCCAATTTAGCGGCATTTCTGTATCGCCTGCAAAAACACCATCAGCGACATTACACTCGCATTATCAAAACCATTCAGATGGTTGCACCGTTTTTTGGTGATTTTTACCTGCGACCCACGCCGGATAATACCGATTACATTCAACTCGAATGGACAGAAAAAGAACAGGACATTCCTTTTAAAGCCAGTGAATTATCTGATGGCACTCTGCGCTTTATTTTATTGTCTACCGTGCTGCTGCAACCCGAAGATTACATGCCCGGCTCAATTATTATTGATGAACCTGAACTCGGACTCCATCCCTATGCCATCAATGTGCTGGCTGGTTTGATAAAAAATGCCAGCAATCAACACCAGTTGATTATTTCTACCCAGTCAGTCGAATTGGTTAACCAATTTGATGCTGACGATCTGATTGTTGTTGATAAGCAACAAGGCGCTTCCACCTTTAAGCGCCTGAATAATGAAATGCTTTCTGAATGGCTTGAAGACTATAGCCTCGGGGAATTATGGAAGAAAAATTTACTCGGCGGGAGACCACAGCGATGATCCGCATCAATGTTTTTGTAGAAGGACAGACAGAAGAAACTTTCGTGCGGGATGTGCTGGCACCTTATTTTCTTGTACAACAGATCTATCTGATACCCATATTGGCTCAGACAAGTTCCAGCCAAAAAGGCGGGATCACGAGTTACGGTAAAGTAAAACACCAAATTACCCGCTTGTGCCGACAAGATCCTAGTGCGTTCGTCACC
This sequence comes from Xenorhabdus bovienii, assembly GCF_024721015.1. GTDB lineage: Bacteria > Pseudomonadota > Gammaproteobacteria > Enterobacterales > Enterobacteriaceae > Xenorhabdus > Xenorhabdus bovienii. The sequence continues at coordinate 38,119 of NZ_JANAIF010000026.1, forward strand.
ACGCTCATCGACTACTATGGTCTACCTACTGATTTCCCCGATTATAACGAACAACAGAATAATGCTGCCAGTGAACGGGTAGTGAGGCTGGAGCAGGCTTTTGCTGATGATATCGGGCAGTCCAATTTTATTCCCCATCTGTTATTGCATGAATTTGAAGCGCTGCTATTTTGCCAACCCGAAAAATTTGCAGACTGGCTTGATGACCGTGCACCTATTGCCGCACTGCAAGCCATCAAAAGTGAATTTGATACCCCGGAGAATATTAATAACAGCCCGCAAACGGCACCATCTAAGCGTATTTTAGCCATCATCCCCCATTATCATAAAACCTTACATGGCCCACTGATTGCTGGTGATATTGGTTTAGATACCATTCGTTCTCAATGCCCACATTTTAATCAGTGGTTAGAAACGCTGACTGGTTTGATAGAATGTATTAAATTTGCTCCGAAAAAATAGAAACAAGCCCTGTTTTAACAGGGCAATGCGTTAATAATGAAAACACCATTCAGAACGGGATCTCCGAATCCCAATCAGTATCCTCTTTTTCCGGTAAAGCAAGAGGTTGTAGCGCACAGGTGTTTTTTCTCTCGTTATTAGCGGGTTTAGACGGTGGCTGCTTTTGTGCCGGCTTATGTCCGGCCTGTTGAGGTGCCATACTCTTTGACTCATTACGGCTTCCCAGCATCTGCATCGAACCATTTACATTCACCACCACTTCCGTTGAATAGCGATCCTGGCCCTGATTATCCTGCCATTTACGCGTTTGCAGTTGCCCTTCAATATAAACCTGAGCCCCTTTCTGCAAATACTCCTCAGCGATTTCCGCTAATTTACCGAAGATCACCACCCGGTGCCATTCGGTTTTTTCCCGCAGTTCGCCTATTTGTTTATCCTTCCAGTTTTCCGAGGTAGCCAGTGAAAGCGTTACTACTGTACCGCCTGTTGGCAGGTAGCGGATCTCCGGATCCTGCCCCAGATATCCCAGTAAAATGACTTTGTTCACGCCGCGTGAAGACATCTTGTTTTCTCCTGTTATCGAGGGTGACGTTGTGTCCAGCGCCCCTGTTTCAGGGCTAACTCAGCCTGTTCGTAACTGGCGAAGTATTCCACCGATTCGCGGGAACAAGGCGCATCGCCATCCATCGTGCCGATATAAAAGCCGATGCGCCTGGGTAAAACGGTTAACGGCAGTTGTTTATGGCAATATTGCAATGCCAGAATGCCTATTGCTGAAAAATTCATCACATCCCCTGTTATCTGATAATAAAGAAGAAACTTGCCTCGGATGTGAAAATCCGGGGCAAGCTTGTGAGTTATGACAAATATCAGAAAGAGTTTTCTGCGTATTCTTGTTGTGTGACACCGTTTTGAGGCGGCGTAGAGTCAGATTGTTCGGCCTGATACACTTTTTCCTGACCGATTTTGATCCAATCAATTTTAATCAGACGGGCTTTCAGGCTGACACGCTGCTCTCCGGCATGGTCACCGCGTTTCAGGGTAAAAATATCGGTTGAGGGATTGCTTAAGGTAAAACCCAACAACACTTTTTTATCCTCATCAACCGCTTTCTGGCAACGACTGACCAGACTGGTCGCCTCCTTGCCGACAACGGTAATATCAAAACGCACATAGACCGGGTTATCACCCGGCCCGTTCAGCGCATTAATCACACAGCTCAGAAACGTGCCGCTGGCCGTGCTGACATGGCGGATATTATTCAGATAGCCCAGTCCCTTAATGTTCAGATTGAAATAGTCGTTTTTAGTTAATGGCGTTGTATTCTCAGACATAAGAAGTTCTCCATGGAGTATAAAATAAGGTGTGACGGAGAAAATTCCATCCCCTGACGGGAATGGTTTTCCCGGCAGGAGCCAGACGTGCACGTTGTCTTGCTGACTGATAAAGGATAAAATAACAAACCTTCGTTGCCCTGGTGTTGGCAATATCTGCTTCCAAAGGGGCGCAGATGTACCGCATTGAAATGCTCTCCTTTTCAGGCTACAGGAGTTTTACAGCCACCCGGAGGCGATCTTTGCAGGCTCACAGATCATTTAAGTAAACAGGTTGATTTTTAAAGCATCGTACCGGGCAGTCAATCAACAATAGGATCCTCATCTCTGCTGATTTTCCCGCCGGGCTTTTCGTGATTGCGTCACAGCTTTGGCATTCAACATTCCCTTACAGGCCGGGTAGTTTACGCAGCCCCAGAACGGGGATTTTTTCCCCTGCCGTTTTTGAGTCATACTGCCGCAGACCGGGCATTCCGGTGTTGCCGGTAATGTGAACTGAATCGGTTGTATCTTACCCTTCTCCACTAAATGCTGAAGCCATTGCACCTGTTTTTGCATAAAAACAGCCAGCGACGCGTTGCCCTGAGCGATATCATCAAGGGACTGTTCCCATAATGCCGTCATACCCGGATTAGTCAGCACATCAGGTAACCCGGCAATGAGTTCCTGCGCCAAAGGAGTTGAGTGAATAGTTTTCTTTTTCCGCTCAATCAGATGACGTTTAAACAAGGTCTCCAATATGTTGGCACGGGTGGCTTCCGTGCCCAGTCCAGCATGCTCACGCAGTACTTTCTTTAATTGTGGATCACTGACAAAACCGGCCGCATTTTTCATGGCCGCAATCAGGGTGCCTTCGGTAAAAGGCGCAGGCGGTTTGGTTTGCCGTGACTGTATATCGACCCCAATAACATGACAGACCTCATTCTGACTGAGTTCCGGGAGCGGCCAGTTCTCTTCCTGCTCATCCTCAGTCTTTTCATGCGTAAACAACGCCTTCCAGCCCGTGATAACGTTGACCCGCCCTTTCGCCCGGAATAGCTGACCACCGATATTCAGCATCACCTCAGTCACATCTGATTCCTGTACCGGCAGAAATTGCGACAGATAATACCGGCGGATAAGCTGATAAACCGTTAACTCATCCGCCGATAATTTGGTGATATCAAAGGGATGGCGCGTGGGAATAATGGCATTGTGTGCCGTGATTTTTTTGTCATTCCAGACACGGGAAACCCCGTGCTTATCCAATTGGCTGATAATCGCAGCCATGGCGGGATCGGTTCGCGCCAGTGCCGTGAAAACAGCGGGAATGTCTTTCTGCATGGAGATGGGCAAATAACCGCAATCGGTGCGGGGATAGGTGATCGCTTTATGGGTTTCATACAGGGACTGGGCAATCGCCAGCACCTGACCGGCGCCCATTCCCCACTGACGGGAAGCCACCTGCTGAAGTGTACCCAAATCAAAACACAGCGGCGGCGGCGTTTTCTCCCGTTTTTTGCTGACGTCGATAACCGTAGACCGTTCTGTCTGCTGACAACGTTGCTGCACGGCCTGAGCCATCTCCTCCCGGATACAGCGTTTTTCCTCATCACAGTAATCCGCCGCCGGCAGCCATTTGGCGCGAAAGCGCACGTTCTCTTTTTCCAGTTCTGCAATCAGCTGCCAGTACGGTTCTGGCACAAAATGGGCAATATCCTTATCCCGGTTAACGACCAGCGCCAGTGTCGGTGTCTGCACCCGCCCGATGGACAGCACCTCACCAAAACCCTGTACCTGCGCTTTCAGGGTATACAGACGGGTCAAATTGATCCCCATCAGCCAGTCCGCCCGTGCCCTGCCCAATCCCGCCTGATATAACGGCGCGGTTTGCTCCCCCGGTAAAATCGCCGCTAACGCCTGCCGGATACTCGTTTCATCCAGCGCTGAAAGCCAGAGCCGCCTGACCGTGCCGGTGAAGTGGCAATAATCCAGCAATTCTCTCGCAATGACTTCCCCTTCGCGATCAGCATCGGTGGCGATAATCACTTCATCCGCCTGTTTCAACAGTTGCTTAATGACCGCGAATTGATCCGCCGTGTCTTTTTTAACGGCCCATTGCCATTGCGCAGGCAGTACCGGCAAAACATCCATTCGCCATGGCGGGCCAAATTGCCCGCCATAATGCTCCGGACTCGCCATCTCCAATAAATGCCCGATAGCCCAGGTCACCGTAATACCCGCGCTAAAGAGAAAACCCTGTCCACGCTGTTTAACGTCTAAAACTTTGGCAATGTCTTTGGCCTGCGACGGCTTTTCACATAAATAAAGCTGCATATCGTCCCCTCTCTCAATCCTGCTCAACCGAACGCAGAGGAGGAGAAAAAACCGAACGCAACCTGCCCGACAGAATATCGGGGTTGGGTTCACCCAGCAGTTTCATGGCCTCCAGACCTGCCGGTGTTTTTTCCTGAATATCACGTCGGGAGACAGCCAGTGACCGGTAAGAGCGCACAATGCCATAAACCTGACGGATAGCATGGCTGCCATTGTGTAGCGACGCATCACGTTCCGAACGTGAAATCAGGCCGTAATGAAAAGCCTGAAAAGTTTTCATGGCTAACTGGTCATAGCCGACCAGCAACCAGACACAGCGATAGCCTAATGGTGAATGACTGTAGACACCGATATTCAGCGGCTCGACGGAGGACACCGACGATAAGGTAACGTGTTCCGGCAGGGAGGTCAGGGTATCCTGCAAGGTGGTGATGCTCTGCTGGAGATTGGCAGAGGCGGCATCCAGCGTCTGTTCCAGTTTAACCAGCCAGACATCGGCGTAGGGATTATCGGCTGCCGAGTCCGCACTGATAGTACCTGCGCGTTTGATGACCTGCGGCATACCGAGAATATCTGAAAACTTACGGGGATTCGTCATCTCCTCCCTTCTGCGCCCTTCCCAGAGCCGGATCGCGTAGTAAGTATGCAGCTCAATATTCAAAGAGGATTTTAATACACCGGCACGCAAACGCGGCGGCGGTGCCGTTTTTTCGCCAATATCAGACATAAAGATCATCTCCTGTTTAGCCTGTTTATGTCTGCGGGACTATCAGGGGAAAGGCATTCGGAACTCAATCAATAACCAGTTATGGGAAGGTGTAAAAACCTTTGATTTTATTTCCCTGTCAGGACGATGATTTATTTAAGCGCCATTAGTCGTGTGTCACCGCATACTTTTTAATCTTTGTTGGAGGCGCCAACACGGTATGATTTTCAACCATCACCGTTACAAATAAAGATGGCTGTTTTTTATACGGTGTTGGAGCCTCCAACACCGTACGAATTTCACTCACATCCACCTCAGTTGTATTTCACCAGATTCAGCCGCTGGCGAATATCCTTCACCACATTTTGCACATGCACGTGTGAAGACGGGGATACCGGACGATGAGTTTCAGGCGTCAGTTCAACACGCGGCCTTGCCGGTTCAGCAACAGGGGCAATGGGTTCAGACTGACCGGGCTTGGCATACAATTGACCTTCACGGGCACGTTTCATCACCGCCAGCAACCAACCCACCGGATTATTAACTTTCCCTGCTCTTAACGCCTTATCCAGACTGCTGAGAACAGTCTGCCCCTGCTCTGTCGGCAGCGCTTGCAACTGGTGGGTCAGCATCATCACATCTTCCGGCTCCAACTGCCTGCAAAGCCCTTCCGGCAGCGAAATGCCCGATGGCTCATTGACGTACGTTTTTTTATTCACACTGTGTGTGAAAGAACGTACGTTACAGTTCGGTTTAATTAAATTATTATAACCCGTTGATTTTAGACTGAGTTCGGTTTCCGAATTAAGCTTAAGTCTCTGTTTTTCGCAACTGAGTTCGGTTTTCGAACCCGGCTTGATGGCCCCCGGTTCGGTTTTAATCGCTGACGGCGGTGATGGCGTTTTCATCCCCTGACGTATGACCCTTTGCTGCGGTGTCTGCACTGACCCAAGCCGGTCTTCCAGCAAACGGATATGACTGTGACGATGGCGCATCAGCGGATCTTCTTTAATTTCTGTCAACACGTCCCGGGCGGTCTGGCTGATAGTTCTGTTCTTGCTGCGACAGGCTTCCGCTACCGCATCCAGCCAGCCGGGATCTAAGGTTTCCGCATCACGGCAGGTCAGCGGCTCATCATGCTGAGCATAGATATTGCCCCGTACCCGCCCTTGCTCATCCCGTATGCGTTTGCACAAACTCAGCCAGCCGGTTATTCGCAACATCAATAGCACCCGGCTGACCGTTTCACGGGACGCCTTTCCTTTATAGGGCGATGCCAGCAATACCTGCAATTCGTCATAGCTGGGAAAAATCGCCCCTTCATTTTGTTGGGCATACAGGCGGATCATCATCCAGCCCGTTTTATCCAACGGGGACAAACGCTCATCCAGCAACAAACGGCGCGGATACGCATCGTGGATATTGCCCATAAACAGCAGACCACTGCGAAGTTGTGAAACGTCATCGTCCGCCCGTTGCGCCAGACGGACTTTCATTTTGGCAATGGTATGTGCAATTAAACTGTCTGCTGACAGGTGCATGATGATCCCTTATCTCTCCGGCGTTAACCGTTAAAAAATATTGTGATGGCTGCACCCTGTCCCAATTCAATGACAAGGTGCAGAATAACAACACTGATAATCAAAATGGCTTACGATTTACGGATTTCATTGTTGTAACGTTCATGGTGCATTAACTCCCAGGATTGACCGCCGTTACGGCTTAACAGGCGCCAGAACAATCCCACATTGATTTTCAGATAACCGGTGCCTTTTTCTTTCAGTCTGACATAATTGCGCTCACCCCGTTGATACCGCCTCACCTGCTGCTGCGCCTTGCGGCGAAACAGCCCCGGTGCGGTCAGCGGTACATGCAGACCGGGCATAATTTCCCTTAATTTTCCTGACATCGTTGCCTTAATACCCATCCCATGCCTGTTTTTTTACCGGTGCCGGTTCGGGCGTCCCGCTCTGCTGCCATTCCCTGACCGCATTCCAGACGGACGTCAGCGAGACATCGTTACCCTCTGCGACATCCATCATGATATCCAGCCCTTCGGCACTGTCCGCATCGGCAATCTCTGTGGCCTGCCAGCGTTGCCACAGGTCACGGTTTTCGGCTTCCGTCAGCACCATGCCGCGTCCCGCCCGCACCGCCATGCCCGCAATACGCCGGCGGGCCGCAATTTCCAGACTGGATAAGCCAAAAAAATACTTCATCAGTTCAATCGAACCGCCTAATTCCAGTGCCCGGTCAATACGTTGCGTCCGCTGTTGCTCGATACGGGCCTGATGTAATATGCGCGCCAGATTACTGTGATGGATCCGGACAGTCAGCACCGACACCGGGCTGTTGCCTAAGTAATGCAAATCCTCAATCGTCAGGCTCTGCAACATCAGCATTTCGCCGGGTGCCAGCCCCAATGACTCACAACGGCGGATATAGCCGTTCTTCAAATCCATCACCAGCTGCATCAGCAGGCTGTTTGTTGCTTGTGATAAATGATTCATACACTTCCTCCAATATCAGGCCAGTCAAAACGCAATGAACAACACATTGGAAAACAGGCACAACTCACCGGCACCGCTACGCCGTCACCTTCTCCGGTGCCATCTGACGCTGAAGTTCACGCAGGCGGCGGATAACCCGGATAAGGCGTAAGAATTTCACGGTTTGGGTATCATCCAGTAAAGGAACATCCTCCTGCCCGGCGGTGCCGAGCAATACGGCAGTCAACGTCAATTCACCCGTGTCAGGGGCGGTTTCCCCGGTCAGGGACAGCAATAAATGCGAAAAGGGGCGGGCTTTTTGTCTGTCAGCCAGACAAAATCCCGCTGTTCCTTCATCCGGCGCAGACAGCAAATCGCTTTCACACCCCATGGTTTCCGCCAGTTCGAAAGCCAGCCGAAACGCCATGTTTTGCAGGTGCTCGGTATCATCCTGCATCGGTGAAATTTCCCAGACCGAACTGACGGGTTCCAGACCCGTCCGGGCAAAATGCAGGTACTCCGCTTCAGGGACAGGCAGGTCAGACTCAGTCGGGTTATCCGGTTGATAAGGGGGTATAACCGGATTTTTTCTGGAAAAAGCGGCAGGCGCTGGCTCCTCGTCAGAAGATGAGAGACTGATTTCATCCACCTGTACCGACTCCGTTGCAGGCCGGGAAATTATCCGTGGATCCGATCCCCGCTCCGGCGCTCGAACCCGCGCCGCTTTATCCGGCTCAGATGCCTCCGGCTCCGGCACATATTCAAACGCCGTGGCCTGCTCACCAAAGAGCTGTCTGCGGTTGCTTTCCTTCGGATCTAATTCCAGTATCCAGCGGTCGTAATTCAGCAACGGGTGTGGCAGTGCCTGTAATAAATCGCCGATCAGTTCATCCCGGAACATCTCTGGTGCCCAGGATTCCGGCGCATCAAACTTGCGGCAACAGGCACCAAAGACCTCATCGAAGGTAGAGACGGGTTCCGGATTTATACTGACGACATGTTGCCGCCAGACAGCTTCTGCATCCTGCCGCAATGCCAGCAAAGTTCGGATCGGCCCGACACCCAGCCCCGATCCCAACAAGTCGGGTATCCACGGATACAGGTATTGCACTGTGTCTTCCATCCGGCTGATATGACTGGCACTGACAGGAAAGCCCTCTCTGCCCAACAATGATGATAACTCCCGCATAGAAATTTTCTTTTGCTGCTGTTCCTCAAAAATCCCCCTGGCCTTGCAGACACCCAGCGCTTTTTCGATAAAGCAGAGTTCACCGCGCAGCTCATTTTCAGCCAGATGTCCAATCACGCACTGCAGGCGCCCCGGCCATGGCTTAAACAGGCAATGAACACGGTAAAAACGCTCGTCACTTGTTTCCTGCCACAGTTCAGACAGGATTTGATAACGTGTGTTGCCGCCATCACTGAAGATATAGGCATCATCACCTTCCGGATCACGGGTGACTTTCGGCACCGTATCCAGTCCGCGTGCTTTGATGGAAAACTTGATATCGTCATAGCGCGGGTTGCGCCCGGTGCGGGGGTTATCCGGATTGGGGCGTAGCTGATCCAGCGTCAGTATCATCGGCATTTCAGCCATCGGTTGACTGTCATTGATAATGACCACCGCCTGACGCCCTTGTTGTAACAGGGCATTGCCTAAATTGAGATTTTGCCGTGCCATCATTTAACCCCCGTAACCATAACTGTCTGTTGATAAGTCCGAAAAACGCGTATATTGCCCGTCAAATCGCACACGCACCGTACCCGTAGGGCCCTGACGCTGCTTGCCGATAATAATTTCGGCGATACCGATATCCTGCGTTTCAGGGTGATAAAATTCATCGCGGTAAAGGTGCAGGATCAGATCAGCATCCTGCTCCAGTGAGCCGGAATCACGTAAATCACCATTGTTGGGGCGTTTATCAGGGCGATTTTCGACCTGTCGATTCAACTGAGACAATGCCAGTATCGGGCAGTCCAGCTCTTTGCCTAACGCTTTCAGGTTGCGGGAGATGTCGGCAATTTCCTGCGTGCGGTTTTCCTGTCCGGGCGAATGCATAAGCTGGAGATAATCAATCATAATCAGAGCCGGTTTGCCGTATTTTCGGGTATAACGGCGGGCACGGGCACGCAATAACGCTGGGGTCTGCTGACTGCAATCATCAATAATCAGCCTGTGGTTCCACTGAGCAAATTGCTCCAGACTGTGGCTGATACGCCCCCACTGCTCATCATCCAACAGCCCGCTGCGCAGGGCGCTCAAAGAGACACCACCTTCCACGGCGGTGAGACGCAGCATGAGTTGTGTGGTCGGCATTTCCAGACTGAAAATTTGCACAACAGCCTCTTCACGATGGCGCAATGCACCGAGGCAGAAGGCTAAAGCCAGTGCGGTTTTCCCCATGGAGGGGCGGGCTGCCAGCAAAATGAGATCACCGGCCTGCAAGCCGCAGGTTTTCTCATCAAGGTTCTGAAAGCCGGTCGGTGTACCGGTTATCCCCTGTGAGCCCTGTATTCGCTCCAGATGGGCAATCAGATTGTCTGCCCCCTGCAACAGGGTCATTTCCTGATGTTGGCGGGCTGAACCTTTTTCAGCCAGATTGAACAACTGGCTTTCTGCCTGCTCAATCAGGGTTTCTGACCGGGTATTCGGCTGAAAGACTTCAGCACTGAGCGCGTTACCCAGCGCCAGTAACTGACGTAAGCGGCTCTTTTCTGCCACAATGCGGGCATACTCCTCAATATTGGCCGCACTCGGCGTGTTTTTACACACTTCTGCCACATAGGCAAAACCACCTGCCCGGTCGATTTGTCCGCGCTGGGTCAGCGTATCGGTCAGGGTGATCAGGTCGAACGGACAATTTTTTCCGCTCAGTTCAGCGATGGCCTGAAATATTATCCGGTGTGCCGGAAAGTAAAAATCGTCGTCAGCCAATAGCTGAACAACAACATCCCAGCGCTCATTCTCCAGCACCAGACCACCCAGCACCCCCACTTCGGCATAAGCATAGCTGGGTGCTACTTCGCTGATGGTCTGTAAATGATCATGCGCCATATCCATCGGCGACCTCCTGACTGACGGCATTCAACGCCCTGATTAAGCGCTGTTGCAGATCGGGCGCAGAAACCCAGAATAAAACCTTTTTTTCTATTAAATACTGTGGCTTGCCATTTTCCCAGCCACATTCCAGCAGTGCCAAATCATCCGGAGCACTGAGCATCAAAGACAGCTCGCGTAATTCCTCTTCAGAACGGGGACTGAAATGTTCAGCCATTTCAGTAGAAACACCCCAGACTGCAGGTAATAATGTCCGGAACTTTGCCTGTGCCGTTTTACGGTCAGGAGCATCGATAAACACAAACCACTCATCCTGTGTATCCGTGAAGGGTAATTCCGCATTGTCATAACAGAAACAGACGGCTCGCCAGATACTATTCATTGCGCGTCTCCCGTCGGTTGTTCAACCAGTACCGCATCGAATTTTTCCGCCCATAAGGGCACTAACTCACAGGCGAGGCTGTGCATAGTTTGCGCGGCAGCCGGACTTTTTCGAGTCGTTTTATATTCAAGGCGATGGACGGGTTGGGCACGGACATGCCCCAGTTTGTAGATATCCAGCAGGTCTATTCGGGTATTCAACAACTGATAAACTTGCCTGCCACCCAGTGCGGAGGCGTCATAACGTTGATGATTGATAATGTCGGTCAGTTCATGGAGCGTATCCCTGTCGAGATTAGTCCCTTCAATACCATTGACCAGTATCTGGATAGCGGGCAGCCGGATACCATAGTTTTCAAAAGGCTGAAGCCGGGTCAGCATCCGAAGGGTACCGCGCAGGAACTCGCGGACATCGGGCAAGATGGGTTTAATAACGCCCAGAACGCCATGCGTGGCAGCCAGTACAACCAGCTCGCTCATCACACCTGCCGCGCCTTTGGAATCAATGAGTATGACATCGTACTGACTGAAGAGGGGATGTTGCAGGATATTTCGCAGGCGCAAACGCCCGTCGGGCGCGTGCAGCATCGCCGTTGGCAGGAGTTCATCGGGATCGTTGGACACAATGATGTCGAGATGGGGGATCACCGAACGGGAAATTATCTGTTCCGGCTGATTCAGATCCACCATTTGCATCAACAGTTCATACAGGCCGGTGGGTGCTTCATAGCTCAGGGGAAAAATACTGCTGGAAGTGGGTTGCGAATAATCCGCATCAATCAGGAGAACGCTTAAACCGGCATCGGCAAAAAAACCCGTCAGATTGGCTGCATGAGTCGATTTACCTTCGCCCCCTTTGGGGGAAATAACGGGAAGAATTATCATATTGCATACTCAGTTATTTAAGTATGCAAGCTAAAAAAATTACGTTTTATTTTTCATCAGTCTGGCAGGGGATTGAAAATCCCCGTGTCGATGGTTCGATTCCGTCTCCGGGCACCAAAATTTTATAGCTCATTTGTTTTAGTTATCATAAACTTAACAAGTAAGTTAAAATTTATGGCCGTTAAGAAAATGTTAAACAATGGGTATTCTGATTTGCCTACTCAGTATTTAAGAAAGCCGTAAATAAAGAATAAAGAGTGTTTGCGTTTGCAAACACTCTTTTTCGTGCAAGGTAATGATTTCAGTAATTGATTCTGATGTCAAGTCAGGGGAATACTTCACGGGACAGAGAATCGAAATTAGCCATTTTTTTCATACCCTCCATATTGATGCAGGGCAGTTCACTCACACCTCCACCTCAATCCTGTCTGAGACCTGCCCTGTCTTTTTTTACGCCGTTTTATTCATGCTCATCAGCAAAATCAGTATACACCCCCAGTTCCCGCTCCAGGGCTTTGCCCGTCACTTCCATATCAAGATCAATGTATTCCATCGTCGTCGCCACATTACGGTGCCCCAGTAATCGTTTCACCAGCGGCAGATTACGATCCGGCGATTTCATCAGGGTCGTCGCCAACGTATGACGAAAACGGTGGGGTGAGACCGCAAAATCACACTCTTTGGACAGCCGGCGAAAGAAAGAACGGAGCTGTTGTTTTTCCCGGTTGATATCATATTTGTAACGGGAAAGCCGGCTTGGGTGCGGCACACTTAACCGACTGAGATCGAAAATCGGATCATTGGCTTTAGCGCCGGCAGCAATCGCCCTTTCCACTAATTTTGCCAGCCGGGGTTTGAGCGGCGGGATAATCGGGATTTCCCATTCACTGTGGTTTTTACTGCCTTCCAGCCCCAGTTCAATATAATTGCTTTCCAGGTTAATATCCCGCAGACGCAGGTGCAGTAACTGGTTCTGACGCATCCCCGTAAAGCGCAATGTCGCCAGTACCGTTGACCAATACCAGGTCGGATACAGGGCACAACACCCTCCCCGTGGGGTAACCTCGGTTCTTTCCTCTTCAGCAAACTTTCCCATCAACAGATTAATACGGGTTATCTGCGATTGACTCAAAATCTTCTTCTTTTTCTTCTCTTTTTTAACCACCGCGTTGTTAAACGGGTTTTCGGTGTGAGGCAGCAGTTTTCGCTCCATGCCGAAATTAAAAATAGCCCGCAGGTGAGCCACCTTATTATTCCAGGTATGGCTCGACTGCTTTTTCTCCACCAAAAGATGGCGCCGCCACCACAACACATCTCGATGAGTGATCTGCGCCAGTGATGCCGCTTCCCCCATAAACCGGATAAAACCCCGTGTGACCTTGCAATAACTCCACTCGGTATCCGGTCTCAGGATATGTGAAAAAAAGTACTCTTCTAATAGCGCTTCCCAACTGAGGGTTTCTGCTGTGTGCAACATGTTATTTTTTCCTCGGATCATCATGTCATCCTGCCGTTTCCTGTCCCAAAACGATTCGCGGCAATAAAATAGAAATAACCATTTGAATTATTTATCTTTAAATGATGAATGCCGGTGACTGTCAGTGGCAATACTTTCTTTCTCCCGCCCCGGCCGTTTGGTCAGTTTCAGGTCGTGATGGTGATTTTTTCCCTTATTTTGCTGCGAAGCTCCATCAGTTGACTGAAATAATGACAATAATGCCAGGGTATCGTCAGAGGGAGATGGCAGCGGGCTTGTTATATCACTGACGGGAGGCGGGGATGCCGTTTCCGGCACAGAGTTACAGCCGGCAGAGAACGCCGTCTCCGTCACCGGAGACAGCGAAACCGTCGGTTTCACCCACAAAGGGGAATGAACCTGCCCGGCGGCTTCCTGAAGTAATGTATCTATCAGCGGGACGGTGGAAGGACGCCCATTGAGATGCTGCATCAGACAGTGCCAGACTTCCGGTACGGTCACCAGCCACATCATGGCTTTTTCCGGTAACAGACAGGCAGCCAGCAACACTTCCTGAGGAACCGTCGGTATGTTCTCCGGTGTGCGAAAACGGAAACGAAACGGTTTGTCGGGGATACAAACACCCGGCTGCCAGTAATGCCCGTCTTCCAGTTCCCCTTCAAGCTGCCGCAACAGCGGCAGGTGATAAAACAGTGCGGCCCAGAACACGACCGTCTGCCATAAGACACTCTGTGCTGCCTGCATTTCTGGTGCGACACCCGGTGGTAACAGATGCCCTTTCGCTAACCGCACGGCACAGGTGGTAAATTGCATCGTCAGGTCAGCAAACCCACCACGGCCTGACCAGTCGCCCTCCGGGGCGGCGGGTACCTGCTGAACGCTGCCCAGCAATTGCTTCACCGGTGCAAGGTAAAAACGCTGATACAAGCCTTCGGGTAATGTACTGTTTTGCCATAATTGTTGCAGGCACTGACGGCGCAAGGGCGTTGCCAGCAACGCATCAGCCGATTGTGGCCGGAAATAGCCCCCGTTATCACGAACCTCGCTTGTTTTTTGCTCTGATGATTTTTTCTGTGGCGCTGGCGGGCGGGTAAAATGCGATTTAAAACGCGCAAACATGTTGTTTTCCTCCTTTTCAAATTTGGCTCAGTGTCGGTGAATCCCAATCTGAAACAAGGAGAAACTCTTTTTGCGAAAATGAAAATTAACCTGACTCGAGTCACCCATTAACTGACTGACTGAATCAGCTTAATTTTCATCATAAATCAACATATTAATGACATTTAAAAACTGAAAAGCGCCCCGAAAGGCGCAAAGAGAAAAAAGGAAAAAACGTGAAAACGGGTTTCAGGCTGCTTGTTCATATTCCTGCAAACGTTGAGACCAGTTCCCCAGATAATGAGCGGGTGTGTAACGCGTCCGTTTTTTACCGCCATCATGCAGGGCATCCCCAATGGTGACAGCGGCCGGAATGCCGGTCAGTGAAAGCTGGATGTACGCCATCACCGCCGCCAGCGGATCAATATCAATCGCAGAAACCCACAGACTGTACATCGGGTCATGCCCCTGCTCTCTCAGCACTTCGGCGGCGGCCAGAGTCATACAACCCGCACCACACGCTGGCTCGAAAAAAGTGACAAACGGTTGGGTCTGCAACAGCCCGGCAGCGTCGTGCAACTGTATTTCCGCCATCATTCTGGCCACGCCCCAGGGCGTAAAGAATTGCTGAAGGCCTTTATTCCCCAGCTCCAGTCGCATAAACACACTGCCCAGAAAATCGCAGGGTTCCTGAGCTAATCCCAGCGTCACATGCGAAAACAGCTGCACAATCCGGTCAACATCGTCCCGTTTATACTTGTTGATGGTTTTCAGGTAATACTGCTCCAGCTCCTCACTGAAACAGTATTTATTGTGAATGGCTGCCATTGCACAGTGACAGAAATCCCGAAAGACCTGATGACGGTTGTGGTAACGTGCTGTTTGTTTAAACAGCGAAATAAATTCTTTTTGATGGCCAGGGCGAGATGCCATTGCGTGTTTTCCTTATAGGACAAAAAAGGAAAACACGTCCCGAAAGGGGACCGGTTCCCCTTTCGGTTGAAGTGAAGATAAATGGATGAGGCGTTAAACCAAAGGCTATTGCCCGACCGCGATCGCCGGCAATACCCGCACGGTTTCGGCTTTCTCACCATTGACCAGATAAAGCACCGGCCGGTTCTCCCGTCCTGACTGCCCGTGGCCGCTGTCCACATGCTCGCCCTGGTCATAGCAATCGTAGCCTTTGAGCCAGGGGTTACGCATGAAAATATTGAGTGGATAATTCTTTCATTTTTAGAGGGACGCTAATGAAAGAATTAGTGGAGG
>NZ_JANAIF010000270.1 GCF_024721015.1 Xenorhabdus bovienii
GTGGGGAAGACTGATACAGCCACATACATTGATGCCATTCATCTACTGGGGGAGTATCCGTCAGGCTGGACGGGGCACAGGTTCGATCACGCCCCACTCATGTGGTGTCTCGGTTACTCTGGTGAGAAGTGTCGCGACCTGCTTCAAGCTGCCATTATCGGCAAGAAAGTTAACGGTGAGTTTGTTGGGGGGTTGATTCCTCCTGAACGTATCGTTTCAACCGAGCCGATGACAGGAACACCGAATGCGGTTCGTTCCGCTTACATCAAGCATAGCAGTGGCGAACTTAGCAAGGTTCAGTTCTGGTCATACACCCAAGGGCAGCACGCTTTAATGGGTGATGATATCGACTGGTTTCACATTGACGAAGAACCCGAAGACCAGACTATCTACCCTCAGGTTCTGACGCGAACAGCGACAGGTGATCGGGGTAATGGTGGCAGGGGAATATTGACCTTTACACCCGAAAACGGCCGAACCGAACTGGTGATTAAATTGCTTGATGACCCAGCGGAATCTCAGTTCTGTATGAACGTTGGTTGGAATGATGCGCCACATCTGACAGAAGAAACAAAACGAAGCCTTCTCGAATCTTACCCAGCACACCAGCGCGACATGCGAACAAAAGGTATTCCCATGCTTGGACAAGGTCGCATATTCGATTTCAGCGAAGAGGTGATTACTTGCGAGCCATTCCCGATACCTAAGCACTATATGGTTATCGATGGCATGGACTTTGGCTGGGATCATCC
>NZ_JANAIF010000271.1 GCF_024721015.1 Xenorhabdus bovienii
TCGTCATAGTACGACCCCGCAAAACGCAATTGCAGGCTGTCAATTCTGCCGCCCCACGTTTTCAGTAAGCGGGCTTCCAGTCCGCCCATCGTGACTTCCATATCCAGTGCGCCGCCATCCATGCCCATCAGAACCGCCACCGAGCCGGGCATTCCTGCCCCCTGATAATCTTCGGTCTTGAGGGTCAACTTTGGCGTTGTGATCTCCTCTACCTGTCCCAGATACGTCTGACCGTCAATAAAGACGTCAAACATAAAGAGTTTTTTCGGCATCCCCATGCTGATATCCCCTTAGCCTAACTGATCGAAAACAGCGAAATATTCATCGGTAAACGTCTGCACCAGTTGCAGGTTTTCCAATGGTGGTACGGGCGTGTACTTGTAGCGGATCAATGCCTTGCCATCACGCAGGGTTTCTTTGGGGTTGTCCGCCGGGTCATACCAGCATTCAAAGCCCAATAGCCTTCCTTCCGTCACCAACTGCGCCCCTTTGCGGTTGATGCCATCTACAATGTCTTTCACCAACGACGGGGTCAGTGTTTTGTCGATATAGGAAAAATGCGCCTCAGCGATCATGTCCGCCAGTATCTGCGCGGTACGTGTGTACACTTCAAAGAAATACGTCTCAGCATCGCAGGTACGGTTGCCCCAGAAACGGAAGCCGTCACGCTTAATTAACGTGGTGACGCCTTTACTGTTCAGGTCGTCGGCATCCGTGTCCGTCCCCTGTAATGTCCAGTAGATATC
>NZ_JANAIF010000272.1 GCF_024721015.1 Xenorhabdus bovienii
GCGTATCGCGAGTGCCGCCGCCTGCGCAGTATCAGTATTGCTGACCAGATGGGCGAGATTGCCGAAAAGGTACGGGCAGCGGCTGATATCGGTGATTTTGAAAACTACATTCTGTCACAGGGTGGCCCCTGTACGCCCCGCGATCAGCAGACTGTCCGTGTCGCCCGTGAACTGGACGACAAACTCAATCCCTATGATGAAGCCGTTTCCAAGGTGGTGGGGATTTACGCGCAACTCAATCCCTGCGCCGGCGTGGTGAAAACACGCGAGCGCGAATATCGCATTGTCAAAAAACTCCAGAGTCACAGTACAACGCCTGAACACACAGGCGAAGGTTTGGGTTTTGATCTTTTAAAGAGCGCCATCGGCGCGCCTCGGAGTCCTGTCAATAACTGTGGGTCGGGGTATTGGCAGGGAGTTGAAGAAGGCGCAGTGCTCCCGCCTGATTTAACCGGAAAGGCATTATCGGATGTTCTCCAATGGGGATGGGCAACTGAGATTAACGCCGCTGAGAATGGCGCACAGCGCGAAGAAACCGGCGTTTCAGGGCAGCGGGTTATCTCCAGGATCACATTAACGCGAAAAGAAGAAGCGCTATTGCCTGATGTGATGAAGTTTACGGCGTCAATGGGTATTCCCATCAGCACTAAATCGATGGCGATGATGTTTGTGAAAGGCATGAGTATCAGCTTTGACGGCCAGATGATGCGGTTTGCTGAAGGCGAAGTCAGGCTG
>NZ_JANAIF010000273.1 GCF_024721015.1 Xenorhabdus bovienii
TATCGTTCTGAAATTTGCCGCAAAGAACGCCGAACCGCGAATATGAAGTCGTATTCTGTTCCGGGTTTTCATCGTGCCACCTACCCTCTCTCAATCGGTCAGTCAAATCAAGTTGAGGTCCGTGTTCCTAAGGAGGGGGGCGGGAAGTGTGACTGGAAACTGAGTAATATTACTTTTGAAGTCAAACTGAAAGATACGTCAACAATTGCGCCTCTTATTGACAATAATTTTGGATTTAATACGACATTTGTGATTGATGGTAATGCACCACAAGAATTTGATGGCGGCTATTTAAAAATAAACGGGGATTTACATGAAAAAATAATTTTATTTCCCCTTCTAACAAAAAGCTTTTTAAGTCGCAATGAGAGCTCATTTTACCTTATAGGGAAAGAAGATCCGTTAACGTATAAAACAGGAAAGGCTAAAAATATTAACCTAAATTATATATATATAAAAAAAATGCTTTCAGTTTGGACGGGTAGAAAGAACAATGACAGGCCATTTATGACCTATCCTAATGGCAATATTGTTTATGGCGAGGTTAGACCTGGATATGAAACGTTAATGGGCATTCTTGAATCAAGAAACAGCAAACAGACTAAGATGTAGTCATTCAGATTTAATCTGACAGTCGCCCACTTTGATTTAGTGCCTGTCAGATTAAATAAACTGCACGATGTTTTTAAACAAGATGTTAACCAAGATGAATTATTGAAACACGCTCTTGAGC
>NZ_JANAIF010000274.1 GCF_024721015.1 Xenorhabdus bovienii
CCAGCGCTTAAGATGAAGGAAAGTATTTTCAACCAAATGGCGAAGCCGATAGAGCTCACGATCATATTCTCTGGCGGCCTTCCGATTTTTCCGGCTAGGGATCTGGACTTGCATGCCTTGTTGTTCTGCTTTTTCTACTATTGCGTTGCTATCATAGCCCCTGTCCGCCAATAGATGCTCTGCATCGAGTCCTTTAATTAAGGTCTCAGCTTGTGAACAATCTGCTGTGGTACCGCTTGTAATAATAATTCTGACCGGCATACCATGCGCATCCACGGCCAAATGTATCTTGGTATTGAGCCCCCTTTTGTGAGCCCCATATCCTGATTACCCCCTTTAGCGCCTGCCGCATCGGGATGAACCTTAATATGGCTGGCATCAATCATTAACCACTCGAAATCGGGGTCATTAACCCATTGTTCGAGCAGTTTTTCCCATATCCCTTTATCTCTCCAGCGACAAAAACGACGGTGGGTATTTTTCCAGTCACCATAATCAGTATGTAGGTCTCGCCAAGGCGCACCCGTCCGTAAAATCCAAAACACCCCATTGATAAAACGCCGATTATCTTCAGCTACACGCCCCCAAGCACCTTGACGTCCTGGCAAATGAGGTTCAAGCAGGCTCCAGACGCGATCTGAAATATCGTGGCGGCGGTGTGCAGGTGTACTCATGGTTAATCAACTCTTATGATGGAATGGTGGGGCATTATTATTGCACGAAATT
>NZ_JANAIF010000275.1 GCF_024721015.1 Xenorhabdus bovienii
GCGAAAGAGCTCACCACTCGGTTGACTGATAACTTCCAGATTTTAAAACCCGCCTCTTCAAGTTAATTGCGTATAGTCAACAGCAATAATTCTGTCCAATTCATCTCTATTAGAGATATCAGTTTTAATCCCAATATAAGGTGCATGTACAGAATAATAGAGGTCTTTACTTTTTTTTATTTCATTTAATATATCAATTTTCTTATTCCATTTTTCAGGATCGTTATCGACTAGCTCTCTCAGTCCCTTTTCAAATTCTATTTCAATATTTTTAAAATCTCTACTTAACTCGCCTACCAACACGTCAATCTCTGCTGGGTTCTCAAATATATTTGTCGAAAAACCTATTTTTTGAAATAAAGACATACATCCTCCTATTATAAATTTTGCTGACAAACTCTATTGCTAGATAATTTATTAAAATAAAACTTTCTTTCCAAACCTAAATCATTTGGATTTATAAACTCATAAGTCTCAGGGGATTTTTTAATTCCATCTTGATGAATTCCCGCACATGTTGAAAACGCATACTCCCCCAATAATGGTTTATTAGGATAAGGTTTTTTATTGATGACATCATAATAAAAATTGCATAATTCAATCAATTTCTTCATGATAATATCAGTTTTAAATCTACTCTTATACCCATCGTAATTGAAGATACTTGATTTTTCATTCGTATCAGATCAAGATCGCGCCCATGAAAATTACTCTGAC
>NZ_JANAIF010000276.1 GCF_024721015.1 Xenorhabdus bovienii
ACGATACATGGCTGAAATGGGTAAGGCATCCAACTCGTCAGGCATAGTGGCCGTAAAATGAATATTCTCTCCATTAATCGGGGGAGAGAATGAGTCGCTTTGTGCGCATCCTTGTATGAAAAACAAAGCAAATAGGGAGGATAATACGCGTTTATTACAGAGAAATTTCATGGGTGCCTTCCTTGTATCGTTCAACCGAATTTAATCTGACAGGCACTAAATCAAAGTGGGCGACTGTCAGATTAAGTCTGAATAACTACATCTTAATCTATTTGCTGTTTCTTGATTCAAGAATACGCATCAATGTTTCATATTCAGGTCTAACCTCGCCATAAACAATATCGCCATTAGGATAGGTCATAAATGGCCTGTCATTGTTCTTTCTATCAATCCAAATTGAAAGCATTTGTTTTATATATATGTAACTTAGGTTAATGTTTTTAGCCGTTCCTGTTTTATACGTTAACGGACTTCCTTTCCCTATAAGATAAAATGAAGTCTCATTTACACTTAAAAATAATTTTGTTAGAAGGGGAAATAAAATTATTTTTTCATGCAAATCCCCATTTATTTTTAAATAACCGCCATCAAATTCTTGTGGTGCATTACCATCAGTAACAAATGTCGTTTTAAATCCAAAATTAAGTTAATCAATGAAATTATCTGCACTTTTGTTATAGTCGGTAATACAATACACTGACTTACCGCGTCCACTA
>NZ_JANAIF010000277.1 GCF_024721015.1 Xenorhabdus bovienii
ATTATCCAGCCCACTCTATGAATAGGCTGTGTGATGAACTACTTGAATAGACTCAATGCCTCTTGAGCATTGCGAATGGATTTATCAGTTCTGGCCACAACACCGGACTCGGTTTGCACGAGTTTGTATTGATCCTTGAACAGCTCAAACTTGAGTGTGTCATCACCGATAAACTCAATGGCCTTTTGTGCCGCTGCCGTGTCGTTCATTACCAGTCGGAGTATCTCCAACCTCATTCGTTGCGATGGTGTTAATTCTGTCATTTGGAATTTCCTGCTATGTATTGAAATATAACCCCGTGCAATCTCGACATCTCGGTAGTCGAAAACCTATACAAACCTCTATCAAGCACCCCTTTTCGGATGCTTTGCAGAATTTTGTAAAATCAGAATCGGTTAATCCGCTTATGCAGAATCTCAGAATATGCTTTCATTACTGATAGCTGCATAGCTAGCAGAACGCGATCAGTCTCGTCTAACCCGTTATAGATGGCACCACCGATGAAATCAGATAACTTTTCAATCTTCTCATCGAGTTCTGTTAGCTCATCTATGACGCGTTGTTGGTGTGGTTGCATGATGTTTTCTCCGATCACTTAAAACAAAAATGCCACCCGCGTTAACGGATGGCATGGGGTATTCCTTTAACCACTCAAGGGAATGGGCAAAGAAATATTGATTTTAATTTCAGACGTTAACTAATTGTTAAGTATTA
>NZ_JANAIF010000278.1 GCF_024721015.1 Xenorhabdus bovienii
TTTGTTTGTTACCTGATTAGTTACCTGCTTTGTTACCTCAAAATCATCTACCTGTTTTGTTACCTCGTATTGCGTTGAACCCTTATAGTTATTGGGTTTGTTTGTTACCTCAACATCAAGCTGATAATCGGTATAATTTGAAATGGTGATCACCGTTCCATGTCGATTACCGCTAAACGTTAACATTCCCTCCGAAGAAAAGAATTCGAGCATATCCCTGACCTGCTTAGGGGTCTTCTCATTCCCTTTGGCATCTCGTAACTTTCTGGCTAATAACCGGGGTTTTGTTACTAATTGCCCTGTATCCAGATCCCAATCAACACCACCAAATTCAATGCGTCTGGGTTTGTATTGAGCCATCCCCAATAACCTAACCCATAATGCTAATTTGGCGGTATCATCCGCCCATCCACTGGACAGAAGACTCCTGAACAGTGCAAAGTGCCCCTGTTTTTGGTTTTCCATCCGTGCGCTCCTTGAAGACGCGTTCGCACCAAAATCAGCGTATGCAACGTTACTCATGGCGTTTCCCTCCGGTCAGTTCTTCGCGATGCTCCAGCCGCAATTTGGCATCCTCCAGAGCATCACGCAGTTTTTCACATCCCTGTTCGGTGACAGAACGAGTCTCCCGTTCGCGCGTGAGATTTTTATGCACTGCGCTGTGATTAAATTTCGTTTTCATGTATAATTAACCTCGTTGAAATG
>NZ_JANAIF010000279.1 GCF_024721015.1 Xenorhabdus bovienii
GCGAAAGAGCTCACCACTCGGTTGACTGATAACTTCCAGATTTTAAAACCCGCCTCTTCAAGTTAATTGCGTATATACCTGTCAATACACCATACACATAATCACATTACTGGTTATTTTATATGTCGTACAATTTGGACTATCACCAGGGAAAAATAATGAACTGAAAGTTATCAATTGATAACTTTTATCTATTGGTAACCCACATTAGGGAATACCAAGCCCATGAAAAGTAAAATATCATACTACTAAACTATTGTGTGAGTAATTTAATTAACAGATATAAAGAAAAGGATATATACCTGGCTTACTCGTATATTGGAACAAACCATAGATAATTCACATTCACTTTATTACATTATCTATATTATACCTTTAATTATATGGCTGTTTTTATATTTACTCTTGTGACGTATTAATAAACCCCCAGCTTTAATTAAAAATAACACATTAAATACAACTATAAATGCCAAATACCATCATAAAACGAGTAAAAATAATTTCAAAAAAATACAGTAATAGTGACAATCAGTATGAATAATGATGTTTTTATTGCATATTAATCTTGGTAAATAGTATCTGTTTTTATTTCAAATTTTGAAGGTTTTTGATATCAGAATATTCTGTATTAAGTTAATCAATGAAATTATCTGCACTTTTGTTATAGTCGGTAATACAATACACTGACTTACCGCGTCCACTA
>NZ_JANAIF010000027.1 GCF_024721015.1 Xenorhabdus bovienii
TCGGTATCAATACGCCCATGCAGTTTATTGTCCTCGGCATCCCGTGCCGCCTGTTCGCTGGCAATCAGTTTATCGGTGCGGGTGTTGCTGTTAGTAATGGCCTGAGTGCGTGATCCCTGTTCGCCGGCAATTAACTGGTCAGTGCGGGTGTTGCTGTTAGTAATGGCCTGAGTGCGGGTTTGCTGTTCCGCGTTAATGCGGCTGTGTAATTGCGAATCAGCATTTTCCCTAGTTGATTTTTCACTATTAAACAAATTACTAGCGTGAGATTTTGAACTGGATTCACTATCTATCAGTTGTTTCAAATTTGTCGCATCAGTGTTTGCTGTTCCATTCGCAACATTTGTTAGAATTTTTTCAGAACCGGCTTTACCAAATGAAACAGAATTATCTCTATCCGTTTTTGATTCAAAACCAATAGCAATCGAATTTTCATGATCGACCTGTGCGTGATTGCCCAACGTAACTGATGCCTTCCCGAATGATTTAGCTTTCTCACCTATAGCGACAGCTTCCCAGCCTGGCGCCTCTGAATCAGCACCGAATGCTGTTCCAAACTCTCCAGTTGCCCTAGAATTTTCTCCAACTGCTGTACGTTTTCCGGAAAGTAAGCCATTTCTCCCGTCAAAGGCACTCGCAGATAATGAACAGGTGATCAATATCGATAAAACTGTTAAATTAAGCGGTGTAGTTTTCATATTAAATTTCTCTCATGAACTTATATGTAGCTGCTAACTGAACGTGTTGAAGCACATTCGTTAGAATTTCCATTAAATGAGTTCTCGTAATTTTTGTTAATTAACGGTTAGTCACATTGCCGTGTGACTAACCGTCTAACTTTCTTTTTGTTGCAACCAAAAGCACAACAATTTCAATTCTTCTGCTTTAGTACGTTCGTTTTTTTTCACTCTCTCCTCTAACCACAAATGGACGCTTAAAGGCAACTGTACTCCTGTCCATTTAATATTTTTAGTGTGTCCTTGATAGAGTTTTTCTTCTAATCCTGTTAAATCAGGGTCAAGTTTCATCAACTGAGCGACAATCACTTTAATTTCAGCGCGTTTTGCACGTACATTCATTTTGGCTCTTGGCTCTAGCCACAGATGAAAACTCACAGGGAAATCAATATTGATACTTTTCATATTTTCATTTTTCACAGACGGTTCACTTCCCAATCTCAATTTGATTTTGTCTATGATACTGAAAAACAAACCTTTGTCTGTCCCGCCAAACGATACATCAAAAAATGAGTAGAAATAAAAAAACCACCTAGAATCGGTGGTTTAATAAAAAATTTCTGGATTTTGTAATATTTTGTTACATTTTATTTAAGTAAATATAGAAAACCTTTCATCACTAAATAGCGATTATATTTCGAGCTAAAATACGAAGAACCACAACCCCCCTCAATTCTTGTAAAGAATCGCATTCAAGCTTTTCTTTCGCCCGTTTAAAATAAGTATCAATAGTGTCAGGAGCAACCCCTCGCTCCTTGGCAATGGCTTTTGTCGTCATTCCCATTAGGGAATTAAGGATTACTACTATTTTCTCTGTAGGACTTAATTCAGGAAAAAGTTGAGATAAAGCGTTAATACAGCTACGATCATACTCAGTCATGTTAACCTCGACTTAGGTTGATATGATTAGTTACGTGGGAGGGCGCAATCCTCTCACGTAACGTCAAAGAACCTGATTTTTCATTGTGTTAAACTAATTTGATTTTGTATATGTAGTTTCTTGGCTATTATAAATAGATTTCAATTTATCATTTTCAATTTTGAAAATTTTCTTATTCTGTTCAGATGGAATAACCAAAATACTGTTTATCATCTTGATTAAAAGATAAAATCATTTGGTCTTTATTTTCGGACTGATAAACTCCCACAAGTTCGCCATTATCCTCACCATCATTACAACCTACTAATGCCAATACTCCTAATAAAACCGCTGCAAATATTGATGCAGCGGTTTTTCAATATTGATACTTTTCACATTTTCATTTTTCACAGACGGTTCGCTTCCCAATCTCAATTTGATTTTGCCTATGATACTGAAAAACAAATCTTTGTCTGTCCCGCCAAACGGTACATCAAAAAATGAGTAGAAATAAAAAAACCACCTAGAATCGGTGGTTTAATAAAAAATTTTTAGATTTTATAATATTTTTATTACATTTCACTTAAGTAAATATAGAAAACCTTTCATCACTAAATAGCGGTTATATTTCGAGCTAAAATACGAAGAACCACAACCCCCCTAAATTCTTGTAAAGAATCGCATTCAAGCTTTTCTTTCGCCCGTTTAAAATAAGTATCAATAGTGTCAGGAGCAACCCCTCGCTCCTTGGCAATGGCTTTTGTCGTCATTCCCATTAGGGAATTAAGGATTACTACTATTTTCTCTGTAGGACTTAATTCAGGAAAAAGTTGAGATAAAGCGTTAATACAGCTACGATCATACTCAGTCATGTTAACCTCGACTTAGGTTGATATGATTAGTTACGTGGGAGGGCGCAATCCTCTCACGTAACGTCAAAGAACCTGATTTTTCATTGTGTTAAACTAATTTGATTTTGTATATGTAGTTTCTTGGCTATTATAAATAGATTTCAATTTATCATTTTCAATTTTGAAAATTTTCTTATTCTGTTCAGATGGAATAACCAAAAAATCATTTTCTCTTACAGAATAACCGACAAGGCTAGAATTTTTATATTGTGGCTTTGCATATTTATTTACTTTAGACAAATCAATATACTGTCGGTAATCAACTTTATACTGTTTATCATCTTGATTAAAAGATAAAATCATTTGGTCTTTATTTTCGGACTGATAAACCCCCGCAAGTTCGCCATTATCCCCACCATCATTACAACCTACTAATGCCAATACTCCTAATAAAACCGCTGCAATAAATTTTTTCATAAAAGCCTCTTTTTAAAAACGTTTTAAAATAATAAATATTAAATGACTTAGGTTATTAATGCAACTGATAAATCATTTTAAGTGAAATATTTTTCAACCCGAAATAACTAATTTACTTTCTTTGGTTAAGATGATTTTTGGTAACTCTGATTCTTTGGGTAAATATTTTTTGAGAAAGTTATAGAAAAATTATTTTCATCAATCATTGTTTTCCCCAAAAATTTTTATCAAATGGGTTGCCAATTATTTCATGCCAATTAATGACCTTTTCTAAATCAGGTTTACTTAAATTCAATTTACTATCATAAGCTCTTAATTTTAATAAGTAGTCTTTCATAATTTCAATGCACTTTCTAGCCCAATCACCCTCCCCTGCGCTCCCCTTTGTTACATGAGGTCTATTCGGCATTCTTGGACGTGCAGGTTTAATTTTATCTATTAACTTTTCTTCAATATAACAAAAAACTATAGATTCTACTTTTCGGTTAGACTTAATTTCATTATAAGTTACAGTTATTCCTGTTGCATTATTAATAATAGTTACGGCAGGCTCTATAACTCTTCTTTTAAATTCACCGTATTTAGGATATAGCCCCTCCATACCAAGAGACATTTTTACCCACTCCACACCTAATGGATTAGTACAAATTACTCCATTTTCCTTTTTATTTTTATTTAATAACTTGTATTTCATTAACCAACTATAAATTCTAAAGGCAACCGGAGAATCTAGTTTAACCATTTCTTCTAAATTAATTTGAGTAAACGATTCTTTCAGTTCATATAAATAATCTCTAACATCTTCTGAAAACTTAACAGTGACATCGCCATAAGCATCTCCAACCCCTTGGTTTATTCTTGTAAACCAATAAATAATATCTTTTTCGACTCGTTTTTTTTCTTCATTATATGAAAAAAGAACTACAGGTTTAGATGCTAATGATTCAACAACATTTCTAACTTGCTTATAACCAATTTCTTTTAAACCATAAATATCTATATATTCTTTTGCGTAGACGGTATAAAACCCCTCCGGCTGAGGTTTTTTACTATCAATTTTTGTTAAAATCAAATAGAGCCAACGAATTTCAGGTAAAGTTAAGCTATACGAACCATCAATCAAATCATTTGCTTGTGTAAAAACAATAGAATTTTTATTTTTCATTTCTTAATCCTTTTTCAATTTAACTAAAGTATAAATAAATTATTTATAGATGTACACATGTTTTTATTTGTACATACTTAATTGATAAATCTGTACATCTTTCATTAATGCCAAAAAGCTCATAAACCAAAGATTAAGATCGAGTTTTTTCAAAAAAAACCAATTAATGACTGATCACATTAATACAAAACAGTTAATAAAAGCATAAATCATTGAGTTTATTGCGATTTTCTATTTAGTCTATTTCTATGGATAAATAAAGTCATTCTGTGGATAAATAAAGTTATTCTGTTGATAAATAAAGTTATTCACAGAAAATCTGTACATCTTTATTGATAAATCTGTACATCTACTTTGATAAATCCGTACATCTTTACTGATAAATCTGTACATCTTAAAAATGAGTCATTGATAAATCTGTACATCTTTATTGATAAATCTGTACATCTTTATTGATAAATCTGTACATCTATGAGTTTATAACTTATTGATATACAAAAATTTAAATTTCATAAGAAAAGAAAGGAAAAGTAATATGTAGCATAGGAGTAAAGAATAAGAATTTAAAGAAAAAGAAAAAAACAATAATTAATACTTCCCTTTTTAGCTATTCAGTGACTCTGCTCCCATTACGATTAAGTGATATTACGCTTCCTCGCCCGTTCGCTCCCTACGGTCGGTCACTTGGCTGCGGCGAGCGTTGCGGGTTAAGAATTATTCATATCTTTGATATTTTAGGACTTATAAAAACAGTGTGACTTTATGTTACTTCTAGCTTAGAATGATATTAATCAATAGTGATTATTTTTTGGGGGCTTTATGTCAATAACAAAACTGAGACAACAAGGCGGGGCTGTCGTCATGACGATCCCTAGTGAGATTCTTGCTACAAAGGGCTGGTTAGTCGGAATGGTGATGAAGATTGATTCTTTTGGGGAAGCCATTAGCACAATGCCTTTAAAACGCATTCCTAGAGGTCGCAAGAGTGTTTCTGAAATATTATCGGACGTAGATACCGTAGAGATCCAAAAGCTCAATGAGCAATTAGGCGATCATTTGCCTGTTGGACGAGAGTTAATTTAATGGCGAAAAAAATCCCCGCTAAAGGTCAAATTTGGCATACAAACGGCGACCCTATTAGTGGTCGAGAATTTAAAGGGTCGCATTATTATCTGGTTATTTCAGACGAACAATTAAACAAAACGTTGGGAACGGCGATTTGCGTTCCCATTACTAGCACAGGACTGACCGCCCGCTCATCAGGAGTTACTGTGATACTTGATGGAGCAAGCACCGATAAGGGGATTGTAACGGGGTGTGCGTTATGTCACCAGTTACGCACACTTGATTTAGAAGCAAGAAACGCGAGTTATTCTTCAAACGTGACCCTTGAAATTCTGGATGAAGTCATTGGAAAGATTATCGATATTATCGACCCTACTTGATCAGCCAAGCTGAAAGATCTAATTCCGATCCTAAAGAGATCTAATTTTTAAACGCCCTCAAACGCCCTCTGTTGAATTATTTTGGTCTAATTCGTTGGATTGTATGTCTAAACAAAAAAATAGCTTAGAATCGATTACAAAAAGTTTTAGGGGGAATGTAAGAAAGTGTCGCCTGAACTACTCAAGATCAAGCACCTGCAACTATTAACCCGCAACGCTTGCCGCAGCCAAGTGACCGACCGTAGGGAGCGAACGGGCGAGGAAGCGTAATATCACTTAAATTATCGTTCTCGGTGATGTTTCCCTTATCTTTTGTCTCCGACCGTCAGACAATCGTATTGTGTTGCGTTCTGTGCCTGTTTGGTTCGCTCCGCTCACGGCTGACCAGCCCGGGGGGGTTCCCTGCTCTATTCAATCCCCCCTTTTTTATCGGCAAATCAACTAAGGGCGTTTTCCTTGGCTTTCGTGGGTTGCCTGACATGCCCTAAAGGGCATAAAAATAAATGAAAAAAAGCAAAATATTCAAGCATTAGATCAATCTAAACCTTGCACAATCACCCGAAAACGGGCATAATGTATTTATCGAAACGGGGAATGTTCCCTACCACTAAATGCCAATAGGCAGGAGTTTTAAAATGACTAAACATGAATTAGCTATGGAAGCATTAAACCGCGCTGAAAGTAATCATTCAGAAGCTAATTATGATGCTATTTTTGCGGGATTTATGGAGATGGAAATAAGCGAGGAAGATATTGAGCCGCGTGTTAATGTTTTTACGTTCCGTGCGTGGAAAGCCAAAGGTCGCGTAGTTAAAAAAGGTGAAAAAGGCGTTAAGGTAATTACCTATATTCTTGTTGATAAAAAAGAGGAAAATTCGGAAGAAACCAAAAAAGTGAAAGTGAAACGTCAAACTACTGTTTTTCATATTTCACAAACTAAACCTTTAGATGAACCAACAGAACCCAAAGATAAAACGGAAGATATCCCCCTC
The DNA here is from genome assembly GCF_024721015.1 of Xenorhabdus bovienii. Classification (GTDB taxonomy): domain Bacteria; phylum Pseudomonadota; class Gammaproteobacteria; order Enterobacterales; family Enterobacteriaceae; genus Xenorhabdus; species Xenorhabdus bovienii. The sequence goes on from NZ_JANAIF010000027.1 coordinate 6,527, forward strand.
GAAGCGCAGGACGTTGATTTAGAGTCTCAAGAAAAGCCGCTTAACTGGTATGAAGAAAAGCAAGCCCGCCGCAAGGAGCGTTACCAAGAACTTGCAAAGAACGCAGCTATTCAAAGTAATGGAACTTATTCAAGAGCAAAAGAAATGGCATCAGTTATTCCTTTTGGTCAACCTATTTTAATCGGACACCATAGCGAAAAACGCGATAGAAATTACAGACAAAAAATTACAAATACTTTTGATAAATCATTTGAGCAAGCCAAAAAATCGGAGTATTACGAAAACAAAGCCGATTCCGTTGGTAAATCAGGTATATCCAGTGATGATCCTAATGCAATTGTAAAATTACAAGACAAATTAGCGCGGTTACAAAAAAGTCATGAAATCATGAAATCAGTAAATAAAATTGTTAAAAATAAAAAATTAACTGATGAACAAAAAATAATAAATATTGCAGAGTTAGGATTAAAAAAAGAAACGGCAGAAGAATTATTAAAAGGGGATTTTATAGGGCGTATTGGGTTTGCCTCTTATCGGCTTCAAAATAATAACTCTGAAATTAATAGAATTAAAAAAAGAATAGAAAGTTTATCAAAAAATAAAGATAAAACAGATGTGATTGAGGTTAACGAAAATTTCACTTTTAAACTGGATTATGAGATTAATCGGATCATGTTTATTTTTGAAGGAAAGCCCTCTTATGATATTAGAGAGATTTTAAAAGGAAATGGGTTTAATTGGAGTAAAACCAATAATGCTTGGATAAGAAAAACAACTTCTAATGCGCTTTATGCTGCTAAATCTGTCAAAGCGCAATTATTAAATTTATCGTAAACATTCAATAAGCCCTTAACGAGGGCTTTTTATTTATCTTGTGGTTTTCCTTTCTTTTGTCTCCGACCGTCAGACAATCGTATTGTGTTGCGTTCTGTGCCTGTTTGGTTCGCTCCGCTCACGGCTGACCAGCCCGGGGGGGTTCCCTGCTCTATTCAATCCCCCCTTTTTTATCGGCAAATCAACTAAGGGCGTTTTCCTTGGCTTTCGTGGGTTGCCTGACATGCCCTAAAGGGCATAAAAATAAATGAAAAAAAGCAAAATATTCAAGCATTAGATCAATCTAAACCTTGCACAATCACCCGAAAACGGGCATAATATATTTGTCGAAACGGGGAATGTTCCCTACCACTAAATGCCAATAGGCAGGAGATTTAAAATGTCAGTATCTAAATTAGTTTTTCGTAATGGTTCGGTTTCAGTGAATGATGTTTTAGCTTCATCTTGGGGTTACGAACAAACCAACGTGAATTTTTATCAGGTGATCGAGTTACACGGTAAAAAAACGGTCATTGTAAGAGAAATTAGTGCTAAAACGCGCAAAGATGGGAATATGTCAGGCTATAAAAAACCCGTATTAAATGACTTTATTGGTGAGCCACTTCGCCGTCAAGTGAAAGAGTATGATTCAGAGCCTTTGATTAAAATTGAAGATTTTGAACAAGCCAGACTAACTCCAGTAGACGAAGAACACTTTTTTAGCTCTTGGTACTAACTGATAATAACGCCCAGTAATGGGCGTTTATAAAAAACTAAGTCTAAGGGCAAACACAATAATAGGAGTGCAAATTGATTAACGTAAATGATGTAAAACCCAAAGATTTAGTTTTTTTTCAACAAACGCTAAAAAAATCAGATCAAGAAATAGCTGATCTGTTAGGCATTAGTGCTAAAACATGGGTAAATAAACGTTCTAGCACTCAAATAATTCGAAAACAATTATTAAGCCCTGCGGAATGTGAATATTTCCTATTGTTAACAGGTATTCACCCCAAATATAAGTTAAATACGAGCAAGAAATAATTAAAATGTTTTTAATTATTCATTGATAACCTTATTAGTCGCCAATAGGCGGGAGAAAATAAAATGACCGATAAAAAAGCAACTTCATTAGATCAGCTTTCACGTCTTGATAAAGAAGCTGTAAGATCAAGAAAAACCTTAATGCTTGATATTAAATTTCTTGAGTTGCCAAAAGAATTGAATATTCGTTATGCGGGTTTAGGTTATGATGAATATTGGGAACAACCTTATGTAAAAGAATATGTCTCTAAACTGGCAAAAGACTATGCTGATGGAGGGGTTTTCCCGCCTATCGTAGTGAAATTTGACGTTGATATCCAAAAAGCCGTTATTATTGATGGTGCTCATCGATACATGGCTATTAAAGAAGCTAACACAGAGTTAGGGGCTGAAATTATTCGCCATGCAGTAACAGACTCTAAAGGGGATGAAGCAAAAAACATCTTATTGATGATCAACACAGGTCAGCGTTTAGATGTGAGCGCGGTTGAGATTGCCGAGGGGTTAGCCCGTTTAGAGGCGTTCGGCTTCACGGTTGAAGAAATTGCGGGAAAAGTGGGTAAAACGGTTCAACATGTTTACTATATGAAAAAAGTAAATAACTTACCCATTGAAATCAAAAAACTGATACGCCAGAAAAAACTGACGGTTGCAAAAGCGTTATCCGGCGATAAACCGAAAAAATATACCCCGCCCAAGAAAACGGTTTCTAAAATTTTAGATATTGTGGCAGAAGCCCATCCAGAAATTAACGGGGAGTTGGTGAATGTGTCAATTCCGCTGGAACTCTACAAACAACTGTTTGATCCAAATATGGATATTAATAACGAGAGTCAAGAAGAGGAGAGTCAAGAAGAGGAGAGTCAAGAAGAGGAGAGTCAAGAAGAGTAATCTATCGTAAAGAGTGGCTATTAGCCGCTCTTTATTATTATATGAAAGGAAGTTTAATGATTTTAAATTATGAATTAATTTTTAGAAAAGTGAAAGGAAATACCTTTAGTGAGTGTTTTTCTGTTTTTCACAATAGTGAAAAATACAAGCTCGTCTTTCAGAAGTTCAAGCGAGATCAGGTTTCAAGAGAAGATAAGCTCAAGGGGATAAAGCCTAAACGAACTTTATTAATGGAAACTGAACATTATTTCACAAAACTTGAAAATATTGAGTTTTCATTACTGCCCTGCAAAGAACTCACGAAAGAATTTTGTGAGAAATTTAATTTATTTTGGAGATAAAAATGAAAAGAAATAATCAAACAATGATTAGTTTAGAATTCGATAAATTATTAAAATTGGTTTCTAATCGAAATAAAAAATGCGAGTCTGTTATTTGTTGTATATGGGCTTTTTTTTGTGGATTTTCTGGTTGGTGTATTTATTCATTCCCGGCAGAAGTCGCGGCATGTTTTGTGTTCATGTGTTTTCTTATGACTTTAGTTATTATGCTATTTGTTCATGCGTGTTTTACTAGCTTTGATTCTATAGCCGAATCTTTATATAAAAAATTATCCAGTGATGAGATCGCAGAAATTGAGTATTTTTCCATTTTAAAGCGATGTGATATAGACAATAATCTAATTATTGATTACGCCAATGAAAAATTAATACAAGGATATTAGGAAATGAACTTAATTAAGTTAGAAAAAATCGTAAATTTTACTTTTTCGATCATGGTTTTTGTTGTGGTTGGTCTATTATTAACGGATAAATACCTTTCGATTAGTCCTATCTTTTTCTTTGCCATGTATATATTGGCAGGGTTAAATATTTTTTTAGTAACCTTTAATCGTAAGGGTAAAGGGGTTTTACTTAAAATCAATCGGATTTTATCAATAATTCTCGCAGTCACGTTAACAATAGGACTCGGGTTGATTGTGTTTTTTTTCTTTATTTGAGCACGTAAAGTTATCCACGGCTTTAAAAAGTCGAGCAGGATTGCCGCACCCTTAAAAGTGCGGCAATCCGTAGCGCACGGGTAGCTGATAGCGTAGCGCAGGCGTACCCGCGATTTTTTAAGTGCGGTGGGTAACTTGGTATCACAAAAAATAAATTTGCTAATAGCTGGCCGTGCATTTTTCGTTGGCAAATAAAAAAAACAAGCCGCCTAAACGATTCTGAGCGGTTTAATCATTTAACGTGACGTTTCCCATATCTTTTGTCTCCGACCGTCAGACAATCGTGTTGTGTTGCGTTCTGTGCCTGTTTGGTTCGCTCCGCTCACGGCTGACCAGTGCGGGGGGGGTTCCCTGCTCTATTCAATCCCCCCTTTTTTATCGGCAAATCAACTAAGGGCGTTTTCTTGGCTTTCGTGGGTTGCCTTACATGCCCTAAAGGGCATAAAAAATCAAAAATAAACTTGCACTAACGCCCTAAAACGGGCATAATATATTTGTCGAAACGGGGAATGTTCCCTACCACTAAATGCCAATAGGCAGGAAAGTTAAAATGCAACCAACTATTATTATCAATATTCTATTCAATAAACCTAAAACGTTTATTTTTCACCTTAAAGCGTTAAATGTTCACAAAGAAATCGTTAACGTAGAAACAACTCTTATTCAGGTAAAAGACACTGAGCATCTTTTAAGTGAAATCAAACGTTATGAGGATTTGGGATATATAGAAATCGCGTGTAAAGAAATGATCTAAAAGAAAATAACCGCTAGAGGGCAATCTAGCGGTTATCACATCAACATAGTTAAATGAGGTTTAAATATGTCAAAAGAAATGTTATCACTGATTGATTGCGTTAAGCAAGGATTACCCGTCAAAATGCCAGCCATGACAGGGAAGGAGTTTAAGGCGTTTATGGCTGAAATCAACAATCATAACTCTGTGGCATTTCTTTATTCTGCCGTGTTATCTGCGTTGCTGTTTTTGTTGTGCTTCTCTAAAGAGTCAATTGTTTTTTAACAACTTTACTTAATTAAAGCCTATTCGTAGGCTTTTTTAAAAGGGTTTATCATGTCATAACTCACCGAATTACAATTATTTGACTTGCTAGAATACTTCACAGAATTGGCGAATGAGGGTTTTATCAAGTGGAGTGATTCGTTAGATACCCCTGCCCCTGAACTGTTTGATAGCATCGAGGGTTTACACTTGGGTTATTATGACCTGATTAATTTTTATTTTAAAGATGGTTATCCGGTCGGTTTTAGCGATGAATCACTATTATTAAAAATTCAAAAATTAATAGTTGCAATCACGCCCGTTATCGGGCATATTGTATTTATTGAAACGGGAAATATTCCTTACCACTAAATGCCAATAGGCAGGAAATTTAAAATGACAACACGTAATATTGAAATTGCAAACACAATTTTAGCTCAAATGGGAGGTAATTGTTTTATTGCCATGACAGGCGCAAAATATCTGGTAGCCATTGAAAATGGGTTGCAATTTAAACTTCCAGCGCGTTTTGCGGCAAAGGGCATTAACTGCGTCCAAATCACCCTCGAACCGTCCGACACCTATAAAATGAAATTTTTAAAAATCAGAGGGATAGAGTGTAAGGAAATATCCGAAATTCAAGGGGTTTTTTTCGACCAGCTTCAAGAATTTTTCACAGAAAAAACAGGGTTAAATTCCTATTTATAAGATATAATAGGGCTATCACAAGATATGTTAGTGTAAATAAAAATTAATATTTCTAAGGGGTTATTATGAAACAGTTACCGTATAGTGAAAAGGTAATTATTACAAATCTAATAGATTCTATATTATCTAACAAAGAATTAGCGATTTGCGTCCGTGACGAAGAATATGTTGCAGTAAAAACTACGAGAAACAAAGAAAAAATATTATCAGCAATTGGTGATACTGAATTAACAATTTTGAAAGTTAAACGGTTAACTGGAAATAAAATAGAAAAAAATTTTCCAGAAGTTGATGAACTAGGTTATATTCTACTTGTACATGGTAATGGTGGTGAGGTTATTAGTGATTACACAGAATCACTTCGTGGAATGTTTGGTTTATCCTAACAAATTATTGCTTGCCAGTCTCACCACCTCCTATGGAAGTGGTGATTATTCCTTTTACACTATCGCCTTTCAGAAGTTCAAGCGCGATCTAATCACTTGATATTAAATCTGCTAAATCATCAAGCGTCAGCCCAAATTCATATAGCAATGATATGGCTTTTTCTTGATTTATCTGTTTTAGTCGCTGCCGCTTAAATTCTCTTGCTAGCCTAATTTTATTTATTCTTTTTATTTCTGATTGATAGTGTTCAAAAATTTTCATTTTTTTCATAAATTGTAGTGGATTACCATTCTGATTAGGAGAATTAGGACAGTACATATCCAATACATTGAGGCTGGAGCGAAATTCGTTATAATTACAGTGCAAAATATTATCAGAAATATTATGGTAAACTTCTCCAGCAAGAGTGGATTTAAAATCTGGATTGAAGCCGCCTGTATTCATTTTTAAAACTGCTTCTACACAGAGTTTAATCGGAGTCCATTCAAATTTTTCTCTTAATTTGAATTTATGAGATGATAATTTTCTTAACTTGGCTTTTTCATAAAATATATTGAGTGCAATGATGTTGTCACCAATCGTAGCATTGATAGATATCACTTCTGGCGGTATGGCTTGATAACTGCTTCTTGAACACCCATCGATAATACTAATTTCAGGTAATTCAGGAGAAACCATGAAACGTTTACTATTTATTGTTCGTGCATTGTATGGTGTGAGTTCATAAATTGGTTTTTCACTCTCTGGTTTGCCTTTTTGCCAGAAATGAGTAATGACATGAGTGTTTTTTCCACATATTGAGCACTCTCCATGAGAACGACTTGATGAATCCAGCCAATAGTAGTTTGGAATGGAGAAATAAATTGAGGTATCTGCACTATCAGATGTATTGCTTTTTATGGTTTCTCCCAGCGTCTCTTTTTCAATAAAATATGTTACGGTGTTGAAATACATACCAGGGCGGAGTCCTGTCCCTCCCGGGCTAACAAATTGAGTTTTAGTATATAGTGCAATTGCGGCACATGGTTCACACATTTGTTGACAATTATTCCGTTTGACGAAATGGTCAGTATTTTTTTTAATGGCGCTTTCACTAGGTGAGTCTAGTAACAATAAATCTATATTTTTTAGAGTCCCTTCTTGTGCTTTTGGATCTTGCACAAACCGTTCTATACCATTTAAGACCGTATAGAATTTATACGGATATTTTTTAACCCCGATCATTAGCAATAAAAAAGCGTAGTGAAATTCAAATCGGCTGAACGCCAGATGTGAGAGAGGTAAATTCATTGCCTCATCGATTGTGATGCGGGTAAATCCGCCGTTCTGCATTACAGGAATCCATTTATCATTCAACAAATCCATAGTTACTCCTGAACGTATTTTTTGGCTATTTGGTGTAAATCAGAGAGGTAGGTTTCCTCATGAATTGAATTATTTATGGCATCAAATGCGCCTTTTCTATAATGCTCATCCTCGTAGGTGTACTGAGAAACTATAGATTCAATGACGTCGGTAGTGACATCATCACCTGAGATGAAGCCAGATTTAGCGAGCGCTATCGCCTCGTTTATTTCACGCTGTTTTTTCTCTAGTGCCTCGATTAATCGATATGTCATAGGGGGACGCGAATCACCAGATACATAGCGTCTAACTGCGCGAGACTCTACTCCCAAAAGGCGAGACATAGGAGATTGCCATTGTTTACCAAAAACTTTTTCACCAATTACAATTAATTTTTCTCGGTTATCCATGAATTAATCTCCATAAAAAAAAGCCCCGCTTATGCAAGGCTTTATGTTATTTAAACCCGATATTTTTCTACGATGGCATTAGCGCTTTCATCGTCTTCAGCATTGCGATACAGATCTTCGATTATTTCGTCTTCGCGCTCGATATCAATAGCATTAATCCAGCCGCAGTTAGTTAAATAGGTTTTAGCATCATTGGTTGAATTAAACATATTTGAATCCTCTAGTGGTTTGTTTATCGGTCGGGTCAATTCCCTTACCGTAACTACAGTATAAAATGACCTAATTATTAGGTCAATAAAGATTACTAAATAATCTGTTATTTTTATCACAAACTCTCAACACCCCATGCCATCAGTTATCCACGGCTTTATGATTTTTCTCTTATCTTTTTGTCTCCGACCATCTGACTATCTCGTTGTGTTGCGTTCTGCGCCCGTTGGGTTCATGGTTAGGAAATTGAATCTCTGAGGGTTATATTCCCCGCCCCTTGGGGCGAACTACCCTGTAGTTGACTATTGGTTTTGATACCCCGCTGCTTGCGGCGGGGTTGTTCATTCATTTATTTTAAGCTCTCTATAAGATTCTTCTTCTTTTTTTATAAACTCATTTAAAAAACAATAGAAATCATTTGGATTATCCTTGTGTGCTTTATATGAAAAAATAAGAGCGTTTTTTACTCAAATAATTTGCATTTTGATACATATTTGTATTATAATGCAAATACAAGAAAGGAGGGGAAGGGAAAAATGACCTATACCGTATTTTATCACCCAGAGGCTGAGATTGAAGCAGCAGAACTGCCATTTAATATCAAAGTTAAATACGATAAGGTGGTCGAAAAGTTAGAAGCAGATCCAACTAAGTTAAGAGAGCCACATACAAAATCGTTAGGTGATGGTCTTTTTGAGCTGCGAACAATGGGAACGGATATTGCGCGAGGGATTTGGGTCTATCAATCAGGTCGCAACATAGTTATTTTAAGAGTTTTTATTAAAAAAACACAAAAAGTCTCACGGCATGATATCGAATTGGCTAAGTCCAGATTAAAGGAGTTGCTTAATGAAACTAAAAACGCATAGAGAACTACACGAAGAATGGGTGAAAGATCCAGAATACCGCGCAGCATACGAAGAAGAAACCAGAAAAGAGCGATTACAAGAAACCTTGCAACAATGGCGGGAACATGCAGGATTAACCCGTCAGGAAATCGCTAAAATTATGGGGGTTAATCCTTCAACCGTAAGCCGGATGGAATCTAACGTTGACAAGGCCAGTATCAGTACATTAGCGCGTTATGCAAAGGCGTGTGGTGTTGAACATCCCATTATTATGTTATAGGAAATTTGAAAGGGATTAGTCCCGTTTTACTTTTCGGGCGCAAAGTAAAACGGGACTTTTGTGGTCAAGATCGTACTTCGCCTGTAGCACTGGAGGGGCAACGATAGAAACGCTTATTAACGTTTACTCGCTTAATTTTTCCGCTTAATTTTTCCGCTTGATGAAATTGGAGCGTTAACGACGCGTTCAAAATCACAGTGTGTACCAAACTAAAATCTGAGAGCCTATAACAATCACAGCAGCGCCTACAATCAAAATCCAATTAGCTTGTCGGTTGGTTTCCTTAATCGTTTTTACGCCCTCAGAAAACACCTTATCTTTAGCTTCTCTGAGTTCTTTTTCAAACACATGAACGTTATCACGCATTGATTGTGCGATAGTGTTTAGTGCCATACTGTTAATAGTTTCGACTTTAATTTGTAAAGCATCAACCTCTTGATTTACTTGTTCGCGGGTTTCTGTTAACACATCACGAAAAAGCGCAACTTGCTGATCGAGGTTTTGAGGTAAATCCCCAATTGCGCCATGAATGGCATCAAGTTTTTTTGATAATTCATCAATAGAGACTTTGATTTGTTTTGCTACCCGATCATCAATTGTTTCCGGCAGGTCATTTGAAAGGCTTTTTAATTGCTTTTCTAACTCATAACTCTGTTCTAATAAGCCATTCATAAAAAAGGCGCGTAGCTCGGGGTTTTCTTGTAATGCATCCAATGCTCTTGCCATATTTAACCCTTTTAATGGGGATTCTTTATTGTCGATAACATTGTTACTTTCAATTTCAGACATAATTTAATCCTTTTTTTAAACCTAAGATAAACAAAATAAATAATAACCCGTTAATGTTTCCATACATATTCCCTCATGAATCCCATTGTCGAATCCATGAATATATTTATGGGGTTGGGTTATTTCTGATTCAGACTAATAAGGGCGCGAGCGTTACACGCCCTTTTTATTAAAATAATTTTAATTCTAATGAATCAAAAATATCTTGAAGATTCGATTGATAACTATCAAATCCCATTCGATAAAATTGTAGAAGTTGGAATTTAGATTTTTCTTTCGCATCTTTAGCTTCGGTAATCTGCTGTTTTAACGATTCCATATCTACACTTTTAATAAAACCATATTCAATATTGGCTTTTTTCAGTGTTTCAAACAGCGTAGTGTTATTGATGCCAATTAGCGGAATTTCAGAATAAAAAGAATAACCATATTCTTTTAAATCGTCACTGCAAATCAGCGTTTCAAATTGTTTTAATAAATCTTTTTTTACATTTAAGCGGTTAAAAACCACTTTGATTTTTTCTGGATTAACACCAATATCAATTAATGTTTTAATTGTCGTGATGGTATCACGCTGCTGTTTTTCATCAGGCGTAACGGGAACAATAAACCAATCAATAAAAGAATGCGAACCCACAAATTCATTTTCGAGCTTATAGTTAAATACTTCAACGTTTGAAGCCCCAACATCAACTAAAACATTTTCAGAGGATAAAATGGATTGGAAAATCTCATCAAACAGATCAGCTCCTAATTTTTCACCTGTGCTTTCCCCATCATCATTAAGGGTTTCAACACGGATCACATCAATACCGTCTAAACGAGGAACGAGCATATTTTGACAGATGGTAGTTTTTCCGACATTACCGCTGTTATTCATTACGATGATTTTCATATTCACGAATCCTTTTTCAATATATGTGAAAATTCTTTTTGCATATTTTCTTTATCGATAGATTGACAATGATTTTTAATCTTACTTTCAACTATCGATCTATCTTGAAAAGTCATTACGCCTAACGATTTTAATGTTTCCAAATCGATATCGTATTTATCTATAAGATTTAATGAAATTCGGTTAAGATTTTTAAAATTCTTAAACGAATCTGATTTTTTGTTTTCGACATTATCACCTTTTTGAAGTGGTTCTGTCGATGGCTTTTTTTCTTCAATACTACTTTTTTCTTTTATAAGTGTATTTTTTGATTTTAATGTTTTATTAATGGCGCTTTTCTTCGATGCCCGATAAAACATATTAGTTAAAAAACTTTCTTTAATTTGTAAACTTGTATTTTGATTAATGAAGTTAGTCACTGCACTCCATCCATACAAATCTTTAGATAACACTAAATCTTCATAATATAAATCGATACACTTTTGAATTGACTTAAATCGATTCTCTGATATCGCTTTGCATAAAGCATCTAGTTCTTTCATTTTTTCACCTCTATAAGAGGATATCACGTTAAAAATAATAGTCAACGTAACAATGCTTTAAATATGCTTTAAATATGCTTTAACTATGCTTTTTTTCATGGTTAATGCTTTGTTTTTGCATTATATATGCTTTAAAAATGCTTTATTAATAACAACTAAATTCTGACAGTGATAATTACAGGCACGAGGGCGATGTATACATTAAGCTAAAGCTTCATGTATAATCGACGTGCTTAGGGGGAAAGTCCCCCTAATACCCCCGCGAAGCGGCTTTAATTGGAAATTAAAGGAGTCTCTACGAGCCTATGAAAGAATCAAAAATAGAAAGAAAAAACATGGTGTCGTTTAGATTAACTGATGAAGAGTACGCACCATTTAAAGAAATCATTGAAAAAATGGATGTCAGCAAGAGTGAGTTTTTTCGCATGATGGTACTTGGTCAGGTTGAGGCAATTCCAAAGCTTCAAACCCGAAAACCGCCAGAGTATGACCGCATTCTCTTTTTAGTGAATAAAACGAGCAACAACGTTAATCAGATTGCCAAACAAATTAACATTGCTTACAAAGAAAACACCGTGACCGAAAAACAGTTAACCGATTGGTATCGCAAATTGAGTATCATTACTGACAACTTAACGATAGGGATAGAACGTGTTAAGTAGAATTGGCGGTGGTAATAGTGGGATAGTTTATTACCTTGAAACAGGTCAAAAGCAAGGTCGTGAACTTGGGCGTGATGATTTAGACTATCGTTTATGTTTAGATGGGAACATCGAGCAATTAGATCATGTTATTGAAAGCATTCCAGATAAAGGACAAGAACGCTATTTACACATTTCACTTTCTTTTCATGAAAGCCAAGTAAATGAAGAAACACTAAAAGCCGTTTGCGAAGAATACAAAACGCTTTTAATGAATGCTTACGATAAAGACGAATATTGTTTTTATGCCGAAGCACACATTCCGAAAGTAAAAAATGTTGTCGATGAAAAAACGGGATTATTAATAGAAAGAAAGCCCCATATTCATATTGTGATCCCCGAAAAAAATTTATTAACAGGAAAACATTTAAATCCTAGAGGTCGTGGTGAATTCAATATTAAAAGCCTTGATGCCATTCAAGAGCATATTAATAGTAAATTCAATTTAGCCAGTCCCAAAGATGGAGTTAGAGTAAGCGATCAGAACCATGCTAATGTATTATCCCGTATGAAAGGGGATTTGTTTAGTGAAGCTAAATCCGAGCTTAAACAAACGTTAATTTCTGACATTGAAAGTAAAAGCATTAAGACAGAAAAAGATTTTTTGACTCATTTATCGCAATATGGGGAGGTGAAAACCTATAATCAAGGTAAATCAAATCAATATTATGGGGTTAAATTACCAGATGAAAGCAAGTTTACTCGATTAAAAATCCCATTATTTTCAAAACAATTTATTGAAACGCGGACTATTCCTTTAATCAAGCCAACTCCAAAGCAAATTGAAAAAGATTTAAACGAATGGTGCAATAAAACCAGTCATGAAATAAAACATATTCATCCCGCAGGGGAAAGGTTGCGTAAAACCTACGCGAAATCAAGCGATCTTCAAAAAGCAGATATGCTTTTAACGTTAAGGAATCAATACAATGAGCGACACCAAATTGAACGAGAACCCAGAGAAAACCTTCATGGACAATTACAGCCCGGGAGAAATCCGCAGCGAGGTTTTACACATCATATCCAAAGAACTCAATCCCGATCCGCGCCGGAGCGATTGTCATCTTTGCAAGAACGCAACATGGTTTACGAGCTACGAGGATTCGGGCAGCGCAAAACCGGACAATCTAACCCTGTATTGTCACCTAATGAACGTGGTGTTATTAAAAACGAACAAGATAGACAATATCATCGTAGCGGAATGCGACGGACATCGAATTCAAGAGGACGAGGAAGAATAACAAATCCAATTCAGCAATCATTAATGAAATTGGAAAATAAACCCTCTGAAAATGATTTAACGTTAATGCGAGAAATCAGACAAACGATAAATCCTGAACGGTTTTTATCGTATTGCGTCAGTAAATATAATATTGACCCTGCATTGCATAAAGTGACGTTTGCAAAAGATAACAGCCCTCGATTTTGCGTTAGTAAACTAAATTTAAATGCGAGTGATTTTCTCACAAAACATTTAGGTTTATCGTGGGAAGATGCTAAAATAGACTTATTAACGGTTAATGAATCTCAACAAAAAAATGAACCTTTCTTATCGGTTTTATCACGACCTCCATTAAATCGTGAGCAAGCAAAAGAAAGGTCTATTTCACGAGAAACCGCGAAAAAAACATTAAACGTTTTTTACCGTGATGAAAAGAAAGCGTTGGAATTTGAATATCGAAAAGAATTGAAATCCATTTTTTCAATAAAAGATGTTCAAAAAAAAGAAGTTGAACGCGGCTTTTTAATGTTTAATCATTTAAAAGACATTGAAGCTTTAAATAAAATCACGCAGGAAAAACGCAGTGTTGTTAATGCGATTCATAATCACTGGAATCCAAGTGATTTAGAACAGAAATTATTACTTGATAAAATGTTAACTGAAAGAGGAAATTACATGACCAATAAAATTATGAATGCTGATACTGATTTTAGTTTTGAAAAAGCAGTCACTCGCAAAAAACAATTTAATGAATTTGAAGAGCAAGTGAATTCAGGTAAAAAACTTACTGATTTAGTGGCATATAAAAAAGATAAGGAAGTCCAATATCTTGATCAAAAGACCAAACAAATGGTTTTTAAAGACACAGGTTCACATGTTGAAGCGAAAGGAACAATCAGTAAAAATGAAGCCGCAATGATGCTGGAATACGCCAAAAAAAAATATGGCGGTGCATTACGTTTATCAGGCAGTGACGCTTTTAAAGAAACCCTCGCGCTTGCTGCTGCTGAAAAAGGCATGAATATTATTTTCACACCTGAAAAATATCATGAAATGATGTTAAAAGAGGTTGAACGCCTTAAAGAAATACAAAAACAGCAAAATACAAGTGATTTTAAAGAGCAAGATTCAAATACCATTAAAGAAAATACTAACATTAAAGTTGATTATCAGGTTAAATCTGAAAAAGAATCCGTTATTGAAAGTCCGCATGAAATCACAGTTGATAATACCCCTAAAAATACGTTATCTACGTTAGAAATGGAACCTGTTCATATCCCTGAAAGAAAAAATAATGACCTTTCAGTTATGGCAAATAATGATGTACGAGCTTACGAGCAGAATAAGATTGCTGCTTATGAAATCATGTTTAAATCTCAACATAGCCCTGAATACGCTCAAGCATTAAAATCAGTGGGTGTTGATAAAGATACAATGCAAAACATTGAATTAATGGGTAGGCCAAGTCAAATCCCTGAGCAAGCGCGATTAGACATTGAAAACAAAGTGAAAGCAATGGACTTTAACGTGTCTAAGTCTGATCTCGAAGCAATGGCAGCGCGTGATTTAAAGGCGGTAGAAAATCATAAAGTCACTGCTTATGAAGTTATGCTTAAAATTGATTCTAATCCCGAATACGCTCAAGCATTATCGAAAATTGCGCCTAACGACGAGTTTATGAAAACAATTGAAATAATGGCTAAATACTATCCAATGCCAGAGCAAGCAAAAAACAGTATTGAAGCCAAGCTTAAAGAGCAAGGATTTAATATTAATCCGAAACCAGAACAACAAAAACCAGCTACAGAAACGGCAACCATTGACGGAAAGAAATTCAATAAACTTATTGTTGTTCCAGTACAGAAAAACGATGGATTTGAAAGTAAAACGGAATTTAAGGTTGCCTTTAAACAAGATGATAAGATGGTCACTCAATTAAAAGATGTGACTGAAAGTGATTTAAATCGTATGGGAATTGATACTAAAAATCTTGATATGCGAAAAATTGAGCCAGTATCGATTAATATCACTAAATTAGCCAATCCACAGGTTGAATCACCGCTTAAACATGCTGAAAAACAACTTAACACGCATGTTGACCACATGAAATCAAAAACGTGGTCACGTAGCGAATTTGACGAACTGAAAGAGCAACGTGGTAAACTGGATTCGAATGTTGAAAAGGCTAAATCTCAACATGCACCAGAACAAGCCCAACAGAACGAACAGAAGAAATCTCAAGAGCAAAATAAAGGGCGTAGTTTATAACCCCGAAATCCCTGACTAGGTGTGTCCTAGTCAGGGATTTAAATTCTTAAAATTACATTTTCGATTCACAGCAACAACTCAGATTTGTTAATCATTTCATAATCATGATATTCACAAATTAAGACTTTTTTACCATCAAAAACCGTGGTTAAACCGTGTCTTGATATGTTATTAGGCAGCTCACTTATATAAATTTCGGCATCATCAGGGCATTCATTAAGCGCATCTTTAAGTTCTCTAACTGTTTTGAATTTGTGCTCAAGCATTGTAGTTACCTCATTACTTCTATTAAAAACTTAGCTTTATCGCTAGGTGATAGCGATTCAAAGGCAAGCAGTGAAGCCCGTAAAATGTTAATACGTTTCTTGCCTAGTCCGTTAGTTAGCCTGTCTAATCGTTCTAAGGTATCTTCATCCATGCGAAAACCTACCATGATAGATTCTGTTTTTTTTGTCGGTTTTTTATCACCTTGGGCGATAAAATCATTAACCGTCTTACTTTCTGACTGTTCAATCGCTGGCGCGTGTTTTTTTAATTTATTTATATCCATAATCCACCTCAATATCGAGTTAATCATTGATTAATCAATGATTTTCAATGGTTTTCAATGGTTTTTTAGCTATCTTGAATGGAATCAATGAGTTCAGCGAATAAAAGCTCTAATTGTGCTTTTGCTGACCCTACATTTTTTCCTTTAAGCTCATGCACTCCCAGCCCTTCATTTATGGCTTTTTCAAAAGCCTTTAAGTTTGATATGCGTGTTTTGAATGGAGATAAAAGCAGGGGATCATCGTTAAGATATTGTGTGATTTTTACTGCATCATTATTAAATGGTGAAGTAGGGCAACGATTAAGTAAAGCAAAGGCTTTTAGCTTTGTGTTTTCCTTTTTAGCTTCGTTCACAATGGATGATAATTTATTCAGTGTAACAACTTCTAACATGGATGTCGGGCTTACTGGAGCTATAAATACATCTGCAACAAGTAATGCACTGCGAAGCTCAACGCTATCATGTCCGGCAGTGTCTACCAATATTACATCTGTTACCCCGTGCAATTTGTTAATTTCTTTATGTGTATTGCTTCCGTAACAAGTCATAATTGGAATATCAGGAACGGGCTGTTCTCGTCGTAAACTTTGCCATGTATTCAAATCTTCGTTTTTGTCTGTTCGCACTAATGCGACAGACGCAGTTTTTTGTTGCAACATTACTGCTGAGTTTGCCGTAATTGTTGTTTTTCCTACACCACCTTTATCTGATCCAAAAACTATAATCATTTTCCTACCTCTCATTGATGTTTATCATTGATTAATCAAAGGCTAGCAGAAGTGATTAATCAATGGATATCACGTAACGATAATCTTTGATTAACCATATCAAGATAATCATAGATTATCAATAATGATTAATCAAAAGATAACAAAATATGTTAATCTTTGACTAATCATGCGTGTAACTCAACTTATCAAGCGTTGGGTGAAAAAAAGCGGTGAAGTATAATTTTGTTAAAAAGTTTCTTAATTGTTGCAAATTTAACAAAAAACAAACGGTGGTATTTTGTCTGGATTGCTGACAGAAAACTTCTGATTTTGGCGGGTAGGGCGTGTGTGTGACAGGTATTGTGTATTACCCGCCCCGATTTTTCCTATTTAGCTTGCGATCTGGATGTAAATTCACTGGGGCAAGGTGTGGTCATTATATATATGTATGATGTAACTAATATTAGTCTAGTAACCCACTAACAGCAGATCTGTACCGTTCAATCTTCCCTTTGTACTCGTCACGTTCCCGCTCAATTTGACGTAAGGCACTACGCAACTTGTCGATCTCTTTAAGATGCGGCTCATAGGCCATCAGTGCCTTTAATAACGTTTGTGACGCTCTCTTATCACCGACCAGAACCGACCACAGCCAGAGCTTTTTCATGCTCTGGCAGAGTCCTAACAGTTAATGTACCCATGAAATTTCCTTGATAGTATTTAATCGCTCGATGCCTAGTGTCTGGTTGACTCGTTGGCCAACTCACCGGCACTGTTGAAAATGATAGTATTCACACATCATGAGGGGGCTAATGTAATGCTACAATCACCGCAAATAAGGGAGGCGGTAGGTTTAGCCCACGCATTAAGGCCGCATTCAGGACAGGTAAATTTAGTCCTTGTTGCGGCTCCCTTTACAGGTGGCCTAACGTCAATTACTGGCTCAGAGCCGTCTGTATCATCATCGTCGTTAGTGCCTATATCAGTTTTACCCTTGCTGATCAGTTCTAAGTCGTTCTTATCCGTTACACGTAGCCAGTCGTCCAGAATGTCGCCGTTTGTCTTTGACGTAATCACCGCCCCTTGTGACCACTTGTCATACCATGAGATAGAAAATCCGGTCTTGAGCAGGTCATACACCGCTGTTTGAAAACGACCACCACGAATAATGTAATCCGTCATTTGTTGGCCTGTTTTTTTCCCCCGGGGAGGCCAGTATTGGAGGGCATAAGACCAATTTCCTCCATCTTTGCGCCCCAAACGCGATCATGATACCCGCCTCGGCATTTCTTGGCTGGTGTGTGATGTTGCCAGACGTGACACATCTCATGTACCAACGTTGAGAGCGTATCCGGCAAAGAATCAGCGAACAACGTAGCATTGAAAAAATCATATGCTTGCTGTAGTTCGGTATACGCCCTAATTGCAGGTTTGTTACTCATGATTCGACACCTACCGTCAATTTGTATTGCACAATACAATCTCTATCATTTTTAACTATCTTGATGAGCTGCAGGATTTTAAATTGATAGTAGAAGGAAAAGCAGAGAGGCTTAAAGGGGAGGGGATAGATACCCCCTCATAAATATGTAAAAATGGATCACCAATCTACTAATTGTTCGAATTTATACTAATTATAAAAGAGATTTTTTTATTATGTCTATTTTATGTAGTTCATTTTCTTCATCCATTGTCTTTATAAAAAAAGAATCAATTTCATTCCTGTCATTATATTTTATAATTTTTCTAGAATTGAAAATAGCCATAAAAAAATCTCTAAACTCCTTGTCTGTATAGCATTTTACAAAATATCCTAATAACGTCTCTGACGACATGGCTTTTATCATGTTTACCATTCCCACTCCAAATATGAATAAATTTAAAAAAGCAACAAATACAACAGATAAAACAAAAGCAACAAATACAGTAGATAAAACAAATACAGGTTCAGGTTCAGCTAAAACTAAAAAACAAATAGTGCCAGTCATAGATATTGTGAATATAATATAAAGAATTTTTATAAAAAATAAAATTTTTTCATTATATCTATCATGTTCATTTATTTTTTCAAGTATTCTTAATTCTAAATTATCTTTGTTAAATTTAATATTTTCTTTCATCATTGATTACTCTTTTTAAAAATTACATTAACTTAATAGAGGATTAAAAAAATTACAGGACTTACTTTTAGATTCAATTCTATCAACCTGAATAATATTTTTATTACCATATTTTCGGTTATGATATGACAGAGTACCGTTAACGTTTTCACAGGTAACGTAATCATTAAATTTTGAAATTCTCACAAACTGGAAATTAGCCTTGCCTTGATTAATATCTGTAGTGAGATTTCTAATATTCACAACCTCATTGTAACTATAAGCTGTTGTTATATATTCAGTGACTTGTTCTCTTTCTGATTTTCCGTGATGATAATCACCTGAAATTGAGTTAAATGTGATAACAAGCGCCAGAGTAAGAAATATATATTTAATCATTTGTTTAAACTTTAACAGTCTAATCTTGTCACTCCTATATGAATTCTTCATTAATCATTATCCTCAAGCCACTTATCAACTAACTACTCATTTAATATCTATATCTTCAACAGACGGGTTATCTGGCAGAGCACCTACGTGAACTAACTTGGCTGGCTTGCGCATCGTGCGAGAAATAAGATCATGCTGCTCAGATGGTGTTATTTTTGGTAAATCTGGCAAATATAACTCTGTTACTTCATCAAGATTCCACAGGCGACTTTTTACCATGTAAAACTGATTTGTCGCCTCAAGCTGATCATCGGCATAAAGCACAACAATAACTCCAGCAGCTCCTGCATTATGATCTTTCCATGCTTCCGTAATGTCCGCTTCTACGGCATCATCGTAGAACCTGACTCCGCTAATTTTCTTTTTGGCTTTTAAAGCATTCATCACTCCTTCTGCAAAAGTACTACGGCCTGTGTTTTTTTTGCCGTACACACAAAGGATAAATGCCTCGTCTTTTTCCATCACGGACACCAAATCATTGACAGTGGGACTGTCAAAACATGATAAGCCTGTCATGTTTTCATTGACTGTAGTATGCATGATCACACTGAAACGCGGTTGATAATCAAACTGTGCGCTCAATTCAGGTAGTGTGATTGATGCCAATCCTCGCGCAATTACCGCCTTTAAAACATCACCTTCTTTGATTATCGCCTTCTTTTCATCAATCAGATCTACCGTCATGGCCTCAATTTTCGACCATTGTTCACTATCAATATGCTTTGTTGGCATAACAACCTCACGTTCTAATAAATTAGATTTAATGAATTCTAATATATTAGAACATGATTATTTTTGCAACATCAAAAAATCCTTAACGTGTGAATTCGATGTGGCTTTAATTTTCTTTCGTCTCCGACCGTTTAACATCCTCATCGCTTTAGATGATGTTCTTACAGTTCGCTACGCTCACGGCTTGGCAGGAAGTGGGGAGGTTAGGTAAATTATACCAGCCCCCTTCTTTTTATCAGAGGATTAACGGTAGGTGCTCTCTGTGGGTTGCGATGTGCCTCTTCCCTCATACCCTGACGGGCACAAATCAAAAAGGGGCTATACGCCCCTTGATTAAAAATAAAAGCCCTAATGGGCTTTTATTTAGTTTCATATTTCTTTCGATAAGAATTTGAATTTTTCTTTTAGTTCTTCTTGATCTTGTGAATTTTCTTCCTCATGAATAAACTTTAATATGGACTCAACTTCAAAACCATTCTTTTTTATCTTTTTTTGTAATTTTTCAAAGTTGTTATTGTCATTTGGTTTGTATGTTATTAATAAATCATCGATTTCATTATATTTCTTCTCTAGGAATAAATAGTAATCATCAGTCTCCATATATATATTTCTTTTTTTTGTTGCTATTGTTTCTCTTTTTTTATCTATTGATGATATTACATAATTACTTACATATTTTCCCGGAATAGAAAAAATACAACCCCATAACATTATAGTAAAAATATTAGCTAATACAAAAAACCAATCATCTCCAACGCTTGATTTATTGCCTGAAAACTGAGAGTCTAAGAATAAAAATATTAAATATCCTCCTG
Source organism: Xenorhabdus bovienii (assembly GCF_024721015.1). GTDB lineage: Bacteria > Pseudomonadota > Gammaproteobacteria > Enterobacterales > Enterobacteriaceae > Xenorhabdus > Xenorhabdus bovienii. The sequence continues at coordinate 27,232 of NZ_JANAIF010000027.1, forward strand.
TAATAAGAATCAGCATGTGTAAAAAAAAGCAGACTAAAGAAATTACTTTTTCTTTTATATTATAGCGTGGTGTAAAGTATTCAAGGCTATTTGCTCTTTTTATCATTATAGAAAGATCTTTCATTTTTTTTAACATTTCTTTATTGCATGTAGTTTGTTCTGTCATTCTTATATTCCTCATTCGTTTTCTTTCGAATTACGCTATTTTTTCAAAAAATCTATCAAATTATCCGTTGAAAATTTTCCATGTTTTAAACAATAATCGGTGATTTCTTTTTTAGAATTTAACCCCATGTGTTATCAAGACCAAGCATAAAAAAGAACTTAATAAGTGCATCAAGAATCCTACAATAAAAAGTATGTCATCATCCACGCCTATTCTGATATGAAAAAATGAAAAACATATTAATATAAATCCTAATACTCCCATTGACAATGTTATCATTCCAAATTTAAACATTGTTTTATTAAATTTTGATACTTTATTATTCAACATGTTTTTTAATATTTTTTGTTCATTCATTTTTACCCCTAATATCATTATTTTTTGTTATCTAAATAAGCCTTGATTGCATCATCGTACTCACTTGAATTAACATTTACAATTGTATCATTACAATATAAACGGTTGGTATCTGATTTTAAAAAGCCAATGTTAATATTTAATTCAAGCGCTTTGCAATTATTAGTGAAATATTCACCGGCCTTGATTCTATTATCTATATCCTTAGAATTAGAATAAAGGAAAAAACCAATTAAACCAAATATCACTGCTAATGTTGGAGTGCTATACTTTCCTTTATTTTTTAAATTTTCATAGAATGAAATTATTAAAATAATAACGCATAATATGATAAAAAACAAACCAGTGTAGTACATATTAAAAATATCTCCTATATGAATTTTCATTAATCATTATCCTCAAGCCACTTATCAACTAACTGATTTATTACGTCCTACCCTGTGGGGGTTTTGGTGTTGATTCGTTTTTGAAAAAGCATTTTGATTGAACTCCACTATCATAACAAATCATTTCAATCTTGTTCTTATTTTCTTCAAGCTGTGATTTTACTTCATTATTAAGTTCACTAATACAAGATGGATAACTATTATACTGGTAAGTTTTAATTGATAATTCTATATTTTTAGGTAAAAAAACATCTTTACCGTAGATCTCAAAAACTCCTTTATCGGTGGTAATTTTATGAAACGGATAATCACCGAAATAAAGCACACTGATATTTTGTTTTATTTTTGAATGTGACTGAAATAAACCAATATTTTCATTTTTAACTTGTGATTTATCCTGATAATTCATCACGTTATTCATACATCTATCAAAATTATTTAATTCATTATTTATGATGCCCGTTGAAATTGTTGCGATGATTATAAATGAAATTAAAACAATAACAGCAATGCCAATAATATTTTTCATATTTATTTGCCAATTCATATTAAATTAGAATTTGATTAAAATACTTTGCCTACTTTAAGATAAAGATACCATTTTGGCTCCCGTTAAAATTTTATCAACTTACACAATAATAGCAAGGTAAAAATACATTACTTTCAAGTGCATTATAAAAAGAAATTGAACTTGGGTTTCATCGGTTTCACCCGCTTCTTTCGCTATAGCAATCCAACTGGCAGTACGCCCTAGGTCATGCGCTAAACGTACATGTGACATTTGAAAACCTCACATGATATAAGTTTATTTTTGTCGCGGTGGGGCATCCCGCCGTTTTACATTGAGATTAAATGTGATCTACTATTAATATAGCCGTGTCTGTAGAAAACCATTTTATAGAAAATTCTGCTTGTTTTTCTAATCTCCCTTTTATTTCCTTATCTTTTTCTAAGTTGATATTTTTTAATATATTTTTATAATTATCAAAACATTGGATTTCAGCATTGTTTTCATCACTCACCTTCATAGAACAAGGTGGAGAAACAATTGCACCTGAAAATCTGATAACACCTGAATTATTATTCTGTGAAAAAGAATTTGATGATAATAAAGTTGAAATAAGTATAGTTGTAAAAAAAACTGGTTTTAATAGCATAGTTTTCATAGTTAAGATGCCTTACTGTTTAGTGTGATTTAATTAGGCTATATAATGAGCCGCATGGGGGGCGGCTCATTACTTACTACTTTATTAATATAGAATATTATTCTATTGGTTAAACCATAGAGATTATTGATTATTGTTAATCAACTTCTACAGTAATATTTGCTTCTGGAAAGTTACATAGCTCAAGACTAATTACAGCATTATCTTGAATTAGATCTTGTAAATCTTGGATGTTGTCGCTTTCAGATTGGGTGTATGCCTGAGCTTCTTTTTTGCTCATTTTTATGTGCATTTCTATCATGTTAGGTTGCCTTACTGTTTAATGATTATGAAGCTACACGGTGAATCGTATGGGGGTACGGTTCACCACTATTTTTGTTCTATTCCTCGCTATCTAATGGTTTTTCTAAATTCCTACGCCACGAATATAAATTATGATTTATTACAACAAAATCATTTTTAATCCATTGACTAACTAACTGTGGCGATACACCTTGTTGGCGCGCGAATTCTGCTTTCACTCCTTTATAATAAATTTCTATATAATCACTTAAGCTATGAACGTCCATAATCTACTCTTGCTGTAACAATAAACTGGTTTAGTAAATTTATAATACAGTCATAGAATATCAAAATGTGACTGTATTTTTTTTCTCCTATTTACATCAGTTAATTATCATGTAAAACACATGATAATGCAAAACAAATGATAAAGCAAAACACTTTATGTTTTTAATGTAAAAAAACCATCGTTTTTTTGACATAGTTCAAACTTTTTTCATATGGAGTATCTAATAATCTTCGAAAAGCCCTTAAAATAGTGTGCTCGCGCCCTGCAATTGCTGATGCGTTTTTCACTTATCCAGTAATCCTCGTTCAACCCCAGGTATGTCGAAAACTGGAATGCCCCCTCCTTTTTTTGATTTCATACTGGACGATATAAAACTGCTCACTATATTACGATATATTTTAGTTTCAGATATTGGCTTACCTTTTAAACTGTAATTACCGTTATTATCACAATCGACTAAATTACCATCAACCCAAACAGCTTCTATAATTTCAATCGATTGCCTATATTTAATAAGTAGTTTTCCCGTATTCGCATGATCACAAACAAAAGAAATGTTAACCTTAACCGAATCAGGGGAAAGATAATTAGCGTAATCCGCAGGTATGCTAGTTTCAAAACTGCTCGAACTCGGAGGGAGCATGACAGGATCACCGGTGGAAACAGTATTTATAGACCTCAACATTACTATGCCTGAAATACCAACCAGTAACACAATCCCCATTATTACACCAAAAATCAGCATAAATATTTTCGCTGGGGAATATTTATTCATACCATGCGTAAATTCATTGAGCCTCTGCTCTACTTGAATGACTTTGCGTTCCCCTAAATTATTTGTATTTTTCATGACCATCATCTCCAGTTAAAACATTGAAAAAACCCAAAGACCCAACACCAAATAACGCTCCCACACAATCGAAGTCAACAAAAAACCCCATGATTTATAATGAGGCTTTTAAATATGTTAAGTGTTTACTGATCTTCTTTTTCTACCAAACGACATATGTCAGACATAAGCAACTGAATATGCCCTGCGGACGCAACGATTATTTCTTTATCTTGTATTTCGTCAGAAGAGTTAACGATAATAGCCAGATGTTTATTTATATCTGATGCAAGATTATATAACTCTTCCTCTTTAGTTAATTCACTCATTTTTTCGCCTGTTTGTTTTCAAATTCAAACGTGCTTTAATAATATCATTCGCAATTTGTGGTTTTTCCGCAATAAATAATCTTTTCATCGAATCACCTCTTTTTCAGGAAAACTAATCATAAAATAACTAACCGTCCGGCCTTGTAACCTATCAATGAAATCATTAATTTCATCACAAGACACATGAGCAAAATAACGAATAAAATCGACTAACGATGAAAATACAGACAAATACGAATAATCACTATCCCGATAAAGACTTTGAGCATCCCTCCCATATTCAATACAAAATGCTTTTAGCAAAACTATAGTATCGTTATTATTCGATTTCATTTCCATAACAGGATATGAACAAGGTAACTTTGAAAAATTAACAACATCAATATCCATTACCTCATCACCCTGAATTTTTTTATTAATAATCTCTCTCAATTCAAGACCTTCTGAATTGCAATCAGTAATATCAGCAGAAAGATCTACACAATGAAAAAAACAAGTATCTAATCGTTGTATTTCTTTATTTGTTAACATAAATCACCTGTTTTAGTATTACCTGCCCCTCGTCATCAGGATCGCCAGCAATCGGTAGCCCTATAAGAGGATTTGCTCGCGCAAATGCTCTTAGTTCATTAAGATTTTCATCCATAACTCTATTGTAGGTATCACAGATGAATTGTTGAAGAGACTGATTAAACGTTGCCCCAGAATGGTCACAGCACAAAGAGAATGACCCACAGGCCAAACATTGTTTAGCTGGTTCACCATCATTATCGGCAAAAGATAATTCATTGCATTGTTTACATCGCATAACAGACATTGTTTACTCCTCCTTTACTGTATCTGCGTTTGCAGCAAAATATTTGCATATCCTTTCATTTTTATAACGCATGAATATGTTTGAAAGATAGAATGGAAAACCATTACAAAGTATTTTTAAAAAAAGATAACTCAGTGAAGACAAAATAAAGATATCAATAATAATAAAATGGTACATTCCGATTACCTGTAACAATAAAACAATATCATCAATATTTATTTGTTTTATTGTTAATGGATCATATATGCAATAGGCAATAAATACCAATAAAATAATTTTAGGGGAATGGAGCAAAATACCCCACAAAGAGATAATAAACTCGCCAAACAACCAAGCTACAAAACGTAATATATTGACGGACGTAAGAAAGTCATAATAAATATTAAGCAATTGCTTTTTAGGGATTTGCACTGTCTTTTTTGAATTTGATGATTCAAATTGAACATTTACCGTACCATTTCCATAGTACCACTTACAAAAAACAATGAATATAATGTATATCCCAATAATCATTATTAAAAACAGAGCTAGACCTGTCATTTTAAAATCCTTTATATGTAATAAAATCAATTATTTTGATTCTCAATAGTTTTTTTGAAAAAAACAGATTCGCCTGTTTTGTTTTAAACTTACCAACCTATACACCAGATTTTTTCCTTTCTATTTTTTTTATATAATAACCAATGAAAAAAAAGAAAAAAGTCATTAACATGATTAGTAATACCATGCCTATTACAAAATCAAACACAATCAACCTCACTAATTTATTTTAAATTCCTGAGCAGGCGGATCTACCGCCTGTTATTACTTATCAACAAAATTAGAAACGATATTTAATATTTAATAATCCTTCTACGCCTTGTTTATCTCCTACATAACCAGTTAATTTCATCTCACCACTGAAATTAGATTTTTCTCCAAATTCAATACCAAATGAAGCAAAGCCACTGCCTCCAGTAGAGGAAGTATCCTGCATAGAAATTCCCTCTATGGTTCCTTTGGTTTTCCCATCAAACTCATATTGATAGCCCAATCCTGTATTTAAAATTACATTTTCATCTATGCTAACATTTAACGTTGCATCTAATTTAGTTTGATGTGAGTTAACAGAATTAAACTTGATCCTCTCTTCACCAATAGGTGATTTAGTATTAATTTCATCTTTACCCACATGTGTATATTGATAAATACCACGAATAGTTACAGACTTGTCGTTATCAATATTTATTTTTTTATCAATACCAATATGTGCTCCCCAATACATAGAATCACTATTATATTGACTGGTAATGTTTTTATTAATACCAAAATCATTTGTTTTAAAATCGTAATTTAACTTCCCACCTCTCAGTGAAGTTGTAACTCTAATATTTTCATTAAGTCCTTTCTTTTGTAAGACTATTCCGCCCCCTCGATAGTTAGCATTCCCTTTTCCTTTTACTGTCGGCAAACGACTTTCGTTATGTGAAATATAAGATGAACTTCCCGTTTCAAAAAACAGCCCAATTGAAGAATCTAGCTTTTCTGAATAAATCGCATTTCCTACTAAAAAATGACTAGCTATTAAGTCTAGTTTCTTACCTATATTAAATCGATTTTTACCTGATTCTACTAATGCAAAAGACTCAATATGATCACCTTTTAAATTAATTTTTTTAATCAGCCCATTATTAATAGACAACATTCCAGCACTTCTCCCACTCAAATAAGCTTGTGTTTGTGGGTTTAGTTCCGGCTCTGGTTTCGGCTCTGGTTTCGGTTCTGGTTTTGGCTCTGGTTTTGGCTCTGGCTTCGGCTCTGGTTTTGGCTCTGGCTTCGGCTCTGGTTTTGGCTCTGGCTTCGGCTCTGGTTTTGGCTCTGGCTTCGGCTCTGGCTTCGGCTCTGGTTTTGGCTCTGGCTTCGGCTCTGGTTTTGGCTCTGGCTTCGGCTCTGGTTTTGGCTCTGGCTTCGGCTCTGGCTTCGGTTCTGGCTTCGGCTCTGGTTTTGGCTCTGGTTTTGGCTCTGGCTTCGGCTCTGGCTTCGGCTCTGGTTTTGGCTCTGGCTTCGGCTCTGGTTTTGGCTCTGGCTTCGGCTCTGGCTTCGGTTCTGGCTTCGGCTCTGGTTTTGGCTCTGGCTTCGGCTCTGGTTTTGGCTCTGGCTTCGGCTCTAAAACAAATGGAGTCACATTAACGATAATTGATTCTTTACCATTTTCTGTTTTTTTCTTTTCTAGTCCGAAATATAATAACGTCGCTGTACCTAATGTTGTTTCTGAATTAATAAGTTTTGCGTCACCGATTACATTACTCATTAATATGGCATCTCCCCCATTAACTAACTCTGAATCTTTATGAATACCATCAACTGTTACTGTTGATTTACTCACATCAATAGCGTCAATTGTATTGAGTAAAATATCACCATCTTTGATGTTTTCATTTAGAAAAAATTTATAGTTCTCAAATCCTGATACAGATTTTAATTTTAATGGATCTGCCCTAAAATTGAATATATTTCCTGTTAATCTATTTCTATCCCCGAAGTTCTGACCAGACAATATTGTTGCACGTTCTGGAGCATTGAATTCAATATGACCATCCAGCGTTATGTCAACACCACTGATATTTTGGGAATGAGATGTTTTGATTCCTAAAATATTCACCTTAGAATTAAACACCACATCTTTTAAGCGCACAAAAACGGGAGTATAGGTTTCCGTCATACTGGAAAACAAACCAGTAATATCAACAAAATAATTAAAATTCGATTTCTCAATGCTTACCGAGTTATTCTCATTATTACCATTACTGGCTAAATTCATTACACCATAAATTCTAACGTAATCGTCAAAAATAGAATTATTAATATTAACTCTATTTTCGACCAATGTTGCATTAGAAATATTTCCAGCAATACCACCTACTAAAAGAGCATATTTTTCAAATTTAGAATTATCTATTTTAACTAAATTATTTTTCAATACTGCGGTGTACTTTTTACCCCCCCCCACCTGAACCCCATACATAATAGATTCATTCATAAAATGTGAATTATTAACAATCACAGAAGAATCATTTATCTGAGTATCAGCAGTTCCTATGGTAAATGTTCCACTAATATCAGATTTTCCTTTCACTACAACATTTTTTAATGAAACTGTATTTTCTCTAGCTTTGGCTCCACTACCTGCATAAACATACGCTCCTGAAGAATTTAACCCTCCAAGTTCACTATCAGATATTATTACTTTATTTTTCTCAATAAAATTATCACCATGAAATGCAGGAGTCTCACCACCATGTAATATGAAATCACCATTTGATAAAATATTTTCCATTGTCAGTGAATTTTTACTAACGCCAGTTTTACCATTAGTGCCATTACTATAACCTGAAAAAAATTTTCCACCTGAAACGTCTGTAACAATACAATGACTATTATTATGAGAATTTATTTTTTGACGACATTCTTCCGCTAATATTTCTTCGCTGTAAATTGCAGAAAAAACAAGAACAGAAAGAAGATTGATTTTTCTTTTCATATAGTTAAGTTGCCTTACTGTTTATTTAAAAAAATACCAATACTCAGCGCACCATATGGGGGTATGGTGCTCCACATTAAGCATCCTTTTTTTAAAGAATAGGCTTTAATATTAAAAAAAAGATGATTGCAGTCCGAAAAACTGCTAATTTAAATAGCGTAGTTTTCATAGTTAAGTTGCCTTACTGTCTAATAATTGTGAAGCTACACGGTGAGCCGTATGGGGGTACGGCTCACCACCTCACTCCCAGCCTGACGCATGGTTTCTGTATACACAAGTTTAAAAAGAACTTTTAAAAAAGTAACGTCTACAGCCGAATAATATTAATTTCTGATTCATCTTTGGTGATTTGTCGTTACGTGAGGGGATTGCGCGCCCCCACGTAACTCACAGGAAAATCAATATTGATACTTTTACGTTTTCATTTTTCACAGTTCACCCACTTTCCAATCGTAATTTGATTTGACCTATAATAATGAAAAATAAAGATTTGTCTGTCCCACCTAACGGTACGTCAAAAAATGAGTAGAAATAAAAAAAACCACCTAGAATCGGTGGTTTAATAAAAAATTTCTGGATTTTGTAATATTTTGTTACATTTTATTTAAGTAAAGAATCAGCAAATAATGCCTCTATAAAAGGTGCTATTGCGATTATCCTTCAACCCTGACCTTTTTCTATTTCTATTTCTTTATTGTATTCTTCGGCGTAAAGTGCCAGTGTTTCGTCTGTTTCTCCCGCCTCTTTCGCTACAGCAATCCAATTTGCTGTACGCCCACGGCTATAGGTTTCCCACTCGCCGGTTGTAGGATTTTTCCAAGCTAAACGCGCCTTGGCTGGTGCTGATTTTCCTTTACTACGGGCTTTCTTCGTATTAACCTGACCCGTAGCAAGTAACTCAGCCGTAATTGGCCGTAAATACTCATTAGGCACTGGCAATCCTGCCGCTTCAAGTAATTCAACTGCCTGAATACGTTTTTCGTTACGTGCTACTGCTTCGGTTTCATATTGACGGAATTCAGCTTCTTTCTCTTCCTTAATTGACAATAACTTATCAACAATGTCATCAATAGAATCAATTGTTGATTGTTTGAAACAACTACGAATAGCAGTAATGCTGACTAGCGTTTTACGGGTAATGTCATACTCATCATTTTTTGTTAAATCGTTCATATTTGCCTCTTATTATTAAAAACCATCAAATTCACTGTATTTTAAGATCACTTCTTACCTTTATTTTCATACTTAAAGATAACTTTCCCTGATGCTTTATCTAAAACTAATTTAGCATCAAATAGCTTACCCGCTTTACTTTTAAAGCCTTTGATAATGCCTGTTTCCCCTTTCTCAATCAATGTTTCTGCTTGAGTTCGGGTGATTTTTTTTCCGGCAATTTCTTCCCAGATAACAAAACCGCAACGTGCCTTACAAGATGCAAACGCTTTACTATTTTCCAACAATTCGCTTTTACACAATGGACAGGAAACAGAAAGCTTATTTTCAGAGGAAGAAGCATCCACTTTCAAATTATCTGAAATACCGAAATCAATTAATTCTTGAATATCAGCATAGAGATCTTTCACGAAAACCTCAACATCCAACTGACCTTTTTCTATTTCTTGCTGCTTCTCCGCCCATAATGCCGTTAAGTCGGGTTGAGTGACCATCAGAGGAAGAGAATGATAAAAATCTAATCCCGCTTGAGTGGGAATCAACTTTTGCTTTTCAATGGCAATAAAGCCCCGATTAACTAATAAAGGAACAAAACTATCGCGTGTTGCTGGAGTGCCTATCCCGCCAAACTCCCCTTTTTTTCCTGCATCTTTAGCCTTTAAAACAGCTTTGATTTTTGGATCAATCACAAAATCAGCAATACGGGAAAGGGCAGCCAGTAAAGAAGATTCTGTGAAAAGCGGAGGCGGGGTTGTTTCTTTATTTTCATAATCGCATTTTTCACAAGAAACGCTTTCGCCCGTTCTGAGTTTAGCAATGATTGCATAATCACTATCAGAATCCGTTTTTTCTTCTGATACTTCTTCATCATCAGATTGATTTTGATAAAACGTCGTATAGCCTTTTTCTTGAATTTCAGTTGCGCGGCAACTGAATGTTTCCAAATCCCATTTTAAAATCGCTAACGCTTCTTTAAAAATTTTAGGAGGCAAAAATTGAGCAATATAACGTTCGGCAATCGTTAAATACACGACACGTTCGTCATCAGTGAGTTTATTTAAGTCTGGTACATTAGTCGTAGGGATAATAGCGGTGTGAGCCGTGACGTTATCGGTATTAAAGGCTTTACTTTTTTGTCTTTTATCAATGGGGTAATCGGAAAACTGACTTAATCCCTGTTTTAACACATTGAGTAGTTCAGGGGCTTCTTTAAATTGCTCATCAGAAAGATACTGACAATCCGAACGGTTATAGGTAATTGCTTTATATTTTTCCCGTAAATCTTGGGTAATTTTTAACGTTTTTTTCGCTGAAAACTTATGAGATTGACTCATGGCTTGCTGTAATTTCAGCAAATTAAACGGTAATGGTGCAAATTCTTTTTTATCGCATACTGCGGCTGAAACCACATCAAACGATTTGCCCGTTAAATGTTTAGATAGCCGATCAGCACATCCCTCATCATTTAACCGTTTCTTTTCGTCTTGCGGCGCGTTTTCGCTCACTTTCCAGTTCGCCCCAAACAATCCGTTAGCTGTTTTAAATTCGCCTTTGATGGTTTGATAAAACCCTTTAACGTGGTTTTTATTATCCAAAAATCGTTTACAGATTAAGCCTAATATGGGGGTTTGAACCCGACCAACCGAAAGAACGCCGCGATAGCCTTTTGCTTGAGCCGCTAAAGTATAGGCACGCGTCATGGACTTCCCGTAAATATCATCCCCAACACTTCGGGCAAGGGCTTTTAAATATAAGCCTTGGAACTGCTTATTGTCTTTTAAATTGTTTACGGCGCGTTTTACACCCGCATCCGTGTTATCTTGCAATAACAACCGTTTAACGGTTTTTTTATAGTTAGCGTAAATCAAGACTTCATCCACTAACAATTGCCCCTCATCATCAGGATCGCCCGCATTCACTGCGCTATCTGATTTTTTAAGGAGATCTAAAATAACATTCAGTTGTTTTTTAGCATTTGCTTTAGGTGTTAGTTTTAACGGGTAGAGTTTAAGGGGTAAATCAGCCGTATTCCATTGTTTATAAGACGGGTTATAAACTTCAGGTTCGGCACTTTCAAGAATATGGCCAAAACACCACGTTACAATGTCACTTCCTACCGTGCAAAAACCATTACGACTATCCGCACCTGTAAAACTCCCCCCTAATGCTTTAACAATATCTTTAGCCACATCGGGTTTTTCTCCAATCCATACACGCATAATTTTCATAATTTTACCTCAGTTTCTTTAATTTTAGATTGATACCAATATAAATTATCGGCTATTTCCGATTTGCCGATCACCTCGATAACCCCGATATTGGCCAGCTTTGAAATTTTTATTCATTGTTTCTGATAAAGGTTTCCCCCATCGTTCTTCTTCATGAACGTATACCCCAGAACCGTCATAGAAAGTTGTTGTATAAATTTCAGTGTTTGTACAAATTGCTTGAATCCCGCTGTAACGGCTAATATCCCAATAAATATCCCCATTTTCAGGGCAGTTTCGACCGTTTCCGGTAGAGATTTTTCCTTTGCCATAATTCGTATACGTTTTGTATTTTCGCTTATAGCTGTATGGCTCAGGATCATTTCCAACCGCACAACTTTCCCAACTCGGCAACGGGGATTTCCCTTTTTTTAAACGCTTTTTAAACGCGCTGCGCGCCCCGCCACACCCCTCGCCAAATCCAGCAGGCAAACATAACCAAATCGCGCATTCGTCTTGGCTGGCTGCCTGTGCTTCGTTTTCAGGCAATACCCCCAAATATCCCACTAACGCCATTAATGTGATTGCCATTGTTTTTTTCATTTTCATAGAAACCTCTTAATCAAAATCAGGTTCAACAACAAAATTTGCATCACGCAACATCATTTCATGTAATGCTTTTGCCAGTTCATCTTGCTCTATCGTTAAAACAGGAATATCGGGAATATGCGTTTCCGCATATTTTTTACGATCACTAAAATAAGGTTCGTCAAAATAAACAATTTTATTTGCAATAAACGAACGACTAAATTCACTTTTCACAATTTCACGCAATGCCATTCCCGATGAATGTTTTATATCTCGCAATTCAACAATTTCCTGCGGTAACATCAGTGCGCGTTTTTGAATACTGGTACTGGTTGATTTAGATGTCGATTTACCCTTACTCACGCTCGTGCTGGTGATTTTCATATCATAATACCCCAGTGTTTCACTCATTTTTTTTACAGAATCATCAACCTCCTTTGGTGGATAAAACAATTCAACCGCACAGTTTTTCAAAATGGTATTACCCCCATTTTTACCGTACCCTTTCTTTTCATCAAATAGCTGTTCTTGGTTTTGCAAAATAAAGACAAAACGCATGTTATAACCAGCGGTAAACGCTAACGACATTTGAATAATGTCTAAACATCCTATTGAGGTAAATTCATCGAGCGTCATTAAACATTGGTATTTTAATGATGAATCATGTTCCGGTAACGTTCGGACGTTTTCATTTAATAACTGACTAAAAAATAGATTCGTCAAACGGGCGTATTGACTCAAAGCTGCCGGAGCTAAACCAAAATAAACCGTCATGCGTTTACGTCTAACATCCCGTAAATCAAAATCATTTCCATCCGTTGCCGCTGCCGTCACAGGGTTCGCAAACATTTTCATGTTGGCGTTAAAGGTCAACATAATACTTTGTTGCTGTTCGGGCTTTTGCTGTGAAAATTGACGCATGAGCGTTACTGTATCGTCGGATAACAAACAAAGCTCTGGACGCACGGCATTTTTATTACCACTTTGTACACTGGCGATATAGGCATTCCAAGCGGCTTTATTTTCATCCGTATTACGTGCCGCAATTTCCTGAATAAACCAATCCCCTAATGTTGTTCCATTCTTAGGCACTGATAAACTAAACACTTGAGACATGGTAACTTTGTATTTTGGCTTTACATGCTCTTCATAATGCACAGAACCGTCTTTTTCTATCTCGATATCTTCGGTGATAGTTTCACTTTCTGTATCGAGTAAAAACAACACAAGGGCATTAAATACGTTCGCGGATAGATCCGTCCACATATCATTTTTATCCCCTGTTAAAGGGAATAAAATAGAAGAAATCTTGGTTAAATCACCAAAACGATTAATCGGATCACGGCGAATATAAAAAATCGGATTATAGCGATGACTCCGTAATTTTTTCTCTTTCATATCTTCGCTATCAAGATATCCATCGGGACAAAATAAGAATACCTCTTGTTGCAGTTTATCTTTTCGATGCCCTGCCGTTGAAATAAAGTTTTCTAACTTAATATCTAAAACGACTAAAGACTCAAAATAGTAAAGGCAGTTAGGAATAACAATTCCCACCCCTTTACCGCTTCGTGTTGGCGCATAGAGCATTAAAAACTGTTGCCCCATATACTGAATATATTGCCCTTTATAACGTCCTTTATCCATTTTACCAATCAATACTGCGGTAGAGGCTTTTTTATTTTTTTTATTTTTGGCGGGAAAAAACCCTGATTTAGCTAAATCCATATCCGTAGCAAATCGCGCAGCCCCGTGTAACGTTTTTTTGGGTTTTAGCCCGATAATGATTAAAACAATAAACGCCACATAAATAATGAAAGGGGCTAACCCTCCGGCAATTCCCGCTAACAAATATTTTTGATACGCCTTTTGCCCCGAATACAATTGATAGGTATCAATAAAAGTGTTCCACTTAACCTTTTCAAAATTAATGGGCATTCCAACCATTTTTAAAAGTGCAATACTGGACGTAAAAAAACTCGCGCTGACCGCAATAAAAAAAAGGAAAACCAAAAAGAAAACTATTGCTTTTTTATTTGGCATATATACTCCGTATTAAACATCGAGTAAAAATTAGTTTTGCTATTATTTTCGTCAGAACCAAGACGAAACACGACTTTATTTGCTAGCAAAAGATTACATTTCCGATAAAATTTTCATTTTTTCAAACGGATCAAAGTAAACTTCCGTCATGTAGGTTTTGTTAAAAAATAGAATAATATCGATACTGGATTTAATTGTTTTTTGGACTAAATCCATATCCAGCGTTAAACCAACCGTAGACTGTTTAACAATCGAGGCAAGGCGCGCAAAAGACGCATAAGTGTTATTCGCATGGATAGTGGTAATACTCCCCTCATGGCCTGTATTTAACGCTTCTATATAGCTCCACGCTTCATCACCGCGCAGTTCCGCAAGAAAGATATGGTCGGGTTTCATTCGCATAGCCGATTCAATCAAATAACGCGGTTGAATCCCGCCCGCTTTATAGAACAAATGCACTTTATTAAGGTGATACGGCAAAGACATTTCGTGGATATCTTCAATGGTGATAATACGTCTGTCTTTCGGGAATTCGTCTGCTATCGCTTTACCAAAGGTCGTTTTACCTGAGCCTGTTCCCCCAACGATTAAGAAGTTACAACGCGCCTCAACGCCTTTACGGAAGAAATCTTCATACAAAATAGGGTTATCTAATGCCTGTTGATATAACGCCCATAATTTTTCTTGTTCCTCCGTTAATTCCCCCGTTACCCTTTTCGCTTGTTTTGCTTTTGAAAACCGCCCAGACTTTGCATAATCACCCAATGTAAAACGGGTTAATGATGGTTTACGAATGGTCATAGAAAACATGCCGTCCATACAGGCCGGAGGAATGATGATCTGAGAACGCTCCCCATTTGGAAGTACCAAAGATTTAATCGGGGATTGTTCATTAATAACACCCGCATTGTTATATGTTGATAAGGCGGTTGCTAAATGCAATAAATTATTTAGCGTTGCCCCACTTTCTTCAAAATATTGCCAACCCTCATCACCCTCTAAAATAATTTCATTTGGCTTATTGATAATAATTTCAGATACACCTTTCGTATCAAAGTATTTTTGAATGCCAGTCTTTTCAAGATAGTTAATAACGGTGGAATCTTTTTTATTGTTATTCATTTTTAAACCCCAAAGAAAGACAAGGACATTCGCCCTTGTCTTTTATTTTTTTATTCAACTTTAAATATGGAAGAAAAATCAACATTACGAGGAACAATCACCGTGAGCATTTCACCCTGATTGATATACGCCGTAGGCGGGGTATTAATCGAGTTTTCTAATGCAATTTCAGCCATGTTTCCCGCAGTATTACGAGTATTATCTACCTTCATGCTGCTGTTTTCTTTACTGACATTGCTAGCGACAGCGGCTAATGCGTCATCAATAAAGGAAAGCATAATCGCTCCACCGAAACGCCCCCAAAAATGGCTATCAATCCAAGCAGGTAAACCAGATGCGCCTAAACCGTCGGCGCCTAGTGCATCGATACGAACACGAATATTCCCATCTTTTACCGTTGACCAGTTAACAAAAACCCGGGCAACGCCCTGTTGTAAAACGCGAGTTTGCTCCCCTTGTAACAATGCGCCTGCGCGTAATAAAATGGTTTTACCATCATCGGAATACACGTTCTTCGTTAACTGACACATGACAACCGCAGGATAAGACGTGACAATTTTAGTTTTCAGGACACATGGCATTGATGTTCCCGCTGACAATAAGTATTCCCGATCACGAATAGTTCCCACGCTCCCATCAGCAAAACTAGCACCTTTTAAAAAGTCACTTTCGCTTTTGCTGACATGCCTTTTATCTACGGGTTGATTTAAATCCGCTTCTTTCTTTTCCGGTTTTGAAATCACGTTTTGAGCGACTAACACCTCCCCTTGTAGGCGGCGTTCTGACGGTGTAAGCACTTTATCACGGTTATTCCCCCGACTTTCTGTTACGGGTTCAGGATCAATAATCACCGCATTATTTGTTGGCGGAGGATTATTGGGTTCTTTTTCGACATCAGGTCTATTTTCTTCTGAGATATTAGCCATAATTTGATTTAATGACTTTTCAACTTTACCTTTTGTTTGAGCCAGTGCATTACTGGTTGTGTTTTCTTTTGAATATTGCTCTTTATCAGAAAGAGAAACTTGAGTGACTTCCGGCGGCTTTTTCATTTTTAAAAACGCCATACTGCCACCAATTAAAACAAGTAATCCAATTGCAATAACAATAAAAAGGAGAATGAATTTTTTTGCGCCAGTTTTATTTTTACCTTTAACATTATAAAGCCCGCGATCACCTTCTAAATCACTGGATGGTTCTTGTTCAACTGGTTTTTCGATTGGTTTGTTTTTTTTTCGGTCAAATAATCCCATTATTTACGCTCCACTAATTTTTCACCCGTTGTTGTACCGTTATAGTTATAACCGCGCTTGATATTGTGATCGGTTTTCACATCCATAACGCTTTGACCTAAACGCAAAACAAACTTTGGTGAAACTTCATGAACGACCATGACGTTTTTATCCATGTGGTAATTGACTAAATGCTCTTTACCATCGGGTAAAACACGATAAACCACAGGTAAATCCGTTGCGTTATTCCATTTAAGACAGGTGAATTCACCGTTATCCCAAAGACCTGATGGTTTAAGCGTCATATCCCCCCGAACTTGATAGCGATTATTAATCCTCCCACCGTCAAAACACGGTAAATCAATCTTAGATTTACCTAAGAAAACCGTTTGTTTAACAGGCTCTGGTTTCTTAGGATAGTTATAACGCAATAGATAAGTAGGTTCGCCATTGCCACTACTGGCTAACTGGATAGCATAAGTGCGTTTATTGGTAACTAACGCGATATTTGTATCGGGTTGTTGTGCAATAGGACGCAAAAAGATGTTATTACCGCGGACAGACACATTCCATGCAAGCGGATCACCTAACCCCATACCCGTAGCCGAACTATCCCCATCAATAAATTCATCCACTTCAAACTGAATTAGGGTTGCTACGCCTTCTTTAACTTTAACGATGGTTACGTTATTCGGGTTATAGAATATTTCCTGAACACGCGGATCTGCCCCGCTGGAACGGGGCAATGCAGCAGAAAACGATTGTGATGATAAACCCAATAAAACGGCTATCGATAATGCTGTTTTCATTTTCATTATTTAATTACCTCAGCATCCACACGATAAGAAGTTACGGATAAACCCAATGGATTAATTAAACGCGCTTGCTCGGTATTGATTTTTTTACTTAAATCAAAAGTGACCGTGGCAATCCATTTAGACGGTTTGAAACCCACAGCAGGCTTTCCATCTAAATCACTAATCATTTTAGTAAAACGGATTTGCGCCGTTGAATCATTTAAAAAGGTAATCCCATTCACTTTAACTTGAATTTTTGAACGATTTGCTAAACGTTTTAATGGGCTTAATTCTTCATTGACCATATAGCTTTTGTAAGCTTCAAAAATCGCACGGTCAGAGGTCGATTCAACAAAATCATACATTGATTGAATCGTGTACCAATCGTAACCCTCACGATTTTCCACAAATCGCGCCAAGAAATAACGAGTAACGGATTCATCCACAGTCGCCGTTTCCGTGCTATACGGCTCTAATTTATCAACATAGCCCGTTGTGCTATCCACACGTAATAAAAACGGTATAACGGATTTTAAAGGGGCTAGGCTGGCAATCGCTATCGCTAAAGCCACAACCGCCACACCTAAAAACCCCGATAAACGACCTAACCATTTAATCCGTTGGTTTTTGCTTTCAATGATATTCGTTTCAAACATTTTTACAGCTTGAAAAACTTGCTGTGTTTGTTTTTTTTCTAACGCCTTATCCGCAGGGCTTTTTGTTAATTCCTTAATGGATTCATCAAAATATACTTCCGTATCTTCATTTGTCATTTTTTATTTCCCTTGCATATCTTTTAAATTAGTAGTGATTTCTACCCATTCCCCTTTTGCTTCTGGTGCATCAGGTGGATTTGTAGAAGTACAGCCTGAAATAATAAAAACAAAAGCAAAACCCAAAATTAATTTTTTCATTTTAACCTCATTTAAATTTTTATGGTTTTATACGACCGCCGCCCTTTAAAGCCGTCCAACCTGCTTTAGCGACATTTGCAGCCCCACGACCCGCGCCGCTTGCTAAAGCGCCCGCCCCTCGACCTAATGCGCTGCCCGCAGCTTTTAATCCTAACGCGCCAGCCGCTTTACCAACAAAAGCATTAGTCGCCCCTGTTAAACCGTTAATTCCCACACCGCCCGTTAAAATACTCATTAACGTAGCGATCTGTTGAATTAAGAAACAACCGATAGAGAAAACAATACAAATTACGAAAACAGACCAAACACCTTGAATTGCGTTATCATCAGTTTCACTGCCAGTCGAAAAAATATTTAAAGCTATATATTGATTTATATACTCAATAATAATTCCGAATAAAATTGCATAACCAATATTTAAAAAAATGTAGTTAAAGCAACTGCCAACCCAAGCGGCAAACATTTGCCTTGTTGCAGGAAAAGCGGCAAACGCAATAAAAACCCCGCCTAATGAAAGTAAAATCCCAATCATCACCATAGCAACAAGTAAATAAGAGGTAGCATAAAGAACAAAAGCACCACCAAAAATTGCTAATGCTGTTATTTTTACAGTCATCAATAATCCTGCAACAATAGTATCTGTTACACCACTTGCATTTTGAAACTCTTCATAAGACTTTTGACCTATCAGCATTATTTGGTCAATCATCTGGTCAATCATAGACCCCATTGAAGATGAATCATCAGAAACTAATTTAGATGCAATTTCTTGACCGCTATTCATGACTGCCGGAACAACGTTATCAATATAAATACTATTAGCGCCTAAAAAAGTGGTAACTATTGCCAAAACCATAAAATGCTTTATGAATTCATTCACAATGATTTGTTTATCACTGTAAATGATTTCCCAAGCTTGAACGATATAATACAAAATAACACCTGCAGTCCAAACAGGAAAAATAATACTATAAATTTTCTGAAAGTTACCTGCTACTTGATTAGTTAAAATTACTTCAATGGATTTAAAAATCCCCTCAGCTAATCCCATTTCCATAGAAACCCCCTCAAAAGGGCTATTAGCCCTTTTTTTATTTAGCTAAATCAATAAAACCTTTTGGCTTAACAGGCTTAACTTCCGAATTGAGATATTTAATCACAGCCTCTTTTCTTTCTATCTCATTTTCCTGTTCTTGATTTTTGATTTCCAGCTCAACGGCTTTCATCGTATTTTGCATTTTCAGGTTTTCAAGCTGAATGGTATTTAAAATCTCTTCCCGTTTTTGCGGGGTTGTCGCCCTTTCAAATTCCCGCTTTAATTTATCAAGTCGTTTTGATTGAGATTCTAAACGTTGTTGCGTTTTTTCATTTCGCTTGATTTGCTCAATTTTTCGCTCATATTGCGTTTTAAGCTCAGTGTTATCTTTGACTTCAATCCCTTTTGAATTGAGATAATCATCAACCTCACGTTTAGAGATTTCTTTTTCATAATCTTTTAACATGTCTTTTAAAAACTCAGTAGACGAATCAAAGATATTATCAAAATTAGTATAGCCCTCTAAACGTTTTTTCGTTTCTTCGGCTTCTTTTCTAAAATCATCTAACTGGCTTTTAGCTGTTTTAACCTGATCTTGCAATTCCTTTAATTGCTTTTGGGCTTCCATAACCATTTTTACAGATTCAACAAGACTCGCAACATCAATAACAGGAACCCCTCCCGCAAATGTCATAGGAGAAAAAATAAAAGGTGTTGCTACGGCTAAAGCAATAATATGTTTTTTCATAAAACACCCTCAACGTTTTCTTGTTTAAATTCGTGATAAATTAAATCCGGTGACGGTTCCGAGATGCGCCCATCTTTAATTAATTTTTTACGAAGACGTTCACATTGAATAAACACAGGAATCCAATCATTCGGATTATCCCCGTAATCTTTACGAATAATTTCACACAATTTAGTTCCGCTTTTACTGCCCGAAATAATCGGTAAGTAATCATCAAAACCGTATAAATCCAATTTAGCGAAAACAGAGCTATTTGATTGCTTAATCAGCATGGTTCGAGATTCACGGTCTAACTTCACTAACAAATCAAATTCTTTAGCTGTTAGACCAATGCTTTGATAACCAGACCATTGAGCATCAGGGTTAGGCAAACAAATTTTGGTACTGGTCTGCTGAACAATTGCCGCAAAAATCGCACAATTTACCGCATCTTCGGGGCTTTGACTGGTTAACCACATCATTTCCCCTTTCATACGTCCGGCCTTTAAAACATCTTTAATCATTTCTTGCGTCATTGGGAAGTTTGCAGGTTTCCAAAATTCCTCAACGATGGTTAACATTAACCCGCCGTTTTTCTGCATACGACTTTTGTAGAAAAAAAGGACGCTTAAAATCATTTCACAAGCAGGGTGATCTTGACCGCCTACATTTCCTAAAATCGCAGTAGTATCAAAACCGACTTTACGATAATCCGTTGGGTTAAACGTATTGGTTTCACTATCAGTAGCCCAACCAAACTCGCCAAACTCAGTCCATTTTCTTAAACGAAGTGCCAGTTCCAGTTCAGGAATGCTTTCTAATAGCGCCCCAAAACGGCGTGATTCGCGCGGTAATCCCATGACAGCAATAACCGCATTGTCTAACATCACCGCTTCACTATCAGAACAGGAAGAACCATTGCTATTAAGCGCCCCACGCTTAACCCAACGTTTTAAGAACGACATAAGTTCTACATCGTCACTATCACCAATTTGAAACGGGTTAAGACCAGAGAACACACCCTCTTGAAGTGAGAAATAACTCCCGCCAAAAGCACGTACAAACAGTTCTGTGGAACGGTTATAATCGATAACAAATAAATCAGAATCAAACCGTTGCAAAAATGCAGCTGCTGCACCCTCAAAGGTAGTTTTACCCGCACCTGTTGCTCCTAGTATCAGAGCATGACCCGCTATTTTCTGACCTCGTACATCTTTATTCAGGTCACTAAAATGGGTATTAAAATAATACAGAGTATCGGAGATACTTTTCAGGGGCATAATCGCAGAACCATCCCCTATAGGATTCCCCTCTTTTTTTCCATAACTAAAGTTATGTAATGAAAAAAGACACGCAAAATTATTGCTTGTTCTTTTTGATGCCAACGGACGATATTTACTCATTGGTAAATGAGAGAAATAAGTCAGAGGGGCTTCATTCGTGGATTTAATAAAGCGGAACCCTTTACCGCTGGTAATAAATTCAGAGGTTACTTTAATGCCGTTCTCTTTAGCCATTTTAACCGTTTGACCAAAAACCGTTAAAACAGCATGATATGATCCAAATAACGTTGAGCTGGACGTTACCCCCTCTTGACCTAATAGCAACTCTTCTTGTTGAGTAACACCCGCATCACCCGCCGAGTTTAATTTGTTTAATTGGCTATTGATTTTCTTGATGCTTTTTGTTGGTGCTTCGGCAATAAAAGATTGCGTTAAAATAAATTCATACGGGAGTTTAAGCAAAAAATCCCATTGACCAATTGAAGTACCGCGCGGAAAGTCCTTTACAACATAGTTGGTACAGTAAATACTCCCGTTTGACTCGCGTGGTCTAATTTCAGCAACATCAAACCCAAAGAAAATATCGCTATTAGTGATAGTGTTTTTGATTTTTGAATCGGACAAAGGAATAGTCATTGGCTCATGATTAACGAGATAAGAAAGGTAATCCCCTGCTATTTCGCTCACAAAAGGCGATTTAACCCCAAAAGGGATCACCTGCATTCCTTTTAGTACCGCTTGCGTTTGCTGAATAATTTCATTTAAACGCTCGATACCATCATAGATAGCGGTCTGATCAGGTTTAACTGAAATACCTACAGTTAAAATATAATCCGTTCTAAAAAAATCCCCTTTTAAAAGAGATTCAATATATTTATCAGAAAAACCTTGCAAGAACGGGCTATTTTTGTATTGATAAATATTATCAACGGTCATTTTTCGTTTAACAATATGTGACCAAACAAATAAATTACCTTGTTTGCCTAACCCCATCAGGTAATCTGAAAAATTATTAAACTTATTAACAATTTCATTATCACTGATGGATTCAAAGGGAAACCCATCAATAAATAGAGGGGCAATTAATTTTCCAGATTCTAAATAAATCATGTTTTCGTCAACATGAAAATTATAGTCAGGAATAAATTTTTCAGCGTCTAAACTTTTAACGTTCATGATTTACCCTTTAATTCGTAAAACAGGACTTCCCGCTTTCAGGGAAAATCCTTTTAATTTAAACGAAATGACTTTTAAAGAATTCGGATCATTTTCAGTTAATGAACGAATAATGATAATACAAAGAAAACAAATTCCCGCAGGAATAAATCCAATAAGACCGAAAAGCTTTATTCCTATTATTGCAGTAATAAGCGCAGTTCCCAATAATGACAACAATAAAATGATTGGAACACCCATTACTAAAGCTGGACGATTAAGCCCGTTGTAGGTCAAGTAAACGTCTTTTAATTCTTCATTTTCTTGATAATCGCTCATTGCAACCTCTTATTAAAAGAGGGTAATATCCCCTCTTTTTTTGATTTTTATTTAAATAAACCAAGCGCCCAATCAGCGCCTAACACAACACCGCCCGCCATAGCACAATGACCAAGACCTATGGCAACTTGAGTCCATTGTTTTTGTTCAAACAGAGCCATACCAACAAGCCAAATCATATATAACACCGCCCCCACACCGACGAAGATATAAAGCCAGTCAGCAATTTCCTGTAATCCGTCCGTTGCTTTATTTAAGTTCCCCAACCCTCCGGCAGCTAAAGCGGGGTTAGTGAAAATAACAAACGCAAATGCGAACATAAAAAAGTTGATGATTGAGTCTTTATTCATTAATCGAACATTTCCCATATTAATAATCTCCAAAAACATCCCATTGATGTTTATTTGTTTTTTGTTGAGTTAAAACGGCTTCTTGCGGTACAGATTTTTCCTGTTCTTTTACCGCTGGCGAACTATTACTATTAACTTGAATTTCAGGAACAGAGTAATTTTTTTCTGCTTTTAATTCGATTCTTTGGACATAACTTTTCCCATCCCACCCTTCCTTTTTAAACCCCCTTGTCATATTTCCAGAGTAGTAACAACTAAATGCTTTTCTTAATGCACCTTGTTTATCGTTTGGGTTTTCTTTTAACGATTTTACAAAGCATTTATTCAAAATATCCGCGCCCACTTTAATATTTGTACAGTGGTCAAATACGGTTTCGTTCGTTAATTGATAACCTGTAAAATTTTTACTGTAGATTTGCATTAATCCCGCACTGTACGTTTTGTTTTTAGAAGCAAGATCATTAACAAAAACAATTGCCTCATCTTTTTTATCAAAAGAATGAGTTGTACCATCAGAAACATTAGCAACCACATACGGTTTGCCCGATGATTCAACGCCAACCAGCGCATGTAATGTTATTGGGCTAACATCAGGCGCACATTGTGAAAACAATGCACTTAAAACAGCCGCTTTTAGCATAATGAAGCCTTTTTGTTATTAATAAAAAACCCACTTATTTTTTTATTCTAAAAAATTAAAACAGAAAAATAATTAGAGATTTTACCAAGGGCTTTAATTAAAAAGCCCTCGACTTTTTAAATGGTTTTAAAATCATTTTAATTAAAAATTACCAGCCAATAGCAAAGACTGCACCTGCTCGTTTAGTCTTATATTTACCAACCTATACTAATTCCAGCGCCAAATACTGCACTATCTGAATTATTCCAGCTAGTAGACGCTCTAATATTTACAGACTCATTTAATTTTCTTTGCACTCCTAATGCAACAGCACTACCATTTCTATATTGGCCTAATCCTAATCCAAAACTGAATTGTGCATTATTGCTATACGGAATGTTACTCATTGCTGAAACACTGGCAATACCTGCATTAGCTCGTTTTTCAACTCGTTCTATTTTATTATTTAAATAATTAACCTGCTGTTCTCCGTATGATCGCAATTCATTAAAACGAAAATCAGTATAATCATTCGCCCTAGCCAGCGTTTTTTGATCTCCTGAAATACGCTCGTTACGTTCAACATGGATTCTATTATTTAACTGATTATCTGCTACTACTCGTGCGGCCTGTTCGCTGGCAATCAGTTTATCGGTGCGGGTGTTGCTGTTCGCGATGGCCAGTGTTCGGGTTGTCTGCTCGGTATCAATACGCCCATGCAGTTTATTGTCCTCGGCATCCCGTGCCGCCTGTTCGCTGGCAAT
>NZ_JANAIF010000280.1 GCF_024721015.1 Xenorhabdus bovienii
GCGAAAGAGCTCACCACTCGGTTGACTGATAACTTCCAGATTTTAAAACCCGCCTCTTCAAGTTAATTGCGTATAAATGGTAACGATATATCTTTTGTTTAAAGACCTAATTAAATTTTCTACAAATTCAGGTCTTGCCTGTGGTGGCGGGCATACAGCGTATGGCTTTCCTGCTGCATAATTTGCTTCTTGGTCTGGATAAGCGGCTTCATTGATAAATATTTTTTTGTTTTTTATTGAACGACTATTATCGTTAGCGATATCCATTAATAATTTTTCTGTCGAATTTGTTGGCGTCATTTTTTAATTATCCCTTTATTTTATTGAGTACTGTCGGATATATAGAGAATAATTTAAATAATCCATTTTTAATTCAGGCCAATTAGCTAGAACTTCTACCTGTAATCGATATTGTCCATATTTATAAGGATAACCAAATTCAACTAGAGTAAATAATATACCCTCCCGGCTTCCGTAACTCCCTATAATTTTTGTGATTTTTTTTCATATACTAATTCTTCTGCTAGGTTATCATTAATCTTATAGATTTTTACATCTAAAACAGGATCCCCTTTAAGTTTAGGTATAGGTCCTTCACCTTTAAAAATGTTGTTAACATAGAACCCTAAATAAAATTTCAAAATAATAGATCACTTGAAGGGAACTCAGTCCGATTTTCGCGATCTGATTAATCGCCAAAT
>NZ_JANAIF010000281.1 GCF_024721015.1 Xenorhabdus bovienii
CGCTCATAATCCTCCCCGCACTCCCGACTACAGAATGCACCGTGTGTTGCTGGCTCAGTCTCACACCATCGGCACATCCCGTTGATGCTGGTTAATGGTGGTTTCCGGTTCTGGAGCGCATGAGATACCGTCAACTCAACGGTATCGTTAGCTGTGTCGATAATATCCATGATGGTTCTCTATTTGTTGGGGTGGGGGTATAGATTTACTGCGAATACGCTTTTTCCATCGCCTATATCATTAATGCTTTTATAAATCTCACCATCAGCTAAATTATATATGGCAATTGGCTCCATATTTTCATATTTGGCCAGACGTTTTAATATTGTAATATAGACATCTAAATCTAATATTATTGTACTGGCACCTTCCGATTTGAATTCCTCGGCTGATTCCAATGTTGTGTTTATTTTCTCAATCACATCTTTGCTCATTTCTGATTCTCCTGCTTGATTATATTTTCCCTACTTGCTTTCCATGCTGCTTGGAATATCTCCCAGTAATTTTGGGCTGGCATATTCCAATATGTTCCATCGTCATATTTACCTAATGAGTCAATTGGATAATTGAACCCATCAACCATGAATTTCTCAAACTCTTCTCTGCATAAATCTGAATTAGTCATTATTATCACCTGATTTAATTTTCTTAACTGGATAATTGCATCCAATCATTTGATGAAGTACCCACGGAGCAAAA
>NZ_JANAIF010000282.1 GCF_024721015.1 Xenorhabdus bovienii
AGAGACTCTCCACTGCTTCATCGGGTTTATTGATCCCATGTTTCGCCAAAAACAGTTCAATACCCATCCTCGCCTGAACGGACGCCAATCCTAGCGAGGCCATGACATCGGTAATTGAGAATGAATCAGTAGCGGTTGCGGCTGGAGAGTCACTAAACATAGCTGTTTTGGGTGAAAAATATTTCGGTAGTGATTCTAAATTCATCCTATCTCACCTCCGGCAATACTGTGTGTTGTCGTTTTACTCTGTTGACTAATCGCCGTACTGCCCCACGTGTAACATCAAATTTATTGGCCACGCTACGCTGTGACAGACCAGCGGCCAGTAAACCGATGATGAGCGGGGTATCGGACAGCTCTAATTTAACGACTGGGTATGGTTTTACGCCGTAATGCTCAAATCGCAGATCATCCAATGTTGACCATGCAGGGCGCTTGCAGTCTGTCAACCTAGTGACATAAAGGCGGTCTTTGCGTTGCCGAACAGCGAAATGCTTCCTCTCATCCCGTCGCCGTCTTCTGGCATAGGAAATCGCCTCGTTAAAGTTGTCGAATGTCATGCAGCCTCCCGTCTCAGTTCCCTGAGCTTTTGCCGGTACTCATCCCTGATGGCCTTACATTCCTCAATCGTCCAGCGATGGCGATCATGATTCGATTCGATAGCCTCAACCGGTTCCAGACCAATGCGCCG
>NZ_JANAIF010000283.1 GCF_024721015.1 Xenorhabdus bovienii
GCCAGCTGGACCGGCTGGCCGAGACGCCCCTGCTGGCGACGTGGGACGCGGCCCGCACGCTGACTGACACCGCGGAAAAACAATGGCCGGATTCGGCCGAGCAGCGGAGCGCCACCCGCCAGTGGACACAGGCGATGACCGCCCGTATCGACAGTATCCCGCTGAAAGGCAGCTGGCACACCACCCGCGACCAGCTCCAGCAGCTGGCCGACAAAATCCTGTTGCAGGAGCGTACCCGGGGCAGCTTCACGCTCTCGTACCTGAAAACTGCGGTCTATGACCTCCAGCGCAGCCACGGCAGCGAAGTGCCGCTGGAAGAACTGCTGCGCCAGCTCAACGCCCGGGTGGCGAGCGGGGAAGCGGTGCCGCCGGTACTGCTGAAAGGCATTGATGACCGCTTTAACGCCCTGCTCGGCCGCTATGACCGGTTGCGTCAGGCGACCGAAAATCCGGCTGAAAAACAGACCGAGAAACAGACCACACACCATGAGTCCACCGTCACCCCTGACGGCGGGCATTAATCAGGGAGACATGTTATGTCGATAAAAAAGAATATAGCGAAACTGAAGAAAGGGCGGGCGCTGGTCCAGCAGGAACAGCAGGCCGCTAACATGGCAAAACAGGCGGCGGGCGTGTTGGGGGGATTAGGCGGTGCCGGTACCCCACGTCTGCCGTCCATTCAGGG
>NZ_JANAIF010000284.1 GCF_024721015.1 Xenorhabdus bovienii
GCATGTGACACCGCCTTTTATTTAAGGAAGAAGAGCCCTATCATGGCACATGATGGATTACGGCTGTAGTACTAGGATGATGTGGCTTATGTCACACATAATTTATTTATCGTTAAAGGGTAAGAAGCAAGGTTTAATTTCCGTTGGGTGGGATCTATAGGGATGATCCCATGCACGCAACCAAATACTCAATTCGTTCAGGGATCAGGATGATGTGATGACATGGTAGCGATTAATTTAATTGTGAAACATAACCCTGAATTTTCTTTGCTTCTGATGGGATATAACAGATATGGTGAAAAAAATTATGCTATTGGTTTTTGCTGCTTTTCTCGGGGCGGGTATCGTATTACTGGTTCAATGGATGCGTCCTCCAACAGAGGACCCTTACTTTTTTTTAACTCCAAAACCAACTACAGGACATCCCATTGAAGTCCCCATTAAACTGTATAAAAAAGGGGAAAAAATAGAATTAGTATTTTGGAATGTTCCTCAACCCCCACCTAAAATTTTATATCTTTTTCCTGGTCATACTCCTGAACCTCGAGTTATGTTAAAAACAAAAGGGTATAAAGAAGATGAGCTAACCTATTATACTCCCAGTGCGCTGAGGGATCCCCACAAATTAGCGCTAATAAATCAAAACCATGTTTTGGTAGATTTTGGCGAGATATTTGAGTG
>NZ_JANAIF010000285.1 GCF_024721015.1 Xenorhabdus bovienii
AGCGCGTCTTTTCTTGCCGCAGTGCAAATCCGTTGCCTTGTTCTTTGGCTGAAAATCTCATGACGATATCGTCTAGAGTTGAATTAGCCAGTTAAAAACTGATATTTACTCCATGAAACTCAACCGCCACCAACTAAAGTCGGTGATTGTTGAGTTTTTAGCCAATGTAATAACTATTGGTTCTGTCGCATTAACGGCGAGTTAATCAGAGATCCCGCGAGTGGTTGTTTTTTAGGCTCTGTCGCATTAACAAGAAATGTCCGAGTGAAAGTGTGTTGGTTGTTTTTTTATGCGGTCAGTTGATAGAAAAAGGCCGCGGGTGACATCGGGCATTCCGGCTCTTGAACATATTGTCCTTTACGCAACATGCTGACTAACTCAATGCCCGCTAGAAGAGTCTGAGCCCGCCTGAAATTTTTGAAGCCCAGCAGGGGAGAGATTCGCCGTTTGATGTTGCGGTGATCCTGCTCAATGAGGTTATTGAGGTATTTGTTTTGCCAGATAACGATGGCTTCCTCTTTGGATTTCCCCTGATTTAACTCGTCTATCGCCGCTTTATTGGCGCTGCTTTTATCCATTGTGACGACCTCAGGTTGGCCCTGCTGACGCATCGCCTTTTTGAAGAAACGCAAGGCCGACGACTTATCCCGACGAGCCGTCAACAAAAAATCCACTGT
>NZ_JANAIF010000286.1 GCF_024721015.1 Xenorhabdus bovienii
GCGTATTGGGCTGAACGCAAAACCCAGTTTCAGGGGGCGAATGATCTTTCTGCCCTGTTAAGTCACGGGATTGACCTGGCGCAGATAAAAACGGTTGAAAAACCGGCCGAGCAGATGCTGACGGTAGAGGGAAACGCCTATGGGCAGCTCAAGACGATGTGCAGGGAGCAGGGGGTCACGCTGAATGTGGTGCTGCAATTTGCCTGGCATAAATTACTGCACAGTTACTGCGGGGATGAGCAGACCCTTGTCGGCACCGTGGTGTCCGGACGAGATGTGCCGGTAGACGGGATTGAGTCCAGTGTCGGGCTGTATATCAATACCCTGCCGTTGACCGTGCAGTGGGAGCCTGCTGGCAGTGTACTGGCCGTTTTACAGGCAATCCAGAACGATATTGCGGCACTCAACAGCCACAGCGCGGTGTCACTGGCCAGTTTGCAGCCCGACGGGGCGCGTTTATTCCACAGCCTGCTGGTTTTTGAAAACTACCCGGCACCGGTGATGAGCGAGCACGGGACAGGGATTGAAAACAAACTGGCATTCCGTCAGGCCATCGAAAAAGTGGATTATCCGGTATTACTGATGGCCTATGAACAGGGTGACAGCCTGACCGTGAAATTGAGTTATGGCGAAGACTGGCTGGCGGGTGAACAGGCGCGGCG
>NZ_JANAIF010000287.1 GCF_024721015.1 Xenorhabdus bovienii
CGGCGTGGTTCAGTGAAATCGAGAAATTCCCCGGTGCGGTACTGCAATACCACTGGCCGTATGTCAGAAATCTGGGGGATATGACCCGAATTCCCGCCATGATTGCCGAAAATCAGGCCGATGCGCCGGATATTCTGGTCGGCGGGACACCCTGTCAGGCGTTCAGCATTGCAGGCCTGCGTAACGGGCTGGGCGATGAACGGGGACAATTAACCTTATCATTCGTGGAGTTGGCAAATGTCATTGATTCAGTCAGAGCAGCAAACGGCGAACAGCCCAGTATTATCGTCTGGGAAAATGTCCCCGGCGTTCTGTCCAGCAAAGACAATGCCTTTGGCTGCTTTCTTGCAGGACTTGCCGGAGAAGATGAGCCGTTGCAGCCATCAGGGAAGAAATGGACAAACGCGGGTTATGTGTCTGGATCACAAAGAACTGTCGCCTGGCGAGTGCTGGACGCTCAATATTTCGGAGTGGCCCAACGACGCCGACGTGTGTTTGTTGTCGCAAGTGCTCGAAACGGCTTTTGTCCCGCCACGGTACTTTTTGAGCCAGGCGGCGTGCGCCGGCATTCTGAACCGCGCAGAACGGCGGGGAAAGCAGTTGCCGGAAATGCTGGAAGCCGCGCTGTTATCGGTAGTCACTGGGACTCAGGGCTAAACCC
>NZ_JANAIF010000288.1 GCF_024721015.1 Xenorhabdus bovienii
CCAGCGTGTTGACCTGAAAACACCGGCTAAAGACATGGTGCTGGATAAAACCCAGGCCAGTTTTTGCACCCGTTCGGCGGTCATCATTGGGGGTTCCGATGAATAACCGCCTGTTGCCGGTCGGCTCTTCCCCGCTGGAACTGGCCGCCGCCGAAGCGCTCGCCAGTCTGGCCGATATTCCCGTCCCGCTTCGTGATCTGTGGCATCCGGATCGCTGTCCGGTGAAATGGTTGCCCTATCTGGCGTGGGCGTGGTCGGTTGACCGCTGGGATATGGACTGGCCGGAGCGTGTCAAACGGGAGTCGATTAACGCCGCGATGTTCGTCCATAAGCACAAGGGAACGATTGGGGCCATCCGCCGGGTAGTCGAGCCGTTCGGTTACTTAATCCGCGTGATTGAATGGTGGCAAAACCAAGACCCGCCCGGCACCTTCCGGCTGGATATCGGCGTGATGAACACCGGCATCACGGAAGCGACCTATTTTGAGCTGGAACGGCTGATTTTTGATGCCAAACCCGCTTCGCGCCATCTGATCGGCATGTCCATTCAGTTGGAAACGGGCGGCACAGCCTATTGCGCCGCAGCCAGCTATGACGGCGATATCTTAACCGTTTATCCCTATGTTCCTGAATTAATCACTGTCACCGGCTCTGATGTGAT
>NZ_JANAIF010000289.1 GCF_024721015.1 Xenorhabdus bovienii
TGCCAATTGTAATTCGTTGGTGTAGTTCATTATTTCATCCTCGTCACTAAAATTTTTGCCACGTTTTTCATGCGGAACTCATTCGCGGTGGGAACCACACGGGATGCGTCAAACTCAATGTTATACGCATAGTTATTGGTGCCACTGCCGCCAATTCTGGGTTCGTCATTTTTAATGAGATTGAATGCCCCACTGGAACTGGCGGGGGTCATTGATAAAAAACCATGATGTGCACCCACGGCTCCTGTGATATTTCGCATCGCATCGTCCTGATAGGTGCCTACTGTACGCCCGAGGTCAATGTTGCGACCGTTATCGGCGGCGCGGATCGCGTAACCCCGGTCATCAGGCATTTTAGAATTCGGGAATAATTTTGCGGCAACCGGGTATTCTCGCGGATCGAATGCTCGCCCCTCGTTAGCCATGAAAATATCGTTATGGCCGGGGAGTTGAGAGAGTGGATTATTCCAGATAAAACTGCCGCCAATGGGAATAGTCGGCTCAATATCGCTCTGTAATGCCATAATTCCGGCACGGTGTGGGACACGAATAACAGTGTCTGTGTTATTCATATCTCGGTAAGTGAAAGCCAGAAAAAAATCTTTTTCATGCTTGGTTGTTGACAGAATCACCTGTCGCCCATCGGGT
>NZ_JANAIF010000028.1 GCF_024721015.1 Xenorhabdus bovienii
ATTAGTGGACGCGGTAAGTCAGTGTATTGTATTACCGACTATAACAAAAGTGCAGATAATTTCATTGATTAACTTATAATACTTACTTGCTCCACGACCAAGCACATCTTCAACAAGCGCACGTCTTACGAGCGTCGCAGAAAGAGGAAAACCACTTTTATGCAGTGAACTTGACACTTTTCTCGCCGTACTGGGAATAATAGAATCGGTAATTTTTATTATATTATCTTTTCCTAAATTCAAAACGTAATCATTGATCACATCGAATCTTTCCACTTCTATTAGGAATAGTAAATAAAAGAAACGGTTTTCTTCATATTGATTAGCTATATCCAAAAATAATTTTATAGCACTCCCTTTTTCATCCTTATCAAGAGTATTTTCATATAATTCGTAAAATTTATGGTTATAGTATTCCTTGAAAGCGTTAATACAAAGTTGCCTGGCTTCTTCTTTCTTGCCCTCTTCCATATTGGCCTTAATCAATAATTCCATTATCTTATCATCATTGAGTTCAACTGGCAGTTTGTTGTTTTTTTCTCTGAGATTTTCCAACAACACAATAGCTTCATCAGACCTGACATCTTCAATCAGCAATTCAGCGTAATCCAGATAATATCTTGGATATAAAAACTCTTTCTCCTTATCGAGATACGTCTTGAAGAATTCAATATCTTTAATGGAATAACTCAACTCCAGTGCTTCATCATCTTTTTTGTGCTGATAAAAGATATCTCTTAGCTGGCGAAGAATATCAAGACCCAAAGTAGATTTATATTCAGCCAGCAGGGACAAAGAGAAATAATATTCACCTTGGAAAATATTGAAAAGCTTATTTGCTACCGTAACCTTATCAATATCTTTTTGCAGAGATAACGCCTTAATCCAAGATTCAACAAGGTAGTAGTAATAATCCTGCCAGCCACCACTCGAGGTGTCTTTAGTTTCACTCAGGCGTTCAAAATCTTGTAACATATTTGACAGTAACACTTCTGATTCTGCTGGCTTTAAAGGGATAATCGTGTCAAAAAGCGTTGCCATATAGCTATGCAGTTCACCGAAGAAGATATCCGTTTCATAATAATCGAAAAATCGTTTGCTCTTGCTGCGTTTTTTATACTCTTTTTCAATGAGTTTCAGAATATCTTCAGACTCCAGCAAATATCCACTGACTAATGTGGTTTGAGCCAGCTCATTATTTCTGATTAATACATGGATGATTTCAAGTAATTCTTCTTTATTAAAACTGGCGAGTAACTCAGATTGTTTTTTACTCAATTCATTCTTCATCATAAAAACCCTATATTCTGACTTTACTAAAAAAACTACTGTATAAATAACCATTGTAACTGCTATAGTTTAGACTACTATTCATCACAATGTAGAGGCGGCTCTTTGCCCTCAACACAAAAACAGTTGCAGAAATATTATGCAAACAAAGCATGTTGAACAAGGTTTTATACTCACCCGCCACTGGAAAGATACGCCATCCGGTATTGAGTTAGTATATTGGCTAGCGACGGATCAGGGTGCACGCCGCATCACTATTTCTCACCAAAAAGCGGTGGCTTTTATTCCCCAGCATGATTTGCAGAAGGCAAAGCGGATTATCGGCCAAGAACAGCGTTGTGAATTCAAACCTGTTCCGTTGAAAGATTTCAATCGCCAACCTGTTACTGCCTTATATTGCCTGCAATATCGTCAATTGCAACAACTAGAAAAAGCGCTGAAAGAGCAGGATATTCCGCTCTACGAAACCGATATCCGCCCACCTGACCGATTTATGATGGAGCGTTTTATTACCGCACCCGTCTGGTTCAATCAGAAGCCGGATGGCAGCTATCAAATGAAACCGAATCCCACCTATCGCCCTAAACTGAAATGGGTTTCACTGGATATTGAAACCAGCCAGCATGGGGAGCTGTATTCCATCGGATTAGCGGGTTGCGGTGAGCAAACGGTGTTTATGCTGGGGCCAGAAAACGGGGGCAGGCAAAATAGGAATTTCAAGCTGGAGTATGTCGCCAGCCGTCCGCAGATGCTGGAAAAGCTAAACGAATGGATAGCATTTTACGATCCCGATGCCATTATTGGCTGGAGTCTGATCCAGTTTGATTTAAAAGTATTACAGAAACATGCTGAACGCTATAACGTACCGCTGAAACTCGGTCCTCATCATGGTTTGCTGGAATGGCGGGAGCACGGTTTCAAGCCGGGGCATTTTTTCGCCTCGGCTGAAGGCCGCCTGATTATTGATGGCATTGATGCGCTGAAAACCGCAACGTGGAATTTTCCTTCGTTCAGTCTTGAATCTGTCGCACAGGCGTTATTGGGGGAAGGAAAAGCCATTGATAGCCCCTATGATCGGATGGATGAAATCAATCGCCGCTTTCAGGAGGATAAACCCGCCCTCGCCCACTATAATTTGCAGGACTGTATTCTGGTCAACCGTATTTTTGATAAGACGGATTTGATGACGTTCCTGCTGGAGCGCGCTACGGTGACAGGGCTGGCAGTGGATCGCAGCGGGGGATCAGTGGCTGCGTTCACGCACCTTTATCTGCCGAGAATGCACCGCATCGGCTATGTCGCTCCCGTTCATGCAACTGACTCCGGTGATAGCCCCGGCGGTTTTGTGATGGATTCGTTTCCGGGGCTGTATGATTCAGTGCTGGTTTTGGATTACAAGAGCCTCTATCCTTCTATTATTCGCACTTTTCTGATTGATCCCGTGGGCATGGTAGAAGGCCTCGCCCAGCCCGATAGTGAACATGCCATACCCGGTTTTCGGCAAGCGTTTTTCTCTCGCACTCAACATTGTTTACCTGATATCGTCACGCAAATCTGGCATGAACGTGACAAAGCCAAAAAGCAACAAAACGCTCCGCTCTCCCAAGCGCTGAAAATTATCATGAATGCGTTTTATGGCGTACTGGGTGCGTCAGGCTGCCACTTTTTTGATCCCCGCCTGACTTCCTCTATTACCCTGCGCGGGCACCAAATCATGCACCAGACCCGTGAGTTGATTGAGTCACAAGGGTATCAGGTGATTTATGGCGATACGGACTCAACTTTTATCTGGCTGAAGCACCCTCATTCTGAAGCAGAAGCCGGTCAAATAGGTCATTCGCTGGCGCAATTTGTCAATCAATGGTGGCAAAGCCATCTTAAAACGCAGTTCAATCTTGAAAGTACTTTGGAACTGGAATTTGAAACCCATTATCGCCGTTTTCTCATGCCAACCGTGAGAGGCACTGAACAAGGCAGTAAAAAACGCTATGCCGGATTGAGTGGCGATAAAATGATTTTCAAAGGGCTGGAAACAATAAGAACGGATTGGACACCGCTTGCGCAGATTTTCCAGAATGAACTGTACACCCTTATTTTTCACCAGAAGCCTTACCAAGATTATATCCGTGATTACGTTGCCAACACGCTGGCAGGAAAATTCGATGACCGTCTCATTTACCGCAAACAGCTACGTCGCAAACTGTCTGATTATCAGCGTAATGTACCGCCTCATGTCCGGGCAGCACGTCTGGCGGATGAGTATAACCAGCTGAACAATCGTCCATTGCAATACCAAAATGGCGGTTGGATCAGCTACCTCATCACGCAATCAGGGCCTGAGCCTCTGGAAGACCAGACTACGCTGCCGGATTACGAACACTACATTAATAAACAACTGATGCCGATTGCAGACGCCATCCTGCCATTTCTTCAAGATAACTTTATGACCCTGCTGACAGGGCAGATGAGAATATCTTTCGAATAATGGATACTTTTGCAGGTGACGGCTTGCTCCTCTTGAATTAACATATCGCCCCTCTAATGGGCAATGGTGCTTTTACGACCTCGTTTCCAAAAAACGAGCGATGAAAAGTGTCGTTGAAAACTATCCCTATCGATAACCAATGATGATCGATATCCAACAAAAGCAGCCATCCTGCAACCATAAATAACATTGTCTAACAGAAAACTGAGCCAAAATTTATGCCATTTACCCTTGGTCAACGCTGGATAAGCGATACAGAAAGCGAACTTGGATTAGGAACAGTCGTAGCGCTTGATACGCGCATGGTGACGTTACTTTTCCCTGCCAGCGGAGAAAACCGCCTTTACGCACGCAATGATTCACCCATTACCCGCGTTATGTTTAATGCGGGCGATACCCTGACCAGTCATGAAGGCTGGAAACTCAAGGTCGATGAAGTTCAGCAAGATAATGGCCTGTTAATCTATATCGGTACTCGTCTGGATACTGAAGAGGAAAATATCACCCTACGAGAAGTTTTTCTGGATAGTAAGCTGACGTTTAATAAGCCCCAGGATCGTCTGTTTGCCGGTCAGATTGACCGAATGGATCGCTTTGCGCTGCGTTTTCGCGCCCGTAAACATCAAAGTGAGCAGTTTCGTCTAGCTGAAAGTGGGCTGCGTGGCATTCGCGCCAGCTTAATCCCTCACCAGTTGCATATTGCCAATGAAGTCGGCAAACGCCACGCTCCCCGTGTGTTGCTGGCCGATGAAGTCGGATTGGGTAAAACCATCGAAGCTGGCATGGTTATTCACCAGCAACTCATGGCCGGTCGTGCTGAACGAGTGCTGGTCATCGTGCCGGAAAGCCTCCAGCACCAATGGCTGGTGGAAATGCTACGCCGTTTCAACCTGCGCTTTTCCCTGTTTGATGATGGTCGTTATTCCGAAGCCCTGCACGATAGCGATAATCCATTTGAAACAGAACAATTGATTATCTGTTCTCTGGATTTTGTTCGCCGTAATAAGCAGCGTTTTGAACATCTGCTGGAAGCAAGTTGGGATTTAATGGTCGTCGATGAGGCTCATCATCTGGAATGGAGCGAAAAAGCACCAAGTCGCGAATATCAGGTCATTGAAGAGTTAGCCGAGCAGATCCCATCCGTACTGCTGCTGACAGCAACGCCTGAGCAATTAGGACAGGAAAGCCATTTTGCCCGTCTGCGTCTGCTCGATCCCAATCGTTTCCACGATTATCAGGTGTTTATTGATGAACAGCAGAAGTACCGTCCGGTCGCTGATGCCGTCACCCTGCTGCTGTCTGGCGAAACGCTGAACAATGACCCGCAGAACCTGATTGTCGAACTGATTAGCGAGCAGGATATTGAACCTCTGCTGAAAGCGGCAAACAGTCATCAGGATGAAGAGAGTGAAAAAGCTCGCCGTGAACTGGTCGCGATGTTAATGGATCGCCACGGCACTAGCCGCCTGCTGTTCCGTAATACCCGCGGCGGCGTCAAAGGTTTTCCACACCGTGAACTGCACGAAATCAAGCTGCCATTACCCGCTCAATATCAGACGGCAATCAAAGTGTCTGAAATCATGGGCGCCAAAAAATCCGTAGAAGCGCGCGCTAAGGATATGCTCTACCCGGAACGGATCTATCAGGAGTTTGAAGGCGAAAATGCGACATGGTGGAACTTCGATCCCCGTGTGGAATGGCTGCTTGGTTTCTTGCTGGCAAACCGCGATGAAAAAGTGCTGGTGATCTGTGCCAAGGCAGAAACTGCCCTGCAACTGGAGCAGGTGCTACGCGAACGTGAAGGTATCCGCAGTGCCGTGTTCCACGAAGGGTTATCTCTGCTGGAACGCGACCGTGCCGCGGCTTACTTCGCTTCCGAAGATGAAGGAGCGCAAGTGCTGCTCTGTTCTGAAATTGGTTCTGAAGGGCGTAACTTCCAGTTTGCTAACCAGCTTGTCATGTTTGATCTGCCTTTCAACCCAGATTTGCTGGAACAACGCATCGGTCGTCTGGATCGTATCGGCCAAAGCCGGAATATCAAGATCAGCATACCTTATCTGGAAAATACCGCGCAATCGATTCTCCTGCGCTGGTATCACGAGGGTTTGAATGCCTTTGAACAGACCTGCCCAACCGGTCGTCCCATCTATGACAAATATTATGAAACTCTGGTGAATTTCCTTGCCAAGCCAAACGAACAGGCTGGCTTCACGCCATTCATTACAGAGTGCCGTGAGCATCATGAGCAACTCAGGCAGCAGCTGGAGCAAGGCCGTGACCGTCTGCTGGAAATGAATTCCAATGGTGGCGAGCAGGGACAAAAGCTGGCAGAAACCATCGCCGCACAGGATAACGATACGGATCTGGTGAGTTTTGCTCTGAATTTGTTCGATATCATTGGCATTAATCAGGAAGATCGCAGCGACAATATTATTACCCTGAATCCATCCGATCATATGCTGGTGCCGGATTTCCCTGGCTTACCGGCAGATGGTTGCTCAATTACGTTTGATCGTGAAAAAGCCCTGTCCCGCGAGGATACCCAATTCCTGAGCTGGGAACACCCGATCATCCGTAACGGCTTAGATCTGATTTTGTCTGGAGATACCGGAAGCTGTGCCGTTTCCATTCTGAAAAACAAAGCACTGCCAGTCGGAACGCTGTTGGTTGAGTTAATTTACGTTGTTGAAGCCCAAGCGCCGAAACATCTGCAATTAACCCGCTTCCTGCCACCAACACCAGTGCGCCTCTTAATGGATCTGAAAGGAACCAATCTGGCACCTCAAGTGGAGTTTGAAAGTTTCAACCGCCAGCTAAATGCTATCAATCGCCATAATGCCAGTAAACTGGTCAGTGCGGTGCAAAAAGAAGTTCACGCTATTTTGCAGCAATCTGAACCGCTGGTGGAACAGCAAGCCCGTGAGGTGATTGAGAAAGCGAAGAAAGAGGCAGATAACGTGCTGTCTGCTGAGTTGTCACGGCTGGAAGCGCTGAAAGCGGTTAATCCAAATATCCGTGATGATGAGCTGGAAGCGGTTGAGTCTGAACATAAGCATCTGCTGCTCAATCTTGATCAGGCAAATTGGCGTCTGGATGCCATTCGCTTGGTGGTGGTCTCTCATCAATAAATAGCCACTAATAAATAGCCAATCCTGAAATACGGGGCGATCTCAATGAGATGCCCCTGCATTTTAATCTCACACCGTAAATCATATGCTGATAAAATCCGCCCCGTCATTTTTTCGACCCAACTGGAGCCACTATGCTGGAATCTTATAATCCCCCGACTGATCCCTGGTTACATGTGCTTTATCAAGACGAGCACATTATGGTTGTCAATAAACCCAGTGAGTTGCTTTCTGTACCGGGCAAAGCAGAGGACCATAAGGACAGTATCATGACGCGGATACAGGCCGAGTTTCCAACGGCTGAATCTGTTCATCGACTGGATATGGCAACCAGTGGTGTCATGGTCGTTGCACTGACCAAAGCGGCTGAACGTGAGCTAAAACGTCAGTTTCGCGAACGTGAGCCGAAAAAAGTCTATATCGCCCGGGTATGGGGAAAATTAGAACGGGAAAAAGGTCTGGTAGATTTACCACTGATCTGCGACTGGCCGAACCGCCCGAAGCAAAAGGTCTGTTTTGAAACCGGAAAATCGGCACAGACAGAGTATCAAGTGCTGGAATATGAAGCTCAGGCAACTCGCGTCAG
Organism: Xenorhabdus bovienii; assembly: GCF_024721015.1. Classification (GTDB taxonomy): domain Bacteria; phylum Pseudomonadota; class Gammaproteobacteria; order Enterobacterales; family Enterobacteriaceae; genus Xenorhabdus; species Xenorhabdus bovienii. Next base: position 7,490 of record NZ_JANAIF010000028.1, read on the forward strand.
GCTTGCTCCCATCACTGGGCGATCCCATCAGCTACGTGTACATATGCTGGCGCTTGGTAATCCCATTCTGGGTGACAGGTTCTATGCTCATCAGCAGGCAAGAGAACTGGCACCTCGCCTGCAATTACATGCACAAGAGTTGTCGATTACTCATCCGGCCTACGGCACTCCGATGCATTTTGAATGCAAGGCCGATTTTTGACAGGTGTTATTTAAAACCTTTTTCTTTTTTAATTAAATCATAAGCGGATTGGATGGACTGCGCTTTCTGTTTGGCAATATCCATCATTTCTGGCGGTAAACCTTTTGCCACCAGTTTATCGGGATGGTGTTCACTCATCAGTTTTCGATAAGCCCGCTTAATGGTTGTCGCATCGTCATGTTCCTTAACACCCAGCACCTTGCAGGCATCTGCCAGTGTCGCCCGCGGCTGCCCATGATCCTGATAACGGCCATGCTGCTGGTATTGCCCACCAAAATGGCGGCCACCTTCCATCATGGCGAGGAACTGCTCAAATTGAGCACGGGAAATACCCAGTTCTTCAGCAATGACAAACAACACTATTCTTTCATTAGGATGCAGTTCGCCATCTGAAAACGCAGCCTGTAACTGAATTTCCAAAAACATCCGAATCAGATCGAAGCGCCCAAAACAGGCACGTCGCAATTGCCGAAGTGTTTCACGCAGAGGAAACCGGGGTTGCTTACCCTCACGAAACGCCTGCTGTGCGGCAACCCTTGCATCACCATGCAGCTGCATCCTATCCATCAACTGGCTGACGAGCTGGATATCCGTTTCTGTCACCCGGCCTTTTGCTTTGGTCAAATGCCCCAATATCTGAAAGGTGCTGCGAAAAAACAGCGCCTGCCGGGATGGACCTTTGTCAGAAAGTCTTTGATTGCGCATCCTGACCTTATCAAGTACATGACCGAGCAACAGGCCAATCACTATGCCCCAAAAGCCGGCACCAGAAGCAATACCAAATATCAATCCAAATAATTTTCCCCAATACTGCATATACTCTTCAATTCCTCAATGCCCTGAGCGCAATTTTGCATTATCATACTATTCATTAAGCTCCGTGCCTAACAGCAAGATTAGTAAAGTTTAACTTTACTCTGGCGCATATTTATCAAGTGCGTTAGTCTCTGAGCGTTTGCCGGCATGATGCCACTGATGACGGAACCGCATAACTATCTATGAATAAATGTTATCCCACTCTGCTGGCCACAATGGTATGGGCAGCAATTTACAGTCAGCAAGCACATGCTGACCTTGCAGCACAGTGTATGCTGGGCGTACCTGTATACGATAAACCCATTATCACGGCTGATCCCAACCAAGTTCCCATTAACATTAAGTCTGATGATACACACGGTGAATATCCCAATGCAGTCGAGTTCGTCGGCAATGTTGATATCCAACAGGGGAATAAAACGCTGACAGCCGATAAAGTGTGGCTCGAACAGACACAGGATGAAGTCCCTGTCAGGACGGTGATCGCAACAGGCAATGTTAGCTATGATGACCCCCAGATTATTTTGAAGGGCCCCCGTGCCTGGTCTAACCTGAACAGTAAAGACACGGACATGGAACACGGCAAGTACCAGATGGTTGGCCGTCAAGGACGCGGTAACGCAGATAAGTTGATGGTACGCGATGAAAACCGCTATACCATTATGAATAACGGGATATTTACCTCATGTCTGCCAGGCAACGATAGCTGGAGTGTTGTTGGCTCCGAAGTCATCCTCGACCGTAAAGAAGAAGTGGCTGAGATCTGGAATGCCCGTTTCAGGGTGGCCAACGTGCCGGTATTTTACAGCCCATACCTGCAACTCCCCATTGGTGACAAACGCCGTTCTGGTTTTCTGATCCCCAATGGTAGCTATTCCAATAAAGAAGGCGTGCAATTCAAGCTGCCGTATTACTGGAATATTGCCCCGAATTACGATGCCACTATTACGCCGAATCTGATCAGTAAACGGGGTCTTAAGCTGGATAACGAGTTCCGTTACTTAACAAAAGCCGGAGCGGGTACAGTCGCTTTTGATTGGCTTGGGCATGACCGCCTGTATGCGGATGATAAAAAACTTGATAAAAACCTGTCAGATCGGGAGAGCAATAACCGCTGGTTATTCTATTGGAACCACAGTGGCGTACTCAATCAAGCATGGCGTTTCAGTGCTGATTACACCAAAGTCAGTGATTCCAAATATTTCACTGATTTTACCTCACAATACGGCACCAGTACCGACGGTTATGCCACCCAGAAATTCAGTATTGGCTATGCCCAACAGAACTGGGATGCAACCTTGGCAAGCAAGCAATTCCAGATCTTTACTGCCGGAAAAGATAGGAAAGCTTACCGTGCAGAGCCTCAACTTGATCTGAATTACTACAAAAATGATCTGGGGCCGTTTGATTTCCGAACCCATGCCCAAGTTGCCAAATTCACCAGCGTAGGCAAAGATTCCCCAGAGGCAACACGTTGGCATGTGGAACCGACTATCAATCTGCCGCTCTCCAATCGCTGGGCAAGCCTCAATAATGAATTTAAATTGATGGCAACCCACTATCAGCAAGATGTTCCTGCTACGACACAGAACTCTGCGCTAGAGAAGACAGTCAACCGTGTCCTGCCACTGTTTAAATCCGATGCGAAGATGGTGTTTGAGCGCACCATGTATATGAACAAGGATTACACTCAGACACTGGAACCCCGTGTTCAGTACCTTTATGTACCTTATAAGAATCAAGATAACATTAACAACTTCGATTCTTCCCTGTTGCAGGCTAACTATTCCGGGCTGTTCCGAGACCGCTTCTTCAGTGGGCTGGATCGCATTTCATCTGCCAATCAGTTTACCAGTGGCATCACCACCCGCATTTATGATGAAGATTTAGTTGAACGTTTTAACCTATCTGTAGGTCAAATCTACTACTTTGAAAGTCCGCGTACCCAAGATACTGACTCCAAAGACTCAAACAAAAATATCCTCAACACCAAAAAAAGTACGGGTGCGACAACATGGGCCGGAGATGTTGAGTGGAAAATCAATGATTCATGGGGATTTAAAGGGGGTCTGCAATACGATACCCGTCTGAACAGTGTGGCAATGGGCAATACGGTAGTGGAATACCGCAATGATGCAGAACGTCTGGTGCAGTTGAATTATCGTTTTGTTAACCGCGACTATATTCAAGCCACACTTGGAAGCCAAGCGCCGTCATTCCAGCAGGGCATTTCGCAGGTCGGGCTAGTGGCAAGCTGGCCGCTGGCGGATCGCTGGGCGTTCGTGGGTTCATATTATTACGATACCAAAGAGAAACAGCCGGCAAGCCAGCTGGTTGGCCTCCAATACAACACCTGCTGCTGGGCGGTGAATGTCGGTTATGAACGTAAAATCGTCAGCTGGAAGGACAACAGCAGTGAATATGACAACAAATGGTCATTCAATGTTGAACTTCGTGGCTTAAGCAGCAATCAAAGTTTGGGTAGCCAGAAGATGCTGGAGAGAGGTATTCTGCCTTACCAGCGCGCATTCTGATACTGATAAACATGATGCAAACACAATGTAAACACAATAACCCCGCCAAGGCGGGATTGATATGATGGGAAACGTATGAAGAACTGGAGAGCGCTCATTCTCGGATTGATGTTTTCAGTGAATACTGTCGCAATGGCAGCACCACAGGAACTCAATAGGGTTGCTGCCGTTGTCAACAATGGTGTCGTACTGGAAAGTGATGTCGACGAGCAATTACAATCCGTTAAACTCAGTGCAAAACATGCTGGTCAGCAAATACCGGATGAAAAAGCCTTGCGTCACCAGATCCTTGAGCGTTTGATTATGGATGACATCATTTTGCAAATGGCAAAACAGATGCAGATCACTATCCCCGATCAAGTCTTAGATTCCACTATCTCAAACATTGCCGCCCAGAACCATATGGGTCTGGATGAATTGAAAAAAAATCTGACTGCCGAGGGTCTCAACTTTAATACCTACCGCAATCAGATCCGCAAAGAGATGGTTATTGCCGAAGTACGCAATAATGAAATTCGTCGCCGCGTCACTATCCTGCCACAGGAAGTTGAGGCGCTGGCCAAGAATCTTAGCAGCGAAAATAACCAGAATACCGAGTTGAATGTCAGCAACATTCTGATTCCACTGCGAGAAAATCCAAGTCAAGCACAGGTAGAAAAAGCGACGGCGATCATAAACAAGATTTTATCTGAACTCAAGAATGGCGCCGATTTTGGTAAGCTGGCCATCACCTATTCCGGCGATACACAGGCCCTGAAAGGTGGCAATATGGGTTGGAGAAAATTGCAGGAATTACCCTCTCTGTTTACAGAACAGCTCCAGTCAGCACATAAGGGACAAATTATTGGCCCAATCCGTTCCGGCGTTGGTTTCCATATCCTGAAAATTAATGATATCCGCGGTAGCAATATGCCGCCGGTTGCGGCCACTGAAGTTAATGCCCGTCATATTCTGCTGAAAACTTCACCTATCATGACCGATGATCAAGCCCGCAGCACTCTGATGAAACTTAGAGAAGAAATCTTAAGTGGTAAAATCACATTTAACGCAGCAGCGGAAAAGCATTCTGAAGATCCGGGCACAGCCATGCGTGGTGGTGAACTGGGCTGGAATGTACCAAGTACTTATGCGCCAGCTTTCCGTGATGCCTTAGTGAAACTCAAAAAAGATGAGCTCAGCCAGCCTGTTCACTCTACTTTCGGCTGGCATTTAATCCAACTGATTGATACCCGCAAGGTTGACAGAACGGACTCGGCACAGAAAGATAATGCCTACCGCCTGCTGTTAAACCGTAAACTCGGTGAAGAAACACAAAACTGGATGCAGGATTTGCGTGCCTCCGCTTATGTGAAAATTTTAGATGGTAGCGATGCACAACAATAAACCCATCATTATCACCCCCGGCGAACCAGCCGGGGTTGGCCCTGATTTAGTCATTGCCCTCGCACAAAAAGAGTGGCCTATCCAACTGGTTGTATGTGCTGATCCTGAGTTGATGCTCTCACGAGCCAAGCAACTCAACCTGCCCCTTCAACTACAACCTTACTCCCCTGAATACATTTCCCCAACACAGGCCGCCGGAACCCTGACTATTCTGCCCGTTTCCCTCCATTCACCTGTCATTGCCGGTGAATTGAACCGGGAAAACGGTATTTATGTCACGGAAACGCTGGCAAAAGCCTGCGAGGGTTGTCTGAATGGCGAGTTTTCTGCGCTGGTGACAGGCCCTGTCCACAAAGGTGTCATCAACGAGGCAGGCGTTCCTTTTACCGGGCATACTGAGTTTTTTGCTGACCACAGCCAATGCTCAAGGGTAGTCATGATGCTGGCAACAGAAGAGCTACGGGTGGCGCTGGCAACGACGCATCTGCCGATTATGGATGTTCCCAAGGCGATTACGTTTGATTCACTGAGAGAAGTAGTCACTATTCTCAACCATGATCTGAAAACCAAATTCGGTATCCGCCGCCCCCATATCTATGTTTGTGGCCTGAATCCACATGCAGGGGAAGGTGGACACATGGGGCATGAAGAAATTAACGTGATTATTCCCGCATTGGACAGCCTGAGGGCAGAAGGTATCTGGCTAGAAGGGCCGCTGCCGGCCGATACCCTGTTCCAGCCTAAGTACTTGGATCATGCTGATGCCGTACTTTCGATGTATCACGATCAAGGGTTACCCGTGTTAAAATATCAAGGTTTTGGCAGAGCCGTGAATATCACTCTCGGACTGCCATTTATCCGAACGTCTGTCGATCACGGCACAGCTCTAGAGCTGGCAGGGACAGGCCAAGCAGATGTGGGAAGTTTTATTACCGCATTAAATTTAGCAATTAAGATGATACAAAACAGTAATGAATAATAAAGTCCATCAAGGGCACTACGCCCGTAAACGCTTCGGGCAAAACTTTTTAACCGATCAGTTTATCATTGAAAGTATTGTCGATGCGATGAACCCACAGCCTGGTCAGGCTGTCGTGGAAATAGGCCCTGGTCTGGGTGCACTGACCGAGCCAGTGGGTGAGCGCATGGATAAAATGACTGTCGTCGAACTTGACCGTGATCTGGCAGCTCGCCTGCATGTTCATCCTAAGCTAAAAGATAAGCTGACCATCATTCAGCAGGATGCGATGACCGTTGATTTTGGCCAACTGGCCAAGGAACAGGGGCAGTCCCTGCGTGTATTTGGTAATTTGCCTTATAACATCTCTACACCATTGATGTTCCATCTTTTCAGCTATACTGATGCTATCGCTGATATGAGTTTTATGCTGCAAAAAGAAGTGGTGAACCGTCTGGTCGCTGGGCCTGGCAGTAAAGCCTACGGGCGTTTGAGTGTAATGGCACAATATTACTGTCAGATTATCCCTGTTCTTGAAGTACCACCTACTGCATTTACGCCAGCCCCCAAAGTGGATTCAGCCATTGTGCGTCTTATGCCGTACAAAGCTATGCCTTATCCGGTTAAAGACATTCGCATGTTAGCCCGAGTTACTACTCAGGCATTTAACCAACGGCGCAAAACTATCCGCAATAGCCTTGGCGATCTCTTTTCAGTTGAGCAATTGTCTGAACTGGGCGTTGATCCGGGCACACGGGCTGAAAACATTTCTGTCGAGCAATACTGTAAGATGGCAAATTGGTTATCATCTCAGGCAAAAACTGCCAGAAATCAATAAACAGCCATTACAGTAACAGGAGGCATTTATGCTCAACGAACCAAGAATTCATATTCAAGTACAGAGTACTTACGTAGAAAGCCAATCAGAACCAGAGCAACAGCGTTTTGTGTTTGCTTATACGATATCAATTCACAATCTTGGGCATTCCCCCGTGCAACTTATCAGCCGTTATTGGCGTATAACCAACAGTGATGGACACCGAACAGAAATTCAGGGTGAAGGGGTTGTAGGAAAACAACCCGTGATCCTTCCTGGAACAGATTATCGCTACAGCAGCGGGGCTATTCTGGAAACGCCTTTAGGCACAATGGAAGGTCATTATGAAATGCGTGATCATGATGGTCGCCCATTTCGTGTCGCCATTCCCGTGTTCAGACTGGCTATTCCAACACTGATAAATTAACTATGGCTACATACCTTATTGGCGATATTCACGGCTGTTATCATGAATTTCGCGATTTATTACAACAAGTTGCTTTTCATCCCAGCAAAGATACGTTATGGCTCACGGGCGATCTGGTCGCCCGTGGCCCTGATTCGCTGGAGGTGCTTCGCTATATCAAGCAACTCGGCCCAGCGGTTAAACTGGTCTTGGGCAACCATGACCTTCATTTGCTGGCCGTTTACGCCAAAATCAGCCGTAATAAGCCGAAAGACCAACTAGATAAATTACTCTCAGCACCGGATGTTGATGATTTGATTAATTGGCTAAGAAAGCAGCCAATGCTACAGATTGATGATGAACTAAAACTGGTCATGGCACATGCAGGATTGGCCCCCCAATGGGATTTAGACACCGCCAGAATATGTGCCCGTGAAGTGGAAGCCATTCTCCGCAGTGACAGCTACCCTTTGTTTCTCAATGCTATGTACGGTGATATGCCCAATAACTGGGATCCCGAACTGAGCGGGCTTGCTAGATTGCGTTATAGCACCAATGCACTGACACGAATGCGTTACTGCTTTCCAAATGGTCAATTGGATATGATCTGCAAATCGAAACCCGAAAATGTCTCTGCCCCACTAAAACCCTGGTTTGAATTGCCGCATAACATCCCTGAAGAATATTCTATTGCATTCGGTCACTGGGCTGCACTGGAGGGCAAAGGTACGCCTGTCGGCATCTATGCGCTGGATACTGGCTGCTGTTGGGGAGGTAAATTGACAATGCTGTGTTGGGAAGATAAGCAATATTTCAGCCAATCATCATTGCTAAATCGTTAATGACCCCACGGAATAAAATCTGTGACGCCGGAGTGCCTTGCGACACTCCGTAGATGAAATCTGATTAGTTGTGCTGACTACAGCTGTTTTTGTGATTGTTTTTTACTGCTGGCGCTCATTCACGGCGTTCTAGAATTTCAAAGCAATAGCCGTGTGAGTTGTGCTCGTCTGCATCATGATATTCGGTAAAGACTGAATTCCACTCATCGGGTGCGTAATCGGGGAAATGGGTGTCACCAATCACTTCCGCATCAATGTGAGTCAGATACATACGGTGGGCCAGAGGAATAAACTGCTCATAAATTTTGCCTCCCCCCATCACCATAATTTCATCAACATCACCTGCTGCGGCCAAAGCCTCTTCGATAGTGCGAACCCAAGTGGCACTATTATCACGTGCTGGCTGACTGCTTATCACGATATTCAAGCGTCCCGGTAAAGGGCGTCCTATCGATTCGTAAGTTACCCTCCCCATCACAACCGGTTTTCCGAGTGTATTGCGTTTGAACCAGGCTAAATCACCTGGCAGAGTCCACGGCATGGCATTTTCCATACCAATAACTCGATCCATAGCCATCGCAGCAATCAAGCTGATATTCATTAAGTCACCTTACAGGCAAATAAATAGTATGAAAATTTTGGACACTATACGGAAAGGGCTACTCTCAGTCGATAAGATTAGCAATTTATTCAGAACAAATAGTGTGTTCATGCACCAAGTTCCAAGCAAGTGATCGCGTCATCAGGAGCACCCTGATTTTCTGAAATAATGGCTCCATCCGCTCTGACAGGGCTTCGAGGCATTTTTCTTATTCCAACATCAGGCAAAGCAGTGGTGGTTATTATTATTGGTTTTTTCCTTAGCTCGTGGCTGGAGTGACAACCATTTGGCCAGCCACTCCGTCATCCGCCATTTCCAATATTTGACTGTAGTACTTGAAAGGAAAGACCTCATAAGACGGCTGCATCATATTCACCAACAATTCGGTTCTACCCTCAATCCAAACCGTATCTTTCCAGCCATAATCTTGTGGAAGTGGTCGATTTCCATTATGACTGATGACCTTGAATCTCCCCCCTTGGATATGGAAAGGCTGCGGAGCCGAAGTAGTGACAACCCAGCGCTCCCATGCACCTTGCTGGCTGCTGATGTCGATTCGATTCCTATTCAACAATACCCCATTGATCCCCTGAGTCGCATCCCCCAAAACAAACTGACGATTATGGATGGATGAGTTAATTTCCGTGGTATCCACCACTAGCTGCGTCGGTAATTGATCTGTCACGAGAGAAAGCAGCCCACTGGCCTTGATAGTCAGGACGGTCGTTGACAGCAATTTGGTTGAAGGCTCAAACAGCCCTTTCAGACGATCAAGCATGCCTGCCGACTCTCCTGCGGTAATGGCTACGCTATCCACTTTCGACATATCGACCAAAACCTCACGGCGTTCCCCTGGAGCAAGTGACAATTGCTGTACCGTCACGGGAGCAGGCAACAATCCCTGATCAGTACCTACCATATAGAAAGGACGGCCATCACTGAGTTGCAATTGATATCGGCGGGCATTAGAAGCATTCAATAAACGTAATCTGACCCAGCCTCTGGCAACCTCAATAAAAGGGTTTTCAACACCATTAATAAGCAATGTATCGCCAAGAAAACCTTGATTGATCGCCGGGTTATACTGAGGTACACCAAAATTATCTAACCGCTTGTCCTGCAAAATGACAGGAAAATCGTCAACGCCATAATTTTTGGGTAGAGGTAAGCTGCGGCTATCTTCATCTTCCACCAGCCACATACCTGCAAGCCCGGCATAAACATGCTGTGCCATTCGGTTTGGCGTGTTGGCATGATACCAGCAAGTTGCTGCCGGCTGGTTAATGGGGATAATCGGAGACCAATTTTCATTTGACGATATCAGGCGCGCCGAGCCTCCTACCAATGTCCCAGGAACCAACAGCCCTCCTACAGTCATTGAGACAGGTTCAGACAAACGATTGCTATATATCAGCTTGACGTTATCCCCTTTACGAACCCGAATGGTTGGCCCTAAATATCGCCCATTGATGCCCCAAACTTGCACCTTATTTTTGCCATCAAAAGACCAATGGGTCTTTTGCAGGGCTAAAAACAGGGGTTGGCCACCACGGGATTCCAGTAAGGGGGGGAGCGGCAGTGCCGTTTGTTGATCTTTATTGGCCCGAACCGCAAAAGGGAGCGCACCTAAACACATTGCCAAACCAGAAGCCTGTATAAATTGGCGCCGACTCAGTGACATATTTTCTCCACGACAGGAATAGCAATCCCCAAATGATTGCTTATATGAACGCAAGCACTTCACAATTCAAATAATTATTGGGATGAATTACCCAATATTTAGGCTATTGGGGTTGATTTTTCTACAGATTGCGTTTAATAAAAACGCTAATTTATTAAACGCAATCATATCGCGAATAAAGTGCAAATTCTAAAACTATCTTAAATTTATAGCCAGAATCCGCCCAAAGAGCAGGAGAAAATAGGTTATGAAATTAGCCTAACCAACAGCAATTTGATTATCTGCGCTTATCCATTACTTCGACTTCGTTATTCAGCTCTTCAATTTTGGCTTGCATCATTTGACGACAATGCTCTGCCAGCTGACGAACCTGCTCTTTAGTATATTTCGTCGTATCAATAGGGGGCAGCATTTCAACAATGACAGTGCCATTATTCCAGCGATTGAATTTGATGCGATCATGCGTGGAAGAAACACAGACTGGCACGATGGGTACGCCGGCTGCAATCGCCGCATGAAAAGCACCTGTTTTGAAAGGCAGCAGACCACGGCCACGGCTGCGGGTGCCTTCTGGGAACATCCAGACAGAAATATGCCTTTTTTTGATTTGTTGAACAACCTGTGAAATCGTACCGTGTGCTTTTGAGCGGTTTTCTCTGTTGATCAAAATATTGCCCGTCAGCCAGTAAAGCGGACCAAAAAAGGGAATGAATAGCAGGCTTTTTTTACCCACGGTTACAGTGCGGGGCTGTACGGCATTCGACATGGTGACCATGTCGTAATTGTTCTGGTGATTACCGATGTAGATGCTTGGCCCATATTGCTTCGCCTCTTCAGGAATGCGCTCCAGCATCTTAATGCCAAATACTTTGTGCAATTTGCCAAATGCATGACCAAAGGTCATGACATGACCCGGATTACGGGGGCTGAATAAACAGTAGATACTACCAAATAGACATATCAGGACTGATAACAGAAAAACAATAATTCCACGAATGATTGCTAACATAGCCGCCTCTTATAAAGCAGGCCAGAATAAATCTGGCCTGCTATTGTGATTGTTGTGTAACAAAAATCGTTTTGTTACTGCCTTCGGCCTATGACCGGGGCATCTCCACTTCAATACGCTCAACACGCTGTAATCCACGTGGTAACGAGGTTCCCTTGCGCCCTCTCTCAGCCCGGAACTTCTGTAAGTCTTCTGGACGAAGCAGTAACTTACGCTTGCCAAAGTAGAGCGTGATTGAGGATTGTACTGGCAATACTAACAACCAGCTCAACATATCTTCCCCAGAAGCCGCCTGTGCTGCGGGAATGGAAACAATTTTATTGCCCTTGCCTTTCGAAAGCTGAGGAAGATCCGCCACAGGGAACATCAGCATACGACCCTCTTTGGTGATCGCCAGCAACATATCATCCTGCTCGTTGGTGATCTCCAGTGGCTGCATGACCTTAGCATTTTCTGGCAGGGTTATAAGCGCCTTACCCGCACGGTTTTTAGCTATAAGGTCACTGAATGTACAGATAAAACCATAACCCGCATCAGATGCCATCAAGAATTTCTGCTCTTCTTTAGCTATCAGAAGGTGCTCAATAGATGCTCCCGCCGGTAATGCCAATAATTTACCCGTCAGCGGTTCACCCTGCCCTCTGGCAGAGGGCAAATCCAACGGATCAACGGAATAACTGCGCCCTGTCGTATCGATAAAAACAACGGGCTGGTTGCTCTTACCACGTGCTGCACTACGGAAGCTGTCACCCGATTTGTAATTCAAACCAGCAGGATCGATTTCATGCCCCTTCGCACTGCGTACCCAGCCCATTTCTGACAGCACAACCGTAATCGGCTCTGAAGGCAGGATATCGTGATCACTCATCGCCTTCGCTTCAGAACGTTCTTTCAACGGCGAGCGACGATGATCTCCATAGTTCTCAGCATCAGCAATAATCTCTTTTTTCAGCAGAGTACTCAATTTACGCTCAGAACCGAGGATCGCCTGAAGTTTGTCACGCTCTTTTGCCAGTCCATCCTGCTCGCCACGAATTTTGACTTCTTCCAGCTTCGCCAAGTGGCGCAATTTCAGTTCCAGAATCGCTTCGGCTTGGGTTTCAGTTAGTTCAAAACGTTGCATTAACACTGGCTTCGGTTCATCTTCAGTGCGAATGATGTGGATCACTTCATCAATGCTGAGGTAGGCCGTCAGCAAACCTTCCAGAATGTGCAGGCGCTTAAGGACTTTTTCCAGCCGATAATTCAGGCGATTACGCACGGTCTCGCGGCGGAAAACCAACCATTCGCTGAGGATCTCAACCAGACCTTTAACGTTGGGACGGTTATCCAGTCCGATCATGTTGAGGTTAACGCGATAACTTTTTTCCAGATCGGTCGTCACAAACAGGTGGTTCATCACCTGCTCAACATCGACACGATTGTTTTTAGGCACAATCACCAGCCGGGTTGGATTTTCATGATCGGATTCATCACGCAGATCATCTACCATCGGCAGTTTCTTCGCCCGCATCTGGCTGGCGATCTGTTCCAGCACTTTCGCACCCGATACTTGGTGTGGCAGAGCCGTAATAACAACATTACTCTCTTCTTTTGACCACACCGCACGCATACGCACCGAGCCACGGCCATTTTTGTAGATCTTGCGGATATCTTCTTTTGACGTAATGATTTCTGCTTCTGTGGGATAATCCGGACCTTTGATGTATTCCATTACATCATCAAGCGAACAATTGGGATTATCCAACATAGCAACCAGCGCACTGACTACTTCGCGGACATTATGCGGCGGGATATCTGTCGCCATGCCGACAGCAATACCCGTCGTGCCGTTCAGCAGGATATTCGGCAGACGCGCAGGCAGCATTTTCGGCTCCTGCAACGTGCCATCAAAGTTTGGTGCCCAATCTACCGTGCCGTGACCAAGTTCACTCAGCAGCAATTCGGCATATTTGGACAAGCGAGATTCGGTATAACGCATCGCCGCGAAAGATTTCGGATCATCCGGTGCCCCCCAGTTACCCTGACCATCCACCAGCGGATAGCGGTAAGAGAAAGGCTGTGCCATCAATACCATCGCCTCATAACAGGCGCCATCACCATGTGGGTGGTATTTACCGAGCACGTCACCAACGGTACGGGCGGATTTTTTGAATTTGGCGCTGTTGTTCAGCCCCAGTTCCGACATCGCATACACAATACGGCGCTGAACAGGTTTTAAACCATCACCGATAAAAGGCAGCGCCCTGTCCATAATGACGTACATGGAGTAATTCAAATAGGCGTTTTCGGTGAACGTGTGCAGCGGCTGGCGCTCCACACCATCGTGAGTTATCTCACTCATGTATTAATTTCCTCAGAATCTGTGTTGACTACCTGTGCGCTCTATTCTGTGCGCTATACTTCAATATCGAAGGAACTTCCCCTCTCCTGTAGCCAATTGCGGCGATCTTCCGAGCGTTTTTTCGCCAGAAGCATATCCATGACTGAGAAGGTTTCCTGATAATTGTCATCGTCGATAGTCAATTGCACCAGACGGCGAGTATTGGGATCCAGTGTGGTTTCACGCAACTGTATTGGGTTCATTTCCCCCAATCCTTTGAAGCGCTGAACATTCGGCTTGCCACGTTTACGGCTTAAACGTTCCAGTATGGCGGCCTTTTCCCCTTCGTCCAGTGCATAATGCACTTCTTTGCCAAGATCGATGCGATACAGTGGCGGCATCGCCATATAGACATGCCCACGTTTCACTAGCGTAAGAAAGTGACGGACAAACAAAGCGCACAGCAGCGTTGCTATGTGCAAACCATCGGAATCCGCATCCGCCAATATGCAGACTTTGCCGTAACGCAATTGGCTGAGATCATCACTGTCTGGATCGATCCCAATAGCGACGGAGATATCATGCACTTCCTGCGAAGCCAGCACTTCATCTGAAGAGACTTCCCATGTGTTCAAGATTTTTCCGCGCAGTGGCATGATCGCCTGATATTCGCGATCACGGGCTTGCTTGGCAGAGCCGCCTGCTGAATCCCCTTCCACCAAAAATAGTTCGGTAAGTTTCAGATCCTGCGAGGTACAATCCGCCAGTTTGCCTGGCAGAGCGGGGCCATTGGTCAGCTTTTTGCGCACGACTTTTTTCGCCGCACGCATTCTGCGCTGTGCACTGGCAATCGCCATTTCAGCAAGTTGTTCCGCGTCTTGAATGTGCTGGTTCAGCCACAGGCTGAAGGCGTCTTTCACCACACCGGAAACAAAGGCCGCAGACTGACGTGAAGAGAGGCGTTCTTTGGTCTGGCCGGCAAATTGGGGATCTTGCATTTTAAGGGATAACACGTAAGCACAGCGATCCCAGATATCATCGGCAGAGAGTTTAACTCCGCGCGGCAGTATGTTGCGGAATTCGCAAAATTCACGCATGGCATCCAGCAAACCTTGGCGCAGGCCATTAACGTGAGTTCCGCCCTGTATGGTTGGGATCAGGTTGACGTAACTTTCGGCCAGCAATTCACCGCCTTCTGGTAGCCAAAGCAACGCCCAGTCAACCGCTTCGGTATCCCCGCGCAATACGCCCACGAATGGCGCCTGTGGCAATGTCACCAACCCATTGACGGCTTCCAGCAGATAATCAGTCAGACCATCGGCATAGCACCATTTTTGTTCTGTACCAGCGAGTTTATCTTTAAAGACAATCTCAACACCCGGACACAATACCGCCTTTGCTTTCAGCAAGTGGGTTAAACGCGATGCAGAAAAACGGGGGATATCGAAATAACTCTCATCCGGCCAAAAATGGACACTCGTCCCCGTATTACGTTTCCCACAACTGCCGATAACTTCCAGTTCCTGCACTTTATCGCCACTTTCAAAGGCAATCTGATGGACTTGGCTGTCACGGCGAACAGTCACTTCCACCCTTCTGGACAGGGCGTTGACCACAGAGATCCCGACACCATGCAGGCCACCGGAAAACTGATAGTTTTTATTGGAGAATTTTCCCCCTGCATGCAGGCGAGTGAGGATCAACTCAACAGCAGAAACTTTTTCTTCAGGATGGATATCAACCGGCATACCACGGCCATCATCTATCACTTCCAGAGACTGATCGCTGTGAAGGATCACTTCAATATGTTTCGCGTGACCCGCTAGAGCTTCGTCCACGCTGTTATCGATCACTTCCTGTGCCAGATGGTTCGGACGGGTTGTATCGGTGTACATTCCTGGGCGGCGACGAACTGGCTCCAGGCCACTGAGGACTTCAATGGCCTCTGCGTTGTAACTAGATTGAGTCATGTTGTAATTCTGTCGGTTGCTTCGTGATTAAAGGGCTAATCAGTACTGATATATACTGTTGATAATACCAGTCACTTATCTATTTTTGGCAATTTTTTTGTTATTGCCGCTGGTTAGCCCCAAGAAGTTGATGATTTGAGGGAAGTAATGTTCGAAACCAATAAAAGCATGATTCCCACCTGATTCGACCGTCTGTCTGCATTGCATCAGGTAAGCAATGGCCTGACGATAATCCAGCACTTCATCTCCTGTTTGCTGCAATAACCAGATAAGATCTGGCGATTCCAGCGGGTCAATGTGCATTACTTTGAGATCATAAATGTGGCTTTGCTGGAGAGTATACCGCTCTTCGGTATAGGGATTCACGTTTTCCCC
Organism: Xenorhabdus bovienii; assembly: GCF_024721015.1. Taxonomy (GTDB): domain Bacteria; phylum Pseudomonadota; class Gammaproteobacteria; order Enterobacterales; family Enterobacteriaceae; genus Xenorhabdus; species Xenorhabdus bovienii. The sequence continues at coordinate 23,407 of NZ_JANAIF010000028.1, forward strand.
AAGATAATTCTGAAGAAGGTCAAATGGGCGCACCGCAGGATTGACGACTACGGCAGGCAGGCCAAAGCATTGTGAAAGCCAGATGGCCAGATAACCGCCAAACGAAGAGCCTACCAGACCGATACTTTCGCCGGCGCGAGTCATTACCAAATCTTCCAGCAAACTGGCCGCGTCTTCAGGATAAGGAGGCAATTGCGGCACGAGCATATCGATTTCCGGGTGCTGCTGGTATAACCACATTTTCAGCGCATTTGCTTTCGCAGATTGTGGCGAACTGTTGAAACCATGTAAATAAAGTAACGTTGACATTAATACCCGTCCGAATCTAAATCCGGGCAAAATTCATTACTCTTCAGCCTGTGAACCTGCGTTTGCAGTCTCGCTTCCCGATTGCCAGCCACAGACAGTTCGAGATAACGCCATCCCGGAGCCACTGTATCAAGCATAAAATTAGTACAATGTGGCTTAAATTGCATACAGGTTGATGGCGTTGCCATAACACGGATGCTATTCCACATTTTATCCAGTTCCTGATGAATGTGCCCGCACAATATCGCTTTTACCTGTCGTTTATCCTTCAGGGATTCTGCCAGGGCCGGGGCATTGCGTAAACTATGCTGATCCAGCCATGTGCACCCCGATGGCACAGGATGGTGGTGAAGCATAACAATCGTATTGCGATCATTATGCTCATCCAGACATTTTTGCAACCATTCAAGCTGGTAATCCGTCAATTCACCATGAGGAACGCCCTGCACCTGACTGTCAAGCATCACCAGCTGCCAATGCTGCCCAATGAGTATCTGTTTGGAAGGTGAAATTCCTGCCGCCGCCAGCACATCGACCATTGCTGGCTGATAATCGTGATTACCGGGCAACCAAACACAGGGAACAGGCAGACGGGCAATACCTTCAGCAAAATTCTGGTAGGCGCCGATCGTCTGATCCTGAACCAAATCACCTGTAGCAACGATCAAGTCAATATCAATACTCTGCTCAAGGATCGCATCCAGTACGGCATGGTAACTGCGGTAAGTATTGATGCCCAGTAGCGCATCGCCTTTACTGGCGAAAAGGTGCGTATCAGTGATTTGCAGTATTCTGGCTGTGGCTCCCTCCGCCACAGGTACTTTAAGCAGGCTTTCCAAATGGTTTCCTTTTCCTGTCAGTCATAAGAATTATTCTAGCGCTTCTTTACAAAAAAGATCTGCTGACTGGGACACACTTCCCGTTTTCCAGCATAAATTAGGAATTATTTCCCTAACCATGCTGTCTTGAGTTTTTCATGGTGCAGAGCTAGCCATTGTATTGCAATAACCGAAGCAGCATTATCAATAATCCCTTCTTCCACCCACTGGTAGGCCTGCTCACGGCTGACAACCAGAACCCGAATGTCTTCATGTTCACCAGCCAGTCCATGTATTCCTGAAGCCGTGGCAGCATCAACTTCACCGACAAAAATCGCCATACGTTCTGTCGTTCCTCCCGGGCTGGAAAGGTAGCTCAGGGCAGGCTGACAGCGTTTGACTTCAAGACCGGCCTCTTCCATCGCTTCCCGGCGAACTACCTGTTCAACGTCTTCGCCTTCTTCAATCATGCCGGCAATCACTTCCAGCAACCAAGGTGTTTCACTGGTTTCAATTGCTGGAATGCGGATCTGTTCAATCAAAACCACTTCGTCACGTACCGGATCATAAGGCAGCAGAACAGCCGCATGGCCTCGTTCAAAAACTTCCCGCTTGATGTTATCGCTCCATCCTCCTCGAAACAGGCGGTGCCTGAATTGATACTCGGTCATTTTGAAAAAACCACGGTAGAGCGTTTTTCGGGAGATAATTTCAACATCCTGCGTCGTAAACGTGAGCGGTGAAACGAGATTTTCACTCATAAAGTCTCCTAATTATTTTTTTAATTGCCTATTATTAAAATGTATTTTTCCACATTGATCTAAATAAATTCGCTTTGATGATACAAACACGCCGAAAAATAAGGCAAGATGGCACAAACAGCCTCCCTAGCTTACTGGCATTCTCTGCTAAAATCAGTGGTATTGGTCTGTACACAGAGGCAAATTAAGCAAAATAGCTGCACAACAAGGAACGCAAATGAAAAAATTGCTCTCTCTTTTTATCGCTATGAATCTGGTAGGTTTCAGCACTTTAAGCCATGCAGAAGATCTATTACAAATTTACAAGCAGGCGAAAGAAACTAACCCCGAATTGCTTAAGGCACAGGCTGACCGCAATTCAATTGTTGAAAAAATTAATGAAGTCCGTAGCCCTTTGTTACCACAACTGGGGCTGAATGCAGGTGTTGACTACGGCAAAAGTTTTCGCAGTAAAGCAGACTCAGAAAGCTATGGTACAAATGCAAAACTACAACTGACGCAAACGATTTTCGACATGTCAAAATGGTATCAACTGAATCAGGCTGAAAAATCAGCAGGTATCGCTGATATCAGTTACCAAGTCGCCCAGCAAAAGTTAATTTTGGATACAGCCAAAGCTTATTTTGATGTCTTAAGTAAAATTGATGCGTTAACGTATACCGAAGCACAGAAGGCCTCGCTGTACCGCCAATTGGATCAATCAAGCCAACGCTTTAAGGTCGGTCTGGTTGCCATTACCGACGTCCAAAACGCTCAGGCCCAATACGATACCATTCTTGCGCTAGAAGTTTCAGATCGTAACAATCTGGAAAACTCGCTGGAAGGACTGCGCCTGATGACAGGAAGCTACTACCCACAACTGGCTTCATTGAATATTGTGCAATTCAAAACCAATCAACCTAATCCCGTTGATTCTGTGCTGAAAGAAGCCGAAACCCGCAACTTAAGCCTGTTGTCAGCACGTTTGACACAGGATCTAAAACGCGAATTTATCAAAGATGCGCGGACAGGCTACATGCCTACCGTTAATTTGACGGCAAGCACTGGGGTCACCAACAAACATGACCGTGGTGCCCAACGAAGTGATTCCTACGATGGCGGTAACAGCGTTGGTTTATCATTAAGCCTGCCACTTTATAGCGGTGGTCTCACCAATTCTCAGGTCGAACAGGCAAAATATAACTTTATCAGTGCCAGCCAGGACTTGGAGAATACCTATCGCAAGGTTATTCAGGATGTTCGCTCCTCCTCCAATAACCTTTCTGCTTCTATCAGCAGCATTACAGCCAATAAACAGGCAGTCGTTTCGACACAAAGTTCTCTGGATTCAATGGAAGCCGGTTATCAGGTAGGAACCCGCACCATTGTTGATGTTCTGGATGCCACAACCAAGCTGTATCAGGCCAAACAGAGCCTGTCCAAGGCGCGTTATGACTATCTGATTAATCAACTAGTGAATAAGCAAGCGCGTGGCACCTTAAATGAAGATGATCTGGTGGCACTCAATAATATTCTAGGCACAAAGATCTCAACGGATGCCAGCAATATTATTAAAGAGATGAAAACACCAACAACTCGCTGATTTAATGCTCTACCGTTCCTGATTAAAAAACGTTATATTAAAAACGCTATACTATAAAGAAAAGCAGCCCGCCAATTGTGTGGGCTATTTTTTAAGAATATCCCCAAGAGCCCGTCCCGTTGGGCGCCATTAATGGGATTAGCTCTTATTCAAATACCTCCAAGGTGGATGCCCCCTATGACAATGAAACGGACAAAAGAGATAAACCACGATACTTTCCGTAAAACGTGGCGAAATTATCGTTTGGCACCTGTGGCACTCGCTATCAGTGCGGTTTTCATGCTATCGGCCTGTGAACAGAACGATGAAACTGTATCACTCTATACAAATGCCGATGAGTGCTCCCAGGCAAATCCTTCTCAAAGTGAGCAATGCAAGACCGCTTACAACAATGCTCTGAAAGAAGCGGAAAAAACCGCACCGAAATATGCCTCACGCGAGGAGTGTGTTGCTGAGTTTGGTGAACAACAATGTACCCAGACCCCAGCTCAAGCTGGAGTTGGAACCCAGGCTCAGTCTCAGGCTCAAAGCAGCAGCGGGAGTTTTTGGATGCCATTGATGGCTGGCTACATGATGGGACGTTTGATGGGCGGTAGTTCTACACCATCACAACCGTTGTTTACGTCAAAATCCGCCTCCAGCCCAGCCAACGGCAAGTTTGTTGATGCTACCGGCAAGAGTTATGGCTCTGCCGCCGCAGGCGGTCGCACCATGACGGTACCAAAAACGGCGATGGCACCAAAACCAGCGACGACAACCACCGTTACCCGCGGCGGGTTCGGTGATTCCGTAGCGAAGCAGTCTACCATGCAGCGCTCATCTGCCAGTTCCACTTCCCGCTCTATGGGTGGTTAAGCAAAAATGAAACGCATTGGTATTACCGAGCGCCCGGACTGGCGCGAAAAAGCAGCAGAATATGGTTTTAACTTTCACACCATGCATGACCAGCCCTACTGGAGTGAAGAAGCATATTACCAATTCTCTCTGAGCCAGATTGAAGAAATTGAAGATGCTACGACAGAGCTGCACCAAATGTGTTTGCAGGTGGTGGAAAAGGTCGTCAATAGTGAAGAGCTACTGACTAAATTCCAGATCCCTAAACATTGCTGGGAGTTTATCCGTTCTTCATGGATAACCAGCCAGCCTTCGCTCTATTCCCGTTTGGATTTCGCCTATGATGGCAAAAACCCGCCCAAGCTGCTAGAAAACAACGCAGATACCCCAACTTCACTGTATGAATCTGCCTTCTTTCAGTGGATTTGGCTGGAAGATCAGCTCAACGCTGGAAATCTGCCTGCTAATGCAGATCAGTTCAATAGCCTGCAGGAAAAGCTGATTGAGCGTTTTGGGCAATTACGTGAAAAGCATGGGTTTGGCCTGCTCCATATGGCTTGCTGCCAAGATACTGAGGAAGACCGTGGCACCATTCAGTACTTGCAGGACTGCGCCTCAGAAGCGGGTATTCCGACGGAATTTCTGTTTATTGAAGACATCGGTCTGGGTGAAAAAGGGCAGTTTACCGACTTGCAAGATCAAGTGATCGGCAACCTGTTTAAACTGTATCCGTGGGAGTTTATGCTGCGTGAGATTTTCTCAACCAAACTGGCCGATGCTGGCGTCCGCTGGCTGGAACCTGCATGGAAGAGCATTATCTCCAACAAGGCGCTGCTGCCGATGCTGTGGAAAATGTTCCCGAATCATCCGAACTTGCTGCTGGCTTATTTTGCCGATGAACACTACCCAGAAATGGATAGCTATGTCATTAAGCCTTTATTCTCCCGTGAAGGTGCCAATATTCGCATTATCGAGCAAGGCAGGGAAATCGCCAGTGCCGATGGCCCTTATGGGAAAGAAGGCATGATCGTACAGCAATTCCATGCCCTGCCAAAATTTGGCGATAGCTATACGCTGGTCGGCAGCTGGCTGGTCGATGATCAATCTGCGGGTATTTGTATCCGTGAAGATCGTGAGCTGATTACGCAAGATCTTTCACGATTTTACCCGCATATTATTTTAGACTAAGTATTTTGGATTAAGTCAGTTGGCTGATTTGCAGTTATCCGACTTGAATCGACAACATACTCAAAGAGCCATCTTCAATACCCTCAACAGGGGTTGAAATCGGCTCTTTTTTGTCCCATGTTCCCATCACGTAAAACAGCGGCAGGAAATGTTCTGGCGTTGGGTTGGATAATTTGCCATCTTCCCTGTCCAATGCATGGAACAAGGGATGTGGTTCCTCAAGGCTAGTCAAGCTTTCGCGGACAAACTGCTCAAAAGACAACGACCAAGAATAAGGCTCGACTCCCAGTTTTTCGGCAGGCAAGTTATGCACGACATTACCGCTACCCATGATCAGAACACCTTCATCTCGCAGTACCGCTAATTTCTTGCCGAGCTCATAATGAAAAGAAGCTGGTTGGTTGCGATCCATACTCAACTGAATCACTGGAATATCTGCATCTGGATACATTTTTGCCAAGATACCCCAAGATCCGTGATCCAAACCCCAATGTTCAAAATCGGTTTCAACCTCAATGGGCTCAAGGATATCTTGTACCAACACCGCCAACTCAGGAAAACCTTTAGCCGGATACTGCATATCGTACAGTACCTGAGGAAAAGCGCCAAAATCATGGATAGTTCTTGGCTGAGTCATGGCTGTCACAACCGTTCCATCAGTGTACCAATGTGCGGAAATCACCAGAATGGCTCTCGGTCTGGGCAATTTTTTCCCTAGTTCAAACCAAGCACGTGAGTAGCGGTTATCTTCAAGGGCATTCATTGGACTACCATGACCAACGAATAAAGCGGGTATTCTCAGGAGACTCATTTTCGTCCCTCATACAACAAATTAAACATTCTGGATTACGTCGATTGTCAATAATGACAAAAATATTATGGCAAGATTACGACTTTTCTTCCTTGAATACAGCCAACCAAAAATAATGGAGTATTTCAAAAATACTGAAGGCCGCAGTGTGTGGACTGCGGCCTTTCAAGCGTACACGCAATATAACTGATATATTCAGTCCCGATACGTTTTCTATTCCGAACAGCTTTCTATTTCACCCAAGAAAACAATATGGCAGAAAACAATATGACCTAGCTGGCAGCCTTCGCCATCTGCTGGCGATAGTCTACTAAGTCTTCAATGGTAACGACTGGCATATCATGCTGTTCTGCAAATTCAATCACTTCAGAAGCACGAGCCATTGAGCCATCATCATTCGTCAGTTCACACAGCACACCTGCTGGCTTAAAACCTGCCAGTTTAACCAAATCAATGGTCGCTTCAGTATGACCACGACGGGTCAAAACCCCTCCCGGCTGTACCCGCAGGGGGAAAACATGCCCTGGTCGACTCAGATCATTTGGCTGCGCACCCTCTGCAATGGCGGCGTGAATAGTGGTAATGCGATCCGCCGCAGAAACTCCCGTTGTCACCCCTTGTGCGGCTTCAATGGTGACGGTAAAAGCGGTCTGATACTGACTGGAGTTATTTTCCACCATCATGGGCAATTGCAGTTGTTGACGACGTTCTTCGGTCAGGCAAAGGCACACAATTCCGCTGCCATGACGGATGGTCAATGCCATTTGTTCTACGGTCATCGTTTCGGCAGCGAAAATCATGTCACCTTCATTTTCACGATTTTCGTCATCCAGTACCATCACTCCGCGGCCTGCGCGTAAAGCAGCGACTGCACGTTCAACACGTTGAAATGGTGTTCCATATGAGGAAAGTAGCGTCTGATTCATGGTAAAAAAACCTCTTAAAATTTATGGGTTACCAGAATCAGGGCAATTTTGAGGAGTTGATGCTGCAAAAAAATACGGCAACAAAACAACAGGCGAGCGCAAGCACTCGATTGATGCTGTTATTCTCTCCCATCCGGACTATCACCGTCGGCTCCAGAATCACACTGGATCTGCTGACCTCTGTTTTATCCATCGTTGTTCTGAAACATCTGCGAACAACAAAAAAGATAACTGCAAACAGAGCGCTCGCGGGCTTAATGAAATCACCAGAAAGTCCTTTCACTTTACCGCCGGTAGGGACTTTCACCCTGCCCTGAGATAAACATTTGCACTATAGCTCTAATAATTCGCAGGGGCAATCAACAAAATCAATTATGAAACCTGGCTCGCAATCATTTATGCTTTCGCTATCAGATATTAAAATAGCGACAACACCGTTATGTCACAAAAGGATGCTTATCATGCTCGATCCAAAGAAAATTGAACAAATTGCCCGCCAAATCCACAATTCTATGCCGAAAGGCGTAAAAGAATTTGGTGATGATGTAGAAAAAAAATTGCGTACTGTTTTGCAATCCCAACTGAGCAAGTTAGATCTCGTCAACCGTGAAGAGTTTGATACCCAGACTCAAGTTTTACTGCGTACCCGTGAAAAACTGGCCGCAATGGAACAACGTCTGGACGAACTGGAGGCCCGTATCGAAAACCCGCAGGCAGGAATTGAAAAGAAAACTGAACAGGCGGAATAATGCGTGAGGAGAATTGCCGCTGTACACAATTCTCCCTCATAAATTAGACAATGCCGTTTATGTCCCGCAAGAAACATAACGGCATAATGATGCGGTAAGAGGCGGCAAACTTACTGGTTTTTGATAGCTTTGATGATATTGCTGGTCGAGATACCATCCTCAAAATTCAATACCATGACTTCCCCATCAGCTGCCCAGACTTCCTGACTGCCCGCGATCTCTTCTGGCGTATAATCACCGCCTTTGACCAAGATATCCGGCAGAACGCCTGCAATTAAGCGCTGTGGTGTATCTTCTTCGAATGCCACGACCCAATCCACCGATTCCAGTGCGGACAACACGATCATGCGCTGATCCAACGGGTTCACGGGTCGGGTTTCCCCTTTCAGCCGTTTGGTAGAAGCATCACTGTTAACGGCAACGATCAAGCGATCGCCCAGTTTGCGAGCGTTGGACAGGTAAGAAACATGCCCTGCATGCAGGATATCGAAACAGCCATTGGTCATGACGATTCGCTCACCGCGCTGACGCGCCTGTGTCACCACGTTTTTCAATTGTGCTTCGCTCATCACACCAAACCCGGTTTCTGCTCGGCCACGCACTGCATTTTCCAATTCCACTGGCGAAACAGTGGAGGTTCCCAGTTTGCCGACAACAACACCTGCCGCCGCATTAGCAAGATAACAGGCTTCATTCAATGGTTTTCCTGCGGCCAGCGCCGCTGCCAATACGCCAATCACAGTATCACCCGCCCCGGTCACATCAAAGACTTCCTGTGCCTGAGTTGGCAGATGCAAAGGTGGCTGCCCTACTCGCAGTAAACTCATTCCTCGTTCAGAACGGGTAATAAGCAGAGCTTTCAATTCCAGATCCTGAACCAGTTTTGTGCCTTTCTCCACCAGCTCGTCATCGCCCTTACAGTGTCCCACAACCGCTTCAAATTCTGACATATTCGGTGTGAGCAACGTTGCGCCACGATAGCGCTCAAAATCACTGCCTTTTGGATCGATCAGTACAGGCACATGGGCTTCATTAGCCAGTTTGATCATTGTCTGAATCTGACTCAGTGCGCCCTTGGCATAATCTGAAAGCACCAACGCCCCGACATGAGGCAGGGATTGCTGGATCTTTTCCAGCATTGGCTGGGCATCCACATTTTGGAAGCCTTCTTCAAAATCCAGCCGGATTAATTGCTGGTTACGCGATAAAACACGCAGTTTCGTGATAGTTGGATGCGTAGGGACAGCGACGAAATTACACTGGACTTTCACACTACTGAGTTTTTCATTCAATGCCCGCGCAGCATCGTCAATGCCCGTCAGACCGATCAGATGTGAATGTGCCCCCAGCGACGCAATATTCATAGCGACGTTAGCCGCTCCGCCGGGGCGCTCTTCGATAGTCTCCACCTTAACCACGGGAACCGGTGCTTCCGGTGAAATGCGGCTGGTTGGGCCGTACCAATAGCGGTCTAACATCACATCGCCAACAACCAAAACACCTGCGCGGTGAAAATCAGGGAGTATTACTTTCATCCCATGCTCCAAATATCAAAATAAACTGTTGCGGATATTACCATAACCTTACTGAATGCCAGCAAGATCCAGCAGGAAAAGCTCAGTTCCCCTCACATTATCAACGAGCCAATCAGCGACCGAGCCATTTCTGCCAGCTATCACGCACCAATATTTGCTGCTGGCTGAAGCTTTCGGCAGGAACACGACTGGGTAAGGCCTGCAAGGCAAGGTGATGCAGTTCATCACGCATGGTGATATAAGCCTGCGTCAGCGCCATCGCTTCCTGTTCATCCATAATGTTATAGTTCGCCATCGATTCGAAAATGCGTACATTATCAGACCAACGGGTCAGCTTTGCGTTTTCCGGTGCATAGCGCAGTACTTGATACTGGGCGATGAATTCAATGTCCGTGATCCCACCCGGATCAGCCTTGATATCAAACTGGTCATGTTGGTGGCTACCTAAATGACGATGCATTTTCTCGCGCATTTCACGCACTTGCTGACACAAAAGATCCGGATCGCGAGACCTGCATAGGGTTTCACGGCGAATACGTTCAAAATCACCCCGCATTTTCTCATCACCAAACACCATTCTCGCCCGAATTAATGCCTGATGTTCCCATGTCCACGCCTCATGTTTCTGATAATCATCGAAAACATCGAGGGTACTGACCAACATGCCCGATTCACCGGATGGACGCAAACGGGCATCAACATCATACAGCACTCCCGAAGCCGTCCGGGTACTGAACAAATGAATAATGCGTTGAGCAAGGCGCAAATAAAATTGACGGGCATCAATGGCGCGTTCTCCATCAGTCACTACGTCCATAGGGCAATCCAGTAAAAACACCAGATCCAGATCAGAACCATAACCCAGTTCCCATCCTCCCAACTTGCCATAGCCGATGATGGCAAAACCTAGTCCTGGCTGCTGGGACAAGTGCGCTGGTGCACCATAACGTTTTACCATCTGGTTCCACGCCTGCTGTACCACAGTCCCGATAATCGCTTCCGCCAGATAAGTCAGGTGATCGCTGACTTTCATCACAGGCAGTACACCCGCAATGTCTTCTGCGGCAATCCGCAATAACTGCGCTTGCTTGAATTGCCGCAACGCTTCCAGCAACTGCTCCTCATCATCTTCAGGAATGCGCAGTAAATATTGATACAATTCATCCCGATAGGCTTCAAGTGGCAACGGTTCATACAACGATTTAGGATCGAGCAGTTCATCCAGCAATAAAGGATGGAGAGTAAGCTGGCTGGCAATCATCGGGGAAGCAGCACACAGACGGATAACGTGAGTCATCACCTGTTCTGATTCCAGCATCAACTCCAAATAAGTCGTCCGGCTGACGATACTGAGCAGCAAAGGAACCATTCGTTCCAACACCGTATTGGTATCTTCCCTCATCCCAATTTTTGCCAGCAGACGAGGCATCAACCGATCGAGAACATCACGCCCCCGTGGACCAATAGTGCGCTTACTGACATCGTGACGAAACAGGGCAATTACATCGAGCATTTTCTGAGCACCCGCCTCATCAAGATGAGGAACAAGCGTCATCAATTCACCTCTGTTCAAAGCCTCCTGCCATACACTCTTAAACGGCACATGACTGGCTTCTTCGACATTTTCGTCAGTTTCATCACCGATCAGTTGCCTGAAGATGCTTCGAACAGCATGCATTCTGTGCTCTGTTTCCGCCAACAACCCATCCCAATCTACAAAACCCATGCCCCAAGACAAGCGGGCGCGATCCAGCGTACTTTCCGGCAAAGTCTGTGTTTGTTGATCACGAATAGATTGCAGCAAGTTTTCCAACCGACGTAAAAACAGATAACTTTCTTCAAGCTCCCTCACCTGTTCCGGTGTTAACAATGCCAATACTTCAATGGCTTTCAATGTCAGCAGCAATGAACGGGATTGCAGGCTCGGCTCCCGCCCTCCCCGGATCAGCTGAAATACCTGTGTGATAAATTCGATTTCGCGGATCCCACCTGCGCCCAGTTTAATGTTGTCTTTTAAACCTCGACGGCGCACTTCCCGCTCAATCATGCCCTTCATATTACGCAAAGACTGAATCACGCTGAAATCGATATAACGGCGAAAAATAAACGGCCTCAACATCTGGCGCAGTTCCTGGCAATACACCTGCTCGTCGTACCCCAAGATCCGCGCTTTCACCAAAGCGTAACGCTCCCAGTCACGTCCTTGCTCCTGATAATAATCCTCCAGTGCCGAAAAACTGAACACCAGTGGCCCGCTATCACCAAACGGCCGCAATCTCATGTCTACACGATAAACAAATCCGTCCACCGTTTGTTGATCCAGCACTTTGATGAGTTTCTGCCCCAGCCGAGTAAAAAACTGGCAATTATCCATTTCGCGCCGTCCACCTTGTGTCACACCATTTTCGGGATAGGCAAAAATCAGATCGATATCGGAGGAAAAATTGAGTTCCCCGCCGCCCAATTTCCCCATACCAAGGATTAACAACGGCTGTGCTACGCCTTCATGATTGGTTGGAGTTCCCCAATCCTGACAGCAACGCAGATACAACCTATCGCGGGCTGCCACAATCAAAACTTCGGCCAACATACTCAGTTGTTGCAATATCTGTTCTGTCGTACTGCCTTGTAGCGCCTGCAACCACGCAATTCTAACCAGCATCCGGTGACGGAACAGACGCAGAATTCGCATCAGGGAATTTTCATCACTTGCCACAGACAGCGCCTGATTTAACCAATCAGGATAGTGTTGCCCTTCCTCCGGTTGAGGAGGATTCTGACGAATTTCATCAAGCCATGTCAGATGTAACAGCAGATTTTCCGCCACAAAGTCACTCAGAGACAACACCGCCTGTTCATGTGGCGCAAAGGATTTTATTGTTCCCAATGATTGTTGGAAATTAGCAACGACATGCTGTAATTGGTGAGCCAAAGGCACTGAAAGTGGCAACATAGCAGGGTTTCCGTTCGTTATCGTGTCGTTATTATTGCGATTATTTTATAGAGACTGGTTTTATCGTGCTTGAGCCATCAACCACTGAGTTAACGCCAGCTTACATTGCAGCCATGATGCGCTGTAACACAATGTTTCTGCATCTGCATTCACTGCTGATAAAGCCCCTTTTAATGCAGGCAATGAGTCAAATACAGGAAAAGCTTCCGCCTGTTGTTCTATAAGCTGCTCTACCCACACCAAAACCTGCTCTAATCCTGTTTTTCCTTCAGGTATACCTGCCAGCCATCCTTCTTCCTGCTCCTGCCACTGAGCTAAAATTTCAGGCAGAAGAACAGATAATGGCTGTTGCCATCCCAACGTTTCGGAAACCTGCGATAAATCGGTCTGAGTCAAACCATACGCAAGGGCATATCCCCGCGCCGCTTTGCTCTTATTCGCCAACCGCAGCCCCTCCTGCAATGCCAGTTTATCTGCCAATAACAGAATATCTGCCACATTCCCCTTTTTCAGTTCCAATTCAAACTCACAAATAGCGGCCGTTCGATGACCAGAACGAATGACACCTTGATCCAAGGCGACTTCAATTTCACTCTGTCCGTGGTCCAAGATCCACTTTTCACGGGTAAAATCCGTGCTGAACAACGCGGTCAGTTGATCTTGTAATTGTGTAATATTAGTATTTTCAGGCCAGATATGGGTAGGAAACTGAGCCAAATCCAGTTCAGGATGATGAAGTGGCACATTGAATTCAGGTCGCTGGTGTAATCCACCCAACACTTTGCCGGCTGTTTTGATGGTCATTTCATAGTGCCCATCAAAACCACGGATACGCAGCCCCATATCCCAGCGACGCAATTGATTATCTGGCGTCTCAAAGTAAATATTAGTCAGGTGTTGTGGTGAAAAATAATGGTGGGGAAACTGAAACAATTGCTGGCGAACTGCCGGTATAGCATCGGGCTTGACAGACAATTTTAACTCTACCTCTACAGAACGCATATGTTTATCTCTCAATTTATACTGCGGGTTCCGCAGGAGAACACGCTTCTCCCTGCGAGTAACTTCTTTTGGGGAATGTTGGGGTAAAGAGAAAAAATAAACCACAATAGGGGGTTATCTCAACAATGATTATGCTCACTTCGCAAAAAAAACACGAACAAGGTCTGTATTCGGTCAGTTAAGAGAGTTCTCATTCTGGTTTACTGATTGCACCTGCAAACTTAACTCTTTACTATCCGTTTAAGTAGTTTGATCACAATAGTCCCATACACAAAGAAAAGAACAGTTGAGCACAGAATGCAAAAACTACATCGATTATTTATCCTGTTCCTGGGTTTTACTCTACCGTTATCCGTACATGCTGAAGAAAAACGTTATGTTTCTGATGAGTTATCAGCTTACATTCGTAGCGGCCCAAGCAATCAACACCGTATCATGGGTTCGCTGAATTCAGGTGAAGAAGTCACCTTGCTGAGTAATAATTCAGAAAATGGTTACTCACAAGTCAAGGATAGCAAAGGGCGTATAAGCTGGATCTTAACCAATGAACTGAGCACTATTCCCAGCCTGCATGAACGCATTCCTGCTATGGAACAAGAGATCAAAACTCTGACGAGTAAGCTGGCTAATATTGATAATGACTGGAAACAACGTACCGCAGATATGCAAAACAAAGTGTCTGCCAGCGATAAAATTATTAATGATCTAAAAAAAGAAAATGCCAAGATCCAGAACAAACTGACTGTAGCTGAAAAAAAGGTAGATATGGCCAATTTACAGCTAGATGATAAACAAAGAGAAATTATCTTACAGTGGTTCATCTATGGTGGCGCAGTCGCAGGTATCGGCCTCATTCTGGGTCTTGTACTGCCACATATTATTCCACGCCGCAAACGCAAAGATCGCTGGATGAGCTAATTTAAGGGAGTAAAAGTGAAAGTTTATTTGGTTGGCGGTGCTGTTCGCAATCAACTCTTGGGTCTGCCCGTTACAGAAAGAGATTGGGTGATAGTCGGAGGCAGGCCTGAAGAGCTTTTATCTCAAGGGTATCAACAGGTCGGGAAGGATTTCCCCGTTTTCCTGCATCCAAAAACCCATGAGGAGTACGCGCTAGCACGCACAGAAAGAAAATCCGGTCAGGGGTATACCGGTTTTACCTGTTATGCCGCTCCCGACGTGACTTTAGAAGAAGATCTGCTGCGTCGAGATTTGACGATTAACGCCATTGCACAAACTGCCGAAGGCGAGTTGATCGATCCTTATCATGGTGCTGATGATCTCAAGCATCGCATTTTGCGCCATGTCTCTGGCGCATTTTCAGAAGATCCATTGCGTGTACTGCGTCTGGCTCGTTTTGCCGCTTACTTTGCTCACCTGAGTTTCTCAATTGCGCCGGAAACTCAGTCACTCATCACAAAAATGGTGAAGAGTGGCGAGTTGTCATCCCTGACGCCCGAACGGGTCTGGCGGGAAACCGAAAAGGCACTTACGTCACCCTCACCGCAAATCTACTTTCAGGTTTTACGTGATTGTGGTGCGCTGGCGATTCTTTTCCCAGAGATCGATCGCCTGTTTGGTGTAGCCCCCATTTCCTCATGGGAGAAAGCCCCACTTCAAATGGATGCAGGCATTCATGCATTGAAGGCCTTACACATGGCCACTCAATTGAGCCAAGAAATCGATATTCGTTTCGCCTCATTGTGCGCGCACACCGAAGCCATGCAGGTTAAGCAGATGTGCGAACGACTGCGCATTCCCAATGCAGCACGCGATCTTGCTGTCATTGTGGCGCAGTACCACAATTGGGTACACACTGCCGAGCAGTTGCCTCCAGAAACCCTGCTGGCATTGTTTAATGCCGTGGACGCATGGCGCAAGCCCCAACGAATTGAGCAGTTGATTCTTTGTAGCCAAGCTGACGCCCGTGCA
Organism: Xenorhabdus bovienii; assembly: GCF_024721015.1. GTDB lineage: Bacteria > Pseudomonadota > Gammaproteobacteria > Enterobacterales > Enterobacteriaceae > Xenorhabdus > Xenorhabdus bovienii. The sequence goes on from NZ_JANAIF010000028.1 coordinate 38,804, forward strand.
TATGCCGAACTGGAAGCATCCCGCTATCCGCAGGGGCGTTATTTGCGTGACGCCTTTACCACTGTCAGTCAGGTGAATGTCCAAGACGTAATTGCTCGTGGGTTCCAGGGCGCTGAGATCCGTACCGAATTAGATAGGCAACGCCAGCTCGCCATCACCAAATGGAAACAACACTCTACTGGTTAATGCCTGATGCTTGATCATTTCCGGTAATTGGTAAAAGCGCCCTAAATAACCTATCAATTTGAGGCGCTTTTTTTAATGCAGTAGCTGATCAAATCAGCCATTTACACTAAACCATTTAAACTACGTTCAATCACCACACCAACACTTTTTGCCTGAGCAACAGCGCCCGGTTTACTGACTTTGATTTTTACCCAGGGCGAATGAAATTGATTCAGTAAAATATCCGCCACCTCTTCTGCCACCCGCTCAACCAAGGCAAAACGCTGGCTTTCCACATAGTGGACCACCGCTTCGCTGACTTTGGCATAGTCCAGACAGTGTTCGACATTATCGCTGGAAGACGCACGTTTGTTGTCCCATCCCATTTCGATATCGAACACCAGTTTCTGTTTAATTGTCTGTTCCCAGTCATAAACACCAATTGTAGTAATGACCGCTAATTCTTCTATAAATACGATATCCATCACGACCTTTTCCCCGTTTTTCGGTTCACCGGATACCACTTCCGGTCAAATGTGCGTATTATCCATTGTTAGAGTTAAGAAAACGACCCTTATTCATTGGAGATATCTTATGAGTGCTATCGCACTTGGCATGATCATCTTCGCGTACCTATGTGGCTCCATATCCAGCGCGATATTGATCTGCCGTTTGGCAGGACTACCCGATCCCCGCCAGAATGGTTCCGGTAACCCGGGGGCAACAAATGTACTGCGCATCGGTGGCAAAGGTGCTGCACTGGCAGTGCTTATCTGCGATGTCCTGAAAGGAATGATTCCGGTTTGGCTGGCGTACAAACTCAATATTCAACCCACCTATTTGGGCATTATCGCCATTACCGCCTGTTTAGGCCACATTTACCCCGTGTTCTTCCGCTTCAAAGGCGGTAAAGGCGTTGCGACTGCGTTTGGGGCGATTGCCGCCATTGGTTGGGATCTTATGGGATTAATTGCTGGTACATGGCTACTGACCGTGCTGTTAAGCGGTTACTCATCATTGGGTGCCATTGTCAGTGCGTTGATCGCTCCTTTCTACGTTTGGTGGTTTAAACCTGAATTAACCTTTCCCGTCGCGATGCTTTCCTGTCTGATACTTCTGCGCCATCACGATAATATTCAGCGCCTTTGGCGTGGGCAGGAAAGCCGTATTTGGCAGAAGCTGAAAAAGAAACAGGAAATGACGGATAAAGAAAAAATCCAAGCTGTTAAAGAGCAGGAACAGCAAGACGAGTAATAACAGATAGCCCCCGCAAGGGGCTGCCTACCTTTTCCATTAAAGCGACTCTGAAAGCACCGCCCTGCATCTGGTGCTTATTCAACCACCGTAGCAATCCTTATTCAGAAAGAAAATTATCTGCCAGATTTATTCAAAACAACCTCTTTTATTAATAAGAAACAATATTTTTTAATAATATAAAAACATTTAATTATACTTAATTAGTGGATATGATTACATTTATTATTTTTATATTAAATAAAAATGGCGGATATCAATATTTTTTAATAACTCTATCAAAAATAATCATAAATAAATTTAAACACAATGAATTAAAAATAATATTCCTTAGTTACCATTTAATAAGATTTAGAATAAACAATTCTTCAAATAAATTAAATAACGACCTCATAAGTTAATAATAGTTACAATGTTTGTCATAAGGATATCAATAATGCTTACAGAAATGACCACTGTCTATCGTAAATCTATTGCACTGTTTACTTTTGTTGACAGTAAAGCCCCGACATATTTAAGCACTCAAGATGGCAAAACCGCAGAACAACTTGCTAAACTATGTCATGTTTCCGTCGATAGATTTCACCGACTACTCAATTATATGCGGTCACTTGGTGTATTACTGGAAAAAGACGATAAATTTTATCTTACCGAACAGTGCTCATCACTAAGCGATCCGAATAGCCTTGAGACATTGCATATAAAATTTGAATTAGATTCAATTAATTGGAATTCTTGGACAAAATATAGTACTTCCTTAAACGAAGAAAATAATAAATCGGCTTTTGAAATTAATTATAATGAAACGTTTTTTGATTATTTGGGTCATGAACAGAATAAAATCCTTAAAGATAACTTCGATAACTTAATGTCAAAAGTAACCAATATAATGAATGAAGATATTATTAAGCACATTCCACTGCATAATATTTCATCAGTCATTGATGTCGGTGGCGGACACGGCGCTTTAGCAAAAAGAATAAAAGAAAGTTATCCCAATATCAGATGTGCTGTCATGGATCAGTATGATTTTATCAAACAAGAATCAGAGGGAATTACCTTTATTAATGGTGATTTCTTCTCCGCTATCCCTTCAGGATATGATGCTTATTGCATGAAAAATGTTTTACATAATTGGCCAGATGAGCGCGTCACTGACATTCTAAAAAATTGTCATCAAGCCATGCACAAAGATTCGACTCTATATGTTATCGATATGATTAAAGAACACAGTAATGCAGAAGCAGAATCCTTTGATTTATACATGGATGTTCTTCTGTTAGGTAAAGAACGGTATCAATTCGAATTAGAAGCGCTGGTAAAACAGGCCGGACTCACCATCACTAACATATACAAAATAGGCGGTTCCAAAACAGGAGGGCCACAATATGTTATTGAAATTAAAAAATAAATAACCAATATCCGATGCAATGATCGCTAAAGTTTAGCGATCATTAGCGTGGTCGTATTGAATTTTCATTTTTGCAAAGAAGGGAGATCAGCCAGAGGCCAACGTGCTTTCACTGTCACACCCAGAGCACCTTCAGTGCCCCCTTGCAGACGAATCATACCGGCAAGTGCGATCATTGCACCATTATCGGTACAGAATTCAGGGCGAGCATAAAAAACTTCTCCCCCCAGTTTTTCCATCACTTCCTGCATTTTGGTACGCAATGTCCGGTTTGCACTGACACCACCTGCCATCACTAAACGTTTGAAGCCAGTTTGTTCCAGTGCTCGCTTACACTTAATTGCCAGTGTATCCACAACCGCATCTTCAAAGGCCCGGGCAATATCAGCTTTGGTCTGTTCATCTTCGCTGGGATCATGACCATGAATATGATTGCGAATCGTATTGGCGGCGAAGGTTTTCAGGCCAGAGAAACTGAAATCCAGCCCTGGACGATCCGTCATTGGGCGCGGGAAGACAAAACGACCTGCCTCGCCCTGCTGTGCTATACGAGAAAGTACAGGCCCCCCCGGATAATCCAGCCCCAGTAATTTTGCCGTTTTATCGAATGCTTCACCTGCTGCGTCATCGACAGATTCACCCAACAGTTTGTACTCACCAATACCGGTCACACTGATCAGTTGAGTATGGCCGCCAGAAACCAGCAACGCGACAAAAGGGAACTCAGGTGTATTTTCTTCCAACATCGGTGCCAACAAGTGGCCTTCCATATGGTGCACAGGAATGGCAGGGACATCCCACGCAAAGGCCAATGAGCGACCGATGGTTGCCCCAACCAACAGCGCTCCCACCAGACCTGGGCCTGCGGTGTAAGCGACAGCATCGATATCTTTGCTCGTCAGACCTGCTTCCTTCAACGCGGCCTGAATCAAGGGAACCGTTTTACGAATGTGGTCACGGGACGCCAGTTCAGGCACGACACCGCCATAATCCGCATGCAGCTTTACCTGACTGTACAGTTGATTGGCTAGCAGACCGGCTTTATCATCATAAATTGCGATTCCGGTTTCATCGCAGGACGTTTCTATACCTAAAACTCGCATTTTACTATTCGTCTCGTCACTATTCGATTTATTACTATTTCATGTATTACTATTCGATTCGTTACTCTATCGACGCTATGCTATTCGTATGTTTTGCATCCACCTCAACGGGCGTCAGTGTATCACTATCCGTTTATAACCACATCCGTCTATAACGACTATTCACATCAACATTCACGTCGATGAGCAGTATCACAACTGTCTCCATTTACATGCTGACTATTTTTTCTGTTTAGTCTATAATCAGCACCCTACTTGAATATCCTGTGTGGTTAATGTTAATAACGTCGATGTCAGCTTGCTTGTTTTATACGCTGAAAAGCGGGCTATAGTCCGTGGCGTTGTATGTTTCAATTTTCCTCGGCACTTTACAAAGCCGTGTTCATTGAAGTAAAATTCCGCACCATTTTAAAGACGGCTGGCACTATCCCGCCAGCGACAAACCCGATTTCTATTGAGGTGATAGGCACATGCCAGTAATTAAAGTACGTGAAAACGAGCCATTCGACGTAGCACTGCGTCGCTTTAAGCGTTCTTGCGAAAAAGCAGGCGTATTAGCAGAAGTTCGTCGTCGTGAATTCTATGAAAAACCAACGACTGAACGCAAGCGCGCTAAAGCTTCTGCTGTTAAGCGTCACGCTAAAAAACTCGCTCGTGAAAACGCACGCCGCACTCGTTTGTACTAATCCTTGCGGTCTATCCGCATAGTGGTTGTATTAACAAACTACTGCAGTTAAAGGCCGTGCTTTCCCCAAAGGAAGCGCGGCTTATTCTCGTTCATCAACAGGCGTAAAAGGGCTTATGGCTGGACGAATTCCACGCGCATTTATCAATGATTTATTAGCAAGAACCGATATCATTGATTTGATCGATATAAGAGTGCCTCTCAAAAAGAAAGGCAAAAATCATCAAGCGTGCTGTCCTTTTCATAACGAAAAAACCCCTTCATTTACTGTTAATGCTGATAAACAGTTTTACCATTGCTTTGGTTGCAGTGCGCATGGAAATGCCATTGATTTTCTGATGAATTATGACAGGCTCGATTTTGTCGAATCTATCGAAGAACTGGCGGCTATGCACGGGCTGGAAGTGCCCTATGAAGCAAACTCAGGCGGCGGTCACATCGAACGCCACCAAAGACAAAACCTTTATCAGTTGATGGATACGATAAACAGTTTCTATCAACATTCACTGACGGCGCCCAACGGCCAACCAGCCCAACAATATTTACTCAGACGCGGGCTCAGTGAAGAGGTCATCCACCGCTTCTCTATTGGCTTTGCTCCAGCGGGGTGGGATAACGTCCTGAAACGGTTTGCCCATAATGCAGAAGAGCGAAAGCAGTTAAACGACGCGGGAATACTGGTCACAAACGACAATGGCCGCACTTATGACCGTTTCCGCGAGCGTGTGATGTTCCCAATCCGCGACCGTCGGGGTCGTGTGATTGCATTCGGTGGCAGGGTACTGGGAGATGCGCTTCCCAAATACCTGAACTCACCGGAAACAGAAATTTTCCATAAAGGCCGCCAGTTATATGGCCTTTATGAAGCACAGCAGAACCACAATTCCCTTTCAAGGCTATTGGTGGTTGAAGGTTATATGGATGTTGTCGCGCTGGCTCAATTTGGCATTGACTACGCCGTGGCTTCGTTAGGAACATCTACGACTGCCGAACACATTCAGTTACTTTTTCGAACAACTGATAATGTCGTCTGTTGTTACGATGGAGACCGTGCAGGCCGTGATGCTGCCTGGAGGGCGCTGGAAACGGCGCTACCCTATCTGAATGATGGCCGGCAATTACGTTTTATGTTCTTGCCTGATGGCGAGGATCCAGATTCACTGATTCGCAAAGAAGGACGTGAAGTATTTGAACAAAGAATGGAAAAAGCGCTGACTTTGTCTGTGTTTTTGTTCGAATCACTGTTACCACAGGTTGATTTGAGTACCCCGGAAGGAACGACCAAGATCAGCTCGCTTGCTATGCCGTTGATCAGTCAAGTCCCGGGAGAAACGCTGCGACTCTACCTGCTGCAAGAACTTGGTAACCTGTTAGGAACACCTGATACAACACAATTGGAACGATTTTTGGCAAAACTTGTCAAAAGAGATACCAGTACCTATCAGGCGCTAAAACTGAAGCCAACAACAATGCGTATCTTGATCGCATTGTTGGTGCAAAATCCGCATTTAGCGACATTAGTTCCTTCATTACAAGGATTGTTTTCAGTTCAGATAGCGGGATTACCGTTATTCATCGAGCTTGTCGACACATGTCTTGCACAACCAGGCTTAACAACCGGGCAACTTTTAGAGCAGTATCGCGATAATAAGTACGCAAAACAGCTTGAAAAGCTCGCCGCATGGAACGATATACAGGTAGATGAAATTGCTGAAAAAACTTTTAGCGATGCGCTGAATCATCTTTTCGCATCAGCGCTTGATGAACGTTTCAGCTTTCTGATTGCCAAAGAAAGAACAGAAGGCCTGACACCAGAAGAACGTGAAGAAGTCAGATTAATCACGGAGTCCGGTGGCAGAAAATAAGAGCCTATCTCAACAGGACTATATTACTCGGTTATATGGCAATTTGTGATTATTGCAATATAGCCTGATGAAATAGGTTCTAAACCAAAATTTAGTACGAAGACACAGAATTCACGGCTTAAATGCCGCATTAGGTAGGGTCATAGCCCTACGGTTGCCTCTATTAAAGAAAGCAGCAATACAAGAAAACTTATTGTTGGCATATTTGTTTCGCCGACCGATACCAACCAATACTCTGAAGTGTGGATACCGTCTTATGGAGCAAAACCCGCAGTCACAGCTAAAGCTACTTGTCACCCGAGGTAAGGAGCAAGGCTATCTGACCTATGCTGAGGTCAATGACCATCTGCCGGAAGATATCGTCGATTCTGATCAGATAGAAGATATCATCCAAATGATCAATGACATGGGCATTCAGGTGATGGAAGAAGCACCTGATGCTGATGATCTCATGTTGGCAGAAAACACAAACGATACCGATGAAGACGCGGCAGAAGCTGCTGCTCAGGTGTTATCCAGTGTCGAGTCAGAAATCGGACGCACCACCGACCCGGTTCGTATGTATATGCGTGAAATGGGTACGGTTGAGCTACTGACTCGCGAAGGTGAGATTGACATTGCAAAACGCATTGAAGATGGCATCAACCAAGTACAGTGCTCTGTCGCCGAATATCCTGAAGCGATCACATATCTGCTGGAGCAATACGATCGTGTAGAAGCAGGCGAGAGCCGTCTGTCTGACTTGATCACTGGCTTCGTTGATCCTAACGCAGAAGAAGATCTTTCACCGACAGCCACTCACATTGGCTCAGAACTTCCTCAGGCAGAGCTTGATAACTCTGACGACGATGATGACGAAGAAAGTGAAGACGATGCTGACAGCGAAGATGATAACAGCATCGACCCAGAATTGGCTCGCCAGAAGTTTCAGGAACTGCGCGACCAATATGAAACGACCCGTCAGTCAATCAAGAGTTACGGTCGCAGCCATCCGAATACCGCAGCAGAAATTTTAACGCTGTCCGAAGTATTCAAACAATTCCGTTTGATACCGAAACAGTTCGATTATCTGGTCAACAATATGCGTTCCATGATGGATCGCGTACGTCTTCAAGAGCGTCAAATCATGAAGATGTGTGTTGAACTGTGCAAAATGCCGAAGAAAAACTTCATCACCCTGTTCTCTGGCAATGAAACGACTGATACTTGGTTCACCGCAGCAAAAGCGATGAACAAGCCGTGGTCTGATAAATTGTCAGAAGTTGAAGACGATGTGATGCGTAGCCTGCAAAAGCTGCGCCAAATTGAAGAAGAAACCGGCCTGACTATTGAGCAGGTCAAGGATATCAACCGTCGTATGTCCATCGGTGAAGCCAAAGCTCGCCGTGCGAAAAAAGAGATGGTTGAGGCCAACTTGCGTCTGGTTATTTCGATTGCGAAAAAATATACCAACCGTGGCCTGCAATTCCTCGATCTGATTCAGGAAGGTAATATTGGTCTGATGAAAGCGGTTGATAAATTTGAATATCGCCGTGGTTACAAATTCTCAACTTACGCAACATGGTGGATCCGTCAGGCAATCACGCGTTCTATCGCTGATCAGGCTCGTACCATCCGTATCCCGGTACATATGATTGAAACCATCAACAAACTCAATCGTATTTCCCGTCAGATGTTGCAGGAAATGGGTCGAGAGCCTTCACCGGAAGAGCTGGCAGAACGTATGTTGATGCCAGAAGACAAGATCCGTAAGGTACTGAAAATCGCCAAAGAGCCAATTTCAATGGAAACACCAGTAGGTGATGATGACGATTCACATCTGGGGGATTTCATTGAAGATACCACACTGGAGCTGCCGCTGGATTCTGCAACATCAGAAAGCCTGCGTTCTGCCACCCACGATGTGCTGGCTGGGCTGACTGCGCGTGAAGCGAAAGTGCTGCGCATGCGTTTCGGTATCGACATGAACACCGACCATACGCTGGAAGAAGTGGGTAAACAGTTTGACGTAACCCGTGAGCGTATTCGTCAGATCGAAGCGAAAGCCCTGCGGAAACTGCGTCATCCGAGCCGTTCAGAAGTACTGCGCAGCTTCCTTGATGATTGATCAGGGAATGTGCTCATAAACCTAGAAAACGCCTGTTCCGACAGGCGTTTTTTTATGGCTCACGGATAAATCCCTGATATTCAAACAATGGCTTAAACCCAATCCTTTGATACAGCGCATTACCATCATGGGAAGCATCCAGATAACACGCGCCCGCCCCATGCTGTTTGGCCTCATGCAGAACATAATTTATTAAAGCAGAAGCATATCCCTTCCCCTGCTTTCCCACTACTGTGCCAATATCATCAAGACGAACAATATTATCCACCCTCGACAACGTTAAAGCACAGAGCGGCTGCCCATCCACATATAATGCATAATGTTGCAGACATTTTCCTGCGTCCAAAGCAGCTTGATGACATGCCTGGTATTGCCCTGAAAGTATATTTCCTGTTTCAAACGCACTTTCTATCGGGATAGCCCAGTCTGCCAGACAGTGATCAACATTTCTGATTTCATACGCCAAAAATGCACCCTCGCTCATCTGCCAATTAGCCAAATCCAGCCGCATAGTCGTCGTCATGCTATCGGGTTCGGGCACGAATCCTGCCTGCTGGAGCACTTCTAGAGTTTTGCTGTCAGGCTCCACGGCAAAAATACCAAAAGGAACACTCACATTTTCATCCATCAACTGTATAGCCATTTTTAGCGCTTCTTCTGTTTTCATGTGACCATCTGTCACTAACAAAAAATTTAAAGCATAAGTTCCAAGCCCAGTCACATAGGCTCGAACATGTTCACTGATATGCGCATGCATCTGGCTGATAGATGAAAAGAATTTATCTTCTATTTGATGATGGTCAAAAATAGCCGCTGACAAATGATGTTTGTTCATATTAATTCACAGAAATATTTTTATAGAAAGTGATGAGAACGGATGAAAATCAATGGAAAGCAAAAAAAAGTGCCAATCTAACTCTGTTAGAGTACGACAAAGTACGATAAGTAATCAGAATAATTTATCAAAAAAACGACTGGAATCACTAAAACCCAAGTTAGCTTACCACCAAACGGTTAAATTACGTTAAAAGTTGCTGATTATTGAACATAAAACGCGCATATGAATTTTCGGGACTAGACCTGAGACCAAACTGTACCGTATAATTCTCCCACTTCACTGGCCCCTTAGCTCAGTGGTTAGAGCAGGCGACTCATAATCGCTTGGTCGCTGGTTCAAGTCCAGCAGGGGCCACCAGAATTATCAAGGGGTTGCATCAAAAGTGCGACCCCTTAGTTTTTTCTAGGATACCCATAGGATACCTTCTGGCAGTAGCGTGAGGTATAACCGATTAACACCGCTACGGTAATGAACCGTTGTCGTATTTTTCTCTGTGATATTTATCACATCCTCTGAACATACGATGTTTGCCTTTTTGCTTCCCTAATCACCACTTGAAATGCAAAACGCCATGATTTTTAAAATGGCTAAGTTTGAATCTCAAAAACTGATGAGTAATTATTCCAGTGGCTTATTGCGAGCGTGACGCTCAATTAATCGACCATACGAATCAAAATAGCGACTAGGCCAGATTTCTGAGGGGTGTATTTCGAGATAGTTAGCAATAATCCATTCGCCTTTAGGCCAAGGCCGACTGAGAGTATTTGCTAGTGTAGATGAACTGAGTCCTGCTTCACGGGAGACAGCCGCTAAGGTTGTACCACGTTTACGTAATGCAGCAATAATATCGGCTTGATGCCAGTCATTTTTAACGTTATTCATTCCTGCTACCCCTTCCATTAATTAATATTGATGGTGGCGATTCAAACAGGGTTCTCACAACTGGGAACTATCTTCCAGCGAGGCCGAAGCCTCCCCCGTCTGAACCGCCATTGAAAGGGCGATCGCAGACACACTGGCAGAAACTTCCTACCAGTGGATAGTTCTTTACAAGGGTGAGAATCCTTGACCACTAGATTTTGCTAATGGCGGGGCTACTTTAACTGATTGGTTTATCGGACTCAATAAGCGAATCAGTATAAACGCTTAACTTTTTGCGTTATGTGCTATTAAACAGCTCATGCGAGCTGTCCCCTTGCTACTCTGGATTCAAGTAAATATGACAATCAGCTCAGTGCCAGAGCCAGGGCGGGATTCCACTTCGTTCGTAATTTAACCAAATATAAGCTCATTACGAAATTCGCCTGACCACCCAGCCCTCCGGCGTTTTGCTGCATGACTGTCTTTCATCCTGGTATGCTGTTTAATGACATTTAATGCAATCCGATTGAAGAGTGCCATTTGTGCCGCACCCTCAGGATCTTTTAGCGATAAGGTATCCTCCCGAAAGGTCATATCTAATACCCAATGTAATTCATTCTCAATAGCCCAGTGTCGTCTGATCGCTTTCGCGGCCACTTCAGGCTCCAGCGGTAACGAACTGATATACCAGCGTGAATCACGGTGAATTTCCCCTTTCTCTCCCCTCTCGCTGACCACTTCGATTAAGCTGTGTACGGATGGCCACTGGCCCTGAAGGTCTTTAGGAAGTCCGGCACTGATTTGCATAACGGCGCGAAGTTCTGTACGTCCATGTCCTTTATTTTTCTCTGTAAATTCAACCCGTTCATCACTATCGTAGTGGCTGGCAAAACGCGATTTTACAAATTGGTAAAGAGTACTTTGATTGCCTTTAATACCGACGATAAAATCGCCCCCTCGCTGGGTAATCAGCTTGAGCGTTTCTTTTTGACAATGGAGTGCATCCAATGTGACGATGGCTTTATCAAGTGCAAGTAATTCAATCAATTGTCTGGCAACAGGGCCTTCTTTACCTTTGCTTTCTGTCGCTCGTTGATATAGAGCAATGCCAGAACCGACATCAGACTTCATCGGTCAATTGCTGCGTAAGGCGGCAGAGAAAAGAGCGGGGGTCAGTAATGACAACGAATAATTTCAAGTTCAGCCAACGCAGTGAAAATAACCTCAAAGGCGTCCATCCTGATTTGGTGGCGGTCGTGCGTTGGCATTATCCACATCACTAAAGTCGATAATCTCTTGGGTCGTCTTGGGATAGGCGTAAATAGGGAACAGTTTGATGCTGACTTCTTCCATTTTCGGTGTGGCAGTCTCGCAGCGTGTCTTACCTTCTTCCCCGTGTGCCACTGCTGCGCCACCGACCGAAACCAACTGCTTATATTCGTTGCTGCATGTGGTTTTGAGAGTACAGATTTGGCGCATGACAGATTCATCAGCCAATTGCTGCATGATTTGTTTGTTCAACTCAGGGATAACGGTATAACCGCCGTCTACCGGGACGCCTGTAGACAAGGAACGCGTTTCTCCGGTCAGAATATAATTGCGTAGCTCGTCATTACTGAGTTTTTCATTGGCTGTCTGATTCTTTACCTGATTGCGTTCTTCATCAGACAGCACCTCATAACGAGCGATTTCAGCATTGAGTACATCAGACTGGCTGCGCAAGTCGTCGAACTGTTTCGCTTCATCTGTGGTCAGGGAGCGCTTTTCGTCTTCGGCTCTGGTCAGCAGCGAGCGCATTTGTTGGGTTAAATCAGTTTTTTGTTGGCGCAATTCGAGTAGTTTTTTCATGGTGTTTTTCAGAATAGTTATTTTTTCAGCAAATAACTTTTAACATCATGAAAATAATAAGAAAGAATTATGATTCTGTTGAGAACAGCATACAAGTATAGAAATGGCGATGTAAATCGCCATTCTAATAATAAAAATCATTCTTTCACTTTTATTGTGTAGATTTTATTAAATTTACCTACTTTTGTAAACATATTGCCATAAACACCACCAGATATTTTTATAGTTATTTCTCCGGCATGTATAGGCATTCCTTGAATCTGAATACGGCTATAGTCTTTTTCTGTTGCTGTCAGAACAGGGGTTTTATAATCGCTAGGATTCCATGTTAGACCTGAGTTTGAAGGTGTTATTTTGGCTGAAAAACCCATATCTATAACACCCGGTATGTTTATTATTTCATTATATGGAACTCCTACCTGAGCATCTTTTAAATAGTTTCCATTAGGATAAATGGAAACAGTTTGTCTTGTACAAGCAGAAACAAGTAAGATGGATATAATGAAAAAAAATATTTCTCATTTTTATTTTATTGGTTTAAAAACCAACCCTCCAAATGTATGTTTTAAAAAATAATTTAAATCATTATTAGGTTTAACCCGCTCACTAATTCCTCCCCAAGTAAACATATTTAAATTAACTATATCCGTCGTCATTGAAGATGCTTGATTTTTCATTTGTATCAGATCATGATCGCGCTCATGAAAATTAATCTGA
>NZ_JANAIF010000290.1 GCF_024721015.1 Xenorhabdus bovienii
TGCCAATTGTAATTCGTTGGTGTAGTTCATTATTTCATCCTCGTCACTAAAATTTTTGCCACGTTTTTCATGCGGAATTCATTCGCGGTGGGAACCACACGAGACGCATCAAACTCAATATTGTACGCGTAGTTACTGGTGCCACTGCCGCCAATTCTGGGTTCGTCATTTTTAATGAGATTGAATGCCCCGCTGGAACTGGCGAGGGTCATTGATAAAAAACCATGATGTGCACCCACGGCTCCTGTGATATTTCGCATCGCGTCGTCCTGATAAGTGCCTACTGTACGCCCGAGGTCAATGTTGCGACCGTTATCGGCGGCGCGGATCGCGTAACCCCGGTCATCAGGCATTTTAGAATTCGGGAATAATTTTGCGGCAACCGGGTATTCTCGCGGATCGAATGATCGCCCCTCGTTGGCCATAAAAATATCGTTATGGCCGGGGAGTTGAGACAGCGGATTATTCCAGATAAAACTGCCCCCAATGGGAATAGTCGGCTCAATATCGCTCTGCAATGCCATAATTCCGGCACGGTGTGGGACACGAATAACGGTGTCTGTGTTATTCCTATCTCGGTAAGTGAAAGCCAGAAAAAAATCTTTTTCATGCTTGGTTGTTGACAGAATCACCTGTCGCCCATCGGGT
>NZ_JANAIF010000291.1 GCF_024721015.1 Xenorhabdus bovienii
GGTTTGATTATGCTGCCGGGTCTTTATGGCAGGCCGGTCATCTGACCGGGTACGCGGACGGCAGCGCCCGGTTATTCTTCGCTTTTCACCACCTGATTATTGACGCGGTGTCCTGGCGCATCATTGCGGAAGATATGCGTTTATTACTGCAAGGCGCAACCCTGCCACCGAAGACCAGCAGCTACCGCCAGTGGGTGGCCGCGGTTCATCATTATGCGGCGCGCCATCAACAGGAAGTGCCCTACTGGCAGCGGGTGATGGCCGGGAAAGAGACTGAACCGGCAGCCGGTGAAGCCAGCCAGCACCGGTTGGTGCTCTCTGCCAAACTGACCGATACCCTGTTGCGGGAGGCCAATTCCGGTTACCACACGGAGATAAACGACTTACTCCTGAGTGCGCTCACCCTGGCGTTGTCGGCCAGTTTTTCACGCCCGGTGAATCACATCATTCTGGAAGGGCATGGCCGGGAGTCCATCGATACCACGCTGGATGTCTCAGAAACCGTGGGGTGGTTTACCACGGTGTATCCGGTACGCCTGGAAATGCAGGCGGGGGTGACGGAAACCATAATCCACACCAAAGAGATGCTCAGGGCGGTGCCGAATAAAGGGATAGGGTACGGGGCCTTGCATCAGG
>NZ_JANAIF010000292.1 GCF_024721015.1 Xenorhabdus bovienii
AAGGGCAGTGTCGCGTTAACGGCGGCAAGTTAGCAAAAGTGGTGTTGCCGGTTATTTAGGCAGCCAGCAAATAGAATTGTTCCGCGGGTGATAATCCATCACTTTGTGGATGTTGATATTGCCCTTTGCGTATCATGTGAATCAGTTCGATGCCAGCCAGGAGCGTCTGTGCCCGGCGAAACGATTTGAACCCCAGCATCTGTCGTATCCGACGATTGATACTACGGTGATCTTGCTCAACCAGGTTATTCAGATACTTGCTTTGCCTGAGGGTGATGTTTTCCTCTTCAGGTTTGTCGGCATTGAGCGTGGCCAGAGCCGCAGTATTGGCGCCGCTTTTATCGATCATCACCCTTTCAGGTTCGCTGTGGTGATGGATGGCCTTGCGAAAGAAGCGCAACGCAGCGGCGGCCTACCGACCGTTTATGCCGGCGAAATGCCTTATCCAGCAATGGCACCAGACGGATGAGCCAACGGTGAAGCGTGGAATGATCAACGATAACACCATGCTCAGCCATCATCTCCTTGAGATTGTGCAGACTCAGGGCATAAGCGAGGTACCACCGAACACACTGAGCGATAACATCGGTGGGATAATGCAGGCGACGGAAGGCTTTTCGGATCAATGACATGG
>NZ_JANAIF010000293.1 GCF_024721015.1 Xenorhabdus bovienii
TTCCGCATGAAAAACGTGGCAAAAATTTTAGTGACGAGGATGAAATAATGAACTACACCAACGAATTACAATTGGCAGAATTTGATGCACAGGGATTATCCACTGTCGCAGGCTGGACGACCATTTATCGTGCCGACCCGAAGACCCGGGAATACATTGGCGTCGATATGGATGAAGTGCCCTACCGAATGTCAGTGGTCAATGATGCGTATCGGGATGCGCCGGCGTTACCGAAATCGCCTGATACAGCAATTTGCCGCAGTCTTGACGGTACCCAATGGGAATATTTACCCGACTATCGCGGTAAAACAGCCTATCACACAAAAACCTGCCAGCCAGTTCAGATAACAGAGATAGGGGATATTCCCACAGAACTAACGCGACTGACGCCAAAAACACCCTTTGATAAATGGAATGGTACCCAGTGGGTGACGGATACCGTAGCGCAGCATCAGCATGAGATACAACAGGCTGAGGATCAGCGTCAAACATTACAGCATGAGACCGAGCTAAAAATTGCCCGACTGGAACGTAAAAAACGTTTGGAAATGGCCACCGATAGAGAAATAGCATTATTGCGCGAATGGGAAATTTACAGCGTAAAATTGACAGAGATTGATACATCG
>NZ_JANAIF010000294.1 GCF_024721015.1 Xenorhabdus bovienii
TGAGTTTTTGGCGAAATTGATTATACCCAATCATCATGCTGTTCAGATTACCTTCACAAAACGTCAACACGCCCTAGAAAAAGATCCATAGGGAGCGAAGCTGCGATTTGACGACATCCGGCACATAAACCTTTTTTGTAGATTTTCTGTCCTGGGACTTTCGCTTCGCTCTTTCTTGATGAGATGCTATTTACTCACGGTTTATTTTCCCCTAACCCACGGCCGGGCAGAGTTTGGCATGCTATACCATTCGAAGGAGGAGCCACTACTGGGTATTTATCATCTGGAGTGATATAAACCTGCGTTGTTGCCACATATCCATCATGAAAGGTTGCTTCTATATAAGTAGCTTCCCAACCGGGCGCTTTATAACTCAATGGGATCTTAACGCTTTCCCCTGTGCTAATTTCGAGTGATGAAGAAGTATATCTGATACCACATACGTAACGAAAATCTCTTGCAGCTAGATTTATAGCCGTCCAACGAGTAACTTTCACAGGTTTTTCTGAAAAATTCACGGTGAGTGTGCGTTCCGTTTTATTTTTCCATATGAAAGGTTTAAAACCACCGTCTTTAGACGGTGACTTTGACTTTAATTCTTTGACCTATGCG
>NZ_JANAIF010000295.1 GCF_024721015.1 Xenorhabdus bovienii
CAGGATTTCCTGGGCAGAACCGAGCACCGGCTGAACTTTTTTGATTTGACCGGCAAACCCGCAAAAAACTTACCCGACATTGCCATCTCGTGCCATTTCATCGGCTATCACGAGCAGGCGTTGACGCTGGCACAGGGGGCGTTGACGCTGGCACAGGGGGCGATCACGGTGACACAGGAAAGTTCACCGTCTCATCTTGGTGCGCAGAATATTATCCCGGTCATGACCGATTACCCGCCGTTATTACAGGAAAATAGCGGCTGGCCGCTGCTGTCCTGCCTTTCCAGCCCGCCGGTGATGTTATTTGCTACCGACAGCCTGAAACAATTCCTCCGCCTGTTTGACTCACATACCGAGACAAATCGCCCGCTGAGCCGCCAGTTCCGCCAACATATTGACGGTATTGTACAGGTGGAAGAACGCCTGACCGACCGATTGCGGATGGGGCGACCGGTTCGCGGGTATGTGCTGTCACTGACGCTGAATCCTGATTGTTACCGCACTCCCGGCGAGATGTATCGCTTCTGCCGCTTAATCAATGAAGCAATGGCCTGTTTTATCAGCCAGTCTACCTTTGTCATGCTGGAAATTTTTATCCCGGACAGTAA
>NZ_JANAIF010000296.1 GCF_024721015.1 Xenorhabdus bovienii
GGGTGTTGCCCCTGTTTGTTCGACGATATTTCTGAAAGCGTCACTATCATAGCCTTTATCTGCAATCACAAAATCTGATGCCGGGGAGTTATTCACCAGACTTTCCGCATGCTTAATGTCGTGCGTTTGCCCCCCTGACAGTTCAAAGTGGACGGGTAAACCCTGACTGTCTACGGCCAAATGAAGTTTCGTTGAACGTCCGCCACGGCTTTTGCCTATCGCTTCCTCTTCATTTGTTGCTGCCCCGGCACTGTGTTGATGCGCTCGAACAATACTGCCATCAATAAATAGCCATTCCCTATCAGCAAGTCCAGATAACCCTTTGAATATCAGATTTAAAACGCCCTTTTTTGACCACGCATTAAAACGCACAAAGACCGTATTCCATCGACCAAATTCCAACGGCAGGTCACGCCATGGGATACCTGTTCTCATCCGATAAAGGATCCCCTCAAGGATAAGACGATGTTCGGCTTTATGATAAACGAGCCCAGTGTGTTGCATTAGTGCAGATAGCTTATCCCAGACGGGATCTGTTAACCTAGTTCGTAGCATGATGATGAGGCTTAATGAGTTTTTGGCGAAAT
>NZ_JANAIF010000297.1 GCF_024721015.1 Xenorhabdus bovienii
AGCTTAAGGCCGTAGCGCGCCGACATTGTGCTACAAAAGCAGTAAAAGTGAAACCAGAGATAGAAATGTGGATCAAACAGTTAATTTGGCAAGATTTAAGTCCTGAACAAACAGTCGGTTATCTCAAAAGGGAAAATATAATATCTTTGCATCATGAAACAGTTTATCGATTGATTTATAAGGATAAACTTAATGGAGGTGATTTATGGCAACATATTAGGATTGCGAAAAAACCGTATCGTAAACGCTATGGAAGTTATGAGCGCAGAGGAAAAATTAAAAACAGAGTCAGTATTGATAAGCGCCCCAAACTTGTTGATAAAAAGCAGCGTATTGGTGATTGGGAAGGCGATACTATCGTTGGTAAAGATCATAAAAGTGCATTATTGACATTAGTTGAACGAAAATCGTTATTTACTATCATAATTAAACTTGAAGATAAAACAGCAGAAGGGGTCGCAAAAGCGGCCACAAGACATTTATCACTGATAAAACATAAAATTAAAACAATGACCTTTGATAACGGCCTCGAATTTGCCGAACACGAACTGATCAGTAAAAATTTAGAGACAAAAATTTATTTTGCT
>NZ_JANAIF010000298.1 GCF_024721015.1 Xenorhabdus bovienii
TTACTGTCCGGGATAAAAATTTCCAGCATGACAAAGGTAGACTGGCTGATAAAACAGGCCATTGCTTCATTGATTAATCGGCAGAAGCGGTACATCTCGCCGGGAGTGCGGTAACAATCAGGATTCAGCGTCAGTGACAGCACATACCCGCGAACCGGTCTCCCCATCCGCAGTCGGTCGGTCAGGCGTTCTTCCACCTGTACAATACCGTCAATATGTTGGCGGAGCTGGCGGCTCAGTGGGCGATTTGTCTCGGTATGCGAGTCAAACAGGCGGAGGAATTGTTTCAGGCTGTCAGTCGCAAATAACATCACCGGTGGGCTGGAAAGGCAGGACAGCAGCGGCCAGCCGCTATTTTCCTGTAACAACGGCGGGTAATCGGTCATGACCGGGATAATATTCTGCGCACCAAGATGAGACGGTGAGCTTTCCTGTGTCACCGTGATCGCCCCCTGTGCCAGTGTCAGCGCTTGTTCGTGGTAGCCGATGAAATGGCACGAGATGGCAATATCGGGTAAGTTTTTTGCGGGTTTGCCGGTCAAATCAAAAAAGTTCAG
This sequence comes from Xenorhabdus bovienii, assembly GCF_024721015.1. GTDB lineage: Bacteria > Pseudomonadota > Gammaproteobacteria > Enterobacterales > Enterobacteriaceae > Xenorhabdus > Xenorhabdus bovienii. The sequence continues at coordinate 558 of NZ_JANAIF010000298.1, forward strand.
CCGGTGCTCGGTTCTGCCCAGGAAATCCTG
>NZ_JANAIF010000299.1 GCF_024721015.1 Xenorhabdus bovienii
GTTTACAACATTAACCGTAAATTTGTTTTAGATTTATTCGTCTGGCAGAAACGCTGGAAAGCCAATCAACATCACCGTAATCGCTTTTTGCATAAATGCAGGCAGGTGGGTGCTGATCATTATTTCGTACTGGAAGCATTAAGCGATGCCTGTCGAACAGGCCGGAATAAGATTTTTATGTCTGATAAAGATTGGCTACAGAATTTTGTTTATAACGTTGCTCAGTATTTTCCTGAACAGCAAACGCACTTAACCGAAAATGCCGAAGATATCCGGTTACTGAAGCTCAGTAATGGCGCTGAAATCCGTTTTTTGCATGAAAACAGTTGCTCTGTCAGCATCAGTGGTGATGTGTATGTGTCGGAATGGGCGTATTCCGATGACCCCATTAAGCTGATACGTCTGGCATTGGGGATATCACTGAATACAAAATGGCGAAGAACGTTTTATTCTTCCAGAGATTCAGGTGACAACGGCGAGGCAGCTTATAAGGAATTCTTTACCCGGAATTGCGTCAAAGGTGAATCGGCTTTTTTCGATACAGTCACATTGTTTGATGATGTTGAAAATCGCTTAGAT
>NZ_JANAIF010000029.1 GCF_024721015.1 Xenorhabdus bovienii
ATGGACGAAGGTCTGCGTTTCGCCATCCGTGAAGGTGGCCGTACTGTAGGTGCTGGTGTTGTTGCTAAAGTGATTGCATAATTTTTTTATGTGTTCATTCTGGAAGGGCATCGACAGATGCCCTTTTTATACGTTGTCTTAAGAAGAACCTATCTCATCAATAGTTGTCTGATAATGAGTGGATCATTACTCAATGGTTGTAGCGAATTATTGGTGAGATAGGCTCTGATACAACGGATGGGCTTTGTTATCATGCAGATACGAAAAGTCCTACTGAATTATGGTGCCAAGTCAGATACAATTACAATTATCTTTGGGTTCGGTCTGATTTGTTTTGCTCTTGCGAGGCAAGCTGGCTATCTATTTACATCATAGTTACAGGTTGGTTTATGAGTGCGAATAGCAATGCTCAAGAAAGCAGGCGTGGTCTTGATATAGCAAAATGGTTACTGGTGGCAGTGCTGCTAGTAGTTGCTATTGTGGGTAATTATTATTACCGGGAGTATAACCTGGCTCTGCGCGCGATAGCCGTCGTTGCTATTGTTGCTCTTGCAGGAGCAGTTGCATTCTGGACTGCGAAAGGTAAAGCCACATTAGCATTTGCCCGTGAAGCCCGCGTTGAAATGCGTAAAGTCATTTGGCCAACTCGCCAAGAAGCTCTGCACACAACATTGATTGTTGCAGCGGTGACAGCTGTCATGTCCCTGATTTTGTGGGGGCTGGATGGTATACTGGTGCGTTTAGTTTCATTTATTACAGGCCTGAGGTTTTAAAAAATGTCTGAATCCCCAAAAAAGCGTTGGTATGTCATACAGGCATTTTCTGGGTTCGAAGGTCGTGTTGCTCAATCTCTGCGTGAACATATCAAATTAGATGGTATGGAAGATTCTTTCGGCGAAGTCATGGTGCCGACAGAAGAAGTTGTTGAGATCCGCAGTGGCCAACGCCGTAAGAGCGAGCGCAAATTCTTCCCAGGTTATGTCTTGGTACAAATGGTAATGAACGATGCAACTTGGCATCTGGTTCGTAGTGTACCGCGCGTAATGGGTTTTATCGGTGGTACATCTGACCGTCCGGCTCCTATCAGTGATAAAGAAGTCGATGCTATTATGGATCGTCTTCAGCAGGTTGGTGATAAACCACGGCCAAAAACCTTGTTCGAGCCAGGCGAAATGGTTCGTGTCAGCGATGGTCCGTTTGCAGATTTCAATGGTGTAGTGGAAGAAGTCGATTACGAGAAGAGCCGCTTGAAAGTTTCGGTTTCTATCTTTGGCCGTGCTACGCCAGTCGAGTTGGATTTCAGTCAGGTAGAGAAAGCCTAATCTGATGCTTAATTGAGCAATCTGGCTTGCAAAGGGTGTGAAATTATCATACAATTTCGCGCCTTTTATTTTTAAGTATTGTTTTTAGTGGCCTGGTCTTTTAGACGGGCCTGAATCGTTAGGGGAGCCTCTTTTTGAGGCGATAATACCCATATAGAGGAAATATAGATGGCTAAGAAAGTACAAGCCTACGTTAAGCTGCAAGTTGCAGCGGGTATGGCTAACCCAAGCCCACCAGTTGGTCCAGCTCTGGGTCAGCAGGGTGTTAACATCATGGAATTCTGTAAAGCGTTCAATGCGAAAACTGAAAGCATTGAAAAAGGCCTGCCAATTCCAGTTGTTATTACTGTTTACGCAGACCGTTCTTTCACTTTCGTTACCAAAACCCCACCAGCTGCCGTTCTGCTGAAAAAAGCAGCGGGCGTTAAATCGGGTTCTGGCAAACCAAACAAAGAAAAAGTTGGTAAAGTAACCAGCGCACAGATCCGCGAAATCGCGGAAACTAAAGCTGCGGACATGACTGGTGCTGACGTTGACGCGATGATGCGTTCAATCGAAGGTACTGCTCGTTCCATGGGCCTGGTAGTGGAGGGTTAATCAATGGCTAAACTGACCAAGCGCATGCGCACTATCCGTGGTAAAGTTGATGCAACTAAACAATATGACATCAACGAAGCTGTTGCTCTGCTGAAAGAATTGGCAACTGCCAAATTCGTAGAAAGCGTTGACGTAGCTGTTAATCTTGGCATCGATGCTCGTAAATCTGACCAAAACGTTCGTGGCGCAACTGTTCTGCCACACGGTACTGGTCGTTCAGTACGTGTTGCTGTATTTGCTCAGGGCGCAAACGCTGAAGCGGCTAAAGCTGCTGGCGCTGAACTGGTAGGTATGGACGATCTGGCTGATCAGATTAAGAAAGGCGAGATGAATTTCGACGTCGTTATCGCATCTCCAGATGCAATGCGCGTTGTTGGCCAACTGGGTCAAATTCTGGGTCCTCGCGGCCTGATGCCAAACCCGAAAGTGGGTACTGTAACTCCTAACGTTGCTGAAGCTGTACAGAACGCTAAAGCAGGTCAGGTTCGTTACCGTAACGACAAAAACGGCATCATTCACACCACCATCGGTAAAGTTGACTTTGACGCTGACAAACTGAAAGAAAACCTGGAAGCCTTGGTAGTTGCGCTGAAAAAAGCAAAACCATCTTCAGCTAAAGGTATTTTCATCAAGAAAGTTAGCCTGTCTACCACCATGGGTGCAGGTGTTGCAATCGACCAATCTGGTCTGAACGCAACAGCCTAATTTAGGCTGAAAGTGAATAACGCTTTACCTTAGCGTTGGATTTGTCTAAAATCTGGCGCTTAAAATTTGCCTTATATTGTATATAACAACTAATATAAGTCGTTATATAAAATCTATATTAGGTAGAAAACAGTTTTCGGTTGGAGCTTGGCCTAATCCAAGCCCCGTCCAAGACCGCAGGCGTAAGTGATTACTTAATATCCTGCGTAGACGGTGACAGAGCCAAATGAAATTTATTTTCTGGATTCTGCTCACCGTGTTTCAGCGCTCAGGCACGCTTGGTGCTTTGAGTGAAGTGAGTCCCGGGTTTTCCCGGTTAATCCAGGAGCAAGAAGCTAATGGCACTAAATCTTCAAGACAAACAAGCGATTGTTGCTGAAGTCAGCGAAGTAGCCAAAGGCGCGCTGTCTGCGGTTGTTGCGGATTCTCGCGGCGTTACCGTAGGTAAAATGACTGAACTGCGTAAAGCAGGTCGCGAAGCTGGCGTTTACATGCGTGTTGTTCGTAACACCTTGATGCGTCGTGCTGTTGAAGGTACGGATTATGAGTGCCTGAAAGAAGCGTTTGTTGGTCCAACCTTGATTGCTTTCTCTAGCGAACATCCGGGCGCAGCTGCTCGTCTGTTCAAAGAATTCGCGAAAGCGAACCCAGCATTCGAGATTAAAGCAGCAGCCTTTGAAGGTGAGTTTATTTCAGGTGAAAATATCGATCGCCTGGCAACACTCCCAACTTACGAAGAAGCAATCGCACGCCTGATGGCAACCATGAAAGAAGCCTCTGCAGGCAAACTGGTTCGCACTCTGGCTGCGCTACGCGATCAGAAAGAAGCTGCTTAATAGCCTATTTCCTTCGTTGCTTTTTAACGTATAAACTTTTTCTGAATTTTAGGAACACTTGTTATGTCTATCACTAAAGAACAAATTCTGGACGCAGTTGCAGAAATGTCTGTAATGGACGTTGTTGAACTGATCACTATGATGGAAGAAAAATTCGGCGTTTCTGCTGCTGCAGCTGTAGCTGTTGTTGGCGGTGCTGCTGAAGCCGTTGAAGAAAAAACTGAATTCGACGTAATTCTGTCTAGTATTGGTGCTAACAAAGTTGCTGTAATCAAAGCAGTACGTGGCGCAACTGGTCTGGGTCTGAAAGAAGCTAAAGACCTGGTTGAAAGCGCACCAGCTGCTCTGAAAGAAGGCATCAGCAAAGACGACGCTGAAGCTCTGAAAAAATCTCTGGAAGAAGCTGGTGCTTCTGTTGAGATCAAGTAAGATCAGTTTTAAGTTCGCAGCCTGACTTTAAAGGCTGATGGCTGGCGATTTTTAATCGCCAGCCTTTTTGCGCTGTAGGGAGTTAGTAGCATTTCACACTGTTTGGCTGCTAATCAACCCAAAATACCCTTTCCTATTGACGACTTAATATACTGCGTTCTCAGCTACGATCCACTCGGGTAGCTCGGTAGTCAGGTAGCGCAATGAAATGATTTAAGAGTAATAGCAATGAGTATTACGGAAAATATTCTATTTTCTGTTCGAATAAATAGTGTTGCAGAGTGCTGTCCTAAAGGGCGGGCAGAGTGGGTCACTGATCAGCGAGCTGAGGAACCCTATGGTTTACTCCTATACCGAGAAAAAACGTATTCGTAAGGATTTTGGTAAACGTCCACAAGTTTTGGATATTCCATATCTCCTTTCTATCCAACTTGACTCGTTCCAGAAGTTTATCGAGCAAGATCCTGAAGGCCAAAATGGACTGGAAGCGGCCTTCCGTTCTGTGTTCCCAATTCAGAGTTACAGCGGCAATTCCGAGCTGCAATATGTAAGCTACCGTCTTGGTGAACCTGTTTTTGATGTGCAAGAGTGTCAGATCCGTGGTGTGACTTATTCCGCACCGCTGCGCGTTAAACTGCGTCTGGTGATCTATGAGCGCGAAGCGCCAGAAGGCACAGTCAAAGACATTAAAGAACAAGAAGTCTACATGGGTGAAATTCCACTCATGACTGATAACGGGACTTTCGTTATCAACGGTACTGAGCGTGTTATCGTATCTCAGTTGCATCGTAGCCCAGGCGTTTTCTTTGACAGCGATAAGGGTAAAACCCATTCATCCGGTAAGGTACTGTATAATGCACGTATCATCCCTTACCGTGGTTCATGGCTGGATTTCGAATTCGATCCTAAAGATAACTTGTTTGTGCGTATCGACCGCCGTCGTAAACTGCCGGCTTCGATTATTCTGCGTGCAATGAATTATAGTACTGAAGACATTCTGAACCTGTTCTTCAACAAAACGGTCTTCGAAATTCGCGATAACAAATTGCAGATGACTCTGGTTCCGGAACGTCTGCGTGGTGAAACGGCTTCATTTGATATTGAAGCAAACGGCAAGCTTTATGTTGAAAAAAGCCGTCGTATCACCGCACGTCATATTCGCCAGTTAGAAAAAGATCAGATAGACCGTATTGAGGTTCCTGTCGAATATATCGCGGGTAAAGTCGTCGCAAAAGATTACATCGACCAGAACACTGGTGAAATCATCTGTGCAGCTAACATGGAGCTCTCTCTGGATCTGCTGGCGCGTCTGAGCCAGTCTGGTCACAAAACCATCGAGACTCTGTTTACCAACGATCTGGATCACGGTGCATACATCTCCGAAACTCTGCGTGTTGACCCAACCAATGATCGCCTGAGCGCGCTGGTTGAAATTTACCGCATGATGCGTCCGGGTGAGCCACCAACACGTGAAGCCGCAGAAAATCTGTTTGAGAACCTGTTCTTCTCTGAAGACCGCTATGATCTGTCTGCGGTTGGCCGCATGAAGTTCAACCGTTCTCTGGATCGCACAGAAATTGAAGGTTCCGGTATCCTGAGCAAAGAAGACATCACTGATGTGATGAAGAAGCTCATCGATATTCGTAACGGTAAAGGTGAAGTGGACGATATCGACCACTTGGGTAACCGTCGTATCCGTTCTGTCGGCGAAATGGCGGAAAACCAGTTCCGCGTTGGCTTAGTTCGTGTAGAACGTGCTGTGAAAGAGCGTCTGTCACTGGGCGATCTGGATACCCTGATGCCACAGGACATGATCAACGCCAAACCAATTTCTGCTGCGGTGAAAGAGTTCTTTGGTTCCAGCCAGTTGTCCCAGTTTATGGATCAGAACAACCCGCTGTCCGAAATCACTCACAAACGTCGTATCTCTGCATTGGGCCCAGGCGGTCTGACCCGTGAGCGTGCAGGCTTCGAAGTACGTGACGTACACCCAACCCATTACGGTCGTGTATGTCCTATCGAAACGCCTGAAGGTCCAAACATCGGTCTGATTAACTCATTGTCCGTTTATGCTCGTACCAATGAGTATGGTTTCCTTGAAACCCCTTACCGTTTGGTACGTGACGGCGTAGTAACCGATGAAATTCATTATCTGTCTGCTATCGAAGAAGGTAACTACGTCATTGCACAGGCTAACACCGTGCTGGATGAAGAAGGCCACTTCGTAGAAGATCTGGTGACTTGCCGTCATTATGATGAATCCAGCTTGTTCAACCGTGATCAGGTTCAGTATATGGACGTTTCGACACAGCAGATCGTGTCCGTCGGTGCTTCCTTGATCCCATTCCTTGAACACGATGACGCCAACCGTGCATTGATGGGTGCGAACATGCAACGTCAGGCAGTTCCGACTCTGCGTGCTGACAAGCCGCTGGTTGGTACAGGCATGGAGCGTGCAGTTGCCGTTGACTCTGGTGTAACTTCAGTCGCCAAGCGTGGTGGTGTGATTCAGTACGTAGATGCATCCCGTATCGTTATTAAAGTTAACGAAGACGAAATGTACGCGGGTGAAGCTGGCATCGATATCTATAACCTGACCAAATACACGCGTTCCAACCAGAACACCTGTATCAACCAGATGCCATGTGTTTCTCTGGGTGAATTGGTAGAACGTGGTGATGTACTGGCTGACGGCCCATCCACTGACTTGGGTGAACTGGCGCTGGGTCAGAACATGCGCGTGGCGTTCATGCCATGGAATGGTTATAACTTCGAGGACTCCATTCTCGTATCTGAGCGTGTTGTTCAGGAAGACCGTTTCACTACTATTCACATTCAGGAACTGGCTTGTGTGTCTCGTGACACCAAACTGGGGTCTGAAGAGATCACTGCTGACATCCCTAACGTGGGCGAAGCTGCACTGTCTAAACTGGACGAATCCGGCATCGTTTACATTGGCGCGGAAGTGAAAGGTGGCGATATTCTGGTTGGTAAAGTGACACCGAAAGGTGAAACCCAATTAACGCCAGAAGAAAAACTGTTGCGTGCGATCTTCGGTGAGAAAGCATCTGACGTTAAAGACTCTTCACTGCGTGTGCCAAACGGTGTTGCCGGTACTATTATCGACGTGCAGGTCTTTACCCGTGATGGCGTAGAAAAAGACAAGCGTGCGTTGGAAATCGAAGAAATGCAGTTGCGTCAGGCGAAAAAAGACCTGACAGAAGAACTGCGTATCTTCGAAGCTGGTCTGTTTGCCCGTATTCACTCCGTACTGGTTGCCGGTGGAATTGAAGCGGAAAAATTAAGCAAACTGCCGCGCGAGCGCTGGTTAGAGCTGGGTCTGGCTGATGAAGAAAAACAGAATCAGTTGGAACAGCTGGCAGAACAGTATGACGAACTGAAAACTGAGTTCGAGAAAAAACTGGATGCTAAACGCCGTAAGATCACTCAGGGCGATGATCTGGCACCGGGTGTGCTGAAAATCGTTAAAGTGTATCTGGCTGTTAAACGCCAGATCCAGCCTGGTGACAAGATGGCAGGTCGCCATGGTAACAAGGGTGTTATTTCTAAGATCAACCCGATCGAAGATATGCCTTACGATGAAAACGGAACACCTGTAGACATCGTATTGAACCCGCTGGGTGTACCATCACGTATGAACATCGGTCAGATTCTGGAAACTCACTTGGGTATGGCGGCTAAAGGCATTGGTGACAAGATCAATGCAATGCTGAAACAGCAGCAGGAAGTTGCCAAACTGCGTGAATTCATCCAGAAAGCCTATGATCTTGGTGACGATACCCGTCAGACAGTTGACCTGAATACTTTCACTGATGAAGAAGTTCTGCGTCTGGCTGAAAACCTGAAAAAAGGTATGCCAATTGCAACACCAGTCTTCGACGGTGCGAAAGAGACTGAAATCAAAGAGCTGTTGAAACTGGCTGGCCTGCCGACGTCCGGTCAGATCACACTGTTTGACGGCCGCACTGGTGAGCAGTTCGAGCGTCAGGTAACCGTGGGTTACATGTACATGCTGAAACTGAACCACTTGGTTGATGACAAAATGCATGCCCGTTCTACCGGTTCTTACAGCTTGGTTACTCAGCAGCCGCTGGGTGGTAAAGCACAGTTCGGTGGTCAGCGCTTCGGTGAGATGGAAGTGTGGGCATTGGAAGCATACGGTGCCGCGTACACCCTGCAAGAAATGCTCACAGTCAAGTCCGACGATGTTAACGGTCGTACCAAGATGTATAAAAACATTGTTGATGGTAACCACCAGATGGAACCAGGCATGCCGGAATCTTTCAACGTATTGCTGAAAGAGATCCGTTCGTTGGGTATCAACATCGAGCTGGAAGACGAATAAATCGTTTTCCCGCTGGTACTGTCCGGTATGAATATGCCGGGCAGTTTACCAGCCAGTGGTTACACTGAGCATAGGGGGGAGTGGCATGGGCCACTCACCTAACAGGTCTAACTCCGACAGGAGCTATTTCGTGAAAGACTTATTGAAGTTTCTGAAAGCGCAAACTAAGACCGAAGAGTTTGATGCGATCAAAATTGCTCTGGCCTCTCCAGATATGATCCGTTCGTGGTCATTCGGGGAAGTAAAAAAGCCGGAAACCATTAACTACCGTACGTTCAAGCCTGAACGTGACGGTCTTTTCTGCGCACGTATTTTCGGGCCAGTAAAAGATTACGAATGCTTGTGTGGTAAATACAAGCGTTTGAAACACCGTGGTGTGATTTGTGAGAAGTGTGGCGTCGAAGTGACCCAGACTAAAGTTCGTCGTGACCGTATGGGTCATATCGAGCTGGCATCTCCAACCGCTCATATCTGGTTCCTGAAATCTCTGCCATCCCGCATCGGTTTGCTGCTGGATATGCCACTGCGAGACATTGAACGCGTACTGTACTTCGAATCCTATGTGGTTGTTGAAGGCGGCATGACCAGCCTTGAGCGTGCGCAGATCCTGACAGAAGAACAGTATCTGGATGCATTGGAAGAGTTCGGTGATGAATTTGATGCAAAAATGGGCGCAGAAGCGATCCAGGCTTTGCTGAAAAATCTCGATCTGGAAAACGAATGTGAGACCTTGCGTGAAGAGTTGAACGAAACTAACTCTGAAACTAAGCGCAAGAAGCTGACCAAGCGTATTAAACTGTTGGAAGCATTCATTCAGTCTGGCAACAAGCCAGAGTGGATGGTTCTGACCGTTCTGCCAGTTCTGCCACCGGATTTGCGTCCATTGGTTCCTCTGGATGGCGGCCGTTTCGCAACTTCAGACTTGAACGATCTGTATCGTCGCGTTATTAACCGTAACAACCGTCTGAAACGCCTGCTGGATCTGGCTGCGCCAGACATCATCGTACGTAACGAAAAACGTATGTTGCAGGAAGCGGTTGATGCGCTGCTGGATAACGGCCGTCGCGGTCGTGCGATCACCGGTTCTAACAAGCGTCCTCTGAAATCCTTGGCAGACATGATCAAGGGTAAACAAGGTCGTTTCCGTCAGAACCTGCTGGGTAAACGTGTTGACTACTCAGGCCGTTCTGTAATTACCGTAGGGCCATACCTGCGTCTGCATCAGTGTGGTCTTCCTAAGAAGATGGCATTGGAGCTGTTCAAGCCATTCATCTACGGCAAGCTGGAACTGCGTGGTCTGGCGACGACTATCAAAGCCGCCAAGAAAATGGTTGAGCGTGAAGAAGCGGTCGTATGGGATATCCTTGATGAAGTGATCCGTGAACACCCAGTTCTGCTGAACCGTGCACCGACCCTTCACCGTTTGGGTATCCAGGCATTTGAGCCAGTTCTGATCGAAGGTAAGGCAATCCAGTTGCACCCATTGGTGTGTGCGGCCTATAACGCCGACTTCGATGGTGACCAGATGGCTGTTCACGTACCGCTGACGCTGGAAGCCCAGTTAGAAGCGCGCGCGCTGATGATGTCTACCAACAACATCCTGTCTCCAGCGAGCGGTGAGCCAATCATCGTTCCCTCTCAGGACGTTGTATTGGGTCTGTACTACATGACTCGTGACTGTGTTAACGCCAAAGGCGAAGGCATGGTTTTGACCGGTCCTAAAGAAGCTGAACGCGTTTATCGCGCCGGTCTGGCTTCTCTGCACGCCCGTGTCAAAGTTCGTATCACTGAAGAAGTGAGAGATGGCGAAGGCAATGTCACCACCAATACGGGTCTGGTGGATACCACCGTCGGTCGTGCCATCCTGTGGATGATTGTACCGCGTGGCCTGCCTTACTCGCTGATTAACCAGGCGTTGGGCAAAAAAGCTATCTCTAAGATGCTGAACACCTGTTACCGCATTCTGGGCTTGAAACCAACCGTTATCTTAGCTGACCAGACCATGTATACCGGTTTTGCTTACGCTGCCCGTTCAGGGGTATCCGTAGGTATTGATGACATGGTTATTCCTGAGAAGAAAGAAGGCATCATTGCAGAAGCGGAAGCGGAAGTGGCCGAAATTCAGGAACAGTTCCAGTCAGGTCTGGTAACCGCGGGCGAACGCTATAACAAAGTTATCGATATCTGGGCTGCGGCAAACGAACGTGTTGCCAAGGCGATGATGGAAAACCTGTCTACTGAAACTGTTATTAACCGTGATGGCGAAGAAGAACAGCAAGTTTCTTTCAATAGCATCTTTATGATGGCTGACTCCGGTGCTCGTGGTTCTGCCGCTCAGATCCGTCAGTTGGCGGGTATGCGTGGCCTGATGGCAACACCAGATGGTTCCATCATCGAAACCCCAATCACCGCGAACTTCCGTGAAGGTCTGAACGTACTGCAGTACTTCATCTCAACCCACGGTGCTCGTAAAGGTTTGGCGGATACCGCATTGAAAACGGCGAACTCCGGTTACCTGACTCGTCGTCTGGTTGACGTTGCCCAAGACTTGGTCGTGACTGAAGATGACTGTGGTACTCACAACGGTATCTTGATGACTCCGGTTATCGAAGGTGGTGATGTTAAAGAGCCATTGCGTGAGCGTGTACTGGGTCGTGTGACGGCTGAAGATGTCCTGAAACCAGGTACAGCGGATATTTTGGTTTCACGTAATACCCTGCTGAATGAAAAATGGTGTGATCTGTTAGAAGAAAGCTCCGTTGACAGCGTGAAAGTACGCTCCGTAGTAAGCTGTGAGACAGACTTCGGCGTCTGTGCAAACTGTTACGGCCGTGACCTTGCCCGTGGTCATATCATCAACAAAGGTGAAGCAGTTGGTGTTATCGCGGCACAGTCAATCGGTGAACCAGGTACACAGTTGACGATGCGTACGTTCCACATCGGTGGTGCGGCATCTCGTGCGGCAGCAGAATCCAGCATTCAGGTACGTAACAAAGGTCATCTGAAGCTGTTCAACGCGAAATACGTCACTAACTCAGCAGGCAAACTGGTTATTACTTCTCGTAATACAGAACTGCGTCTGATTGATGATTTCGGCCGTACCAAAGAGAGCTACAAAGTCCCTTACGGCTCGGTACTGTCGAAAGGTGATGGCGAGACAGTGACCGGCGGCGAAACCGTTGCGAACTGGGATCCACACATCATGCCAGTCGTGAGTGAAGTATCCGGTATCATCCAGTTCTATGACATGGTTGATGGCCAGACCATTACTCGTCAGACGGACGAATTGACCGGTCTGTCATCACTGGTGGTTCTGGACAGTGCAGAACGTACAGGTAGCGGTAAAGACCTGCGTCCGGCACTGAAAATTGTTGACGCTCAGGGTAAGGATGTTCTGATCTCAGGTACTGATATGCCTGCTCAGTACTTCCTGCCGGGTAAAGCGATTGTTCAGCTGGAAGATGGCATATCTATTTCTGCGGGTGATACGCTGGCGCGTATTCCTCAGGAATCTGGCGGTACTAAAGATATCACCGGTGGTCTGCCACGTGTTGCGGATCTGTTCGAAGCACGTCGCCCGAAAGAGCCCGCTATTCTGGCAGAAATCAGCGGTATTGTTTCCTTCGGTAAAGAAACCAAAGGTAAACGTCGTCTGGTAATCAGCCCATTGGATGGCAGTGATGCTTACGAAGAGATGATCCCTAAATGGCGTCAGCTCAACGTATTCGAAGGTGAAGTTGCTGAACGTGGTGACGTGATCTCCGATGGCCCAGAATCTCCACACGACATTCTGCGTCTGCGTGGCGTTCACGCGGTTGCCCGTTACATCACCAACGAAGTACAGGAAGTTTACCGTCTGCAAGGCGTTAAGATTAACGATAAACACATTGAAGTTATCGTTCGTCAGATGCTGCGTAAAGTGACTATCGCGAGTGTGGGTAGTTCTGAGTTCCTCGAAGGCGAGCAGGTTGAATACGCGCGTGTTAAAGTCGCGAACCGTAAGCTGGAGCTTGATGGCAAATTAGCGGCTACCTTCCATCGTGACCTATTGGGTATTACCAAGGCATCACTGGCAACAGAATCCTTCATCTCTGCGGCGTCGTTCCAGGAAACAACGCGCGTACTGACTGAAGCCGCTGTTGCAGGTAAACGTGATGAATTGCGTGGCCTGAAAGAGAACGTCATTGTTGGTCGTCTGATCCCTGCGGGTACAGGTTATGCGTACCATCAGGAGCGCATCCGCCGTCGTCACGCAAACGAAGTGGTTGAAGCGCCACAAGTCAGTGTTGACGAAGCGACTGCAAACCTTGCTGAATTGTTGAATGCAGGTTTCGGTAGCAGCAGCGATAAACAGTAGTATTATGGTGTATAGAATCATCTTCTATACACATCGCTAATCATAAAATGCCCTCTCTTGGTGGAGGGCATTTTTTATTGGATGGAAAATAAAATGAGCCGAATCGTCTATGTTATTGAAGTCGCTTTATTACTGTTTTTTAGTTTCTTTTCCAATCCTGTATTAGCACAGCACCACAATTTATCAAACTATCGTTACATGGAGGTGACTAAAGACAGTGAAATATATGCTCGGGTAGGTGAACATATTGTTCAGGTTGGATTATTAAAGAAAGGTCATTTTCTAAAGGCGGCTCAGGAAAAAGGCGATCAGGATGATCATTACGAATTTCATTTTGGTAATGGTCAAGGCTATATTGAGAAAGAAAATCTAAAAGAAGTCAAAAAATCTGTGTCTTTCAATGTCCCGCTCGCTACTCTTGATAAAAAAAACAGCGAAAATTTAATGATTTTTAAGGATGTTCGGGTTTATAGCACGCCTGAAGTTAATAGTTCATCGATTGCGATTCTGAGTGCTAATCTCCGCTATCCAATTTTAGACAAACTGAAAGATCCCTCAGACCAGACGTGGTATGAAGTGAATCTAGGGGATCGCGTAGGTTACATTAGTGGTCAGGATGCCGAACTGGATCATGGTATTCCTTTGCTGACTTATCACCATATTCTGAAAGATAAAGAGAATAAGCGTTTTCTCCATACCTCAACAACGACCTCTTTATCGGCTTTTCGCGAGCAAATGGATTATTTGAAACAGGCAGATTACACCACGATTTCATTGTATGAGTTGGAAGGCTATCTGAATGGGACTCTCAACTTACCTGCAAAAGTGGTTGGTCTGACGTTTGATGATGGATTGAAATCTATTTACCGTTATGCCTATCCAATCTTGAAAAAGAATGGACAGAAAGCGACTCTTTTTATTATTTCATCCAGAATTAAGCGGTATCCGCAGGAATGGAATTCTGAAGACCTGCAATTTATGAATCTTTCTGCATTATATGCTACAAAGGATGTGTTTGATTTTCAGTCCCATACCCACTTTTTGCATCGTCTGGGGAAAAACAAACAACCAATATTATTCAGCCGTTCATATCACACCATTCTGTATGATTTTGAACGTTCTCGTCGTGCACTGTCACAATTCAATCCCCATGTTCTCTATCTCTCCTATCCCTTTGGTGGATATAACCAGCAAGCTATGGATGCAGCCCGAAATGCAGGATTTCATTTAGCAGTCACAACCAAACAGGGTAAGGTAAAACTGGGAGATAACCCATTTGCACTGAAGCGTTTATATATATTACGAACCGATTCTATTGAAAAAATGGCAAAAGTGATTGCTAATTAATGGGGTGAAATATTTTTGTAATTTATTAATAATCGGATGTGTAATATGAGTTATTGAATAATTTGTAGCTATCCTTTTGGAATTACAATGTATTTGTATTTGTATTTGTATTTGTATTTGTATTTGTATTTGTATTTGTATTTGTATTTGTATTTATTTTATTATTATCTTGGATTTTTATTTTTTCGGAAAAGTATTAAAAGAATATCTGGTTAATAAAGGGGTTATAGATTGTTAAATGAATATCTCATTTCTTACTATAACCCTAATAATAAATTGAGCCTATTTGGAATTTTTTATCATTTTGATAAAGGTATCTCTTGCGGTTGATGATCCCAAGCGTTCAGCTTCATCCAGCAGATGTAGTGCTTTATCAATATCACCGCCATTAATCGCTTTCTTAATGGCGTCATTGAAATATTTTTCGGTATCACTTAGAACTGGTTTGTTTTCGGGGGTAATAGCTGGAACAACAGGTTGTAGTGTTGTAACGGCTGTCGTTACTGTTTGCATGGAGCCGACCGTGACAGGTTTTGGCGCGGGTGCTGAGAAGGCCTGACCAATCAGGACATTACCGGCATCGCGTTCTGATTTCACTTTTAGCGTTAATGTTCCTGTTTCCGTATGGCGAGCCATCGGATCAGGAATATTAGGTACGGCATTACCTACTCCCTGAGCATAGGCTTTAGCTGGATCGACCATTTGTGTAGATGACTGTAAATCAGCACGGGTGGTATAAACCAGCAGGTAAATTTGCTGTTGCCCCAATGCGGGTGTTAATTTTAACGTCCCTTCAAGCCTGTCAACTGACATGATACCCGGTCGTTGATATTGAAAATAATGACTTGGGTAAAAGGCTGCGGGGCGCAATTGCTCATCAAGCACTAACACATTGGGCGAATAAACCTGCTTATCCTTTATCAGGCTATTCAGAGTGATCTCTAATGCACCCTGGTTGGCTGGCAATGCAAATGCAGCTACCGCTCCTTGAATATCCCCTTCATTAATCTGGGATGATGCACTATTCAGGATAATAGTCTGAGTGGCATGAGTATTAGCTGGCAGCCACTTTAATTTCTGTAAGGACGACATAGTCAGCGCAGGTGCTGTGGTATTGTGCAGTTTGCTATCGGGCACAACTACATTGTCAGAACTGTCAGGCATGGCTGTATCAGGTGCTGCATAGCTCGCTGCGGGAAGTGCATAGCAAAGCAGAGTACTGAGACAAACTGAAAGCAGTTTTATTTTCATTGTATTAGCCTTGTCTGAATCCATTACCACCAAGCTTCGAACTGGGCGCCAAAGGTGAATTCATCACTGTTACCACGGCTGAAACGGTGTGATGACGAATCACTGTAGGCAACACCCTCCGTGTAACCGTCACTTTTGTTTGCATAGCCCCATTTTTCATCCCATTTGGCATAAGTTGCAAACAAACGGATTGCTGGGCGTGACCAGATACTGTCACCTGCCTGCCATTGCTGTGCCAGCGTGATTTTGTATTGATTGTTGGTGTCTTTGGTGCGTTGAGATTTCACATTGTCATAGCCGACTTCCAGCAAAGTACTCATGATGGGCGTCCATTTGTACATTGGGCGGACACCAACGGTGTACCATGTGTTGCCGTTGCGATTATCGCGATCTATATTCTGATACATGGCTAAATACATCAGATCCCATTTATCCGTAATATTGATAGCACCATGATTCAGGATACGTAACATATGCCCATCATTGTTTACGCTGGCACCTTCTGAATGGCCACTATTGTAGGAAGTCATGGCATCAGTGGCGTACTGTACGACAAATTTATTAAAGCCACCTAACATGCTTTGAGTATGTTCAGCTGTCAGCATTACACCATCTTTAGATGCTTTTTGATTCAGATGGTAACCCTTGCGCGCATTGGCACGTCCATAGTCGATGCCAAGCTCTAGAGTGCCGCCTTCATTCACCTGTAAATTAGCTAATCGCACATCGAAAACATCATTGGAAGTCGGAACTTCATCGCGTTTATCGGCGATCCAGCCATGCGAACCACCGGATTCCGTATTGCGGGTCACGGCAAGGGAAAGTTTACCAAATCCCAAATCAATATCCTGCAAACCTGCTCCAGGGCCTGAGATGTCCCAGTAATAAAAATCGATCATATGCACATCGTGTCGCTGGTAGAAACGCTTACCTGCCCATAGCGTCGAACCAGGCAGCCAGTCAATGATGTTGCTTGCCTGAACGTTGACTTCGCGGAAAGCTGGGTTGGTTGATTCCCAGTCATCTTTCTGTGCAACGGAATAGGCCACATTGGTATCAAAATAGAAACGCTTATTACCCTCTTTCCATAACTCTTGCCCTAGTTTTAGTTCTGCATAGGTTTCACACTCATTGCCCAGACGGTACTTACTCTGTGCGCCGGTGCTTTGGACACATTTTTGTTCTCCTCCTTTACCTGCCCAGCCAATGCCAGAACGGGCATAACCGTGGAACTCCACCGCAGTGGCCTGGATGGATAACAAACCAGTCAGCATGGCCAATGAAAGAGGTAAGATACGCATAATGATTCTCCTGTTATTTTTTATGGCACGGGTTCAGACTCCGGGCTCTTTATGCAAACGCTGACATGCAGTTCCATCTTCGCGGAATAGATGACAGCGATGGGGAGCTAACCCGATAGTGAAGGTTGCTCCTTCTTCCACGAGAACAACATCAGGCTGGCGGTAAACCAAATTTTGGTGAATTGCAGGTATGCGGATGTGAATCTGAGTTTCATTCCCCAGTTGCTCTACGATTTGCACTGTTCCTTCCAGCGTTACGTCGGCCACATCATTAGGCAGCAGGTGTTCAGGGCGGATACCTAGAGATACATTGCTACCGACAGTGACATCCTTACTTTCAACTGGTAGCCAGACATGCTGCCCGTTAGGCAAAATAATCTGTACTTGATCGACTGCTGTGGCAGAGACTTTGACTGGTAGGAAATTCATCTTTGGGGAACCAATGAAGCCCGCAACAAAACGGTTGGCAGGGTAGTGATAAATTTCGAGTGGCTTACCGACCTGAGCAATGTTGCCCGCATCCAAAACGACGATTTTATCCGCCAGCGTCATGGCTTCGGTTTGATCATGTGTAACATAGATCATCGTGCGTTGAAGGCGTTGATGCAGGCGTGAAATCTCGATGCGCATCTGGACACGCAGCGCAGCATCCAGATTGGAGAGTGGTTCATCCAGAAGAAAGATATTCGGTTCAGCGACCAGAGTGCGGCCAATGGCAACTCGCTGACGCTGCCCTCCTGATAGTGCTTTGGGGCGACGATCCAGCAGATGGGCGAGCTGAAGAGTTTCTGCAACTTGTTGAACTCGCTTCTGGATATCGCTTTTTTTGATCCCGGCCAGTTTCATGCCGAATGACATATTGTCAGCAACAGACAGATGGGGGTATAGCGCGTAGGATTGAAAAACCATACCTACACTGCGTTTGGCAGGAGGAACATCATTCATTCGCTGCCCTGCTATCAGTAAATCACCGGAGGTAATGTCTTCCAGACCTGCAATCATCCTTAACAGTGTTGATTTTCCACATCCTGATGGACCAACAAAAACAACAAATTCCCCTTCTTCAATCTCAAGGTTGAAATTTTTGGAAATGACAGTTTCACCATAAGTCTTAGATACATTGCGGAGTGTGACGCTGGACATGTGTTCCCCTCGGAGTTGTCACCCTAGTTTCATGTTTGTAGTAAAAAACTTAGTGAAAAACTGGTGGCAAAATTGTGTGCAAAATAACAGGAATAAAAATCCTCCATCCCATAATTTTTTATGGGGGAGGCATAAGGAGGATGAGATTAATGTGATTGAGAGATTCCGTGAAAAATCACTGAGCAAGATGTGATTTAAATCGCAAAAATTGATGTCTCTTTAAGGTTAACATCCTGATTTTCAGTGTTTTTGTAATCAAGTTCACACTCATTTATGGTGAGGCGTAGAACAGGGGAGGATGAGCTTGCCTTCCGTTGATTGCACACTGGGAACCATTTTCTAGCGGTGTAACGAGAAATTCATCTTGAACCTGCAAACGACGAAAAGGACGGAATGATGACAAAAACAACTCTGAAAGTGGGTGCTCGCGCTCTGATGCTTTCCGTTTTAACGACATGGATACTCTCTGCCCCTGCTTTTGCAAAGCTGGAAGAAGGCAAGCTGGTGATTTGGATCAACGGTGATAAAGGATACAACGGGCTGGCACAGGTTGGTGAGAAATTTGCAAAAGAGACAGGTATTCCTGTTGCTGTTGAGCATCCCGATAAATTCGAAGAAAAATATTCTCAAATAGCCGCGAACGGTGATGGGCCAGATATCATTTTCTGGGCGCATGATCGCTTTGGTGGTTATGCCCAATCTGGTTTATTGGCCGAAGTGACACCTGATCAACCGTTCATGGACAAGCTATTTCCTTTTACCTGGGATGCGGTTCGTTATGATGGCAAACTGATTGGTTATCCCATTGCAGTTGAAGCGCTTTCTCTTATTTACAATAAAGATTTAGTGAAATCTCCGCCAAAGACATGGGAAGAGATCCCTGCGCTGGATAATGAACTGAAAAAGCAGAATAAAAGCGCAATCATGTTCAACTTGCAGGAACCTTATTTCACTTGGCCACTGATTGCTGCTGATGGGGGCTACGCTTTCAAAGTGGAGAATGGTGCCTATAACACCAAGGATAGCGGAGTGAATAATGCGGGCTCCAAAGCGGGGATGCAATTCTTGGTTGATTTGGTGAAAAACAAACATCTGAGTGCTGATATCGATTACTCCATTGCTGAAGCGGCTTTCAATAAAGGCAAAACAGCAATGACCATCAATGGCCCGTGGACTTGGACGAATATCGACAAAAGTAAGATCAATTATGGGGTTACTTTATTGCCAACCTTTAAAGGAAAACCCTCTAAACCGTTTGTTGGCATCTTAACCGCCGGAATCAATGCAGCTAGTCCTAATAAAGAATTGGCGAAGGAGTTTCTGGAAAACTATTTGCTGACCAACGAAGGCTTGGCAACAGTGGATAAGGACAAACCGTTGGGGGCTGTGGCGCTGAAATCTTATCAGGATATCCTTGCGAAAGATCCACGTATTGCTGCCACGATGGCAAATGCTCAGCAAGGTGAAATTATGCCGAATGTTTCGCAAATGAGTAGTTTTTGGTATGCCATGCGCAGTGCTGTCCTTAATGCAGTGAATGGTCGGCAAGCTATTGATGCCGCGCTTAATGATGCAGAAAATCGAATAGCTAAATAAACGAATAACAGGTTCCTGATTTTATACCCAATAGATTTCAAGTTGCCGCTTTGTTGGCGGCAATTTGAAAGATGAACGGTATAGAAGGAGCGTTAGTGTCTATTGGGATAGGCTCTTAGTAACAGGAAGTGCATGATGTCAGCGAGATTGGACAAAACAGAATGGTGGTCGCATCCTGTCCTAAAATGGTTCGGAGTCAGTCTGTGCCTATTTTTTACCGGTTATTTGATTGTATTGATGTATGCCCAAGGTGAATACCTGTTTGCCATGCTGACACTGGTATTACTGGGAAGTGGTATTTATGTCTTTGCTAACCGTAAGGCTTATGCTTGGCGTTATACCTATCCGGGAATTGCGGGCATGAGCCTGTTTGTATTGTTTCCACTTATTTGTACTGTCGCCATTGCTTTCACGAACTATAGCAGTACAAATCAACTAACTTTTGAACGGGCTCAAACGGTGTTGATGAGTCGTCAATATCAGGCAGGTCAGACATTTAATTTCAAACTTTATCCTGAATCTGAACAGTGGGTACTGGCCTTGAGTGTTCCTGATAGCTCTCAATTACTGGTATCTGATCCTTTTTCTTTATCTACATCTGCGGGGGAAGAAGTCATTCTACCTTTGCATAAGCAGGAAAAGGTTTTTGAGAGTGATGCCGCCGCATTGCGAACCATAACTCAGTATCGGCAGGCGTTAGGTCAGCTTGTTACTGTTCTGCCGGATGGCAGTAAGTTACGTATGAGTTCACTGCGTCAGTTTTCCGGCATACATCCCCTTCATTCCATTGGAGAAGACGGCATCACCCTGACCAACAATCAAACGGGGACACAATATCGACCGAATATGGATACAGGGTTCTATCAAGCCACGAACGCTGAGGGCGGCTGGAGTGAGGGAACATTAAGCCCGGGATTCACGGTTTCTGTCGGTTGGAAAAACTTTTTGCGGGTTATTCAGGATGACGGTATCCAAAAACCCTTTCTTTCGATTTTTGTCTGGACTGTGATCTTTTCCCTGCTAACGGTGATATTGACGGTGGCGCTGGGTATGATCCTTGCGTGTATTGTGCAGTGGGAGGCGCTCAAAGGACGGGCAATTTATCGTGTACTGCTTATTTTGCCGTACGCTGTTCCTTCGTTTATTTCCATCCTGATTTTTAAAGGGTTATTTAACCAGAGTTTTGGGGAAATCAACCTGCTGCTTAACGGGCTGTTTGGTTTGAAACCGGAGTGGTTTACCGACCCAACACTGGCGCGAACGATGTTGATTATCGTGAATACGTGGCTGGGGTATCCCTATATGATGATCCTTTGCATGGGGCTGCTGAAGTCAATTCCTGATGATCTTTATGAGGCATCGGCCATTGATGGGGCTGGGCCATTACAGAATTTTTCCAGAATTACTTTTCCATTGCTGATTAAGCCGCTGACTCCGTTGATAATTGCCAGTTTCGCTTTTAATTTTAATAACTTTGTTTTAGTTCAGTTGCTGACCAATGGCAGGCCGGATCGCATTGGTACAACAACCCCTGCGGGTTATACCGATCTTTTGGTGAATTATACCTATCGTATCGCTTTTGAAGGGGGCGGAGGACAGGATTTTGGTTTGGCTGCGGCTATTGCTACGTTGATTTTCCTTTTGGTCGGGGCATTAGCCATCATTAATCTGAAAGCGACTCGTATTAAATTTGATTGAGGAGAACGGGTAATGGCGATGGTGCAACCGAAATCACAACGGTGGCGGGTAGGGGCAACACATATGTTAATGCTGGCTTTTATTGCATTGATCTTATTGCCAATGTTGATGGTGATTGCTATTTCTTTGCGACCTGGAAATTTTGCCACAGGTAGTCTTATCCCTGAAACAATTTCATGGGAACACTGGAAACTGGCGCTTGGTTATAGCGTGGAATCCCCAGATGGACGTGTCACCCCCCCACCATTCCCCGTCATACAATGGTTGTGGAATTCAGTAAAAATTGCATTCATTACGGCTACGGGGATTGTGGCTTTGTCAACGACCTGTGCTTATGCCTTTGCTCGAATGCGCTTTCGTGGCAAAAGCACTTTGTTAAAAGGGATGCTGATTTTCCAAATGTTCCCTCCGGTACTTTCGCTGGTGGCGCTATATGCGCTCTTTGATCGATTAGGTGCCTATATTCCATTTATGGGGCTTAATACTCACGGTAGTGTGATTTTTGCCTATATGGGAGGGATTGCACTGCATGTATGGACGATCAAAGGTTATTTCGAAACGCTAGATGGTTCTTTGGAAGAAGCCGCAATGCTGGATGGGGCGACATCGTGGCAAGTTTTCCGTTTGATATTATTACCGCTTTCCGTGCCAATACTGGCGGTAGTGTTTATCCTGTCTTTTATTGGTGTCATAACCGAAGTTCCTGTGGCGTCACTGCTGTTGCGGGATGTAGACAGTTATACTCTGGCGGTAGGAATGCAACAGTACCTTCATCCACAAAACTCCCTCTGGGGGGATTTTGCTGCCGCAGCGGTGCTTTCCGCAATCCCTATCACCGTGATGTTCCTGCTTGCACAGCGCTGGTTAGTCGGTGGGTTAACATCAGGGAGCGTGAAGGGGTGATGTTCAGTTAAAAAGCTACACCACCATCGATAGAACAACTATCGATGGTGGTTTAAGTGATTACGGAATTTACCTTCGGTACTCTCCTACCGTTTGAAGTAAGTGGTTGATATGTTCATCTTGGAACATAGCTTCCAGCGTAATGCTTAGTTTGCGCCGCCAGTTGGGATACTCTGTGGACGTTCCCGGAATATTGACGGGGAGTTCCATATCTAGCCAGTCTTCGGGCTGCAATCCCAATAAGGCACTGGTACTGTGGGCAATGTAGCGATGTATGCTTTGATTGATGGAGGCTGACATCGGAGCTGGCGTGTCTGTCATGCTCAGTGATG
Source organism: Xenorhabdus bovienii (assembly GCF_024721015.1). Classification (GTDB taxonomy): domain Bacteria; phylum Pseudomonadota; class Gammaproteobacteria; order Enterobacterales; family Enterobacteriaceae; genus Xenorhabdus; species Xenorhabdus bovienii. Next base: position 22,184 of record NZ_JANAIF010000029.1, read on the forward strand.
CAGATAAATAACCACGGCGGTTCAAACCGTCCAATAACTTCTGCTTACAATGCTTACGTTCATCATATAACCCATCAAGTAGAGTGGTATCTGGGTATAAGCCGATTGATTCCCCCAACATCAAATCCTTGTTTTGCCAGAATCCGCGTAATGTAGGTAAATCATGGGTAGTAATGGTTGCCATTGCCTGTGTGGGGTATTCATCGGGTGAGCGGAATTCTCCGTGTCCATCCCGTTCAAAATAGAACACCTTATAGGAATAGACACTTCGGTCATGTAATTTCCCGACAATTTCTTCTGGCACGATCCCTAAATCTTCGCCAATCACCATACAGTGGTGGCGTTGGCTTTCCAGCGCCAGTATCGCCAGTAAATCGTCAACTGGATAATGGACATAAACCCCTTTATCGGCAGTTTCTCCTTGTGGTATCCACCATAGTCTGAGTAGTGACATAACGTGATCAATACGTAATGCCCCACAGTGGCGCATATTGCTACGCAGTAATTCAATAAAAGGCTGATAGGCTTGGGCTCGTAATACATGTGGGTTTATCGGAGGTAAGCCCCAGTTTTGTCCGAGTGGGCCGAGTATGTCCGGTGGAGCGCCAATAGATGCCTTGGTGCAATACACCGTTCGGTTGCACCATGTTTCTGAGCCGCCTTGTGCAACACCAACAGCCAAGTCACGATAAATGCCGATTGGCATATGATTGTGCTGGCTTTCGGTAAAGCAGCCAGCTAATTGGGTATCGGCCAGCCATTGTAACCAGAGGAAAAACTCGACTTCCTGCCAATGTGATTGGCAGAATTCCTTCACCGTATCGCTATCAGGTTCACGATATTTTTCTGGCCATACCGGCCAGCCCCAGTAAGCGCTGTCTTCGTCGTAGAGTTTACGGTGCAGAGCGTCATAGGCTGCTTGAGAGTAAAGGCTTTTACCACCTTTGGTAACAAATTGTCGAAAAGCAATGTACAGGGGATCTGTAGCGGATCGGGTTTGGAACTGTTGATAAGCCAGACGCAGCGCTGTTATTTTTAATGTCATCACGCTGGTGTAATCGACTAATTCTGTTTGGCGGACATGCTGGAGCTTGAGCTGAGTTTCCGGCAATAGCCACCATTTTTGAGCTTCAACACTGTATGTGAAATCTTCTACCTGGTTCACATCAATATAAATGATATTGAGCCAGTGACGGGAAGAAGGGCTGTAGGGACTGGTGTCTTCAGGCATGGCTGGATACATGGCATGAAGTGGATTCAGGCCGATAAATGCGCCACCCCGTTGCGTCAGTTCTTGCAGCATATATTTCAGATCGCCAAAATCGCCGATTCCCCAGTTATTTTCTGAACGCAAGGTATAGAGCTGGATACAGGCTCCCCAGAGTTTTCCGCCATTTATCAGCGTTTCTGGCTCATAGCAACGTTCTGGCGCCACAATAATCTGCATAACTGGGTGCTGGGTATGAGGTTCTTTTGCTGATATTGATTGTATTGGCACTAATGTCAGTGTGTGATAGCCCAGAGGAAGGTTAGCCGGCAGAGTGATTTGATATTGGCAATCCCCTTGAAATATCTCTCCTTGCTCTGTTTGTATTTGCCACCGATAATTTTCTGTACTGTTCAAAGGTAAAGTGATTGTCTGACCTTGAGTCATCACTTTAACCACAGGCACGGTTAAAACAGGTAAATCAGAAACCGGCCTATTGGCCGGTGGATCTGTATACATGGCTGCCAATATCCGATGCCGAATTTCGGCAGGGATAGCCTGCGGTTTCCCGTAGGCATTAATATATTCGGCGGCTATGCCAGCCTCTGTTGCCAAATTGTCGAGGTGTTTATTTTCCATGATGAACCTTATTTGGCCTGCCAGATACGCTGTTGGTAATCTTGAATAGCTCGGTCAGAACTGAATTTACCCATGCGGGCAGTGTTGAGAATAGTACGGTGTGTCCAGTGTTGAGGGTTACGGTACAGGGTATCAATCTGCGTATGGGCATGGCAGTAGGAGTCAAAATCTGCCAGTACTAAATAAGGATCACCACCATCAACCAAACTATGCAGCATGAGATCGAATGCCTGCGTGTCTCCGTGGCTGAATTCGCCACTGGCAAGTGCATCCAGTATGCCTTGTAGATGAGGATTCTGCTGGAGGATCTCCCGTGGATTGTAGCCACTTTTCAGTAAGGCTTTTGCTTCTTCAACATTGTTCCCGAAGATAAAAATATTGTCATTGCCGACTTGTTCGGCGATTTCAACATTGGCGCCATCCAGCGTGCCAATGGTCAATGCACCGTTTAAGGCCAGTTTCATGTTGCCTGTACCGGAGGCTTCTTTACCTGCAGTAGAAATTTGTTCTGAGACATCAGCCGCCGGGATCATCAATTCTGCGGTGGAAACGTTGTAATCGGGAATAAAGGCAATTTTGATACGATCACGGACGATCGGATCATGATTGATCTTTTCAGCCGCATGGTTAATGGCTGAGATAATATTTTTTGCCAGATAGTAGCCCGGAGCTGCTTTGGCGCCAAACAGGAAGACGCGGGGGTGGATATCCAGTGACGGATTCTCCTGAATCTGTCGATACAGAGAGAGGATGTGCAGCAGGTTCAAATGTTGGCGCTTGTACTCATGCAGACGTTTTATCTGTACGTCAAAAATGGCGTGGGGATCAATCTTAAGCCCCATGACTTTATTGACGTAGTTGGACAACCGAATTTTATTTTCCTGTTTGATGCTGCGATAAGCTTCGCAGAAAGCTGCATCGTTGGCATAAGGTTCGAGTTGTTTCAGGCTCTCAAGATCATTAACCCATTCATGATTCAAGGTTTGGTCAATCAGTGAGGAGAGTGCTGGATTGCACTGCTTTAACCAGCGACGCGGTGTGACGCCATTGGTTACGTTATGGAACTTTTCCGGCCACAAGTGATAATACTCTGGAAACAGATCCGTCACGATTAGGGATGAATGCAATGCTGCTACACCGTTGACAGCAAAACAGGCGACTACGCAGAGGTTAGCCATTCTTACCTGATTTTCGTGAATAACGGCTAATTTTTCCCACACCTGTTGATTGCCAGGCCAGGTTTGCTCCACGGTTTTCTGGAAGCGACGGTTGATTTCCTGAATAATGCGGTGATGACGTGGCAGCAGTTCACTGACTAGATGCTCATCCCAGCGTTCTAAACCTTCTGGCAGCAAAGTATGGTTAGTATAGGCGAAAGTCTGCCCTGTAATTTCCCATGCTGTTTCCCAATCCAATTGGTACTCATCCAGCAGGAGACGCATCATTTCAGGGATGGCGATAGTCGGGTGGGTATCGTTAAGCTGGATGACTTCGTAGCGTGGTAATTCTTCCACCTTGCGGCCAGCCTGCTGATGACGACGCAGAATATCTGCCATCGCACAGGCACACTGGAAATATTGCTGCATCAGGCGCAGGCGTTTTCCGGCCTGATGGTTATCGTTCGGGTAAAGCACTTTGGTCAGGCTGGTGGCTTCGATGCCCTGTTGTTCAGCATTCAGAAATTGCCCGTCATTGAAAAGTGACAGATCAAAAGGATTATCGTGCGTTGCTTGCCACAGGCGTAGGGGCTGTGTGACGCCATTACCATAGCCAATGACAGGCAGATCCCAAGCTTCGCCAATCAAGGTAAAGGCAGGAAGCCAAGTTTCATGACCTTCGGCTGTCATCACGATTTTCCCGCCAAGACCTACGTCAACTTTCAATTGGGCATTATGGCGAAACCACGGATAGGAACCGCGCTTCCAGTCATCAGGTGCCTCAATTTGTAGCCCTTGATCAAAGGATTGCCGGAACAAGCCATACTGATAATTAAGGCCATAGCCTGTTGCGGGTTGATCAATCGTCGCCATTGAGTCAAGAAAACAGGCTGCCAGCCGACCCAGACCACCATTGCCCAATGCAGGATCAGCTTCTTGTTCCAGTAAGTCACTCAAAGTCAGTCCATCTTCTGCCAGATAAGCCTGAACATCGTCATACCAGCCAAGATTCAGCAAATTGTTGGCTGTCAGACGGCCTATCAGAAATTCCATCGAAATATAGTTCACATGACGCTTAGGGTTATGAAACTGATGGGCATGGTTCTGGCTGGAAGAGGGAAGTAATTCTAATAGTGCAGCACTGATGGCCTGCCACCACTGATGTGGGGTCATTTCCTGTGCTGAACTAAGGCCAAAGCGCTGCCACTGGCGTGTAAGCGCGGCTTGAAAGACGGCTTTATCTAATTTGGGCTGTTGCATGGAGTCTTCATCCTGTCACTGAATAAGGAAAATATGGAGGTGATTTAGCGGGATATGCTGAAGATTCTTGAGGCGGTAGGCATCATCCTACGGGGATATTCACAGGGAGGAGTGCAAGGGCGTAGCCATTGGCCGTATTTAAATAAACAGCAAGGCAGGTGGCAGAAGAAATGGGTCAACAACTTGATAGGAAAAGTTTCCTACTTGTCCCGTTTTTTCGAGGCTTTTCGCAATTTCATTGGGAACAGGAAAAATTGTAAGCAAAGAATGTGACAGGGTGCAACTTAACACAATGAAATCAACCAACCTGTTTGCAAAAGATAGGCGTTTCTCTAAATTTGGTTGGGCATTAATGAATGTTAGTGGTGAAAATGAATCAATAACATTGAACAGGGTTTTGGTATCAGTTTTATTCATTGCTTATGAAGGGAAGAAACCAATGCTTATCCCATCGAAACTCAGTCGCCCCCTTCGCCTTAATAATATGGTCATGCGCGAGCGTCTGTTAGAACTGCTCAGTGAAGTACAGCACTATCGTCTGGTATTGATAACCAGCCCCGCAGGGTATGGTAAAACTACATTGATGTCACAATGGGCTGCCGGACAGAGTAATCTGGGATGGTATTCTCTGGATGACAGTGACAATCAGCCGGAACGTTTTGCCAGCTACCTGATCGCTGCTATTCAGCAGGCAACACAGGGGCATTGTGTAAAAAGTGACGTACTGGCTCAGAAGCATCAGTATGCCAATTTACCCGCATTGTTTGCGCAGTTGTTTATTGAACTTAGTGAATGGAAACAGCCGATCTTTCTGGTGATTGATGATTATCACCTGATAGAAAATAACCTCATTCATGAAGCCATGCGCTTTTTCCTCCGTCACCAGCCTGAAAATCTGACTTTGACAATACTATCCCGTCATTTGCCATCGTTGGGTGTGGCTAACCTACGTGTGCGTGAACAGTTATTGGAATTTGATAGCCAGCAATTGGCCTTCGATTATCAGGAAACCCAGCAGTTTTTTGATAAAAGGCTGGTCAGCCCACTGGGTGCGGATAATTGCAAACAGTTATGCAACGACGTCGCGGGTTGGGCGACGGCGTTGCAGCTTATTGCCCTTTCTGCCCGTCAGTCAGGCAATACGGCGGAAATGTCGGCAAAACGCCTTTCGGGGATCAATGCCAGCCATCTCGCAGATTATCTTGTGGATGAGGTTTTAAATCGTGTGGATCAGGCTACGCGGGATTTCCTGCTGCGCAGTTCTATCCTGCGCTCGATGAATGATGGCCTGATTGTTTGTCTGACGGGAGAGGATAACGGCCAGCAGCGTCTTGAGGATATTGAACGTCAGGGGTTGTTTATCCAACGCATGGATGATTCCGGCGAATGGTTCTGTTTTCATCCTCTGTTTGCCTCATTTCTGCGCCAACGATGCCAGTGGGAAATGGCAGCGAAATTGCCAGAATTGCACAGGGCCGCGGCAGAAGGCTGGTTGATGCAGGGGTTTCCGGGGGAAGCCATTCACCATGCGCTGGCTGCCGGAGATACCGTACTGTTGCGTGATATTTTGCTGCAACATGCTTGGGGTCTGTTTAACCACAGCAAGTTGTCACTATTGGAAGAGTGCATGAATGCACTGCCATATGAGCAATTACTGGAAAATCCGCGTCTGGTACTGTTACAGGCATGGCTGGCACAAAGTCAGCATCGTTATTATGAAGTGAATGCTTTATTGAATCAGACAGAACAGTCGCTGAAACAGAAACAAATAATTATTGAGCCGGAATTGCTGGCAGAATTTGATGCCCTGCGTGCCCAAGTTGCGATTAACGATGGCCGGCCGGACGATGCTGATATGCTGGCTGAGAAGGCTTTGGCAGCCCTTTTGCCTGACAATGAATATGGCCGGATTGTTGCGATGTCGGTGAAAGGGGAAGTTCTGCATTGTAAAGGGGAATTGTCCCATGCATTGGCATTGATGAAGCAAACGGAGCAACTTGCCCGACGCTGCCATGTTTATCACTATGCTTTGTGGGCGTTGTTGCAGCAAAGTGAGATCTTATTGGCTCAGGGCTATTTGCAGGCAGCCTATGAAATTCAAAACCACGCTTTTGATTTGATTCGTGAGCAGCATTTGGAACAGTTGCCGATGCACGAATTCCTGTTACGCATTCGTTCACAGCTTTTGTGGTGCTGGGCGCGGATAGACGAATCTGAAGAAGCAGCGCGTCGAGGCCTGGAAGTGTTGTCCAGCGTCCAGCCTCAGCAGCAATTACAATGCCTGACCCAACTGGCGAAATGTTCTTTGATCCGAGGGGATATTGATAATGCCCGCCGTTACCTGTCCCGCTGCGAAAATCTGTTGAATAACGGGCATTATCATCGTGACTGGCGAACCAATACCGACAAGCTACGCGTCATTATCTGGCAGAATTTGGAAGATAGCGGCTCGGCGACTCAGTGGTTGGTACAGGCGGAACGGCCAGAAAGCTTCAATAACCATTTCAATCAGAATCAATGGCGCAATATCGCCCGTGCACAGATCCTACTTGGTCAGTATGAGGAAGCTGAACCTATCCTGGGAATGCTGAATAAGTACGCGAGAGAATTGCTGCTGATAAGCGATTTGAACCGCAATCTATTGCTGTGTAATCTGCTGCACTGGCAGCTTGGACACAAGGCTGAAGCACAGGCTGTTTTGATGGAAGCCCTGAGTTTGGCTAACCGCACAGGATTTATTAGTCACTTTGTACTTGAAGGTGAGTTGATGGCTCAACAATTGCGCCAGCTTATTCAGCTCAATATTCTGCCTGAACTTGAGCAACACCGTGCCCAGCGTATCCTGCGGGAAATTAATCGCCAGCATCGGCATAAATTTGCCCATTTTGATGAAACGTTTGTTGAGCAGCTTCTTACACACCCTGATGTACCGGAACTTATCCGCAATAGCCCGCTGACTCAGCGTGAATGGCAGGTATTGGGGTTGATTTATTCCGGTTACAGTAACGATCAAATTGCCGCAGAACTGGAGGTCGCCGCGACCACGATCAAGACGCATATCCGTAATCTGTATCAGAAAATGGGCATTACCCACCGGCAGGATGCTATTCAACAGGCTCAACATTTGATGCAAATAATGGGGTTGAGTGTTGAATCAATGAATATTTAAGTTTAGTAATATTTTTGCTAATAACATAAATAAATATTAATACTAAATTATATGCAATTTAAATATAAATTAATTTTTAAAATAACTTTATATTTTTTATGGGTTTTATGTGATAGATATCACGTTTGAATGGGTCTAAGCTAATCTCATTACATTTGGTACGCTCATAATTGTTAAAAATAACTAATGGTGGTTAGTGCTTATGGAAAATAGAAATCATCTTGACGATATGCTTTCCCGTTTTGTTGGTCACGGTCCTTATTTGGAAATCGATGGCGAAAAGCATATTGATGCGGCATCAGGTACGTTTAATTTGCCGCTTGGCTACACTAACCACAGAGTTGCGGAAAAACTCAAGCAACAGATTGATAGATGTACGCATTTAAGTTCTGCTTATACGCGAGAAATGTCACAGTATATTTTGACCAAATTGGTGAAACATACACCAGAAGGCATTGACAGAATGTGGCTGCGGGATGTTTCCGGTTCTGGAGCTGTTGAAGGTGCCATTCGTATCGCCCAAAAAGCCACAGGACGCTCTGGCATTATCTCGTTCTTTCTTGCCCACCACGGCCAGTCTCTTGCAACAGCGCAGATCTCCGGCAATGCGTTCAGGATTAAAGACTTCCATATCAGTATTGATGGTTCGATAAAAATTCCAGCACCTGCCAGTGTCATGGTAGAACCTGACTCGAATGAGAAAGAGAGCCAATATGCCGATCTGGAACAGTTCATTCAGTTGGGTTCCAGTGACAATATCGCATGTCTGATTATTGAACCGATTCAGGGCAATGGCGGCAACACCGTTTTCCCCGTGGAGTTCTATCGTAAAATCAGGGAAATCTGCCATCAGCACGGCATCATCATTATTGCGGATGAAGTACAGACGGGGTTTGGCCGTACCGGAACTTTCTTTGCATCGACAGGTTATGCCAAGGAATTAGAGCCAGATATCATTGTGTTCGCGAAAGGGGCAGGGGGTATTGGTATTCCGACTGGCGGTGTGCTGATGCGCAGCTCGCTGGATGTGTTGGAATCATTTGAGCATTCCAGTACTTCCGGTGCTAATCCCTTGTCTTTAGTCGCTCTCAACGAAGTTATTGATATTATTGAAGATGATTCCATTCTGGAAAATGTGCAGCAGAACGAGGCTTTCCTGCGTGATGGATTGTTGGCCTTACAGCATAAATACCCTGAAATCACGGGGGTCAGAGGCATGGGCTACATGTTCGGTTTTGATACTCCAACCCCAGAATTTGCGGCACAGGTGATTGAAACCGCCAGCCGTCAACGATTGATCCTGCGTGGCTCCCGTTATGGCAAAGGGCGGGCGCTTAAGGTACGTCCTCCTTTGGTTTGTACACAGGAACACTTACATGAAATTCTCCATAAACTGGATCTGGCATTCGCTGAATTGACGGTTTCTGCACCGAAGCACAGAGAGGTTGCATAATGAAAGCCCTGAAATTCAACCAAGTATGGAATGTCCAGATTCAGCAAGTTGAACCCTTGCACTGCATTGAATCGGATGATGTGGTAGTCGATATTGCAGTATGTGGGATTTGCGGCACAGATATAGGAATCATTACTGGTTCTTATCCTGTAGCGGTACCGGGAACCACATTGGGGCATGAGACCACGGGAGTGGTGACGCAAATTGGTAGTCATGTTACCCGTTTTCAGATTGGTGATCGTGTTGTTATCAATCCGACATACTCCTGTGGACATTGTAGGATGTGTCAGACAGGTAATCCCAATCACTGCGAGAAAAAATTGGGGACGGAAGCGGGGGTTTCTTACGATGGGGCATTTGCCGAGCAGTATTTGGCGAAAGAAAGCTCGCTGATCAAGCTTGATGAGCATGTCAGTATGGAAGCGGCTTCGTTGACTGAACCTTTGAGCTGCACACTGACGGGAGTGGATAAACTGGGGATCACCCATACCAATATTCGGGCCGTGGTAGCTGGGGCTGGCCCTATGGGAATGCTGTATCTCTGGGCGTTGCATGAACGGGGTGTTAAGGCATTCATGATCGAGAAAAACCCGAGTCGTGTGCAGTTTGCTATCAACAACCTGCCGGCAGAATGTCGGTTATATACCGATTTTGATGAAGCGTTGACGCAGGAATACGGTGATAAATCAGCCCTGATCGATTTATGTGTAGATACCACGGGACAACTGACCGAATATGTTTTCGACCATTTAGCCGCAGGCGGTAAGTTGCTGAATGTCGCTTTAAAAGATAAACATGCCAATCTTGATATTCTGAAAATTGCCGACAAAAGTCTTTCTGTCATCGGTTCGATTGACTCCTTGAACAACAGTTTTGAGCGTGCTTACGCCATGATCCGGGATGGTGTTATCCCCGCTGAACGCCTGATTAGTCAGATCTTTGATTTTGAGGATTATCAGCAGGCTTTTCTCACCGTGGGCTGTGATATTGCCGAGAAAGCTCAAGTGCCGCTCAGTACACCAAACTGCAAGGTATTGATCCGTTTGGCTGACTTTAAGTAATGGAATATTTCTGATGGATAAATTCAATGTCATTTTTGATATCGATGGGGTCATTGTCGATAGTGAACAACTGCATTTTGATGTGTTGTGTGAACTGGCACCTGATCACACGCGTGATATTCAGCCACAGCAATTGATTGGTTTGAGTCTGGCGGAAACACTGAATGAAATTGGTGTTCCATTACCCGAGCAGCAAGGCATTACTGACAGGATTATCTCGGTTTATCAGGAGAAGTTATCTGCACATTATCTACGTCCGGGGGTGACTCGTCTCATCGCGGCCTTACAGCAAAATGACATTGCTTTTGGGTTTGTTTCCACCGCACCGCGTGCCGTTTGTCTGGCGAATTTGGGGTTACTGGGTTTGTTTGATGAACCTGCCTTGATTTCCGGTGATGATGTTGAAAGAACTAAACCTTTTCCTGATCCCTACCTTGCCATGCTAAAGCTGAAAAGGATGGATGTTCAGCAGACTTTGGTGATTGAAGATACGGATCTGGGGATCGCAGCAGCAAAACAAGCAGGGATCCCGTGGGTATATGCTTGGCCTCATGATTTGTCGGTGGCTGAACAGTACGGGCAGGCGACTTGTATTATTGGTGAATTGACGGATATTCCGCAATTTTCTGGGATAAATTCGCTGTCAGCGTGATGCTAATGTAAGTGCAATAGCAATGTAAGCAATATTGATGTCCTCCAGCAAAACCTGTGGAGGGCATGATTGTGCGTCAGAGTACATTGTTTTGGAACATAGGGTTCTAGAAAAGATAGTTCTAGAGAACAGGGTTATGGAGGAATTAAGTTGTCTGAGGAATATGCAGTTTCTTCGATAAAGCAGCCGATCATCGCGACACGGCTCGCTTTTTTTATTGCCGGCTTCAGTATGGCAGCTTGGGCACCTCTTATTCCTTTGGTTAAGGAGAGATTTGCACTTGATGATGGTGCCATGGGGTTGCTCATACTGGTATTTGGCATTGGTTCCTTTATCACGATGCCTTTGGCGGGGATGCTGGCCAGCCGTTTCGGTTGTAGGAAAATTTTTCCCCTGTTTGCCCTGCTGGCAATTTTGATGCTACCGGGGTTAAGCATATTGCCAACCCCCTGGACACTGGCTTGTGCGCTGTTTATATTCGGCGTGGGGATTGGTGCGACGGATGTGGTGATCAATATTCATGCAGTCAATGTTGAAAAAATGGCGCAGCAGCCAATTATGTCCGGTTTTCATGCGTTGTTCAGTCTGGGCGGAATTGCGGGTGCAGGGTCAGTCAGTTTCCTGTTGTTGATGGGAATATCCCCATTTCAGGTCATGGCCGCGGTGTCATTATTCATTATTCTGTTGTTGTTGCCAGCATGGAGCGGATTATTGGATCATACAGAAACGGGTAATACCCCATTTTTTGCCTTGCCGCGTGGGATTGTGATCCTGCTTGGTTTTCTTTGCTTTGTCGTTTATCTGATGGAAGGCTCCATGTTGGATTGGAGTGGGATCTTGCTGAGTAGTGTCCATAACATGGATAGCCATCAGGCGGGACTTGGTTACACGCTTTTCGCCATTACCATGACATGTGGCCGCTTTTTGGGCGATAAAATTATCTCGATGTTTGGATACCGGCGGGTTTTTCTGGCAAGTGCAATTTTGGCTACTTCGGGTTTTGTCCTGATCTATCTGGCATCCAGCATGATTGTATTGGGTATTTCTTTCCTGATGATAGGAGCGGGTTTATCCAATCTGGCTCCGATGTTTTTCACAGCTTCAGGGCAGCAGAAAGTCATGCCTGATTCTCAGGCGGTTTCTGCCGTCTCTACGATGGGATATTCGGGTATCCTGCTGGGGCCTGCAATTATCGGAGGTTTGGCTCATCAGGTCACATTGCATGGCGCTTTTGCCTGTATTGCTTTACTTTCTCTTACATTGTTAGCGGGCTATGGATTGATTCATCCCGCCAGAAAATAACAGGTTAACTATTGATGAATTTGCAGCACTGCCATTGGCTTAATGAGCCTGCCTCGTGGAAGCATCAAGAAGATGTACTCCATGTGACGACAGATATTAAAACTGATTTTTGGCGTGATACATGGTATGGCTTTCAGCGTCATAGCGGCCATGTTTTTGGTCGCTATGTTGATGATATTCATGTTGAAGCGGGTTTTACTTTCCAAATTTGTATCGAAGGGTGTTTTGAACATTTATACGATCAGGCTGGCATTATGCTGCTGGTGGATGAGCAACATTGGTTAAAAGCAGGTGTTGAGCATTCTGATGGTCAGGCGACGATCGGCAGTGTGCTAACGAATTCTTGCTCTGACTGGGCGATGGGCGTCTTTCCGGGTAATCCTGATAAGTTCTGGTTAAGGCTGACTTATGGTGAAGGAGTGATCAGACTGCAATATTCCACTGATGGGGTGAAATGGCCGTTACTGCGGTTATCGCCTTTTGCTGTTGACAGTCAGCGGATTTTTATCGGAGCAATGTGTTGTTCGCCGGAACGAGAAGGGTTGCAGGTAAAGTTCTCCGATTTTAGTTTGAAATCATCGCTGAAAAGACACCTGCATGATTTGAGTTAGAGAAAATAATAATCCCAAAACCGCCCTTGTTTTTCAAACCAGTGATAAGCCAGATTTCATCAAGGATTCTGTCAACTGAAAAACAGGGCAGTTTTCATCGTATATAGATATAAAACGGAGAGCCTAATTATATAGGCTCTAAGAAACGAAACTAACGTCCCAGATAATTATCCCAGTCTTTCCAGACTGGCTGTAAACCTGATTTCACCAGTGCTGCGGCAACCTGAACAACTGAGCGATTATCATGAGGCGTAAATTGTTCCAGTTCATGATGATCGTCGGCATAACCCCCCGGCTGGGTTTTGGAACCGGCACTGACATGATTGATTGCCAGTGGTACAACGTGATCGCGGAAAAACGGTGATTCACGGGTGGATAGGGAAAGTTCCACATCCGGTGCTAGCAGGCGAAATGCACAAATGAGTTGTACCAGCTCAGCTTCGCTCATCAGGGAAGCCGGTTCTACGCCACCTGCGCAGGGGCGCAATCTTGGAAAGGAAATAGAGTAACGGCTTTTCCAGAATTGTTTTTGCAGGAAAAGCAGGTGCTCTGCCACCATATAACAATCGGTACGCCAGCTAGGGGACAGCCCGATCAACGCACCTAGCCCGATTTTGTCGATACCTGCGCGTCCTAGGCGTTCCGGGGTTTCCAGCCGCCAGTGAAAATCCTGTTTTTTTCCTTTCAGATGGTGCAGTTGGTAACTGGGAGCATGATAGGTTTCCTGATAGACCATCACACCATCCAACCCCAGCGTTTTCAGTTCAGCGTATTCTTCCTGTGCCAATGGCTGGACTTCCATTGTGATAGAACTGAACTGGCTGCGGATAATGGGGAGATAGCGCCGGAAATAATCCATGCCGACTTTGCTCTGATGTTCTCCCGTGACCAACAGGATATGTTCAAACCCCAGTTTTTTGATGGCTTGGCATTCAGCTTCAATCTCCTGTTCATTGAGTGTCTTGCGTCTGATGTGGTTACTCATGGAGAAACCACAATAGGTGCAGTCATTAGCGCACAGATTGGAAAGATAGAGTGGGATATAAAATCCCACGGTATTGCCGAATCGTTGGCGCGTTAGTTGTTGAGCACGTTGGGCGAGCGGCTCAAGGTAAGACAGGGCTGCGGGAGAGAGCAAGGCCATAAAATCATCCAGTGCCAGACGATCGCGGTTTAATGCTCGCTCAACATCCTGCGTGGTTTTACTGTTGATGCGCAGTGTTATGTCGTCCCAATCCAACTGCTGCCAGCGCTGGCGAAATGTATGATCAGTCATAACTGTGTTGTCTGTCATAACGCCCCCAGAAAATCGGTCAGTGGACTGGAAGCTTCTGCATGTGATTTCTGGCTTGCCACACCAGCCTGATGAGAAAGCTCGCCAGCTTCAATCGCCGTCTTGAATGCCAGTGCCATTTTGATTGGATTGCGGGCAACTGCGATGGCAGTATTGACCAGTACCGCATCAGCACCCATTTCGATAGCGGCCAGTGCATGGCTTGGTGCCCCGATTCCGGCATCCACGACAACGGGTACGCTGGATTGTTCGATGATCATTTGCAGAAAATCTCGCGTCAGCAGCCCCTTGTTTGAGCCAATGGGAGCGCCTAATGGCATCACGGCAGCACAGCCGACTTCTTCCAGACGGCGACACAGGACAGGATCAGCGCCGCAATAGGGCAGAACAACGAATCCTTCTTTTACCAATTGCCCGGCAGCTTTCAGCGTTTCGATTGGGTCGGGCAAAAGATATTTTACATCGGGATGGATTTCCAACTTGATCCAGTGAGTTCCTAGGGCTTCCCGCGCAAGGCGAGCGGCAAACACCGCTTCTTCTGCTGTTTTTGCCCCAGAGGTATTGGGCAGTAATTTAACGCCTAACTGTTGTAGTGGGGCGAGAATGCCATCGTCATTGCCATGCAGGTCGATGCGCTTCATCGCCATAGTGACCAATTGGCTACCAGAAGCACGTATCGACTCGATCATCAAATTTGCATTGGCGAATTTGCCTGTTCCCGTAAACAGGCGGGAATGAAAGAGAGTATCAGCGATTTTTAACATAATTAACCTCCGGCAATGGCTTGAAACAGCAGGATATTATCTCCGTCATTAATCTGATGGGTGTTCCACTCTGAGCGTGGAATAATGGTTTGATTAATGGCCAAAGCGGTGCCTGATTGGGAGCGTTGTACATGTTCGAGTAACTGTTGCACCGTCATCGACGTACTCAGTGTGATCGGTTGATCGTTGACGATAATGTTCATGCGACCTCTCTTCCCGAGCGTGTTTTGCCTGAAACGGTTTCTGCGCGATCAGGTTTTGTGGAACCAGATTTTGAGTCATGGGTTCCGCACACAGGACACTGCGATGATGATGTTAGCTGTAACGTGCTCCAACTCTGCTGTCTGCCATCAAAAAGTCGTAGTTTTCCGCTCAGGGAGGAGGGGAGACCCACCAGCATTTTGATTGCCTCCAACGATTGCAACGTGCCGATCACCCCGACGACCGGCCCTAAAACACCGGCTGTACGACAGTTGCGATGCGGCTCTTCCTGATCAGGATAGAGACAGGCATAACATCCGTGCAAATAAGGGGGTTCGAATACGATAAGCTGTCCACTGAAACCAACGGCACTACCGCTGATCAGCGGTTTATTTTCTGCAATACAGGCGGCATTGATAGCATGACGCGTCGCCATGTTATCGCAGCAATCCAGTACTAGATCGACCTGACGGACGAGATTTTCCAGTGATTCACGATCTTGCCGCTCGGTCAGCACGGTGACTTCGACCAGCGGATTCAGGGCAGTCAGTTGCTTCGCTGCCAAAACCGCCTTTCCTGCGGGAATATCTGCTGTGCGATAGAGGATCTGGCGTTGCAGGTTTGAGACATGCAACATATCATCATCGGCCAGATAAAGGTGGCCTACGCCTGCTGCTGCAAGATAGAGTGCCGCAGGTGAACCTAATCCACCCAATCCGACAATCAGTACTTTTCCTGCTTTTAATTTTTCCTGTCCATCAAGGCCGATGTCTTCCAGCAGCAATTGACGGCTGTACCGCATAAATTCTTGGTCGTTTAACATAAGAGCCTCCGATCATTTCCTTCAATCAAATGAAGTAATCTGTCAGTTGCCTGCCGCCAATCTTTGGCTTTAGTAATGGCGCTGGCCAATGCCACGCCACCCACTCCTGTTGCAACGACATCAGGCACGCGATCCAGTGAAATCCCACCGATGGCAACGGTGGGATATTCCGGGGTTATTTCCACTTGATGTTTCAATGCTGAAAGGCCTTGTGGCTTTGAAGGCATCTCTTTCGTGGCAGTGTGGAAAATATGACCCAGTGCGATATAAGAAGGCCTCAGGGCTTTTGCCCGTGCCAGTTCATGTTCGTCATGGGTGGAAATGCCCAGCCGCAGCCCTGCTTGCCGGATGGCATTGAGATCCGCGATATCGAGATCTTCCTGCCCCAAGTGCACACCATAGGCGTGATGTTTGATGGCCAGATCCCAGTAATCGTTGATGAATAGGCGGGCATTGTATTGGTGGCTCAATACAATGGCGGATTGGATATCCTCTTCTACCTGATCTTCGGGGAGATTTTTGATGCGTAGTTGCAGGGTTCTGATGCCCGCTTTCAGTAGCCGCTCAATCCACGTCAGGGAATCCACGACGGGATAAAGCCCCAAACGGTGCACGGTTGGGGCAAAAGGGGTTTGTGGAATTGATGAGGATTCAGGCTGATTTTTCATCGCTAATGTCCTCAGCACTGTGATACAGCTCGCTGCCATGAGCGAGGAATTCTTCTGACATCTGTTCCATGCCTGCTTCCTGTTCCAATTTTGCTGCATAATCGCGCACGTCCTGCGTGATTTTCATGGAGCAGAATTTTGGCCCACACATAGAGCAAAAGTGAGCAACTTTGCCGGATTGCTGTGGCAGGGTTTCATCGTGATAGGCGCGGGCGGTTTCAGGATCAAGAGCCAGATTGAATTGATCTTCCCAGCGGAATTCAAAACGGGCTTTTGACATGGCGTTGTCGCGGATTTGTGCTCCGGGATGGCCTTTGGCGAGATCTGCCGCATGTGCCGAGATTTTATACGTAATCAGCCCTTGCTTTACGTCGTCTTTGTTGGGGAGACCAAGGTGCTCTTTTGGCGTGACGTAGCACAGCATCGCACAACCAAACCAGCCTATCATGGCTGCACCAATGCCGGAGGTGAAATGGTCATAACCGGGAGCGATATCGGTTGTCAGTGGCCCCAGCGTATAGAATGGCGCTTCGTGGCAATGTTCCAATTCTTCCGTCATATTGCGGCGGATTAATTGCATCGGGATATGTCCCGGCCCTTCGATCATCACCTGAACATCGTACTCCCAGGCAATTTTGGTCAGCTCGCCGAGGGTATGTAGTTCGGCAAACTGCGCTTCGTCATTGGCATCCTGAATTGAGCCGGGACGCAGTCCATCTCCCAAAGACAGAGAAACGTCATAGGCGGCGCAGATTTCACAAATTTCGCGGAAATGGGTATAGAGAAAGCTTTCCTGATGATGGGAGAGACACCATTTCGCCATAATGGAACCACCGCGGGAGACAATCCCCGTCAGACGTTTGGCGGTCATCGGCACATAACGCAGCAGGACGCCTGCGTGGATGGTGAAATAATCCACCCCTTGCTCGGCTTGTTCCAATAAAGTATCGCGGAACATTTCCCATGTCAGGTTTTCTGCCACGCCGTTCACTTTTTCCAGGGCCTGATAAATGGGGACTGTACCGATAGGTACAGGACTGTTACGTAAGATCCATTCGCGGGTTTCGTGGATATAACGGCCGGTGGAGAGATCCATTACCGTATCGGCACCCCAGCGGGTAGACCAAATCAGTTTTTCCACTTCTTCTTCAATGGAGGATGTGACGGAGGAATTACCGATGTTGGCATTCACTTTCACCAGAAAATTGCGGCCGATAATCATCGGTTCGGATTCGGGGTGGTTGATGTTGGCGGGAATAATCGCCCGGCCAGCGGCAACTTCCTGACGGACAAACTCTGGCGTGATGTTCTCCGGTAAGTTCGCCCCGAAACTTTGCCCCGGATGCTGTTGGAGCAGGACTTCACTGCGGATGCGTTCACGCCCCATATTTTCTCGCAGGGCGATAAATTCCATTTCGGGTGTGACAATGTCTTGGCGTGCATAGTGCAATTGGGTGACACGCCCGCCTTGTCTGGCTTTCAGTGGATGAGGAAGCTGGTTGAAACGCAGATGATCCAGTCCGGCATCCGCAAGGCGCTGCTGGGTAAAGTCAGAACTGAGAGTAGCAACTGGCTCGGTATCATTACGCTCTTTGATCCACGGCTGACGGATCTTCGCCAAGCCAGCTCGCACATCCAGTACCGAGTCGGGATCACCATAAGGGCCAGAAGTATCATAGATGGGCACGGATTCGTTTTCCTCAAATTGAGGATTTTCATTGGTGCCGCCAATCAGTGTTGGTGATAACTGGATTTCACGCATCGGAACCTGAATATCTTTGCGGGAGCCTGCAAGGTAAATTCGACGTGAGTTGGGGAAGGTAATGCCTTGAACGGAATTGATAAATTCCTGTGCTGCATCCCGCTGCGCCTTGCGTGGCCGTGCCGGATGGGTTTTTGGCGAGATATCGGCCGCAGGGATGATATCAGTAGTTGGGATAACAGTATTATTAGACATAGCAAATTCCTGACTGTGTTATAGCCTGTCCATTATGCGAATGGGAGCATCGCCTACCGGAATGGGCTTAAGTTGAGAAAATTGCTTGTCTGGAGCTCGCAGGGAGTAATAGTTGGTGCTGAATAATATCTCTATAGAAACAGGAGGATATGCCAGCGGGATGATTACTCTTGTTCCCTTCGCGGGTATTAGCCCGATCAGGTTCTGCGGATCCCGAATCAACGGTCTCAGCCTGTGTTCATCGTGATATACGTTGAACGCTAGGCACTCCGACAAGAAAAAAACACTCCAGAGTATAGAGCGGATTGTGAAAACTACAACTTAAAACTTATGTGTTTTTATGATTGGTTTAGCAAGTCAGTAGACTGGGTATTCGTTTACTCAGTATTCACTGTATCCGCATTTGAAATACCATTCATAACGCCATTGATCTGGCGTTAATTTCATCGACATGTTTTCTGTGGCATTTTCACCTAATGTTGCAACATTAGGTGAGTACCTTCAAACCATCAGGCGTGGGAAGGCTTTTATCCCATTCCGTTATGAATATTCAAATCACTATTCATCATTTAAATAAGTATAGAAATGAATGTTATTTTGTTATTAAACAATGAGTTAAATATATTAAAAATATGTCTATAATATGTCTATAATATGTCTATAATATGTCTATAATATGTCTATAATATGTCTATAATATGTCTATAATATGGTTTATCTGATTATTTTATGTGAATAAATGGATTTTTTATTAAACAAATGCATATTTTTATAGTAATTTACTGTATTTACTGTATTTACTGTATTTACTGTATTTACTGTATTTTTAGTTGGTTCTGGTATTTCTTAATAAGAAAATTGTAATGTTTTTTGGAAAGGAAACGTCGTTATAAAGTAGTAAGAAAAATAACGACGAACTATATCCGAAAATTTAAAATATATTGGATGTAGAAATGGTTTCTTTATAACACCCAGCTCAATTGTCTCCATCCATGATTTTCAGCTTCCTTTTGTAACCGTATATCAGCATTGACAGTAAACACTTCGTTGGCAAATAAACACATCGGCAGGTCATTCATGGAATCAGTGTAAAAGGAGATATGCTGAGGTGATAAGTTCTGCTCTGTCAGCCATTGCTGCAAACGCGTGACTTTTCCTTCACGGAAGGTAGGGATTCCCAAAATACTGCCCGTATAGCAGCCATCTTCCATGACCATATCAATACCCATGGCTGTCGGCACCCCAAATGCGGCAGCGATTTTTTTCACCACGAAAGAAACGGTGGCAGAAATAATAATGATGGGAATGTTCTGTTGCCGATAGATAGCCAATTGTTTTTTGGCTGCGGGATAAAAGATGGGTTTAATTTTGGTTTCCACAAAATCTGTCAGCCAAATATCCACCTGTTCATAGTGTACTTGATTCAGTGACTGTAAATTGAATGCCAGATAATCGTGCATATCCAGTTTACCAGCACTGTAGTCAGCCATCATTTTCTGGTCTGCCTCGATAAAACGATGATCGGTAATAATGCCTTTTTCCCACAAATATTCCGTCCAAAGCAGGCTGGAATCCCCACAAATCAATGTATCATCCAGATCAAATACCGCAATCTGCTGTGACATAGTCATTATTCCTCAATAGTTTTTTGAATATCGCTTCCAAAACTGTGTTTATTTCAGCTCATCGACTGACATGTTAATGAATGATATTGTCCAAAATTTGTTGGTCAAGGAAAGTATCGGTGAAAAATTGGGAAATGTGAGCGTCTCATTTCGAAATAAATAGATTTTGATATAGATTGATTGAATCATGGCGATGTTCAGACAGGATACGATGAAAAGGAGTATCCTGTGCTGATGCTGAATTTGGACACAATGTCATTGGAACTATGGTGCGGTAGATGATTCAACAAAAACTGACAGGTATGGAACGAGGCTGGTGGGTTATCAGCCTTGAGAATCTAGTTTGGCTGCCACAGGGCGAATTGCCGTCAGGGACAGCCAGACAATGGTCATTACAAGGTCATATGGCGCGGCCTATTGGTGAGTGGCTAGGCGAGACTGTGTGGCTGGTGTGTCAGAAAATGGCGTCAGAGATGGCGTCTCCCCGCATGGTTGCTTCTCAGAACTCCACATTGTTTCAACTGGTAGGACGTGGCATCCAACTCGCCGAGTTTTATCGCTCACACCATCACTGCGGCTATTGTGGCCATGAAATGCAGCATAGCCAGCATGAATGGGCCTGTTTGTGCAATCATTGCCATGAACGTTATTATCCGCAAATTGCGCCATGCGTTATTGTTGGCATCCGTCGTGATGACCATATTCTGCTGGCACAGCATCAGCACCATCGCAATGGTATCCACACGGTGCTGGCCGGGTTTGTTGAAGTGGGTGAGACGCTGGAAGCAGCAGCACACCGCGAGGTTATGGAAGAAAGTGGGATTAAGATCCGTAACCTGCGTTATGTGGCTTCCCAGCCGTGGCCTTTCCCGCAATCATTGATGATGGGGTTTCTGGCAGATTATGACAGCGGTGAGATCCAACATGATCCTGTTGAACTTATCAGCGCAGATTGGTATCACTATGATGACCTTCCCTTGATCCCTCCGTCGGATACGATTGCCCGCCGTTTGATCGAAGAGACGGTTGCGCTATGTCGTAACACGTAAACTGTTCCGAGATGATGAGCGAATGGCTCACGTTATTGCAGTTGTGCCAGAAGTTCGATTTCTGGCATGTTACAATGCGCCGGTTTTTTATAGTGAAAGTCAAACTGACCGTAACCAAAGAATTTTGCGGCCAATTAATCAAGGGAGCTTGTCATGAATGAGTTGAAAAACGACCGCTATCTGCGCGCCTTATTACGCCAGCCTGTTGATGTCACACCAGTATGGATGATGCGTCAGGCGGGGCGATATTTGCCTGAATATAAAGCAACGCGGCAGGAGGCGGGAGATTTCATCTCGTTATGCAAAAATACTGAACTGGCCTGTGAAGTGACGCTCCAGCCTCTGCGTCGGTTTCCATTGGACGCAGCAATTCTGTTTTCCGATATTTTGACTATTCCTGATGCAATGGGGCTTGGGCTGTATTTCGAAAGCGGAGAAGGGCCGCGTTTTCACTCTCCGATTCTCAGCCATGCGGATGTGGAGAAACTCCCTGTACCTGATCCGGAGATGGAGCTGGGCTATGTGATGGATGCCGTTCGTGCGATCCGTAAGGCACTGGCAGGTCAAGTTCCTCTGATAGGTTTTTCGGGTAGTCCGTGGACACTGGCGACGTATATGGTCGAAGGGGGAAGCAGCAAGGCGTTCACCAAAATAAAAGCCATGCTGTATGCCCAACCTGCTACGTTGCATCTGTTACTGGATAAATTGGCAAACAGCGTTATTCTATATTTAAACGCGCAAATAAAAGCAGGTGCACAGTCTGTCATGATTTTCGATACTTGGGGTGGTGTTCTGTCTCATCGCGATTATCGGGAGTTTTCTCTGCAATATATGCATAAAATCGTTGACGGATTGATCCGCGAACACGAAGGCCGCCGTGTGCCTGTGACCCTGTTTACCAAAGGGGGCGGACAATGGCTCGAAGCGATGGCGGCAACTGGCTGTGATGCCCTTGGGCTTGATTGGACAACGAATATCGCAGATGCCCGTCGTCGTGTTGGCGATAAAGTCGCCTTGCAGGGCAATATGGACCCATCCATGCTGTATGCCGCTCCAGCGCGAATTGAAGAGGAAGTTTCGACGATTTTGCAGGATTTTGGTATGGGTAATGGGCATGTTTTCAATCTGGGGCATGGCATTCATCAGGATGTCCCACCGGAACATGCCGGAGCATTCGTCGAAGCGGTACACAGACTTTCAGAAAAATATCACCGATGACTTCATGATTGATACAAAGGCGTTACGCCAGGAACAAATAGAAAAAGCACAGCAGGTTATCCGTCATGATTCTTTCGTGACGACTTCTACTTCCGCGATTCCTGAGTCTACGCCTTTTACGCCAGAATTAATTGCTGGCGCTGACGTCGGGTTTGAAAAAAACGGTACGGTGACTCGTGCCGCTATTGCTGTCCTGCATTATCCTTCGCTTGAATTGCTAGAGTATCAGGTCGCCAGAATTGATACTGTGCTTCCTTATATTCCTGGTCTACTTTCATTTCGTGAATACCCCGCGTTGATGGCAGCATGGCAAAAACTCAGCTTACGGCCGGATCTGGTGATGGTGGACGGTCAGGGAATTGCTCATCCACGGCGTTTTGGTGTCGCCAGCCATTTTGGCTTACTTGCGGATATCCCGACTATCGGGGTGGCCAAAAGCCGACTGTGTGGTGAGCACCCGCCTGTGGGAGATGCTGTCGGAAGTTATCAACCATTGATGGATCATGCGGAGCAGATTGGCGTTGTATGGCGAAGTAAAAAAAGGTGCAATCCGCTCTATATTTCCATCGGCCATAAGGTCAGTCTTGACAGTTCGGTCTTCTGGGTTGAACAGTGCATGAAGGGATATAGATTGCCTGAGCCGACCCGTTGGGCGGATGGGATTGCCTCAAATAGACCATTTTTTAAGCAAACAATGCAGAAAAATCTATAATTGCAGCGGAAATGTGTGGATATTCTTGATTTTCAGGTAAACTTCGACGCAAATTAGGCATCATGAGTAACGGCTAATGTTAAGAAACCCGATCCACCTGCGGTTAGAGAAATTTGAAAGTTGGCAACATTGGACTTTTATGGCTAGTCTATGTGAGCGAATGTATCCAAATTATCAGGTGTTTTGTCGTCAGACAGGGTTTGCTGACCCCGCACAGTATCGTCGTATTTTAGATCTGGCGTGGGAGACATTGATCGTCAAAGATGCAAAAGTAAATTTTGATAGCCAGCTGGAAAAATTAGAGACCATTATCCCATCAGCAGATAGCTATGATATTTATGGTGTGTATCCAGCAATTGATGCGTGCATTGCATTAAGTGAAGTCATTCATTCTCGTTTGAGCGGTGCAACGTTAGAACATGCAATAGCCGTCAGTGAAATATCCATCCGTACCGTTGCTATGCTGGAAATGACGCAGGCCGGTAGAGAAATGACTGAGGATGAGTTAAAGGCATTGCCTGCCATTGAAGAGGAATGGGATATTCAATGGGAAATTTACCGTTTATTGGCAGACTGCGAAGAACGGGATATAGAATTAATTAAAGGATTAAGGGCTGACCTTCGCGAGACTAAGGTTAGCAACATCGGTATAAATTTGGAGCAATAACTCAGAAAATATGACTTAGTGCTTGAATTGCCGGATTTAAAGACTTCACATTTACCCTCACTCTGTTCTACATTGGGGGTGAAAAGAAGTGGCTATCGGTGCGTGTATGCAGGGGTGCTGTCAAATCGGCATATCCGTCGCACTCGATGCTTTGCAAACGATAAACACACTGTAAGGATAATCTATGAATAAGACTGAATTAGTTGATGCAATCGCAGAACAAGCTGGTCTGACTAAAACTCAGGCGAAAACTGCTCTGGAATCAACTCTGAATGCAATCACTGAATCTCTGCGAAATGGTGATTCAGTGCAACTGGTGGGCTTTGGTACTTTCAAAGTTAATCATCGTGCAGAACGTACTGGTCGTAACCCACAGACTGGTAACGAAATTAAAATTGCAGCAGCAAACGTACCTGCTTTCTCTGCGGGCAAAGCACTGAAAGACGCAGTTAAGTAATCGTATTGCGAAAAAAGAAGATAGAGGGGAATTTAACGCCCCTTTTGTTGATGCTACAGGGGCTGCTAGCATTGGGTTTTATCTCATTGCTCAGCGCCTGCTCGGTTCAACCTAAGGTTCCGCTCTTCAGTGCCAGTGGTTTTATTACCGACGGAGGTGTTATCCGTTTATGGCGCTTGAATGATCAAAACAGTCAACCTCAAGTCATTATGAGTGTTTACAGCCCTTACCGTAATACAGATACCTCTGTGACTTTTTACGAATACCGTTACGGTAATTTGTGGCAGATCCGCCGCTCTGTACTTGATAATTATCCAATAGACGAAACATTGCGGATCGATAAAGATAACAAGGTTATTTTTATGCAGCGGCAGGCAAAAGAACACAGTGAACCGCTTTCCAACGATGAGATTGTTCGTTTGCGGTTTGATGCCAAACGGATAAAAGAAATCAGTGACGCTTTAATTGCCGGAAATGTCCATCTGGTACAGGGGCATTGGCAGGATGGTAAAGTGACTACTTGTTCGGAGAAACAATTATCCATTCAATTTGAGCCTGAAGATCGGGCATGGCTCAAGGAAAGGGAAAAAAATAGTGCTGGCATATTGACCATTGCATGGCTGGATGCGCCAGAAGGAAAACAGTTACTATTGGTCGCCAATGATGATTTTTGCCGTTGGGAACCGACGAAAGATAAACTGTAATTCTGTCACTTTCGTCGGTTGTTCATTCTATCGGTTCTGCATTAACTTATTTCAGACGAGCAATGGCTCGGTATCCAATATCTTTCCGATAAAAACATCCTTGCCAGCCAATTTTCTCAGCTCCCAGGTAAGCTTTTTTCTGTGCTTCTGCGATATCGTCGCCCAGCGCGGTAACACACAAAACACGGCCTCCTGCTGTTACGACGTCTTTATCCTTGAAAGCTGTGCCTGCGTGAAAAACCTTTTCGTCTGTATCCGCTTCCTGATTCAGGCCGCTGATAACGTCACCTTTGGCATAATTGGCTGGGTAGCCGCCTGCGGCCAGTACGACACCCAATGCCGGACGGGTATCCCATTCGGATGTTTTTCCGCTTAACTGGCCTTGTGCTCCAGCGAGACACAGTTCGACGAGATCAGAACGCAGGCGCATCATGATCGGCTGCGTTTCAGGATCACCAAAGCGGCAGTTAAATTCGATGACTTTTGGCTCTCCCTGCTTATCGATCATCAAACCTGCATAAAGAAAGCCGATGTAGGTATGACCCTCGGCAGCCATTCCTTCTACGGTAGGGGAGATGATTTTCTCCATTACACGGCGGTGAACCTCATCCGTTACCACTGGCGCAGGTGAATAAGCCCCCATTCCTCCGGTATTGGGCCCAGTATCGCCATCGCCGACTCGCTTGTGATCTTGGCTGGTTGCCATGGGAACCACGTTTTTACCATCTACCATGACGATAAAACTGGCTTCTTCTCCATCCAAAAATTCTTCAATGACAATACGATGTCCGGCATCTCCGAACGCATTTCCTGCCAGCATGTCTTTAACCGCATTTTGTGCTTCTTCCATTGTCATCGCGACAACAACACCTTTGCCGGCTGCCAGACCATCTGCCTTAATGACAATGGGTGCTCCCATCTTTTTCAGATAGGCTAATGCCGGCTCAATTTCTGTGAAATTTTGGTAGGCCGCTGTTGGGATCTGATGGCGGGAGAGAAAATCTTTAGTGAAGGCTTTAGAGCCTTCCAACTGGGCGGCGGCTTTGGTCGGGCCAAAAATGGTCAGCCCTGCTTGCTGGAAAGCATCAACGATACCGATAACCAGCGGAGCTTCTGGCCCTACAATAGTCAGACCGATATTGTGGTTTTGAGCAAAAGCCAACAATCCAGCAATATCTGTCGCAGCAATGTCTATATTTTCCAGATTTGCTTCCAGTGCAGTACCTGCATTACCCGGTGCAACGTAAACCTTATCTGCCAAAGGAGATTGCGCTGCTTTCCATGCCAGTGCATGTTCTCTTCCGCCACTGCCAATAATCAATATATTCATCTGGCGCTCCTATTATTAATGGCGGAAATGACGCATGCCAGTGAAAATCATGGCGATACCATGCTCATCAGCAGCAGCAATCGCCTCATCATCGCGAATGGAACCACCCGGCTGGATCACACAGCTCACACCGACTGCCGCAGCCGCATCAATGCCATCACGGAATGGGAAAAAGGCATCGGATGCCATGGCACAGCCTTGAACTTCTAACCCTTCATCGGCAGCCTTAATACCCGCAATCTTGGCAGAGTAAACGCGGCTCATCTGGCCTGCACCAATACCAACGGTCATATTATCTTTGGCGTAAACAATTGCGTTGGATTTGACGAACTTCGCTACTTTCCAGCAGAACAGCGCATCCCGCATTTCTTGCTCTGTTGGCTGGCGTTTGGAAACCACTTTCAGATCAGCTTCTGCCACCATACCTAAGTCACGATCCTGCACCAGTAAGCCGCCATTGACGCGCTTAAAGTCTAGACCAGCAACTGGCGAATGCCATTCGCCACACGCCAGAACACGAACATTCTGTTTGGTTGCCAGAATCGGCAGAGCTTCTTCATTAATAGAAGGCGCAATAATAACTTCGACAAACTGGCGCTCAATAATCGCCTTGGCAGTATCGGCATCCAACTCGCGGTTAAAAGCAATAATGCCACCAAATGCAGAGGTTGGATCAGTTTTAAATGCACGGTCATAGGCGGTATGCATATCTGCACCAACCGCAACGCCACAAGGATTAGCGTGTTTGACAATTACACAGGCTGGCTCGGCGAACGTTTTCACACATTCCAGAGCAGCATCGGTATCAGCAATATTATTG
Organism: Xenorhabdus bovienii; assembly: GCF_024721015.1. Classification (GTDB taxonomy): domain Bacteria; phylum Pseudomonadota; class Gammaproteobacteria; order Enterobacterales; family Enterobacteriaceae; genus Xenorhabdus; species Xenorhabdus bovienii. The sequence continues at coordinate 48,984 of NZ_JANAIF010000029.1, forward strand.
TAAGAGAGTGCTTTGCCCTGTAACTGTGTTGCTGTGGCAATAGAAGCTTCGGCAATTTGCTCTTCTATATAGAAGGCAGCATCTTGATGGCTATTTTCACCGTAGCGCATATCCTGCTTTTTAATGAAGTTCAGATTGAGTGTACGGGAGAAACGGCCTGATGGCTGATTCGCCTCACCATGATAAGCAGGAACCAGTTTGCCAAAGTAATTGGCAATCGTACTGTCATAGGCCGCGGTATGCTCAAAAGCTTTGATCGCTAAATCAAAACGAGTTAGCTGGGTCAGGGAATTTTGATGGTTATCCATCTCTTCAATAATTTTGCCGTAATCCTGACTGTTGACCACAATCGCGACATCTTTGTGGTTCTTGGCGGCAGAGCGGACCATTGTTGGGCCGCCGATATCGATATTCTCAACAGCATCTTCCAGAGAGCAATCTGGCTTCGCAACAGTTTGTGCAAAAGGATAAAGATTGACGACTACCATATCAATCGGGGAAATCTGGTGTAGTGACATGATTTCATCATCCTGCCCACGCCGGCCAAGGATGCCTCCATGTACTTTGGGATGAAGCGTCTTAACTCGTCCATCCATCATTTCGGGGAAGCCCGTATAGTCAGAAACTTCAGTGGCATTCAGCCCTGCTTCCGCCAGCAGGCGTGCGGTGCCGCCCGTTGAAAGCAGTTCGACACCGCGACTGGATAAGGCTTTGGCGAATTCAACAATCCCCGCTTTGTCAGAAACACTCAGCAGGGCACGACGGATTGGACGAAGCTGTTGCATTGGTGTGATCCCTTGAATTTCATAAAACAAGACTGTGCTATTGAGAAAAAACCAGCATATTGAGAGAAAAAATGGCATCCGCAATAACATTTCGAAACAATCAGAAAAAATCACGTGGTGTTTTTTCCTGCGATAATTGTAACGAAAACGTTTGCGTGATGCTCGACAAATTTTACCAAAATATCCATCTGTGGATAAATTTGTGTATAAATAGGTATAAACCAGCCTTTTGCTGTGTAATGCAGCAAACGATAATTTTTTTCAAAAAAACTATTGTCAGGCGGCGAAAAGTCCCTATAATGCGCCACCACTGACCGACGCTGAGCGAAGACACGCCGCGGCGGACAGCGAGAGAACAGCCCG
>NZ_JANAIF010000002.1:0-139395 GCF_024721015.1 Xenorhabdus bovienii
GGTTTTTTGGCAACCCTTGCAATAATAACGAGGAAACCCGGCTTTACCTGCTCCATGTTTGCGTACCGGTTCGGTTTGGTTACAATACCGGCAAGCAACTTCTATCGTCACCGTCATTTTGAGATCCCCTTAAAAAGGCATAAGAATATCAGGTTAACGCTTTGGCGTCATGACCAAATATAATGGTGGAACGTGTAAAAATTAAGTGCAATAAAATATTATTGAAATAATTATATTACCATAATGGTATTTATTGTAGTTGATAGTGTTGAAAGCTTTTTCAAAGTAGTTTAACGTTTCATGCTTTATATGAATCTATCTAGGAATATTTATGATACATAAGAATGTTATGCTATTGCTTGTCTTGGCTATTGCTGTCTTTGGAGTTATTACCACTGAGGTAGCAGTAATCGGCCTACTACCACAATTAGGGTCACAACTTCACGTTACACCTACACAAGTCGGTTTTCTTGTCAGTATTTATGCTGTCATTGTTGCCATAACAGGGCCATTCATCACATTACTACTATCGCGATATAATAAAAAGCACATTCTTCTTACAATCCTTCTTATATTTGTTATCTCTAACCTTATCTATGCCACAACAAGCAGCTTTAATTTAATCCTGTTCTTTAGAATATTGCCAGCATTGTTTCATGCCACTTTCTTTGCTGTGGCGCTCGTCGTCGCTGCCAATTCAGTAGCTAAAGAGGAAAGCCCAAGAGCAGTGGCGAAAGTTTTCGCCGGGGTTGCTGTAGGATTGGTATTAGGCATGCCGGTTAGCTCGTTTATCGCAGAACATTTATCATTAAGCGCTGCGTTTTATTTTGGTTCAATATCTTGTTTGCTCGCTTTTATAGGTATTTTATTCTTTATTCCTTCTTCTATCTCTACAAAAAAAATTAACTTTTCCAGTCAATTAATTATATTACGCAATGGGAAATTATGGTTAACAATTGTTACAGTAACGGCCGTATTCTCTGCAATGTTCGCAAATTTTAGTTATATTGCAGACTATCTTGCTAAAATCACACGTCTTGATAATGACACTATTAGTGTATTTCTCGTTTTGTTTGGTGTTAGCGGAATATTTGGTAATTTTATTTTTAGCACCTTTCTACAAAAAAATGCTATAAAAACAACGAAGTTATATCCTATTTTGTTGACGTTACTATATGTTTTTATTTGGATTCTGGGTTTTTCCCCAATAGCTATATTTATATTGATTTTTTTTTGGGGAGCGTTACATTCAGCAGGGCTCGTTATCAGCCAAACATGGCTTATGAAGGAAGCCAATGAAGCACCTGAGTTTGCTAATAGTTTGTATATATCGTTTTCAAATTTAGGAATCACAGTAGGTGCCATGGTAGGTGGATGGGGAGTATCTTATTTAGGTGTCCATTCCGTTGTTCTTATTAGTATCATATTTACGGTTACGGCATTTTTAAGCATCTATCTTAAGAGTAAAATAGATAATAATATTGGCTAGACTCTGGACAATAGTGAGGATAATGTTCAACAAATCGAGTAGGGTGAAACGTTACCCTACTCTGTCAAGATAGGTGGTGCTTCCATTAAAAAACATTTATGGACACTGACTCAATTCAAGTGGGTGCATAAAATTTTCGGTCACGTATTTACCCTCATTATACGTGAGAAACAACGGGATGAATACGTGACCTAAATTCGCTTCATGGCAATCAGCCCTGTAAGAGCGATTAAAAAGGACATGCCAATAAAGGAGCAAACCAATCATCGCAAACAGACCAGACAATAATCCGGATGCAGCTTCAGCAGTGTTGGCCAACGTTGAAAATGCACCAAAGCTCTTGCCGATATCCTCACTTCGGGAAAAAGACTGAATGGTGGAAACCAGGGTGATATCAACATCGCGGTCCGCTATGGAATTAATGGATAACCCTTTGTAAAAGTTGACCCTATTTAATGGTAATAATTCCCATTTTCATTTATGGTTGCGCAATGTGTCCCTTACTTCTGGATAAAATGTACTCTTTCCCTTTATTCAAATAGGTCGAATGAAAGTTTTGGGTATTCCCATGCCAGAATTCCATTTACGCTCTGATGATTAAGGAAATTAAAAATGCAGTGCAAATTTACTTTTTCCTATTACCGATTAATCACCGTTATTTTTGCTTTTATCGCACTAATTCTTACCAGTGGCTGCGATGAAAAATCGACAGAAATCAAAACCGAACAGCCTCAATCTTCAGGGGAAACCACCAGCATGGCGGGTTGGCCACGAACCTTCGAAACAGTAAAAGGCCCTCTCACATTAACACAGCCACCTAAGCGTATTGTTTCTACCAGCGTGACGCTTAGTGGCACTTTGCTGGCTATCAATGCCCCTTTAATCGCTTCAGGCGCAACAGGCCCAAATACTGATGTGGCTGATAGCCAAGGCTTTTTTATTCAATGGGCCAAAGTCGCTTATGAACGTGGTGTAAAGCTTCTCTATATCAGTGAACCCAATGCCGAAGCTGTTGCGGCTATGGTGCCAGATCTGATTGTTATTTCAGCGACGGGAGGGGATTCAGCCATGAAACTGTATGAACAACTCTCAACCATTGCCCCCATACTGGTTATTGATTATGGCGATAAGAGCTGGCAACAGCTTGCCCTGCAACTTGGGCAAATAACCGGGAATGAAGCTGGTGCCGGGGAAATCATCGCGCGCTTTGAGCAACGTTTGCAGAAAGTGAAACAAGATATCACCTTACCCCCGAATCCTGTTTCTGCATTTGTCTATTATGCTGATGGGAGAGGTGTCAATCTTTGGACGCCATCATCTGCGCAAGGGCAATTACTGCATCAATTAGGTTTTACACTCGCCACATTACCGACCAGCCTGAAAACAGAAACCAGTATGGGCAAACGTGAAGATATCATTCAGCTTTCTGCTGAAGGGTTAGCAGATGGTTTAAACGGCCAATCCTTTATGCTGTTCGCTACCAATGACAGCACAATTCAAGCTGTGAATGCTAACCCTTTTTTACAGCACCTGCCTGCTGTCAGCACCCAACGCCTCTATGCGATGGGGCCGGATACTTTCCGCTTAGACTATTACAGTGCAAACAATATGCTTGATCGCATTGAACACTATTTCTCAAATCAAGAATTAAAAAATTAGCCGGTTCAAAAAAACAAAGATTGCTGCATCATATTCACTTTTCAGAGGCACCGCCCTCTAATGATGCGGCATTATCATGCAGAGTAGAATGGCGCAGAGGTTTTACCAATGCTGCAAGCAATAGACAGGTAATTGCCGCAAAAGAACCAAACGAAAGCGCCGTTATGAGAGGAGATAACAGGCGTCCCATTACGCCTAATCCCAATGCTCCCAAGGAATCACCGGTAACATCCTGTGCTGTGACAAAACTATTTACCCGCCCCAATAAGTGATCCGGTGTATGACTTTGGATGAGTGTAAACTGCAATAAGGAAGCAAAAGCATTCAGGTAGCCATAACACACCAATGCGAGTAATGCCGGGACAATATGCGTCATGACACCGAGCAGGGATAATGCGAGGAAAGAGCCCAGCGCAAAAATAATAAGTAAAAGACCGGGTCGGGCGCTTCGTCCTATCCAGCCACTGGTAAATGCTCCTAGCATGGCACCCAGAGGAACGGCTGAATACATCAAACCTGTCGCGGAAGGACCTTGGTGATAAACCTCTTGAGATAACGCAGGGAAAAGGATGCGAACTGCCCCCGCCATGCTGATCAACATACCGATTAATATCACACTGCCTACGATTTTATGCTGACAGACAAATCGGACACCACTCACTAACGCTCTGAGTGGATGCTCTTGCAGGGTTGACTGTGGCTTCATCTTGGGCAGTCTCACCAGCGGGATCAGTGTAGCCAAAGTCCCTGCAGCGGCAATGGCAAAGTTCCAGCCCGGTCCGCTGGCAACGATAATAAGACCCCCTAATGCGGGGGAAAGAATAGCACCAATGCGAACCGTGATCATACTCAAGGCACCCGCCGCAGCCAGATTTTCCCGGCCAACTAAGTTTGGGATCGCCGCCATTAAAGCGGTCATGCCTAAAGCGCCAAAGAACCCATCCCAGACGGAAAGGAAATAGAGTACAAACAGTGAAGGGGAATCCAAAAACGCATTAAAACTCAATGCAACAAAACCCAAGCCACAAGTGCCTCGGGCAAACAGAATCAGTTTACGCCTGTCATAGCGGTCGGCCAGTATTCCGCCCAGCATCAATCCGATAAACATGCCGATCCCATCTAATGCCACCACGATCCCTACCTGCAAGGTAGAACCGGTCAGAAACTGCATTTGAACTGGGACACCCACTGTCAGCATGCCTAATGCAAAAACAGATAGCATACGGGCGATAAAGATAGCGCGGAAGTGTGCATTATTTTTAAGTAAACTGAAGTCCAGCAGGATTGATGACTTAGCCATGATGCTCCATGCAATACGTAAACAGGAATTGAAATAAGTGATCTTCGCAGCTTAATTGCCGCAATATAAATATGTTTCCAGAAAAAGCTGTGCTAGCATATCGACCGTTAATGATAATGGCAATACAAATGATTATCACAATCAATAACGAATGGAGTCTTTCCGGTTATGCCTGCTGCCCCAATGCATCGTGAGATAACCTCTTCAAAACCCTTGCCTCAATTTCATACTTATCGCACCCGTCGGTTAACAGGCCCCATAATCTGTTTATTACTCCTCATTATTTTTTCTATAGCGAGTCTGTTATTAGGCAGTAAATATATTGCCCCTGAGACCGTCTGGAATAGTTTAACCGGTGAGCTGCATAACAATGAGAGCATCATTATTCTCGAATCGCGCCTGCCTCGTACCCTTGTCGGTATTTTGGTCGGGATGGCATTAGGTGGCGCGGGGGCATTAATTCAGGCACTGACACGTAACCCTCTGGCAGACCCGGGTATACTGGGCGTCAACGCAGGAGCCAGCTTTGCCATCGTAGTGGCAATCACATTATTTGGTTTAAGCAGTGTTATGGCAAAAGTTAGCGTGGCCTGTCTGGGCGCTTTTCTTGCCAGCCTGGCGGTCTGGTTAATCAGCATGCAGTCTGGTGATAAATCCAATCCTGTTCGCTTAACACTGTCGGGAGTCGCGATCAGCGCCCTGTTAACCGGGGTAACAACCAATATTGCCCTGCTCAATCCTTCAACTTTCGATCAATTACGCATCTGGCAGGCGGGTACGCTGGATATCCGATCTTTACAGGTTACTCTCCTTGTTGCTCCGCTCATTCTTATCGGTTGTGCGCTCACCTTATTGATTTCAAGGCCGCTCAATACGTTGAGTATGGGGGAAGAAATCGCAACAACATTAGGCGTCAAAATCCTCTGGGTAAAAGTTTCAGCCATCATAGCCATTATGCTGCTATGTGGAACGGCAACCGCATTGGCTGGCCCGATCGGGTTTGTTGGATTGATGATCCCACATATCGCGCGCTGGTGGTGTGGCCCAGACCAGCGCTGGATCATTCTGCATTCATTACTCATGGCTCCGGTGTTATTACTTAGTGCAGATATCGTCGGGCGTTTATTGGTTGCCGGTGAGCTGCGCGTATCAATCGTCACGGCCTTTATTGGTGCGCCCGTGCTGATCTGGCAGGTACGTAAGCGTAAATACTGAGCAGGAGACAGATTTCATGCCGAAAATGTTGCAAGTCGGGCATCCAGAAGGGTGGATAAATGGCCGCATTCCCCTTCGGGTTCTACTGGTGAATATTCTCCAGCTATTTTTAATTATGTTATTAGCACTGTTCGCTGTTTATTACGGAACGCTGAAACTTTCCTTCTGGCAAATCTGGCAGGCTTTTCAAGGTGAAGGTGATCCCGGCATTATTGCTGTCGTCACGCAATGGCGAGCGCCCCGTGTTGCCATTGCGCTGGTGGTCGGAGCCGCACTGGCGATAAGTGGCGCCATCTTTCAGTCTGTCATCCGCAACCCTTTGGGCAGCCCCGATATTATGGGGTTCAGTACCGGCGCGTGGACTGGCGTACTGATTACTCTGATTTTTCTAAATGGCGGTTATTATCAAATGACCCTGGGCGCGCTGATCGGCGGTTCATTAACTGCTGCTTTAATTTATTTATTCGCCTGGCGCCAGGGTATCCACGGTTTCCGCCTGATTATTGTGGGGATTGCTATCAGTGCCATGCTGACAGCGGTCAATACTTGGCTTATCGTAACGGGTTCGCTGGAACATGTCATGAGTGCAGCACTTTGGGGCAATGGTTCGCTTAACGGCATCACCTGGCAAAAATCGGCCTCAGCCCTGTTTGTTATTCCTTTGCTTACTTTCGGCGCTTTTGCTTTGGCAAAGTCGCTGAAAATAATGGAAATGGGGGATGATAAAGCCAGCGCCTTGGGCTGTAATGTTGAAACTAACCGTATGCAGCTTATTCTCTATGGCATCCTTCTGACTGCTGTCGTGACGGCAACGACAGGCCCGATATCCTTTATTTCCCTTGCTGCACCGCAAATTGCCCGAAGATTAACAGGTACAAGTTATGTTCCTCTGTTTTCTGCTGCCATGACAGGTGCCTTGCTATTGTTAACTGCTGATTTAGTTGCGCAGCATACTTTTTCAAATGTGCAGCTACCTGTGGGTGCTGTCACCGTCAGTATTGGTGGTATCTACCTTATTTGGCTTCTTATTCGGGAAGCTCGCCAATAATGCCAATCATACAGTAAACAGAAAGAGTAATTATCGATGACATATCGCCTCAGCGCTTCACATTTGACATTAGGCTATGAACGAAAAATTATTACTGAAGATTTAAGTATCAGTATTCCGGATAAACAGTTCAGCGTAATCATTGGCCCAAATGCCTGCGGCAAATCTACGTTACTGCGTGCGCTTTGTCGTTTACTGAAGCCCCATCACGGTCATATTTTGCTGGATGGAAAAGATATTCAACAAATACCGACTAAGGCATTGGCACGTCAGTTAGGTTTACTGCCCCAGCAAGCGATAGTGCCGGAAAATATCACGGTTTCCGAGCTAGTCGCCCGTGGCCGCTATCCCCATCAAAGCCTGCTGCGCCAATGGAGTCTGGATGATAGAACTGCCGTGGCTCAGGCGATGAAAGCCACAGGGATTGCACAATTAGCTGAACGCTATGTTGATGAATTATCAGGAGGGCAGAAGCAGCGTGTCTGGGTAGCTATGGTATTAGCCCAGCAAACTCCTTTACTGTTTCTTGATGAACCAACAACCTGGCTCGATATTGCTCATCAAATTGACCTGCTGGATCTTTTCCTGCAACTTAATCAGGAAAGCAGCCACACCCTTGTTTCAGTGCTGCATGATATTAATCAGGCATGCCGCTATGCGGATCATTTAATCGTCATGCAGGCAGGGCAGATTGTTACACAGGGTAAGCCTCAGGATATTATCAGTACAGAACTTATCAAATCGGTGTTTGGCTTATCTTGTGTTGTCATTGAAGATCCGGTTTCCCACACGCCCCTGATTATTCCCTGCGGCCGCTACCATTCGGTAAAAGACATTTAAAAACCGTTAAAAAGAAAAAATCCCATCACTAATGAATGATGACGGGATTTTTAGGTAATGTTTCAAGCTAGGTATTTTTTCAATCGCGATGCGTTTTCAACAGTGTATTGAGCAATGGCCCTAACTGTTTCAGTGATGTTGGCGAAAGAATATCCGCATGTTCACAATCTTGCCAATAGATGCTTAACTGCCGGATCCAAGGCGCCCATGTCGCTGCAACATCCATATCAGCAGGCAATGTGCGTGTTGCCGAAAACAGAATGGCTTCGCCATCATATTTTTGATTGGCGGCTGATGAAAGGATACGAACAGAATCCTTATAGTTAGCCACAATATCGGCGAACATGGCCTGCTTTTCAGCACGCAGCAGCGGATCATGCTCATCTTCCGTGGCGGCCATAAATTCGGCCTGTTCACGCGCAGCTTCTTCTTTGGCTTCTTCTTCACTTAAGACAGTCCAGTCTTGGCCTTCCGGTGGATAAGTATCCAATAATCCGAGGAAAGCCACTTCTTCTCCCTCTTGGCGCAAGCGCGCAGCCATGCCTTGAGCCAGCATCCCGCCTAACGAATAACCGAGTAGGTAATAAGGGCCATGTGGCTGGATCTGCCGTAATGTCGCTAAATGGTGTGTACACATCTCTTCAAGGTTATCAGAGTCGGCAATAACTCCCAGCGGGCGAGGTGACTGTAGTCCAATGATCGGCCAGTCGCCTTTTAAATAACGCAGCAGCCCACTATATTGCCAGGCAAAGCCAGATGCAGGGTGCAGGCAGAATAGTGCCGGGCCGTGCCCGTCTCTCAGCGGGAACACTTCCCCTAGGCCACGATTTTCTGCGGAATTTTGTCCATTTTCATCAGACAGTAGTGCACTCAGTTTCTCGACGCTGCGAGCAACCATGATATGACCAATAGAAATAGACCGATTAAAACGACGGCGTATTTCTGCGGCCAAGCGCATAGCTAATAGTGAGTGGCCACCCAGCGCAAAGAAATCATCATCAGCCCAAACGGTGTCGCAGTCCAGAATTTCAGCAAAAAGGGCTGCCATTTGGCTTTCCGTGCCTGCTACAGGCAAGCGCCCAGTAGTAAGTTTCTGTGGCATAGGAAGTGCCTTGCGATTCAATTTCCCATTGGCGCTTAATGGGAAACTGTCCTGAAGCACATAACTGACCGGCAGCATATAAGCAGGCAATCGCCGGGTAAGTGCTTGATGTAATGCCTCTGTATCCAGTGAAACATCGGGTTGAGGAATTAACCAGGCAACTAACTGACGGGCATCTGCATTACTAACGGTGTTGGCTGTTTTGCCTAATTCACACGCAGCAACCGCCGCCTGAGCGACGCCGGGCTGTTCCAGTAGAACCTGTTCAATTTCCCCCAGCTCAATACGCTGACCCCGTATTTTTAATTGATCGTCACTGCGTCCAAGATATTCCACTTCACCATTTGGCAACCAACAGGCAATATCGCCAGTTCGATACATGCGTTCGCCACAGGCAAAAGGATCAGCCACAAAACGGCTGGCCGTCAAATCAGCCCGGTTCAGGTAGCCCGTCGCCAATTGAATACCGCAGAGATAGAGATCGCCCGCTACACCAACAGGAACCGGACGCAGCCAAGAGTCCAAAATACGCAATTGGGTATTCCATACCGGTCGGCCAATAGGCACACCTGAACCTGTACAGTGATCTAATGCCTCACCATAAGCCGGCTGCCATGTGACATCGACTGCCGCTTCCGTTGGCCCATAGAGATTATGTAAAGGTGCAGCGATGAATGTTTGATAGCGGCGAGCCAGTTCACAGGATAACGCTTCACCACTGCAAAACACCCGACGCAGGCTATGACAGAATAAAGTACTTTGCTGACGTGATGCCAATGAGTCAACTAACGTCGCCAACATGGATGGCACAAAGTGCAGCGTAGTCACCGTATAGTCATCAATAAGCTGCATTAGCGCTTCTGGATCGCGATGCACTTCAGGCGGCGCCATCACGAGTTTAGCGCCTGTCATCAGCGGCCAGAAAAACTCCCAGACAGAAACATCGAAGCTGCATGGTGTTTTCTGCAAAACCACATCATCCCGGGTAAGTGGGTAAGCATCCTGCATCCATAACAGACGGTTCACAATGGATTGATGGCTGACCATCACACCTTTTGGCCGTCCGGTTGAACCCGAGGTGTAAATGATATAAGCCGTGTGCTGTGGCGTCACTTGGGCTGCGGGATGCACCGGCTGCTGATTTTCATCCGCCAACTGATCCAGTACCAGCAAAGGAGCCTGATGAGCAAAACGCGCTTGAAGTTCACTTTCCGTAATGACTAACCGTGGCTGGGCATCCTCCAGCATCATCGCCAAACGATCATCAGGATAACCGGTATCGAGGGGTAACCAGGTTGCTCCCGCTTCTAGTATCGCCTGTAATGCCAGGCTGAGTCTTACTGAACGGGGTAAAGCAATCCCAATAATATCACCGGGCTGAACCCCTGCTTCAATTAAACGATCAACTAATAGACGAATTTGAACACGCATTTGCCGATAAGTCAGTTGATGCTGGTTATCCAGTAATGCTAAATCATCAGGCGTTTTTTCAGCCTGTTCAATCACAAACTGGTGGAGTGTACCAGAAGGGATTTCATGGTGTGTCCGATTCACTTCGGTAATCAATGCAGCTTCATCCGATGATTGTAAAACCCAATCCCGCAGAGCCGTATCGGGTTGCTCAAGCAGTTGCTGAATCAGGAGAAGGATACGTTGAGCCAATAATTCAGGTTGTTTGACACATTCCCGGTATTCCATTAATAAACGCAGCCGCTTACCCGGCAGAACCAGCAAGGTTAAGGGATAATGCGTGTAACCACGGTTATTAATCTTCTGACAAATGATCGTTTGGGTGCAATCTGATTCAGTATCGGTTTCTGGATAATTTTCCACTACCAATAAGGTATCAAAAAGCGTACTTGTCCCCGCAATATGTTGAATTTCACCCAGACCGATATTGTCGTGTTCAATCAACTGGATCTGCTGTGCCTGCAATTGTTCCAGCTGAGGCAAGAGAGGTAACGTGATATCCAGCGTCATTCGAACCGGCAGGGTGTTGCTGAACAGCCCAACATGCTGGTCTAACCCTTCAATCTGGCCAAACCGCCCAGACACGGGGGAACCGAAAACCACATCGGATGAACCACTGTGTATACTGAGCAGAACAGACCAGATCCCCTGCATCAGCGTATTGAGTGTCAAACCACGTTGCTGACATAAGCTGAATAGTGCCTGTTCCATTTCAGGTTCGAGCACGATATCAAGCTCTCTCACTTTGCCGTTATGGGGTTGATCACTGAACAGTTTGGTTGGTTGAACGCCCTTCAACACATCTTGCCAGCATTGGCGCGCCGTTGCCGTTTCTTGTGCCGCCAATTGATGGACGATCTCTTGATAACTGACTCTGGGTACAGGTAACGCTTGCTCACCTTGATTCAGCAAGGTTAAAAGATCTTGTATTAAGATAGGTGTTGACCAGCCATCCACGACGAGATGGTGAATATTCAACAATAACGTATAATGTGAACCTTCACCGTGACAGACCAATAAAGCATGCAGCATGGCTTGAGGCTGGTGGAAAAGATCGCGAGCCAGTTCAGTTCCTTCCAGTTCTAATAATGCCGCCTCTTCTTCCTGCTCAGATAATTCGGGGAGCTGATAAAAATCAAGCGGCCAAATCTCGCTATCCTCTGATAAAAAGGGTATCAGTTGTAGAGGAGAAGCACTTTGCTCAGTATCAAAACGTGCGGCAAGCTGAGGATGGTGGCGGATCAGGCCAGACAGTGCCCGGTGCAGTTTAACCCGATCTAATGGCCCATGCAGAGAAAGGCGGGTGAGTGAATTATAATTACCCTTATCTGTTGCTGTCTGAGCGTGAAAGAGTAGCCCCTGTTGCAGCGGTAACAGCGGTAACACAGTCGTCAAAGACCCATAACGTTCAGTCAGTTGCGTCAGATCACTTTCTTCAAGTCTCGGTAAAACAATTTCTGCGGCAACCAGCGTCGCGGCCGCCTGCTGTGGCTGCTGTCGGGCAAAATTGATTAGGCAGTCGGTAGCCCATTCCATGCCGCGCTGTAATTCAGAGATGTCTTGTTCGCTGAAGATACCATCTACCCATTGCCAGTTAATTGCTAACTGCGGAATACTTCCCTGTTCATCAACAAACAGGTTGATTTCCAAGCTATGATTGGGGGACATTTGCGGATCTTGATAAACAGCAAAAGTATCACGGAACAGGTTTTCAGTTCGCTGTGGCGCCCATAAGTTATCAGTCGTAGCAAAACGCCCCAAATAGTTAAATAAGATCTCTGGCGTATCCTGTTGGGCTAATACTTGTCGGCCAGTTTGATCCAGATAACGCAGCAGGCCATAACCTATGCCACGATCGGGTATTGTACGCAGGGCGCTTTTCACCGCCCGTACGATTTCTGAGGGGTTTTCGGCAGCGATTTCTGTGGATTGGAATTCTGCCTGTGGCAACGCCAGCACCACGGGATATTCAGCCGTTAACCAGCCAACGGTTCGTGCTAAATCAACGTCATCCTCCAATTCAATACGACCATGCGACTCTAATTGGAAACGTAATTTGCTGACACCAAAGTACCGGTTACAGGCTATAGCCAATATTGTTAATAATATCTCTTCAATATTGGCATGGTACTGCTGCGGCAACGCTCCCAGTAATGCCGTGGTCTGTTTGCCGGTTAATAGTGTTCGTTGCTCACGGACAGCGACTTGCCGATCCCGATGCGCATCCAACGGGCGTTTTCCTAGCAGGGAAATTTTTTCGTCAAGCATGGCTTGCCAGAAAGACAGCTCTCCGGCACGGCTTGCTAAATTTTGACCTAGCTGAAGGTTCCAGTCATACAATGTGTACTCTTCTGGTGGCAAAGCGATTGTTTTACCCGCCATGGCAGCTTCTACCGCCTGTTGCAGTTCATCCAGTAGTACCCGCCATGACACACCATCCGTTGCCAGATGATGAATAACCCATACTAATCCCTGAGTCTCTTCATCTTGTTGCAGTAAACAGGCATGAAATAAATGACCCGTGGCCGGATCCAGGCGCATCACCGCCTCATGGAAAGCCTGTTCTGCACTCGTTTCTATATGACCACTATTTTGTATAACGCTGTAATACGATCCGTCTGCCAGTACAGGTTTTTCACCGATAATAAGGCGATTATTGCGGGTAACAGCATGAAGTACCGGGTGAGTCTGGCTCAAAGCGAGAAGGGCGGATGATAAATGTTCTGGCCGTAATTCAGTCGGTACGCGGATGAATACACCGTGGGCGAAACGGGTATTGATGCCATTAGATTCTGCAAACCAATGCAAAATAGGTAAGTGATCGATCTCGCCGATTTGTACTGGTTTAGATATCTTATTGGCGCTAGATGTTCGCTTGCCAATAGCGACCGGAGACATTTTCAGCGCCATACGCGCTGGTGTCCGTTCACTGAAAATATCTCGTGGACGAAGCTGCCAGCCAACACGACGCAATTGTGTTCCCAGTGCCATTGCAGAGATACTGTCGCCTCCGAGCGCAAAGAAATCATCATCGGCACTGACCTGAACCATCCCTAATAAGGTTGCAAACGCCTCACAAATATATTTTTCCTTTTCATTTTCAGCTTGCCGCCCCATAGAAAAATGCTGTTGCTGCGGTTTGGGCAGTGCCTTGCGATCCACCTTGCCATTGACTGTTAATGGCAACTCTTCCAAAATCACCAATAAAGCAGGCACCATATAATCAGGTAGCTGTTTTGCCAGTTCAGCCAGCAATCGTGCAGAAATATCCGCTAAGGCTCGCAGTTTATTATCAGGAACCGAGCAATAGCCAATCAGCCGATAGGTGACTCCCATGGGTTCTGCAATAACCACGGCCGAGCTGACTTCAGGTAAAGCAGCCAACGCATTCTCTACCTCTCCTAACTCAACGCGAAAACCGCGTACTTTAATTTGGTGATCCACTCGGCCAACAAATGAGAGCTGCCCATCAGGCCGCCAACGCATCAGATCGCCACTGCGATACATCACCTCACCATTCTTGAATGGGTTGGCGACAAAACGCGCCGCAGTTAAATCAGGACGGCGCAGATAACCGCGGGCAATGCCTGGCCCGGAAAGGTAAAGTTCCCCCACGGCGCCAACTGGTACGGGTTGCAGATGACTATCCAGAAGCCAGACATCCGTATTGGCAACGGGCCGTCCAATAACAGGCTGATCAGCGACCTGAATATTGGCTCCCAGCGTGTCGATGGTATATTCTGATGGGCCATAGTAATTATGGATATTCATTTGTGGGTATTGCTTTAACAGATCCCACAATCGCGGCGTCGCCGCTTCACCACCAATCATAATAAACGCGGGCTGGTGATTGCCTTCTTCCAGCAAACCGCTGTCAATAAGCTGAGTCAAAAACGATGGGGTAATATCCATGAGGTCAACAGGCAGTTGATTCATTTGCTGTACCACACTCCAGGCATCTCGCCGCAACTCTTCATCAAAGATATAAAGTTCGCTGCCTAACATCATGCAGAACAGCGGCTCCCAAGACGAATCAAATGAGAAAGAGGCTGTGTGACCGGCGCGCATACGCCGTTGGTGCTGAAGATGAAAATTGTCAATCACTGGCCCAAACAACCGTGCAGCATGGGAAGCCAGCAAATTCAGTAACCCACCATGTGTACTCATCACCCCTTTAGGCTTGCCCGTGGAACCAGAGGTGTAGATGATGTAAGCAAGGTGTTCACCCCGCAACGTTTCACGCCTTTCTTCATCTGTGATAGGAAGGGAAGACAGACTGGCACACCGCTCCTGTATCTGATGATCATCCAGACAGATTACCTTCGGTATATCAGGCATTTGTGGCAGTGTATTAATGCAGGTTATCAACAGAGCCGGTTGAGCATCATCGCTCATTAGTTGTAAGCGTTCCCGCGGATAATCGAGATCAAGTGGCATGTAAGCCGCACCACTGGCTAATACCCCCAGAATCGCGACAACCGAATCTACTGAGCGGGGTACACCTATCGCGACCACATCCTCGGCACCAATACCCTGTGCCATCAATAAACGCGCAAGCTGCATACTTTTTGCCATTAATTGATGATAGCTAAGTTGTTGATCACCACAGCGGACAGCTGAGGTATCTGGTTGCTGTTTCACCTGAGATAAGAAGAAATCAAGCACAGAAACCCTACCTGATGGCGGTGTTACGCATGGCCCGCGGGACCATTCATCAAGACGCTGTTGTTCTTGTGGGGGAATCATCGGTATAAAAGCAATCGGTTGTTTCGGCTGAATGAGCAGTTGATCTAATAGATAACGGATGCGCTCACTGTGCCAGTGTAAAGTCTGTTCGCTATATTTTGTCCGATTGGCAATAAAGGTCAGATGAAGAACGTCATCCTGGAAATTCAATTCAAATTCCAGATCATCCACTGGCCCCGTGGCGAGTGTGTGAGTCGTAATCGGCCTGCCGTCTAATTTCAGCGTCTCGTTATATATTTTATAGTTAAAAACAGGGCCATAGAGCAGGTTGCTGCTTCCCGATAACCCCAAATCGCAGCGTAGCTGTTCGGCGTCATAACGCTGGTGACGGCGGACTTGTTTTATTTCTGCCACAAAAGCCTTCACGACATCGGCCAGTGTCATACTGTCTTGCAGTTTGATTTGTAACGGTAGCAGGTTAACCACAGGGCCGGTAGAGCAGAGCGCGGCTGATCCCATACGCCGCATAAACGGAAAACCAATAGAGAGATACTTTTCTCCGCACATGCGGTAGAAATAGATGCCGAGTGCAGCCATGGCAATTTCAGCAGGTTGAAATTGGCGTAGTGAATCCTCTGCTATTAATGAAGTCAGCTGAGCTGCCGGAAAATGGCAGTGATAATTTAAAGGCGAGCTGTTCCCCGAAGCGGCAATATCTTCAACTGAAAGAGAGACACAGGCACCCGGCTCACGGGTATATTCTTGCCAGAATGCCGCAGCCTTTGCTTTTGCCGGCGAACTTTGCCAATCCTGATATTCCTCCACTACCTGAGTAAAGGAACAGAAAGGGGTCTCAGCGGGCTGATAGCCGGCTCTCAGTGCATTATAAATCTGAATAATCCGACGAGTCAGTGCATCAAAACTGAAACCATCCAGCATGAGATGATGAAAGCGTTGATACCAGAACCAGCGTTCAGGTTGCTCATCAATCTTCATTACCACCTGCCGGTACAGCGCACGTTCTCCATCTGCGGGTAATTCAGCCGAGAGATCCTCCTGCATCAATGTATGTGATGCTATTTCAGCCTGTTCAGCCGGCTCTCTGGAAAAATCAATCCATTCAGGGGCAATGACTTGCTGTGGGTCACAGTAAAGCGGGATCTGTTGTACCGGTATTCCATCTTCATTCAGGAAATACCGGGCATGGATCGTATCAGCTTCAGACAACCCCTGACGAAGAGCTGCATCAAATAATGGCTGGTCTAATGCCCCTTTAATTTCAATATAATGTGCAATGGTAAATATGTTACGTGGGTCAGCGAGTTGATCGGCTATCCAAATCCCTGGCTGGGCAGCAACCAGTGGTAGCGTCAAATTTATTGTTTCAACCCCAACCTCTTGTAATCTACTGGACACGTGTATTTCCTTCTTGGCGCAAGCTAAATCACAAGGGTTATCAGTCCTGATTAACCAATTCTTGATTAACCGATTCTCGACTAACTAATAAGTCACGCAAACGGGCAGGGCGCATATCTACCCAATGTTCTTCTATGTATGTAATACATGTTGACCGCGAATCTGGCCCGGCAACCTGTTCCCAGCCAGCCGGCTGTTCCGCAAAAGCTGGCCAGAGGCTGTATTGCTGTTGAGCGTTGATCAGCACAAAGAAAGTCGCGTTATCATCATCAAAAGGGTTTTTTTGTTCCTGAGACATCTTTAGCTCTCGTTATATTTAGAGTTTCAGTCATTGTTTTATGCGTTTTCAGACAGTAACCAGCTAAGGCCATCAATCAACCCGCCACGCCAGCACAAAGAATCATGTCCGCCATTAAAAACACGATAACTCACGTGATATCCGGCATTTTTTAACGCTTCATACATTTGCTGGTTAACACCTTCGATATCATCTTCGCGGGAACCCGCCTCCTGAAAGATTTTCAATGAGGATGGGGTAACTTTTTGCTCAATAACCTGCTGTGTCAGCCAACCGATTTGACGCTCAGATGACTTCATCATTTTGCTGTAGGGCCACCAGAAAGAACCGGACTGAGTGAGTACACAGCCAAAGCGTTGCGGCCAATGTAGTGCCGCATAAAGTGCGGCCAGACCACCATAACTCTGGCCGGCGACAACCGTATTGCTGGGGGAATCGCTGAACGTGGCATGCTGTGCAGCAAGCGGCAAAAGTTCATCCTGAACCGCCAGCCAAAAATCTCTGTTGCAGGGTAATTCTTGCTCCCGTCGGGACATATCAATCACATCAATAAGTAGCCAGACGGCTCCCGGTATGTGCTGCTGTTCGGTAGCGGCTTCTAAGGCAGAAAAAACAGGGGTTCTTTCTGCCCAATTTTGCCCATCCAGAAGAATGACCAGCGGGCGTGGTCTCTCCTTTTCCTCTCCCGTAGCGTAAAGCCAGATACGCCGCTGATTACCGAGGCGATGACTCTGCCAATTCAACAGAATAGGCTGTTGTATATCCGACTGAGCGAGACTATTTCTCCCGATTGATGCCCAAGCTGACTGCTCCGGAGCATGGGGCATATGAGCGGCCGATAAAGACATTCCGAGCCCATTACGATGACAGCCTTGTAAATTCAGAGGATCGGGAATAGACAGAGGAAAGAGTGAACACCACCATTCGCGTTGCTGTTGGTTACGCTGCTGTGTATCGCCGTAAAAATTAGGGGGGAGATAGGCATGAGTGGCAGGGATCAGGCTGTAACTTCCTCTCCAGTCATCATCAATCGTGACAGACCAATACCAAATGTCACTTTCGGACAATCGTTGCAGACTTTGTGGCTGTGGACTGTGGTGATCTGTGATGCCGTTAATATCAATATAAACCCGGCGAATATCTGAATTCTGTTCACTTCCGGCAGGATCTCGCCAGAAAAACGTGAGTTGAACCTGATGCTCCGGCCTTGCTTCCACTAACGGAGTCCCTAAAGCTGCAATATGCTCCCACCATAATTCACTGCCAGCGTAAGATGCTGATAATAAATTACTTATAGTACCGGATGGCTGAAATGCTAATTTCATTCCCTTATCCTCTTCAAAATAATTGCCCCATCTAGTTGTTCCATTAATGCCCCTATCTGGCATAACAATTTATAACCACGCAGGTAAAGATAAATGGTTATCATTTGCTAAACAATATTGATTATCATTTTTATTTGCAATAGCATTAGGCGTCTTTTATGAGCGAAGTTTATCGATTAATGGAATTAATAAGGTCGTCGCAGAGGAGAATAGGACTGGAATCCTCTTATAGAGGCTTAGGGAAAACAAGAGGCATAATAATCTGATTATAAAGTAATTATTTCCAAGAAATCCTATTTTAAGAGATGAAATCTATGGTAATGCCCACGAAAAAAACGCTAAAAAATAAAACAACCAAAAGTTACAATAATAAAGTACCGTTAATATTAACTTCTGTATTATTTTTATCTCCTCACGCCGTAATAGCCGATGAAACGGCTAATGAGAAAGACACCATCATCGTCACCGCATCAACACAGGGCGGCTCCAGCGGCTTCGTTGAATCAGAAAGTTCTGCGGGCACGAAAAGCGCTACACCACTGATAAAAACACCTCAGGCGATTACGGTAGTGAACCGTGCACAAATAGAGGCTCAGGGCGCGACAACAGTGGCTGATGCCCTGAATTATTCCAGTGGTGTGGTCACTAACTATCGGGGTTCTTCCAACCGTAGTGATGAAGTCATTACACGTGGTTTCCGTTATGCGCCCAAATTTCTTGATGGATTGAGCTATGGTTTAAACGGCCAGGGGGCTACGGCAGGCCAAATTGACCCTTGGTTTTTGGAGCGTGTGGAGCTCGTTCACGGGCCGGCATCTGTGCTATACGGGCAAGTCAGCCCCGGTGGGCTGGTTAGCATGACCAGCAAAAGACCGACTGCACAACCTATTCATAAAGTGCAGATGAAAGCCGGTAATCAGCGTCTTGGTGAGTTTGCCTTTGATTTTGGCGGGGCAGTACATGACGATATTCCCCTTTTCTATCGCTTGAATGGAATTCTCAGTACTCAACAGCAATTCGTCAAAGACTATAAAAAGGAACGTATTGCAATTGCTCCGGCGCTGACATGGATACCGAACAGTGACACGACCTTTACGTTACTGACTAGTTATCAATACGATCCTAAAATGGGATTCCGTAACTTTTACCCTAAAGTCGGGACTGTTACGCCTATCCCCAATGTGGGCTATATGCCCTATGATATGAATCTCAGTGAGCCTTCTTTTAATCAGGCCAGACGGGAGCAGACTTCTATCGGCTATATTCTTGAGCACGATATTAATGATATTTTCTCTTTCCAACAAACCTTACGTTACTCAAGCTCGGATGAACGCACTAAATTGTTTGTTTATACAAAAGATGTTACCAGTTCCATCATTGGGCGTCGCCCACAACGTGAACATAATAAAGCGCAGGAATTTGGTATAGATAATCAACTGAAGGCTCTGTTTTCAACAGCTAACATTGAGCATAACATTATCAGTGGAATAGATTACAAGTGGGGAGACAGGCACAATAAAACATGGAATGATAAAAACCCGGGCAGGGAACCCCAATATCGTTTTGACTGGTCAAATCCCACTAGGAACGTTCACATTGATGAGAAAAACCTCTCACTTGACTCAAATGATAAAAAGAAACTTCATCAGTTAGGTCTCTATTTACAGGATCAACTCAATTGGGAAAACTGGAACTTAGTTCTTTCAGGGCGTTATGACTGGACTGAAGTCAAGCAACAAGATCTCATCAAGCACACATCAAAAAAACAGAATGACAGTGCGTTTACAGGACGAGCGGGTTTATTGTATGCGTTTGATAACGGTATTTCGCCTTATATCAGTTACAGCACCTCTTTTGAACCCAACCTGGATACAGGTGCACCAGGTGCCCCGGAATTCAAACCAACAATGGGTGAACAGACCGAAATAGGCATTAAATTCCAGCCCAAAGACCACGATACCCTGCTGACGCTTTCTCTGTTTGATATCACCCAGAAAAACGTGACAACCCGTGATCCAGTTACCCGCATTAGCGAACAAATTGGCAAGATTGGCTCAAAAGGCGCGGAAGCCGAAATTCATTCTCAAATCACCCCAGAAATCAATCTGATGGCGTCGTATACTTATACCGATACCAAGACGAAAAGCGATAGAAACCCTGCTCGTGTCGGTAAAAGAGTGCCTGCGGTTCCTGAACATGCGGCTTCTGTATGGGGTAGCTATAGCTTCAAACAATCCGTACTGGAAGGGCTTACGCTGGGTACTGGCGTGCGTTACCTCGGCACCACTTCCGGTGATTTTACAGAAAAATTCAATGTACCGTCCTACACCCTCTATGATCTGATGGCAAAATATGATCTTGGTGAAGCGTCACCTCAGTTAAAAGGTGCCAGCGTACAACTGAACGTGAATAACCTGACCGACAAACGTTATGTTGCTTCGTGCTCGAATGACGGAGCCTGCTTCTATGGCAGCGGTCGCAGCATTTTTGCCACTGTAGCGTATAGCTGGTAAGCGGAAATGCATTTATCTCAGGGGGCATTGATAAAGCAATGCTGGCACAGGCTGCTTTCTACCTTACTGATGTCCCCTGAGAAATAACTTTTATACAACACAGGTGTAATACGTTTTTCTAATTCGAACCGTAACAGGCAGAAAAAAATAAAATAACAGTCAATAAAATATAGGAAAAAACCGTGCCTAATTTAGCAACTGAATTCCGCATATCCCAATTGCAGGATTTTTGTTGTGATGATTTTGTGTTCCTGTCATCTAATAAAAGTCTACATGCACACGGATGCTTTACCAAAATAACCACGTCAGTCGGTGATAATACAGATACTGACTGCCAATTACATCGCGATATATCTGAGCTTTTCCGTCAGGCTAAAAATAAAGGTATTGAAAACCCCATTATAGTGGGTGCTATTCCATTTGATAAACGCCAGCCTTCTGCTCTGTTTATTCCGGAGGATTACTCTTGGCTAGAGCGTGAGGCATTATCTTTTTCATCTGTTTCTTCCAGCCCCAAATTACAGCAGATACATTCATTGCCGGATAAAGACGAATTCTGCCAGATGGTTACTCATGGCGTTGATGCAATTCATCATGGTTTGCTCGATAAAGTTGTCCTTTCCCGCCTGCTGAACATCAAATTTGACCAACAGCCTAATGCTACGCAGTTATTTATGCGGTTGAATCAACAAAACCCTTATAGCTATAACTTCCATGTTCCACTTGGCAACAGCACCCTTATCGGTGCCAGCCCAGAGTTACTGCTGTGTAAACAGGGGAATACCATTATTTCTCAACCTCTGGCGGGTTCTTCACGCAGAAGCAGCAACGTCATGCAAGACAATGAGTTGCGCCAATCGCTATTGCGTTCAGCGAAAGATCAGCATGAACACCAATTAGTGATTACCGCAATGAGAAAAGCATTAGCTGAACGCTGTACTGAATTAGCTATTCCTGAGACGCCTTCGTTACTCAGCACTCCCTTGCTTTGGCATCTCGCGACAGAAATTCGTGGTGAATTAGCCGATAACCAGATAGATGCCCTCTCGATCGCTTGCTTGCTCCATCCAACCCCGGCACTGTGTGGTGCTCCCAGACAGCAGGCCGCGACGCTGATTTCTGAATTGGAACCGTTCAAGCGCGACTATTTTGGCGGTATTGTCGGTTGGTGTGATGCCAGAGGTAATGGCGAATGGGTCGTGACGATTCGCTGTGGTGAAGTGTTTGAAAACCATATTCGGCTTTTTGCAGGAGCAGGGGTTGTCGCTGACTCGAAACCCAGTGCCGAATGGCATGAAACAGATGTGAAATTTGGCACGATGCTACAGGCGCTGGGATTGTCTTATGATAAGGAACGTTGTTTATGAATATTGAATTCAATCACTGGCCTGAGAAATTAGCGCAACACTATCGCCAACGTGGTTACTGGCTTGACTTGCCCCTGAGCGACATACTCAGCCGCCAAGTCGCTAATGAAAATATCGCCCTTATTGCTGGCAAACATCAGTATAGTTACCACCAGCTCAATTGTCTGGTCGATAATCTGGCGGCTGGCCTCAAGCATCGAGGGGTTCAGCACAGACAAACGGCATTAGTCCAATTAGGCAATGTCGCAGAATTTTATATTACTTTTTTTGCTCTGCTGCGTTTGGGAGCCGTTCCCGTTAATGCGATATTCAGCCATCAACGCAGCGAGCTGTTAGCTTATGCTGATCAGATTACGCCTTCATTACTGATCGCTGATCGTAGCCATACACTATTTTCTGACGATAATTTTCTTCATGAGCTGCAACGACGTTACCCCACGCTGAAAAAAATCTTCCTGCGG
The DNA here is from genome assembly GCF_024721015.1 of Xenorhabdus bovienii. Taxonomy (GTDB): domain Bacteria; phylum Pseudomonadota; class Gammaproteobacteria; order Enterobacterales; family Enterobacteriaceae; genus Xenorhabdus; species Xenorhabdus bovienii. The sequence goes on from NZ_JANAIF010000002.1 coordinate 22,190, forward strand.
GGTGATAACCATAGCCCAATCGATTTGGCTCTATTGCTTGATGAACAAGCACATGACTTCATAGCGTCCCCTACGCCAGCAGATGAAGTTGCATTCTTCCAGCTTTCAGGTGGTAGCACTGGCACTCCCAAGTTGATTCCCCGAACCCATAATGACTACTACTACAGTATCCGCGCTAGCGTTGAAATCTGTCATTTTCATTGTCATACGCGCTATTTATGTGCTCTACCGGCAGCACATAATTACCCAATGAGTTCACCGGGAGCCTTAGGCGTTTTTTATGCAGGTGGTCAGGTCGTTCTGGCTAATGACCCCAGTGCATCAAGCTGTTTTCCCCTGATCCAGCAACACCAGATTAATGTGACTGCCTTAGTGCCTCCCGCAGTAAGCCTATGGTTAGAAGCGATTAACAGCACAGGAGACAACTCGCCCCTCAAGAGCTTGGAATTATTACAGGTGGGTGGTGCACGATTGAGTGAATCATCAGCCAGAAGAATACCTTCCGAGCTTGGCTGCCGCTTACAGCAGGTATTTGGCATGGCAGAAGGGCTGGTGAACTACACACGGCTGGATGACGATGAACAAACCATTTTCACGACCCAAGGCCGCCCAATCAGTGCTGATGATGAAGTATGGATAGCGGATAAACAAGGCAATCCTCTGCCACATGGTGTCGCCGGCAGGTTAATGACCCGTGGCCCATATACTTTTCGTGGCTATTACCGAAGCCCTCAGCACAACGAACAGGTATTTGATGAAAACGGCTTTTATTGCTCTGGAGATATCGTTATTCAAACCAGCGAAGGCTATTTAAAAGTGGTGGGCAGAGAAAAAGATCAGATTAATCGTGGCGGAGAAAAAATTGCTGCGGAAGAGATTGAAAATATCCTATTACGTCATCCTCAGATGATTCATGCTGCCCTGATTGCTATCCCAGACCCACTGATGGGAGAAAAAAGTTGCGCCTATATTGTTACCCGTGAAGAGATAAAATCTGCCGTATTACGCCGTTTCTTACGTGAACAAGGCATCGCTGATTACAAACTGCCGGATCGATTTGAACGCGTCACTCACCTTCCCATGACGCCTGTCGGAAAAATCGATAAACAAATATTACGCCAAATGACACAGCACACCCCATTTCAAGTCGGAGAAACCCAATGAGCATCCCCAAACTAAACGATTATCTTCTGCCTGCTGTTCAGGAATTACCTGTCAATAAAGTGAATTGGGCATTTGAGAGCAAACGAGCGGCTTTGCTCATCCATGACATGCAGAATTATTTTCTCAATTTTTGGCAACCGGATAGTCAGCTAGTGACGCAAATCATCGATAATATTGCCCGCCTGAAAGTACAGTGCCAGAAACTTGGCATACCTGTTTTTTATACCGCGCAGCCCGACCACCAGAGCGATGCTGACCGGGGCTTACTTAATGATATGTGGGGGGCAGGGCTGAATAAACACCCTGAACAGCAAAGTATCACTGACGCATTAGCACCCGAAGGTGATGACACGTTATTAGTCAAGTGGCGCTATAGTGCTTTTCAACGTTCTGATTTGGAACAGTTACTGAAAAATAGCGAACGGGATCAATTAATGATCTGTGGTATTTATGCTCATATCGGCTGCATGACAACAGCCACTGATGCCTTTATGCGTGATATAAAACCTTTCTTCGTTGCAGACGCACTGGCAGATTTCAGCCGTGAAGAGCACATGATGTCTCTGCGTTATGTCGCAGGACGTAGTGGCCGTGTACTGACGACTACAACATTGCTCAATGAAATGTCACCTTCTTCTCTAGGGGAGAATAAATGGGATCGGGAACACCTTCGTGCTGAAATTTTACCGTTATTAGACGATGACTGTGGCGACATTGATGATCATGAAAATTTACTTGATTACGGCCTCGATTCGGTACGAATCATGTCGTTGATAACGCGCTGGAATAATCAGGGTCATCAGCTAGATTTCATCACACTGGTTAAAACACCAACCTTATCGAACTGGCTTACGCTGTTGACTGATAAACAGGAGGTCAGATAATGAGCACTGTTTTTGATTTCAGTGGTAAAAATGTCTGGATCACGGGGGCTGGGCGTGGAATAGGTTATCAAATTGCCAGCCGTTTTAGCCAGGCTGGCGCTAATGTTACTGGGTTTGATGTGGCTTTTCCTGACTCTGAAATCCCTTTTACCTCTTATGTGTTGGATATTAGCGATCATCTGGCCGTCAGCCACTGTTGCCGTAAGTTGCTGACACCCGAAACTCACTTGGACGTATTGGTTAATGGTGCTGGCATTTTGCGGACTGGCCACACAGAAACGTTGAGTTGGGAAGACTGGCAGCAATGCCTGAATGTTAACGCCGGCGGAGCTTTTAACTTCTTTCAGGCTGTGATACCACAATTTCAGCGGCAATGCAGTGGGAATATCGTTTCTATTTGTTCCAATGCGGCTCATGTTCCTCGCGTAGAAATGTCAGCTTACGGAGCGTCTAAAGCTGCGCTTCGCAGCCTTTGCCTGAGTGTTGGGCTTGAATTGGCGCCTTATGGCGTTCGTTGTAATTTAGTCTCACCGGGTTCAACGGATACGCCAATGCTACAAAGCATGTGGCAGACACTAGCATCAAGGCAGCACACTATTGATGGTTCTCCTGAAAAATTTAAATTAGGGATTCCTTTGAAAAAAATTGCCTTACCGAATGAAATTGCTGACACAGTTCTGTTTCTTGCCTCTGATCTTGCCAGCCACATCACTTTACAGGATATCGTCATTGATGGAGGCGCTACGCTAGGAGCCTGAGTACTGAAGCCCGTCTGCACCGTGAAATTGTCGGCGGGTATCAACAAGACAGATGTATAAGTGTTCTTAACTTTTACAATATGTAACTGATTAAGACTCTGATTATCCCTAGATAAATAATTTCATTTTGGTAATTAAAATTATTTAAAAAAGCTGATTTTTATAAATTTTTAGCGGAAATTTATAAAATATGGTTTCCAAATTGAAATCATATTTTGCCAGTGCTATAGTCGTACCATGTTTCTTTATATGGGATGAATGGCAGTGAATGAATCGCAGGATAAGGTAACTGAGATTTACATAGATCAGATTCATCAATCTGATCATCGCGAAGGAGAATTAAGTTTAAAACTTGTTCTCGTGTTGGGCATGCTTAGTGCGATAGCTGCACTTTCAACCGATATGTATCTGCCATTGTTCCCCGCTATTTCACATGTATTAAATGCAACTCCGGCAGGTGTTCAGTTAAGCCTGACTTCGTTTATGGCAGGTCTCGCTGTTGGTCAGTTAATTATAGGGCCTTGGTCAGATGTGATCGGGCGTCGAAACCTCCTATTGGGTGGCATGGTATTGTTGACTGTTGCTTCAATTGCCTGCTCGTTATCAACCAGTATTCAAGCGTTGATTGTGGGTCGTTTTTTTCAAGGGGCAGGAGGGGCGGCTGGCATCGTCCTAACGCGAGCTATCGTGTCAGACCTTAGTTTTGGAAATAAGGCGGCATACTATTTCAACCTCATTTTAGCGATACAAGGTGTTGCACCCATTGTCGCTCCGTTAATGGGAGGTGTAGCCGCATTTTTTCCTTGGCCTGTTGTATTTATCTTTATGGCAATCACTTCATTCACTCTGACTATTTTGGCTTTCATCTATGTGCCTGAAAGCCTGCCGGAAAAAAGGAATAGCCATGCGGAGGGTGATGGTTTTTTAAGTCAGTTTTTTAAGTTGTTTAAAAACCGGATTTATATCGGATATACATTAATCTTTGCTGCAACGTTTGGGATGCTATTTGCCTATATTTCATCTTCCCCCTTTATTTATCAGTCCATGTTTGGATTTACCCCGACGTTTTTCTCCATCATTTTCGCTATAAATGCTGGGATTATGATGCTGAGTAGCATTATGAGTGCGCGGTGGGTTGTGCGCGTTGGGGCAAAAAAACTGGTCATGATGGGGGTTGTGAGTTCGTTTGGTTTAGCCTGTATATTGCTAGGTGTTAATTACGTTGATTTTTATCAGTCTGAGCTGACCATTATAATTTTCATGTTGCTCATGTTTACGATGGCATTTGTGTTCGGGAATGCAGCAAGTTTGGCGTTGGCTGCTGTGCCGGAAGTTCGGGGGACGGGCTCGGCGGTTCTTGGCGCGTTTCAATTTGGCGTTGCTTCGTTGACCGCTGTTTTAGCAGGTCTTGGTCATTCAATTTCTCTTTTCCCTGTTGCTACCGTGATGATGGGATGTGGGGCGCTCAGTATTTTTTCCTTAATGTTAGTGTGCGCAAGGAAATGAATAAATGAGTGATCATATGCAAAACGCAATTGAGATCTGTGGTGCAAGATTAAATCAAAAAACAAGATGAATAATAAGGGGAAATAATGTTAAACGTTTTATTTGATAATTATATCGAAGCCGTTATTGAAAAGTCACCTTCAAAGCTGGCGTCATTATTCTGTGATGATGGTATTTTAAAGTTACCATTTAGAACAGGTCGACCTATAATTGAGGGTAAATCCAATATTCTTGAACATTATTTGGCGAGTTTTGGTCAGGCGCCATTAGTTTTTATTTCAATTGAAGATGTGGCAATATATGACACGGCTGATTGTGACACATTTATTGTCGAATACCGATTAAACGGAAAAACTTTGCCGGAAAATAGGGGTTTTTATTGCTTGTATATCAATGTATTTAAGGTTAAAAACGGAAGAATTAAAGAATTACACGATTACGAAGATGTGTTAAATAGAGAGTTAATACTATTAAATAATTAAGGCATTGTAATTACTTATTATATAGATATTAAAATAACCGCTTTATATATATTGTTTTTATTTTTAGCTTTAATATAAACAATATTTTATTTAAATTATTATTTGCGGATTTATTATTATCTTTATTATGATATAATTAAATAATTATTATATTTTAATGTTGCCGTTGTATATAGGGCATAAAACAATATTGAGAAGGTTATAATGAAAGCAGATAATCAATTATTTAATGAAAATTGCAATACAAACAGAGTCGATAGTGAGATAGATAGCGCAACAGTGACACCATTCGAAAGTGCATTAGGTCGGCTCCAGTGTGTTCTTGTTGCCAGACGAACGGCGACTAATCCGGAAGGTGTCTCGTGGGCTCAATACGATACCCTGCATTTTTTGCGACAGTTTCAACCTATGATCCCAAGTATGATTGGTGAAAAGCTTGGGTTTACCCGATCAAAAACATCCAAAATACTACGTTCGCTCAAAGAAAAGGAATTAATCGAACAAGAATCGGGTGAAAATGACAAAAGAGAACTAGTGACACGTTTAAGTCATAAGGGGTTGATGTTTTTGCAAAGAGCTGAGTTGAGTCGCCATAATATGGCGGATATTGTCGCCTCCAGCATGTCGCAAGGGGAAATAGCAATATTCACAGAGTTGTGTAATCGAGCCTCTGATCTATTGTATTCAGAAACGCCTGTGAAACATGATGATTGATTATGTTTGAATTGATCGTATTCCCTCATTACGGGGGACATGACGCGGATGCGTTGTCATTATTTGCTCAGTAACTGTAGGTGCTGAATGAATATCAGCACCACAAAAGAAGATGTTTCTTTAAGCAGATTTAAGCGCTTCTACACGCGCTTTATTGTAGGTAAGGAAACCTGAAATTACCGCCAATAGTAATGCTGTAGAGGCGAGCAGACCGCCCACTAAATTGAGTGAAGCGTAACCATAATTAGCGGCGATAACAACCCCACCCAACCATGCACCGACTGCATTGCCTAAATTAAAAAATCCAATATTGACTGAAGAAACGAGATTAGGCGCACCGGCTTCTTGAGCTTTATCCATCACCAGACGCTGGATTGGCGATACTGTAGCAAAGCCAAACGCCGCCATCAGAAATATACTCAAGCAGGCAATGAATGGATTGTCGCCATAAAGCCAGAAAATAAATAAAACTAAGGCTTGTAACCCCAGTGTCCAATATAACAATGGCATCATCGCCTTGTCCGCGAGTTTTCCCCCGACGATATTGCCAGAGAAAAATCCCAGCCCCAAGACGACAAGAATCCATGTGATTGCGCTTTCTGAAAAACCTGCAATATGGGTCATCAATGGCGCGATATAAGTAATAGCAGTAAAGAATGCAGCAGGGCCTAAAACCGTGATCCCCATCGCCAGTAGAACATGGATATTTGTAAAGGCCAGCAATTCCTTTTTGATACTGGTAGGCGTTTGTTGAATGAATTTAGGTAATAATCTTAAAATACCGAGTAATGAGATAATGCCGATAAAGGTAATAATTGCAAAAGTGACACGCCATGAAATAACTTTTCCTATCCATGTACCCAACGGTATGCCAATAAGATTGGCAAGCGTCATTCCACTGAACATAAATGCGATAGCACTTGTCTTCTTATTTTCTGGCACCAGTTCGGCCGCAATAATAGCGCCTATTCCCATAAAAGCGCCGTGGGTAAGAGATGTTACTATGCGGCCAACAATTGCCAGATAGAATGTGGGAGCTAAAGCAGTCAAAGCATTTCCAATAATAAATAACATCATTAATATGGCGAGCATCTTTTTTCTTTCTACCTGTCTCCCCAATATAATCAAAACGGGCGCACCAACAAATACACCAAGGGCATAACTGGTTGCCATATACCCCGCCATAGGTATTGAAATATTAAACTCGGTTGCAATTTCAGGAAGTAATCCGGCGATAATGAACTCGGTTGTAGCAATTCCAAATGTTGCTATGGCTAGAGCCCAAATAGCTGCAGGCATAGGGGAAACTCCTAATGAGTGATGAATAATGGGGTTATTGTTGAAACATTCTGTCGTTATCTTTGGATGCTGTCGCTGTAGTAATATATTCCTGCGGCATCTCATTTGGAAGCATTTATAAATCAGTTAGATCAATACAAACTGGTGACACGTTCCCAAAAATGTGAAGATAACAAGCAAAAAAGCCCACTTTTGTCTGGAATGCGTTTTGCCCAAAAGCAATAGCTTCTGAGCATATTATTAGTTGATAAAGGTAATCACTTTCTATTTCCTTGCCGATACGCTAGCGCCACTGTTAATGACTGCACCAGGCACAACGTTGCTGACTGAGAACGGAATGCATCCACCTGCGCTTCCTTCACCACAAAGCAGACATCGCTGAAACTGGCCAGTGGGCTGATTTGGCTATCAGTAATCACAATCTGCTTTGCCCCCGCCTGTGCGGCCCTTTCACTGACCATCACCGTTTCTTCGGCATACGGCGTAAAACTGATTGACACCACAACATCATTAGAACCAATCATATTCATCTGTTCGCGAAACATTCCACCCAGACCATTCACCAGTAAGGGGCGGCACTCCAAATGACTGAGGGCATAAGTGAGATACGACGCCACGCTGAAAGAGCGACGCAGCCCAATAATGTAGATATTGTGGGCGTTTACCAGTAAATCCACGGCCTTGTTTAAATCTTCCGCTGGCGTGCGAGCGGCGAGTTGCTGCATTGCCTGTGCATTGGAATTAGCGAATTCCTGCAAAATATGCTGCGGATCTTCCGGTATCTGCTGATCGCCATCCAACTCCTTAAATAACCGCGCCCGATCCGTATAACTGGCGGTTTCTTCAACCAGATTCAGACGAAATAATTGTTTCATCTCATTGAAGCCGCTGAAATCAAAAGCATTGGCGAAGCGAATGAGTGTAGAAGGCGGAACATTGGTCTCTTTTGCGATAACCGCAACCGTATCAAATGCGACACTATTGGTATTATCCAGTATATATCTTGCAACTTGTTGTAACCGTTTACTTAACTCACCATAACGCGAGCGAACTTGTTCTTGTAGCTCATTCAGGTTCGACGCAGCAGACATAATGCCTCCATAATAAATTGTAATGAAATGGATAATTCATTCATCAGACAAGCCTGCTGAAGATGATCGCAAGTTACCACTTTCTGATGAATGTAATTGCATAAAAATAGCGTGTTGATCACATTAATTAAAGTGCATTTCAATTTTCATTGAAAATGAAACATATATTTCATATATCTGTAGCATATTGACTCAATTTGTGAATGGCAATGATGGCGTGCGTTTCTATACTTGAATGGAAACGGGTCACTGGCTGATGGCCTGCTAGTGTGCGTCTGGAACATCACGACAGCAGCTTTGTCATGCCAACGATGGAGTAACCCATGAATACAGCGGCAATCAATACAACGAAAATGACCATGGCTCAGGCTTTGGTCAAATTTCTCAATCAGCAATATATTGACGTGGATGGGGAAGAATATCCTTTTATCCGTGGCGTTTTTACCATATTTGGTCACGGTAATGTCGTGGGATTGGGGCAGGCGCTGGAACAGGAACCCGGTCATCTCCGTGTCTATCAAGGATGTAATGAGCAGGGAATGGCGCATATTGCTACTGGCTTTGCCAAGCAGAAAAAACGCCGGCAGATTTTTGCCGTCACATCTTCTGTGGGGCCGGGGGCTGCCAATATGGTGACTGCCGCCGCAACAGCGACAGCTAACCGTATTCCATTATTGTTATTGCCGGGAGATACCTTCGCCTGCCGTCAGCCTGATCCGGTTTTGCAGCAGGTTGAACAGTATGGTGATGGTACGATCAGCACCAATGATTGTTTCCGGCCTGTTTCCCGTTATTGGGATCGTATTTCCAGACCTGAGCAATTGATGAGTGCCATGATCCACGCGATGCGGGTATTGACCGATCCCGCAGATACGGGGGCAGTCACGATCTGCTTACCACAGGATGTTCAGGGTGAAGTGTGGGATTATCCACATTACTTCTTCCAAAAACGGGTACATCGTCTTGAACGCCGCCCAGCCTCTTTGCCAAGTATTCAGGATGCGCTGGAACTGATTCAGCGCAAGAAAAAGCCGCTGTTAATTTGTGGCGGTGGTGTGCGTTATTCCGAAGCGCATGACGCTTTTCGCCAGTTTGCTGAAATATTCAATATTCCATTTGCTGAAACGCAGGCCGGGAAAAGTGCGATTGTGGCGGCTCATCCATTAAATTGCGGTGGTATTGGTACGACGGGCTGTCTGGCTGCAAACCTGCTGGCTAAGGAAGCGGATTTAATTATTGGTGTTGGAACACGTTTTACTGATTTCACCACGGCATCAAAATCCCTGTTCCAGAACCCAGAAGTGGAATTCCTTACCATCAATGTGGCGGAATTTGACGCCTGTAAACTGGATGCTGTCGGTGTCGTCGCAGATGCCAGAGAAGGGCTGAATGTCATCGTGCAATCATTGGCAAAAACAGCATGGCGTTCAGGCTGGCAGCAGGAAATTTCGCAGGCGAAAGCAGCTTGGCAACAAGAGTTGGAGCGGTTGTTTGCCATTCAGTATCAGGCCGGAGATAAACCAGAAATCTCGGGTCATTTAGATGACAAACTAGGCGAATACAGTGAAACGCTGCAAACCAACCTGACTCAGACGCGGGTACTCGGTCTGATGGCTCACTATTTGGAGCCGAACGCGATCATTGTGGGAGCGGCAGGCTCTCTGCCGGGGGATTTACAGCGCGTATGGCAGCCAAAAGAGCCTGATACTTATCATCTTGAGTATGGCTATTCCTGTATGGGGTATGAAATAGCGGCCTCGCTGGGAGCAAAACTTGCCTGTCCGGATCAGCCAGTTTACGCGATGGTAGGGGATGGTTCTTACCTGATGCTGCATAGTGAATTACAAACGGCGATTCAGGAAAACATCAAGATCACGGTTCTGTTGTTTGATAATGCTGGGTTCGGTTGCATCAATAATTTGCAGATGAGTCAAGGCATGGGCAGTTTCGCTACGGAAAACCGTTATCGCAATCAGCAGAGTGGGCGGCTGGATGGGGGGCTGGTGCAGGTGGATTTTGCCAAGAATGCGGAAAGTTATGGCTGCAAGAGTTATCGGGTGCATGATGAGCAGCAATTAATTACCGCTTTGCTGGATGCCCAAACACAGCCGTGCGCGACTTTAATTGATATTAAAGTGCTGCCAAAAACCATGACCCATGATTATGAATCATGGTGGAGAACAGGGACAGCCCAGATCGCGGATAACCCAGCGATTACACAGGCGGCGGAAAACATCAGGGAATATGTGGAGAAAAAGACGCGCCAATATTAATTGTTAAAATCTGAGTTACCCTATTTTAATGTTGGATATGGAATTTTTATTTCATATCCCGTAATGCTATTGCTCTCCAATTCCATCTACTGCTTTCAAAAAATAATACACAGGTTTGTATATTACATTACTTTATGTTTTTAAAGGTTATTCTTTCATTTATCAAAAGTGATTATTTTAACTTTCATGACAGGTATGACACTAAATTCATTTTTTTCATCACAAAATGCTAACCATCTCTAAAAAATAAAATTTTCAAAGAGTAAAAAATTGAAATAAATATTTTGCTTGATATATTTTTATTCATACCAAAAACAGACACCGAGGCATTAAGGAGCATCCATGTTCAATATTGCATTATTTGGCGCTGGGCGGATTGGGCAGGTTCATGCGGTTAACATTGCTAATCATAAAGAAACTTGCCTTTATTCCGTGGTTGATCCCCATCGGGCAAGTGCTGAAATGTTGGTACAGAAATATCAGGCAAAAATACAGACCATCAAAAAAGCGATGTCCGACCCTGATGTTCATGGTGTCCTTATCGCATCAGCAACGCATACCCATGCCGATCTGATCGAGCTGGCAGCCCGGCACAATAAAACGATTTTCTGTGAAAAACCGGTTCATCTTGACCTTGAGCGAGTTCGTCAGTGCCTTGCCACGGTAAAAGAGTATCAGGTTCCTCTGTTTGTCGGCTTTAATCGTCGCTACGATCCTCAGTTTCGGCGGCTGAAAACCCTGTTTAATGCCGGCATGATTGGTAAAGCAGAGTCCCTGCTAATCACTTCGCGCGATCCGTCCCCTCCGCCCGCTGAATATATTCGGGGGTCTGGGGGCATGTTCCGGGATATGACCATCCATGATTTTGACATGGCTCGTTTTATCATTGGTGAAGAGCCTTGCGCTATTTATGCACAAGGCAGCAATCTTGTTGATCCTGCGATTGGGCAGGCAGGCGATATTGATACCACGTTTATTGTTATGAAGTTTCCGTCCGGGGCAATGGCAACCATCACTAATAGTCGCCGTTCGGGATATGGTTATGACCAACGTCTGGAATTGCATGGTGAGAAAGGTTTGCTGACTGCCGGCAATATCAAAGAAAACAGCGTTGAACTCTGGGGTGAAGAAGGGTGTCTTGCTGCTAAACCTGAGCACTTTTTCCTGCAACGTTATCGTGAGGCCTATATTGCGGAATGGAGTCACTTTGTCGATGTCATGGCAGGCAGAGCGATACCTGAAACCACCGCCATTGACGGTGAACAGGCTCTGTATCTTGCAGACAAAGCGCTCGAATCCCTGCTATCCGGCCAAGAAATCAAACTACCGCTGTAGGGTTTGATAACGACAAAAGTATTGCTGCCTGAAGATAGTCAATCAGGGGGGAGGATCAGATGTTAGCTTTTCTTTCTTTTATTGGGTTTACCCTGCTGGTAGCAGGGATTGCCTATTATAAAACGCGAAATAAACACTTAATTGATTCTACCGAAGGTTATTTTCTTGGCGGGCGTTCTCTGACCGGAATTTATATTGGTAGCTCCATGCTATTAATGAATTTATCCACAGAGCATTTGGTCGGCTTAAACGGGCTGGCATTCAGAACCGGATTTATCGTTATGGCCTGGGAAGTCATCGCGGCATTGACCATCGTGCTGTTTGCCGTCTATTTCCTGCCAAGATATCTGAAATTGGGCATTTCGACGATCCCTGAATATTTAGAACGTCGGTTTGATAAAAACACCCTGCTGATTACCTCAATTTTATTTCTGGCGATGTACGTAATTTCGTTATTACCCATCGTATTATATACCGGAGCAATTGCACTGGAAAGTCTGTTTCAGGTGTCTCAGGTACTTAAGGTCGATAGAACTACTGCGTTATGGATTATGGTTTGGGGCGTCGGTGGGCTTGGCGCAGTTTATGCTATCTTCGGGGGGATTAAGGCTATTGCTGTTGCTGATACTGTTAATGGCGTTGGGCTGATTGTTGGCGGGTTAATGGTCACGGTTTTTGCCTTGTTGTATGTCGGGGATGGCAACGCGTGGAAAGGTTTGACTGATGTTTATCAGGCACATCCTGATAAATTCAATTCGATTGGCAGTGAAGATTCGCTGGTTCCATTCTCTACGCTGTTTACGGGGCTGATTGTCTCCAATATGTTTTTCTGGTGTACCAACCAATCCATCGTACAGAAATCACTGGGTGCCAAGAATCTGGCAGAAGGGCAAAAAGGTGTGATGCTGTGTGCCTTATTTAAGCTCATCATTCCCTCCATTATTATTCTACCGGGGATTATTGCATTCCATATTTTCAGTGGGCAGATAGATAATCCAGACAACGCTTATCCTGCACTGGTGCAATTGGTGCTGCCAAAAATTCTGGTTGGCTTCTTTGCTGCGGTCGTTGTGGGAGCGGTATTTTCCACATTCAGTGGTGGGCTGAACTCTTCCGTGACTCTGTTTATTGTCAATATCTACAAACCGCGAATTAACCCGAACGCGACTGAAACACAGACGGTGGCGGTCGGCAAATATCTGGGGCTTGGGCTGGCGCTGGCAACCATGATCATTGCGCCACTCGTTGCCAACGCGCCGGATGGTTTGTTTTACCTGATTCAGCAGCTACAGGGTATTTTCAACGCACCGATCCTGAGTGTCGTACTGGTCGGATTAATGACGAAACGGGTTCCACCGATTGCAGCAAAACTGGGGCTGTTGTTTGGCGTATCGGCTTATATCATCTGCAACTTTATCCTGCACATCAATATTCACTTCTTCCATTTGGTCGGCATTTTATTCGTACTGAATATTATCTTTATGCTGACTATCGGTTATTTCTTCCCGGCTGAAACTTATCAGGAAGTGTATACAAAGCAGGTCGATATTACGCCGTGGTCGATGGTAAAACCGATGGGATGGTTAATCACACTGTCTGCCATTTCCATGTATGTTTTCCTCGCACATAACGTGCCTGTATATGTCATGGTGCTCTACTCTGTATTTGCCGCAGGCGTTCTGGGCTATGCCTTCTATCAAATAGGCAGTGCACTGTTTAAACGGCCTGTCGCGGCGAAGGCGCCATACCGTATTCGGTAAAAGGTGGAACAATGGATCAGTATAAAAAGTTTGATGTTATCTGCATGGGGCGGATCGCCGTTGATCTGTATGGTCAGCAAATTGGCACTCGTCTGGAAGACATGGGGAGTTTTTCTAAATACCTTGGCGGCTCTTCGGGCAATGTCGCTTATGGCACTGCGCGCCAGGGGCTGAAATCTTCTATGCTGGCAAGGGTCGGTGATGAACACATGGGGCGTTTTCTGCGTGAAGAGTTGCAGAGGGTTGGCTGTGATACCAGCCATTTGATCACCGATAAAGAACGGCTGACGGCGCTGGTATTGCTCGGCATTAAAGATAACGAAACTTTCCCGTTGATCTTTTACCGTGATAATTGTGCGGATATGGCTATCACCCGTAATGATTTCAGCGAAGACTATATTGCATCTGCCCGTTGTTTGGCGATTACAGGAACTCATCTTTCCCATCCACAAACCCGCGATGCCGTGCTGACAGCGTTGCAATATGCCCGCCGTAATGGAGTAAAAACCGCCATTGATATCGATTATCGTCCGGTATTGTGGGGGCTGACGTCACTTGGCGATGGTGAAACCCGTTATATCGCATCAGAGCAGGTGACAGCGCAATTGCAGGAAGTCCTCCCCCAATTTGATCTAATCGTTGGTACGGAGGAAGAGTTTCATATTGCGGGTGGCTCCACAGATACCGTTGAAGCTCTGCGTTGTGTTCGGGCATTGACTGAGGCGACTCTTGTCTGTAAACGGGGCGCATTGGGATGCTCTGTGTTCAACGCAAGTATTCCCGATACACTGGATGAGGGCATCACCATACAGGGCGTCAGAGTGGAAGTTCTCAATGTTCTGGGGGCGGGTGATGCTTTTATGTCTGGTTTACTGCGTGGTTATCTGAATAACGAAAGCTGGGAACAGGCCTGTATTTATGCCAATGCCTGTGGCGCACTGGTGGTTTCCCGTCATGGCTGTGCGCCCGCCATGCCAGATAAAATTGAACTGGATAACTACCTTGCTCGGGCTAAGGATGTACTGCGCCCGGATTTGGATGTTCATCTTAACCACTTGCACAGAATTAGCCGCCGTCACAAACAGTGGGAAGAATTGTGTGTTATGGCGTTTGATCACCGTATCCAGTTTGTTGAAATGGCGCGTAAGGTTAACGCCAGTCTCGAACGCATCCCGCAACTGAAAAAACTGTTATTCCGTGCAAGTCAGGAAGTGATCGCGGAAGCCCATCTTGAAGGGCAGGCAGGAATATTATGTGACAGCACCTTCGGGCAGGATGTGCTCAATTCCGCGACAGGAAAAGGGTTATGGATTGGGCGTCCGATTGAATTACCCGGCTCTCGTCCACTGTGTTTAGAACACGGTGACATTGGCTCTCAGCTTGTCAGTTGGCCACTGGAGCATATCGTGAAATGTCTGGTGTTCTTCCATCCTGAAGACAATCATCCTTTACGTCTGGAGCAGGAAAAAACCGTGCAGGAAGTGTACGCCGCCTGCTGCCAATCGGGTCATGAATTGTTGCTGGAAGTGATTTTGCCATCCGATATGACACATTCTGATGAATTTTACCTGCGCGCCCTCCAGCGTTTCTACAATCTTGGCATCAAGCCGGACTGGTGGAAATTACCGCCAATGCAATCAGCAACGTGGGATCAGATTGAAGCCTTGGTTGTACAACGAGATTGCTATTGTCGTGGTGTTGTGATCCTTGGTCTTGATGCATCAGAGGCAATCTTGAAGGCGAGTTTCAATGCTGCGGCAGGTAAATCCATCGTCAAAGGTTTTGCTGTCGGGCGTACACTATTCGGTCAACCCTCACTGAAATGGCTGGCTGGCGAAATCGATGATCAAACACTCATTCTTCAGATAAAAACGAATTACCACAATCTGATTAGCTACTGGCGTCAGCGTGGATAAAAGCGCATTAAGTAAAAACAAGTAGATAAAAAATAAAACCTTACCGATTTTTCATCTTACAGGAGATCCATCATGGCTGTTCAACTTGGCATCAATCCTCTGACCTGGACTAATGATGACTTGCCTTCTCTGGGCGCAGAAACCCCACTGGAAACTTGTCTGACCGAAGGCCGTCAGGCGGGATTTGCTGGTTTTGAACTGGGCAATAAATTTCCTCGTCAGTCTCAGATCTTGGGGCCAATACTGGCTTCCCATAACTTGAAACTGGTGTCTGGCTGGTACTCCGGTAACTTGCTGACACGTAGTGTAGAAGAAGAAATTGCTGCCGTTCAGCCGCATTTGACCCTGCTACGCGAATTGGGTGCCAGTGTGATGGTGTTTGCCGAAGTGACTGACTGTATACATGGTGATCAGGGAAAACCGGTACACCTGAGGCCATTATTTCCAGTCGAACGCTGGCAGGAATATGGCGAAAAACTGACGGAATTCGCTCGTTATACCCAGTCTCAAGGAGTTCAGATTGCTTATCATCACCATATGGGAACCGTGATTGAAAGTGCGGAAGATGTTGATCACTTGATGGAGCATACAGGTGAAGAAGTCGGCTTGTTGCTGGATACCGGGCATTTGACCTTTGCGGGAGATGATCCGCTGGCTGTGGCAAAACGTTGGTGCACACGTATCAATCACGTTCATTGTAAAGACATACGCCCAGAGGTGTTGAAAGATGTCAAAAACCGTAAAACCAGCTTTCTTGACGCGGTGTTGAGTGGCGTCTTTACTGTGCCAGGTGATGGTTGTGTTGATTATCCTGCTATTTTCAATGTATTGAAGACTAGCCACTATGACGGTTGGTTAGTGGTGGAAGCAGAGCAGGACCCCACGATTGCCCATCCACTGACTTACGCTACGCTCGGGTATAATAACCTGCACAGGTTCGCGAAAGACGCCGGATTGATTTAAACGCTGACATTCTAATCGCATTAATTTTAAGTATAAACATAGGCATAGAGGTAGGTCACATGTCTAAGCTACTGTCAAAATACCATGCGCCTGATCAGGACAAACGTACACAGCATATCACGCCAGAAACAGCAAACTGGGGATATGTCCACTTTGCTGTTTATGAACTGAATGCGGGAGAATCTATTACATTGCCCGCCTCGGAAAAAGAAACCTGTTTAGTGTTGGTAGCGGGAAAAGCCACCGTAATCACTCCCTTGCAGCGATTTGACCAGATTGGCGAGCGCATGAATCCATTTGAACGTAAAAAACCTTATGCAGTTTACGTTACGCCGAATGAATCCATAGAAATTATTGCGCAGACTAACCTTGAACTGGCTGTCTGTCAGGCGAAAGGCAGGGGAAACTATCCCACTCGCTTGATTGCGCCGAAGGATATTAATGCTGAGCAGCGGGGCAACGAAAATAACCGCCGCTATGTCCATAACATCCTCCCAGATGACAAATCAGCGGATAGCCTGCTGGTGGTTGAGGTGTATACAGACGAAGGCTGTACCAGTTCTTATCCCAGCCACAAGCATGACACTGATAACGAACCACAGGAAACCTATTTGGAAGAGACTTATTACCATCGGTTAAATCCATCGCAAGGTTTTTGTTTACAGCGTGTTTATACGGATGACCGTTCGTTGGATGAAACGATGGCGGTTTATAACAAAGATGTTGTCATGGTGCCGAAAGGGTATCACCCCGTGGCGACTATTGCCGGATATGACAGTTATTACCTGAATGTGATGGCTGGCCCTAGCCGTAAGTGGTTATTTACATGGGAAAAAGACCATCAGTGGGTTAATGGTGCAGAGTATGCGGAAAAACATACCCGCCGTTAAGCTGGCAAATTGCTCCCCTGATGGGGAGCAATAGCATAAGTGGTTATGGCAGAGAGCGGCGGCTAAAGGCGATCTTAAATAGCCAATAAGCCACACTCGCCATCAGTAATGAGTTTATTGTTGGTACACCCCATTCCGTCGCTAACCCAACAATGCAGCCGATAATACTGGCGATAATAGCTGCCCAGCCGATGGTGGGTGTTTCATTGGGAAGGTTTCCTTTCTGCCGACTTTCGTCCAGCACTTTGCGATGGGTACGCAGGATATAGTAATCAACTAGCATAATCCCAAGAATAGGCGGGAATACGACGCCAAGTATAGTCAGAAAATCTACAAATCGGTCTAGAATACCTAAAATGGAAAGCACAGTGCCCAACACGCCGATCACGACAGTTGTTGGCGGGTAACGCAGTTTTTTGCCTGCGATGCCCTCTACGGCGTTGATAATTCCCAATGAAGAAGAATACAGATTTAAGTCATTGACCCTTAGTGTTGAAAAAACGACAACTAATAAACCTGCTCCACCCGCGGCTTGCGACATAATAGTGACGACATCCGCCGTATTCAGTGCTTTTGCAATTAGAATCGCCAGACCATTAATCACAAACTCTCCTGCGATGATGGTCAGTAGTGTAATGGCAAAAACATGCTTGCCTGATTTGGTATAGCGAGTCAGATCGGGGGTCATAAAACTGGCAACAATCGCACCACCTACAACAATTGTGATACCGGCACTAATGGATAAAGTTTCTCCAGAATGGGGCAGGTTTATGACCTCATGCAGAGGCTGACCTGCTTTGCCTGATAGCACGATAGTTGAGATATAAGCGACCAGTAGAATAAACAAGGGAACGGCAATGCTGGCGGTAAAGCGCAGTGCCTTAAAGCCAAAAGCGACCAGCGTTGTTAATAACGTACCGGATATTGCTGCCGCCCAGCCAAATCCCAATTTATTACCAGAGGCAAAATTAAGAGACTTGGCAAAAATGGCATTTTGAATACCAAACCAGCCCAGTAAACTGACAGCAACGATAAGGCCGATTAACACCGAACCCATTCGGCCAAAGCCACACCAGCGAGCCAGCAAACTGCCAGACAGCCCTTCGCGCATACCCGCAAATCCTAGCCCGAAAGTGACAACGCCAAAGATCAGACTGCCGATAAAAACGGCGAGAAATGCATCGATCAGAGTCATCGAGTTGCCGAGTACAGCACCAAGCATAAACTGATCCAATGCCGTTAACATGCCCATATGAACGACGGCCACACACAGCAGGGATAAGCGCTGATCTTGTGGCACTCGGCTTAATGGACAGTGTTCAATTTTGAGCACTATCATCGTTCCTCGATTTGTTTTAGATAAAGAGGACGCCTTTTTCAATGAGGCGTTCAGGAATATAGCTATCTAATTGAAAGTGCCTGCAAAATTCTTCAAATTGCTGGATGGAGTGGACATTAGCCTTCTGATAGATGGTGTATATTCTGTTTTCTATCGTCTTATGGCTGACATTGTATATCTGGGCTATTTCCTTATTTGAACGTCTTTGCAACATAAAGAAGATGGTATCCAGTTCACTTTTGGTAAATAGATCTGTTGTAGCTTCTGTAGTGAGAACGCTTGGTTTTTGGCGATTAATATATTTTAGAGGGGAGAGAGTACTCATTGGTTTGGCATTCCAAACTATCCCGATGCACTCTTTTTTATCGTTATACACAGGGAATTTCTCACTGATGAAAGGAGCTAAGCTGTTTTTTCCATACCAATAATGTGTCTCAATGATAGAAACTTTGTCTTTAGATTCTTCAGTTCTCCTGTCATGTTCTTTTAGGTCTTGTGAAAATTGATCCTCAGACCAATGTGTTGGAAATTCACAGTCAAGCTTACCCTCTATGTCAAAATCTTCTGGTGTGTTGGTGTAAAGATAAGCGGCTTTATTCATATAGATATGTCGGGACGCTAAATCCTTAATGCCCCAAGGATCGCTTAGATGTTCCATCATGGCGATCAATCCCTTGAGATAGGGTTCATTATTTTTATAGGAAAAACTCATTTTTATCTCATATAATTTATATATGTTAAATTTTATATTAAAAATAATAACAATTGTATCTATGTACTTATTAACTTCTGATGTATGAATACTAATTTTTTTTGAAAAATGGTGTATTTAAACTAAAAAATATCAACATAATCGATATCTCCTCTATTTTTTGACTATTTTACGGTTTTTTATTATCAGTTTCTTAGTGTGTCTATTAAAATATAACCTATTGATGTAATATTTTCTATATATGATAGTTTTATTATATTATTATATAATTCTGTTCAAAAATAAATTGCTATCACTTTTTATGTTTTACGACAAGGGTATTTTTCACTCTTTCCAGACCCAACAAAAAGTGTTTATCCTAAAAAGTCATGTAAATTAATTGGTTATATATTTTTCTGGGCGTTGATATGTATAAAAAACAAAAAATGGAACACCTGAGAAAAAATTTGCAATACTTACTTGATTCCAGAGGAGAGAGTAGGGTATCGATCTGTGATCGAACCGGGCTTAACCGCACGACTATTTATAATATTCTGGATGGGAGAGTTCAAAACGTTCATTCTTCAACGATACAGAAAGTATCCAACTTTTTTGGGGTGTCGTATAGAGAGATAGAAACGATCGATATTGCAGAAAAAGAACGCATTGATGCCATTGTTTCTTATGAAGGAAACATGAACCCCTGTGCCGTTCCGCTATTTATGCAATCTGAATGTATTATCTCTGGGTTTTTTGACAGTAAAATCGGCTCGCTTATTGTTGAAAGAAAACTCACTTATTATTTTGGTTCTGGCCCGAATATTGTTGCTATTCTACTTGAGAATGATTTCCCAGGTAAATATAATGCGGGTGATTTATTAATAATCAAAAGAGGTAATTACCAGAACAATAATCCAAAGTTATGTTTCGATCAAAGGCAGCAACTGTTTCATATTAAAGAGTTTAATAGTGAAGTTACGACAAATTTGATGGTGATTGGAGATATAATGGAAGAGCGGTTCGGATATGGGAAAAAAATATAAATTACTGGGATTTAACAGTCAAGATAGTACAGCGAATGTATTAATTTTATCAACAGGAAAAGTTTTAAAAATAAACGTAAAGGAGCTTGAGAAAAGTGAAATAGCAGACGATCTAGACAATCACGAAATAAAATCACTTTATAGAAAGATATATTCTAGCTTTCCAAATATCCCCTCAGTCTATGAAATTGAAGAACGTAATGAAAAATCTTGGGTTGTTTATTCATTTCTCGCGTTACTACTGACAATTTTCTACACTTTCAGTAATATAGCGGCAGCTAAACCCGTTTACATTGATTATCTTGATATCATTGTTACCCCAGGTACTTTCATTTATCCTTTTTCATTTTTAGTCATTGATTTACTGAGTGAATTTTATGGCTTCAGGCTAGCAAGAAAAGCGATATATATGTCATTGGCTTCTAATCTGATCATTGTATCCTTGCTGAGTATCTCGACAAGTCTACCTGCCATCGCAAACTGGGATTTAAATGATCAGTACAATGCCCTGATGAATCATATTTTATCGGCGATCTTTGCTTCTTCACTGTCATTTCTAGTTTCAGAGCTTGTCAACTCCTATATCTTATGCAAGCTGAAGGATATGACAAACTCCCGATTTTTAGCGTTAAGAGTATTTTTTAGTACCTTTATCGCATCAATTCTTGACAGTTTTGTTTTCTGTTTCATCGCATTCTATGGGAAACTGCCTGTAAATCAAATTGTTGTCATGATGCTTGTTCAGATTTTAATTAAAATTTTCTTTGCATTATTTAATATTTTCCCTGCTTACGGCTCACGTTATTTATTTAATCGGTGGGTTGGTAAAACAGCAAACTAATGAATGGCATGGGGAACTTCTCCATGCCATTTTTTGATAAAACCCTGTCTTATTTTGTTTTGCATCGTCGTCATGTGATGGGTTGACACTTTTGCTATGTGTCACTATCTATCATTCACTCCGTTATTGTGATTCTGCTGCCATTTCGATTTTTTATACAATAACCCTACTCATATTCATGTTATCTATCTATTATGACGGGTGATTTACCTTGTTTTTTGCTGCACAGAATGGTTTCTGTGCCCATATAAAAAATTTAATTAAATATCAATTAGATATGGTGTTTTATTTGTTGTTTTGTTCATGAGGCATCAAATAATGACACGAATATTCATCACTAAAATCAACATTTATGTTTTTATATGTTGATTTTAGCGTGTGTCTGGTGTATTAATTTAATCGTTAAAATATAAGTTATAATTAAGTTTTTTGTCTGGGTCCTGATAAGGGAAGTCTGACCTCCCTTTAAACAGACAAATTATTTTCATTATTTTGAATAGATGATTTCTATTCGCCCAACACCAGAATATTAGTACATTTTTTATTCTTATAATAGTCAGTCCCTTAACCAGATCTTTTGGTTAAGGGACTGAACAATCTACTATACCCAATGGATTTCAATCTGCCGTTCAGCGGCAAGTTAACGTAGCTAACAACGCAGTGACTTGAAAGATAAGGGTATCAGCTCAGAAAACACATTGAGGCTATCATCTTGGCAGATAGTCGATAGATCTCCTCGTGGCCTGTCATTTCGCCAAACTCTGCTCTCACTATCATCCCTTCTATAAATGTCATAAGGGCTTCTGTTTTGATTTCTGCATCCGTCTGATTGGCAGAGAAAATGGAAAATAAGAGTGATTTTAACCACGTCTTATGGCATTGAGCCTGTTTGACAATAAGCTCATCGTGGCCTTTAAACTCGGCTAAGGCGTGCATAAATAAGCACCCTTGAAAATCGGCTGATCTGAACCATGAGAAGTGCCAGTCAAGGATAGCATTCAGCTTATTTTCCATTCCCTTGGTGGCGAATACCACCGTATTGAGTTCCTCTTCAAACCTCTTATGTCGTCTGATTAACATACTCTCTATCAGTTTATTTTTGGAACCGAAATAGCGGTACATGGATGTTTTTGACACATTCGCCTTATCTCGGATCAAATCGACTCCCACCGCGTTATAGCCGAATTCATTAAACAGGGATTCAGCGATATCTAAGATATGTTCTTCTTTGCTCATAATATTTTTTCTTGTTTATTCTAATTAGTTCTAATGATCGTCCATATTCCTGACAAATCGAACGTTGCCTTTTAGTGTACAGATCTGTACCATTTGTTGCGTGTGTACAGAACTGTACACTTAGAGTATCACATTGACTGAGTCATATCGCAAACGAATCATAGGGAGACTAAAACATGAGTAAATTGAGGGGAGGTGGTGGATTACCGCCAAAGCCGGATCTTGTTCAATTAATGAAAGGATTATCAGGCGGTTTTTTGGGGATCTTGTTGCTCAGTTATTTAAGCCAAACGACGGAATATCCTTGGTTAATGGCGCCTTTTGGAGCGACATGTGCCATTTTGTTTGCTGCACCCACTTCTCCGCTTGCTCAACCACGGAATGTTATTGGTGGACATTTACTCACTACGGCTGTGGGGCTTGTCGCACTATATACATTGGGTAATTCCATGATTGTGATGTCTCTGGCAGTCGGCATTGCGATTATGCTGATGCAGTTATTTCGGGTAGTTCATCCGCCTGCAGGGGCTAATCCGTTAGTGGTACTTCTCGCAGGGCAAGAGGCCGTAGGTTTTGATTTTCTTTTAACGCCTGTCTTAACGGGTAGTCTGGCGCTGGTCATCATTGCATCTTTTATTAATAACATAGGAAAAGAAAACTGTTGGCCATTATATTGGTATGGTTTTAGCAGAAGAAAAGATAGCTGACGCCCATTTCGGGCGTTATTATTTTATTCCCTCCACAAATATCTTATTTTCCTCTCCTCTCCTTTCCTCTCCATTCATCCTCTAATAAATATCTGGCTTGGTTTTTTTGGTTTGAATAAGACTAATATTATAAAAAACCTCCTTTCTTTCGTATATCTCAGTCTAGTAACAGATCGAAAATAATATAATCTTTATGGATTGTAATTCCTTGATTTATATTACCCTCCCCTCTCCACCTTGTTGATATAATTGTTCATCAAATTCATTTTAGCGAATATGAATTTGGTGATTCTGCATCAATAATTCTATCATTTATTTTCCTCATGTTGTAATTGTCATCCTAAAAATCACTTCTAAATATAGTAACTAATAGTTATTTATATTCTTTGTTAATATTATCCTGATATGTTTAGTACTCAAAAATGATTATTTTATTCATATTATTGAATATTTTATGATTGTTGTATCATTTAAAATGATATTTATTTAATTTTAATATGAAAGTATATTTTTACGAAATAAATTGCTTGCTAGTAAAATTCCCAATTTAATTAAAACAACTATTAATATTTTAATTTTATTTATTTACTTCTGAATTAACTCCGCTATGCAGAATAATAAAGCTATTACCGTATGAAACGCCATTTTATTAATTAATAACATTAAGTTAATTTTCCATTTGTTACTATTTATATAATTGATTATTTTCAAAAAAATAATTGAGTAACTAGGGCAACCTTCAATTCTATGCACGGCTATATCAAGGACGAAGACTAATAAAAAAAGAGGCAGTAAGAGGCCATATTTAATCAAATAATCGGCTGAATATGTCTCGAAAGCAGGATGCCTGCCTAATTAAAAATTCCGATAACGACGATAACTCACGATATCTATCTGTCAGCCAATTTAGGTATGAGGGTAGTTGAGGCATTTCTTTTCCCATTTATCGCC
This sequence comes from Xenorhabdus bovienii, assembly GCF_024721015.1. Taxonomy (GTDB): domain Bacteria; phylum Pseudomonadota; class Gammaproteobacteria; order Enterobacterales; family Enterobacteriaceae; genus Xenorhabdus; species Xenorhabdus bovienii. The sequence continues at coordinate 46,033 of NZ_JANAIF010000002.1, forward strand.
AGGACTGATTCAAAAAGTCATTACCTGATATCCGGTCAGGTAAGCAAATTTTTATTTAATAAAAAATCCGAAGGGAGTATCGATATGGATAACATTCTGGCCTCGCCATTTACACGCCTATTTTGGAATGAATGGATTCTTGAACCTGATTCAGTTAAATACAATATGGTTATGGATCAAACTATCCAAGGCGATTTGGATGAACGTAAATTGAGATCGGCTATACAGGGATTGATGAATCAATATCCATTATTTCAATATCAGCTTGATGAAGAAAATGGTGAATTATATTGGAAACCGGGTCCGAATAGTCTTAATACCCTACAAATTTTTGACAGTGAAGAAAAACTGCGTCAGTTTGCCTTACAGCCCTTTGATTTAAGGCAAGGGACACTGATTCGATTTGGATTATTTCAACAGGCAGAGCGACAATTTCAATTAGTCATTGTACTGCACCATATTGTGGTAGATGGCGGGAGTACCGAAGAATTTTATCACGCCATATCGGATCTCTATAATCAGCGCCCCCTGCGCCACACTCCTCTGACACTGGATCAAATTGCCGAAAAATTTGCACAATATCGTCAGCAGATAAAAACATTGGAAGAACATCAGCCTGCACAGTTCTGGAAAACATGTTTGACGGAAGTGGCAGCAACGAATCCGTTGCCTTATTTATCAGAACCGGCGAAAGATGAACAAGAATTAGTGGGAGAGGTTCGTTTCAATCTGTCATTAAGTGATTGGCAGCAGCTTAAGCGTTCTCTGCGGCACTGTACGCCATTTCTGGTATTCAAAACGCTGTGGGCGGCACTGATTGCCCAATATATGCCTGATGGAAAGGTTCACGTCAGTTATCCGGTTGCCGTGACAGGAGGAGAATCGCTTTCATTGGGTGCCCAAATCAACACCGCTGTTTTTCCCTTACAGTTGGATGATACGGTCAGCTTTGCTTCGCTTTACCAGCAGACGTTACATTACACCTCATCATTGAAGACACCCTCCGGCCTGCGTTTCTCATATTGGCCGCTTTTTAAGGTGTTGCCTTTAACACCTATCCGTAAATTAAATGTCGTCGTGAACCAAGCTCATTTCAAGGATTTCTGTCTGGAACTGGAGAGTTGTGAAGTCCATTACAATCACCGTTTCGACAACGATTTAGCGGATTCAGAATGGGCGCTGGAATATCAGCAGCAAGGTGATCAATGGTCTTTCCGTATCCGCTATCCACGCCGCTGTTTCCACCCTGAACAAATTACTGCCTTGGCCGAACAGTTCCAGCAACTCCTGGTTAATGCCCTGACAAATCCAGAAAAACCGATCCGACAATTTCCGTTCCTGACACCAGATCAGCGCATGGCCTTGCTGAAATGTGGTCATCAGGGAGAACAGGGTGATGTCCCCGAAACAACGATTCATGAAAAATTCCAACAGCAGGCTTGCCTGCATCCACAACAAATCGCGTTGATTGATAATCAGCAGCAACTCAGTTATGCGGAATTGGAACAACGTAGTAACCAACTGGCTCATTTGATACGGGAACGCTATCTGCAAGCGACAGGACAATCACTGCCCCCGGACACCCTATTGCCGATTTTTATGAATCGTGGGGTGGATATGGTGATTGCCATGTTGGCGGTGATGAAAGCGGGAGCGGCTTATCTGCCTCTTGATCCGCAAGTCCCAACGCAACGGCTGGCCTATATCCTGACCGATAGCCAATCCCGGCTGGCAATTACAGATATGACGCATCAGCCCATATTGCGCGATTACGGGCAAAATCTGGCTTTGTTGACATTCGGAAACGACAGGGATGATTACCGTGATCAGCCAGACAGTGCTCCGCAAACAGCCTCAGAGCCGAATTCATTAGCCTACTCCATCTATACATCTGGCACGACAGGCCGTCCGAAAGGAACTCTGCTGGAACATCGTGGGGTATTACTCATGCTGGATGGTCTATATGCGAGAGTGATTGAGGGTATTGAACGGCCACAACGTTGGTTGCAGTTTGCTTCGCTGGCATTTGATGCTCATGTGTTCGAAACCTTTATGGCACTGTGTTTCGGCCATACATTAGTGATTGCTTCAGAAGAAGAGCGTCATGATCCTGACCTGCTGATAAAATTAATCGAAAATTATCAGGTTGAAGTCGCCACTTTTCCACCCACTTTGTTGAAAACAAAACCCGCGTTGCCTGCCCGGTTACAAAATATTCTGGTGGGAGGCGAAGCAACACCTCAAGCCATTCTGGATCACTACGCCATGCAGGGACGGCGGATATTTAACGCCTATGGCCCCACGGAAGCCAGCGTATGTGTCACTATGCACCATTATCAGTGGGATGGCGCCCAAAATATTGGCCGTCCGTTTCCCGGCATTCAGGCTTATGTCTTGGATGAGCAGTTGCAGTTAGTCCCGATGGGCATGAGCGGTGAGCTTTACCTCTCTGGCGCCGTGCTGGCCAGAGGATATTTGGGGCAGCCGGAATTAACAGCCAAGACGTTCATTGCCAACCCATTTGCTCAACATACCGATGATCAGCGGCTCTATCGCACGGGAGATCAGGCGCGTTGGTTGCCGAATGGGGAACTGGAATATCTGGGACGCAAGGATTTTCAGGTAAAAATTCATGGCTATCGCATTGAGCTGGCTGAAATTGAGCAGGTGTTTATTGCGGCATCCGGGCTGAGTCAATGCACAGCGCAGGTACGCGGTCAGGATCGCTCGCACATTGTGCTCTACTATGTGTCAGAGATGACCTTAAACGAAGATAACCTACGCCGTACTTTGCAGCTTTCGCTGCCGGATTACATGATGCCATCTGCATTCGTGCAACTGGCATCGCTGCCGATGACGATTAGTGGCAAATTGGATGCAGCGGCGTTACCAGAGCCAGATTTTAAACAGAGCCGCTATGTTTATCGTGCCGCAGAAACGGAGTTAGAACACCGGCTGCAAAATATCTGGCACGGGATTCTGGGTTTGGACGAAATAGGGATTGATGACGACTTTTTCCATCTGGGGGGCAATTCTATTTCCGCTATCCGGTTGGTTTCGGAAATGCGTCGCCAGCAGTTGCCATGCAGCACTAAACTATTATATCAATGCCGTACGATTGCTGAACTGGCGGTACAACTGGCTACCACTCCTGATTCCCAGATGATGCATTCCGAGCAGGGAATACTACAGGGTGATTTTCCTCTTCACCCTATTCAGCATTGGTTTTTCGAGCAGGTGTTTGCTGAACCTCATCACTGGAATCAGGCTTTTCTGATTCGGGTGCCACCTTTACAACCGCAGAAACTGGAAACAGCGATTCAGGCACTGGTGGAACGGCACGATATGCTGCGAGCCAGATTTATTCCTGCTGAACGCCAGCTTTATCTGGATATCAATCAGGTCGCCCCAACGGCGCTGGAAATTTGCCATTATGACCCGTTGACCGATGACGCATTCCATGACTGTCTGGATAGCTGGCAAAGTGATTTCGATATTACGGCTGGCCCACTGTGGCGTTTTGCCTATATTGATGGCTATCCAGATGGTTCAGCCCGCATTTACTGTGCCTTGCATCATCTGATTGTGGATGCCGTGTCATGGCGCATCCTGCTTGATGATTTAAAACAGCTTTATCATGGTAAAAACCTCGGCGCCAAAACAGCCAGCTATCGGCAATGGCAGGCTGCCTTGACTGAACAGCTTTCCGGCTTTGAATCTCAGCGTGAATTCTGGCAGCAGCAATGTGTTTCACAATCTGATTACCGGCCATTATTGGAGGCCAGCCATACTCGTCAATTCCTGCAACAATCTTTAGACCCTGCCACCAGTATTCGATTGCTGGATTTGACCACAGGTGCGGCAAGTTTTGCGCCTAATGAAGTTTTACTGACTGCGCTCCTGCACGCATTGGGTCATCTCAGTGGAATAGCGAACCATACGTTGCTTCTGGAAGGTCATGGCCGCCATCTGCCATCGGTACAGTTGGATGTGGGTCGTACTGTGGGTTGGTTTACGGCTCTCTATCCTCTGCATTTTTCTGTTGAGGGTGAAGATACGATTTCATTGCAGCAAGTTCATGCCACCCTTGGCGGCGTACCCGATTCAGGCATTTCATACGGGGCATTGCGTCATTTGGGGGCTGAGGCGTCGGCATTGTCTTTGCCCTATCCTGGGGTGATATTCAATTATCTGGGGCAGTTACAGGCGCCTGAAAATGATTGGCAGATCAGTGCAGAATCGGCCGGACAAACCATCAGCCCGCGCAATGTTGATTCCGGTTTGCTTACCCTCAATATCTGGCTTATCGGCCAAGAGCTGCATTATCGTTGGGATGGTTTACTCAGCCAGTCGCAGCTTGCTCAGTTGGATCACGGTTTCCAAACAGCCTTGATATCGCTTATCGACACGATGGCACCATCAGCCAGTAAGATTCAGCAGACAGTGGACGATGGGATTGATGCCGCATTACTGGCTCGATTACCGGCAGGATTGGCACCCGTGGTTGCTTATCCCGCCAACAGTCTGCAACAAGGATTTATTCATCATTATCTGAGTTATCTCGATAACTCGACCTACCATTTTCAGTTTGTCCTGGATTACGAACAACCGATCGATCTGAATGATTACTACCGCGCTTGGGAATACGCTCAGCAACGATATCCGATGTTGCGTACAGGCTTTGACTGGCAGGAACAGCCACAGCAAATTGTATTCAGGCAGGCTGAATTATTATGGCAATACCATGATTTCAGTACCAGTCCGACACAGGAGCAGGCACTGACTGCGCTTTGTCAGCAACAATACCACGAATCTTTCGAACTGAATAAACCAGAGCTGATGCGGATTTGCCTCGTTAAACTGGCTGCCGACCGATACAGCCTGATCCACACCAGTCATCACATTATTATTGATGGCTGGAGCAGCCAGATATTGCTGGAATACGTCCATCGCACTTATCAGCAGCTACAGGCGGGACAAATGCCCGATACCTGCATTGATACAGCCTATCTGGCGACCCAGCGTTATTACGCCAGTCAGGTTGCAGAGTGCCGTCATCACTGGCAGGAATTGGGGACTCAGCATTGGGAGAGTACGGATATTTCCCTGTTGCTGGCTCGTGGTGCACGGAATACCTCCGGCAATGAAACGCCTGATACTCAGGCGGTAGTGCGTCAGGTATTGCCTCATGCAGTCGCTTTGTCATTACAGGAAACCGCCCGCAATCATGGCTTGACACTCAATGTCATGCTTCAGTTCGTCTGGCACAAATTATTACATCTGTTTAGCCAACAATCACAGACTATCGTGGGTATCACCTTGTCTGGCCGCAACCACCCCGTATCAGGCATAGAGAGCAGTGTCGGGTTATTCATCAATACCTTGCCACTGGTGATGGACTGGGAACCGCAATCGACCTGTCTGCAACAGCTTCGCACGCTTCATCAACGCATGATTGATTTGGATACTTACAGCTATCAGCCACTGGCCGAATTACAATCCGCGGGTGAAAAGTTGTTCCAAACTATTTTTGTCTATGAAAATTATCCAACGACAGAATTAGATACCCTGCGAGCCAATCTGCGGGCTACCAGTGACAATACGACCGACTACCCCTTGAACCTGATTGCTGAGGGCGATGTAGAACAAGGTTTGACGCTATCTCTGTCCTATAACCAGAATTGCCTTGATGCTGAACGTGGCAACGCCATTTTGCAGATGCTGGGAACATTGCTGGCGCGTCTTCCTTCCCATCTTCACTATCCACATCAGCGGTTACTGGCGCTGAGTGATGACAAACGCCAACAACTGTTAGAAGAATGGGCTTTTGCGGTTGATCAAGACTTGGAACTGATGACTCTGCATGGTTTGCTGGAAAGGCAGGCGCGATTAACACCGCAGAATCCGGCGTTAATGGATGATTACCGGACATTAAGCTATCAAGAGTTGGATGAGATTACATCACATCAGGCTGTTCGGCTGCGGGCGGCATATCGTCGTCTTTTCCAGCGTGAATTAGCGTCAGGTGAGCTGATAGGTCTGTGTTGCGAGCGCAGTATCGACATGATTGTGACATTGCTGGCGATCCTCAAAGCCGGGGCTGCTTATGTGCCGATGGACACAAATGTTCCGGCAGAGAGACTGAATTACATCCTACAGGACAGCCAAATAAGGTTGGTACTGACGGAACCCGCTTTGGCACCGCTGTTTGAGCGCCCCGATCTACAACAGCTATACCTGAGCGAATTGGCCGATCCAGAGGCCACAGACGAAATACAATCGCGGTTGCCGCAGGTGGAACCAAGGCAATTGGCTTATGTGATTTACACATCAGGCACGACAGGCAAGCCGAAAGGTACGCTGGTGGAACACCGGGGTTCTGCTGCCATGGCGCGTAGTTTGTTTACCCGAATGGAAATGACGCAGTCAGGCATGCGCTTCCTGCAATTTGCTTCCATTGTGTTTGATGCCCATCTGATGGAAATTTTCCCGGCATTTGTGGGTGGACATTCGCTGGTGGTGGCATCTGACGCGCAGCGTTATGACTTGCAGGAATTGCAAACGTTGTTGCAGAAGTGGCAGATTGGTTATGCGATGTTGCCGCCTGTGCTGCTCAAACTCAAACCGACGCTGCCGGATAGCCTGCAATGGCTGGCGGTAGGCGGTGAAGCCTCCTCTCAGGATGTATTGGATCATTATGCTGCACAGGGGCGTAATGTATTCAACTGCTATGGTCCAACTGAAACGAGTGTCTGCTGCACTGTTAACCCTTATCGCTATAATGGCGCGTGTAACATCGGCAGGCCGTTGGCGCAGTGTGGAGCTTATGTGCTGGATAGCAGCCTGCAACCGTTGCCGGTGGGTGCGCCCGGTGAATTGTTCCTATCCGGTGCGGGACTGGCACGCGGTTATCTGAATCAACCGGAATTGAGCCGCGAAAAATTCGTCGTTAATCCATTCCAGCAGCATTCAGATCACTCACGCTTATATCACACGGGCGACATTGTGCGCTGGCTGGATGATGGATCATTGGAATATCTCGGTCGTAATGACAGTCAGGTGAAGATTCGAGGGTATCGGATTGAGCTTGGGGAAATCGAGCGCGTGCTCGCTAATATCCCCGGTGTTGATCAAGCTGTGGCGATCATTCATGGCAAGGAATTTCCAAAAATCGTCTGCTACTATACATTGAGCGACAACACATTGAACGGTAGTACATCGACCGATAATGAGCTTTCGTCCGAGATCCGGCAGACATTGGCACAGGTGTTGCCTAACTATATGCAACCCAGTGCGTTGATTCCATTGCCCCGTATTCCGATGACTATCAATGGCAAGCTGGATCGCCGCCTGTGTCCTGCGCCTGTTTTTACGGATGTACAGCAGGAGTACACTGCTGCTGAGACGCCGCTGCAACAGCAGTGTTGTGATATCTGGGCGGAGTTGCTGCAATGTGAACGTATCGGCATAGACGATAACTTTTTCCGGCTGGGCGGCAACTCTATTATAGCTATCCAGTTGAGTAATCGTTTGAGCCAGTTATTGCAGTGCACCATCCCATTGGTGGCGTTGAATCGGCATCCTACTGTCAGATCCCTGAGTGCCTTCCTGTCCGATAATTGCACACACCTTGAAGTGATCCCGCAAGCCGGGTTGCAACGTGGCGTTCTGTCTTTTTCACAAATGCGACTCTGGTTTATCGAAACGCTGATGCAGGAAAACAATGTTTACCATATTCCCCTGTTATTCCGCTTGCAGACCGATATTCAGATAGACAGTTTTGTTCATAGTTTGCAAGCCGTGGTGCACCGCCATCAGATATTACGTTGTACCTTTGAGCAAGATGAGCACGGAGAATCTTTCCTGCAAGCCCATGATGAGGCGCTGGCTGTTGCCCATGCGGAAGTGCAGGCGGATGAGTGGCATGATTTCTTACAGCGGGAGATTTTCCGTGTCTTTGATTTACGCCACGAATATCCCATCCGGGCGACGCTGTTACAACGGGTAGAATCAGATGGACATGTGTCTCATTTCTGCCTGCTCAACATTCATCACATCAGTTTTGATGGCTGGTCGTTGAATGTGTTTTTAAAGGAGTTGGCCGAGTTTTATGGTGCTGAATTGGACAAACGTCCACCTGCACTGCCGCCGTTATCCATCCAATATATGGATTACGCCGCCTGGCACCAACAAATGTTGTCCAGCGATAAACTGGAACAGCTAAAACAATTCTGGCTGAAACAGTTGCAGGATTGTCCTCAGTTGGAACTTCCCTGCGACTATTCGCGCCCTGATATTTTTGACCATCGTGGCAGTACGACTTTCTTCTCCCTTACGCCTCAGTTAAGCCAGCAACTGCGGCAACTGGCGCGCCAATTGGATGTGACCTTGCATGCGGTCTTATTGACTGGCATGAACCTCTTGTTGGTCAGGTATTGCGGCAAGCACGATATTGTCATCGGTAGCCCGATAGCCAACCGCTCACACCCGCAGTTGGAGCCACTGATTGGCATGTTCGTCAATATGTTGGTACTGCGTAATCAGATATCGCCAGAGTGGAGCGTGGCTGAACAAATCCGTCAGGTCTTTGCCAACACGATTACCAGCCAGCAGCATCAAGAGATGCCTTTCGAAAAATTGGTCGAATTCCTGAAGTTAAATCGTGATTTATCACGCCATCCGCTGTTTCAGATCTCTTTCTCGCTGGAACAGAAAGCGACGGATGTTGATGCCCCTTTCATCATGCAAAATCTGGCGGAGTTATATGACGTTGCCAAGTTTGATCTCAGCTTCGGGTTTGAAGAGGGGAATGATGCGCTGTCCGGCAACATTAACTACACCAAGGCGCTGTTTGCGCCGGAAACCATCAGTGAAATGGTCAGGCACTTCCAGAATATATTGATGCAAATGGTGGCTCATCCGGAACAATTAGTGCAAGACATCAGTCTGTATTCACCGGAAGAGAGAATGGCTCTGTTGCAACCGCCGATGGAAACGCAGAATGCGGCTCTCTACAGCCATCCATTGTATCAGGGGATCCTCGATTGGACTCGGCAGCAGCCGAATGACATCGCCCTGATTGATACTATCGGCCAGTGCAGCTATGCCGAAATGCTTCAGACTGCGCAGATATTGGCCGCGCAGATCCATCAACATCCGCGTAATCAATCTGAACTGATCGTCATTCAGGTAAGCAAAGGCAGGGCGCAGATTATTGCTGTTCTGGCTGTCTTACTGGCGGGACGAGCCTACATACCCGTCGATATTTCATGGCCGCAGCAACGCTGTCAGCAGATCATTGATCAGACTGAAACGCAGTTGGTAATCAGTAGCAAAGCGTGGAGAACCGAAACCTGTGGAATCATCCAACTTGATCCGTACGGCTGTGCCATTCACCTGACTGAGCCTCAACCGATGTCATTACCCGTGCCGATCCCCTGTGACAGTCTGGCCTATGTGATTTTCACCTCTGGCTCCACGGGAACACCAAAAGGCGTGGCTGTTCGTCATGACACGGCCTGCAACACCTTGATAGACATCAATCGTAAATTGAACGTTGTGCGGGGAGATACCTTACTGGCTCTTAATGCCCTGTGCTTTGATTTATCGGTTTATGACATGTTCGGTATTCTGGGTGTGGGGGGAAGGCTGGTGATCCCAAGTGAAGAGCAGCGATACCAGCCAGAGACCTTACTCAGATTAATCCATGAACACGGCGTCACGATCTGGAATGCGGCACCGGCGTTGTTTGAATTGCTATTGCAGGAAGTAGAAAATCTGGCAGAGCGGCCTACTGTTGCGATGGATCGCGTTCTGTTATCCGGCGACTGGATACCCGTTAATCATATACCGCGCTGTCGTGACTGGCTCCCCGGTTGCCGCGTCTTTAGCGGTGGTGGCGTCACGGAAGCTTCGGTGTGGTCGATTCTCTTCGAAGTACCACAAGGCGCCGGCTATAGCCAGAGCATCCCTTATGGCAAGGCACTGGTTAATCAATACTTCCTTATCTTGGATAAAGATCTGGAACCTGTACCCGCTCAGGCCATCGGTGAGATGTATATCGGTGGGGTCGGTGTGGCCATTGGCTACTATCGTGACCCGGTACGTACAGAAGAACGTTTTCTGCAACATCCTATCAGTGGTGAACGCCTGTACCGGACGGGAGATTTAGGGCGCTGGCTACCGGATGGCAACATTGAATTTCTGGGACGAATAGACAGTCAGATCAAAATTAATGGTTATCGGATAGAACTGGGGGAAATTGAAAATACGCTGATGGCAATACCGGGCATTCGCCAGTGTGCTTTGGTTAAAGTCAGTGGCTTATCTGATAGCCTGGCTGCCTATTATGTCAGTGACGAACCGCTGGATGAAGCCGATGTGCGTCAGCGCCTCGCACAAGTGTTGCCGCCGTATATGGTGCCTGCTGTGTTGACGCATCTGCCAAAACTACCGTTGAATGCCAGTGGCAAGATAGACCGTAAACAATTGTCGGCGTTGAATTACATCGCGCCAAGACAGCATCAGTATCAACCGCCCGAGACTGAACAAGAGCAGCAACTCTGTCAGTTATGGCAGCAGAAGCTGGAACTGGATCACGTTGGTGTAAACGATGACTTTTTTGAATGTGGCGGGACTTCCATTCTGGCTATTCCTGTTTGCCAGCAGATGTCGGTCTTGCTGGGGCAGGCGGTCACTGTGATGGAACTGTTCAAGCGGCGCAGTATCCGTGGCATTCTTGCAAGCCTTGAATATCAACTGATCCAGCCATTGAACAGCGACTCAGCTAAAGAAACGTTATGGATGATCCATCCGGCTATGGCGGGATGTGAAGTTTATCTGGACATCGCCAGAACGCTGGATGGCAAACTGACGTGTCTGGGCGTGGATAATTACAACCTGTACCACCGGCCGTTAATCATGTCACTGCGTGACATAGCCAGTTTCTATCTGGAGCATATGGAACGGTATCAGCCATTGACACAAGGCCCGGTACGTATTTTGGGATGGTCAATGGGGGGATTAATTGCGCTGGAGATTGCGGCACAACTGGAAGCCAGAGGGATACGTGATATCCATCTCTACCTGCTGGACAGCTTCTATCGAGTCAGTCTGGGGGCTTTACATCCAAGCTGGCGGCAGATGCTATTACAGGAGCTGGGGCTGGAAGGGGATGCCGCGGTACGAGCGCTGGAGGCCGGCCCTGCGGACGATGCGATTTGCCAGCATGAGCTTTCGCAACCTCTACAACATAGCCCGGTCACTCTATTCAAAGCGACTCAGTTGCCGGAGTTCCACGCTCAATTAAACGAGCAGGGAAAAATACCGGCAGCACTGCACGCTGATGATAACCAGATAGGGCAGGCTTGCCAGCATCTGTCTGTCATACCACTGCTTTGTGACCACCACAATATTATCGAGCTGAAAGCACAGATTATTGAAGGTGTGTTGGAGCGGGTGGATTGAGCTGACTTTCAGTGAAAAAACGGCGCGATTTTTATGGCAGGTATATTGATTGCGCCGAATGATGATGAGAACAGGCTCGGTTTATTGATGAACCGGGCCTTAATAAATAACTCTACTCAATTTCCCTTTGTTTCATGGTCTATAAGATACCCAGTTTATCAAAGAGATCATCAGCGTTTTTCGCTTTATGAACGTCCACACCTTTTTCACTGTTGGCAATGGTTTCAGCTGTAAGTTCGTTTGGAATGCGCATATCGAAGGTAAGGCCTTTTCTCTTGCAACTTTGGTCAGAGTTATACGTATTAGATCAGACACGGTTAATCCCATGCCAGCCAGCACATCAGCAGCTTCATTTTTTAGTGTCTCATCTATACGAGCACGAACAATAGCATTTGCGGCCATGTTGAAACCTCCGTTTGGTTAATAGTTATTCGTAGCCCAGTTGGGCTACATAATCAAATATGGCGTGATAAGTTGCACTGATCAATGCGGTTGGTTATTCGTAGAGATTATTTTAATGCCAATAATAATCTCTACCTGATTTAATCTATTGCCATAAATATTAGTATTATTAGATATGTTGCCAGTAAAATATATTTTTAAATCATCAAGTCTTTTGAAATTGTCATAATAACTTACTTAGAACTATTAATTTCAAAAAATAATGAATGGATTTATCTATCTTTCAGCAATTAATTTTTATGCAATTGCAATAGGATTAAAATTAATTGCCATTTTGTATTTATTTTATATTGCCACGTCTGTAATTATATTAGATGCATTTAATCAGATAGGATTATTATTAAATTTTTCCGCTGTCTAATTATATTTAAAATCATCATTAATATGATTAATAAATAAATAATATATTCATCTTCATTCTGGTGTAAATGGAATTGTATAAAAAGCAAAATGCATAAAAAGCAAATTGCATTATTGGCAATGTATTTATTATGGATTTTTCGGCACGATATTACCGATGTAAGAATTATGTGACCACAGAAAATTCAAAATGATATTTTTTCATTTTGTGGCGGTAGCTTTCTTTAATATATTGTCTTCCATCGTATCTTAATTGTAACTAATCATAACCATTGTTATTCAAAAAGAGGCTCTTATGTCTACAAGTACATCTCAAATTGCAGTTGAATACCCTATTCCTGTTTATCGTTTCATTGTTTCTGTCGGCGATGAGCAAGTCCCCTTTAGCAGTGTTTCAGGGTTGGATATTAGTTATGACACGATTGAATACCGCGATGGTACGGGTCATTGGTTCAAAATGCCGGGTCAACGTCAACCTACTAATATCACCCTGCGTAAAGGCGTCTTTCCCGGCAAAACTGAACTGTTTGATTGGATTAATTCTATCCAACTTAACCAAGTCGAGAAAAAAGATATTACCATTAGTTTAACCAATGACGCAGGCACTGAATTATTGATGAGCTGGAATGTGTCCAATGCCTTCCCAACCTCGTTAACCTCCCCTTCATTTGATGCCACCAGCAATGATATTGCCGTACAGGAAATTACTCTGACAGCAGATCGCGTAACGATGCAGGCTGTTTGAAGCATTGATATTTAATCATTTCGTGTAAGGAAGTTTTTATGACAACCGATACCAGTTATCCTGGCGTTTATATTGAAGAATTAAATAGCCTGGCTTTATCCGTATCAAATAGCGCCACCGCAGTTCCTGTTTTTGCGGTAAATGAACAAAACAAACATATCAACGAAGATACTGCAACCCGTATTAATTCCTGGATGGATTATCTTAATTTGACGGGTGAATTTGATAATAAAGATAAATTAGCTGTTTCTCTGCTGGCATATTTTGCCAATGGCGGCGGCTATTGCTATCTCATCCAAACTAAGAGCTTAGAAAAAATTATCCCAACTTTGGATGATGTGACCTTACTGGTGGCTGCGGGCGAAGAGATTAAAACGTCAGTTGATATTTTATGTCAGGCAGGAAAAGGGTTATTTGCCATTTTTGATGGATCTGAAACAGAGTTGACGATTAACGGGGCAGAAGAGGCGAAAGGAAAGTATACCGCCACCCAGTTTGCTGCGGTCTATTACCCGTGGTTGAAAGCGGATTGGGCTAAAGCGGCCATTCCACCGAGTGCGGCGATGGCAGGGGTTTATGCCGCAGTTGATTTATCTCGTGGAGTGTGGAAAGCACCCGCTAATGTTGCCTTGAAAGGGGGTTTAGAACCTGCATTCTTGGTCACGGACGAATTGCAGGGGGTATATAACTCTGGTCGTGCCATCAATATGATCCGAAATTTCAGCAATACTGGCACTACAGTTTGGGGTGCAAGAACGTTGGAAGATAGTGACAACTGGCGCTATGTCCCTGTGCGCCGCCTGTTTAATACCGTCGAGCGGGATGTTAAGCGCGCGATGAGCTTTGCTATGTTCGAGCCAAACAACCAGCCGACTTGGGAACGTGTCAGGGCGGCGATCAGCAATTATCTTCATGGCCTGTGGCAGCAAGGAGGATTGGCGGGCAGTAAAGAAGAAGAAGCCTACTTCGTGCAAATTGGCAAAGGCATCACGATGACCCCAGACCAGATTAATCAAGGGCAGATGATTGTGAAAGTCGGTCTGGCGGCTGTTCGACCTGCGGAATTTATCATTCTCCAGTTTACGCAAGATGTAGAACAGCGTTAATCATATCGATTGAGGAATTATCATGCCTGCTACTCTAAAAGCACCCGGCGTTTATATTGAAGAAGATGCTTCCCTTGCATTGTCGGTCAGCAACAGCGCAACGGCTGTACCTGTTTTTATCGGAAAATTTACCCCGAAAAAGGAAAATCCAGCCCAAGTATGTACCCGTATCAGCAACTGGCTTGAGTTTACTTCTGCTTTCTCTCTGGCACCTACGACAGAGATTGTGATCAGATCGAGCATTGAACCTCCAGCTAATCCTGAAACAAAAGAAGAGACTGACAATAAAGAGACTGACAACAAAGAGACTCCTAAAGCCAGAACTCTCTCTGAAGCTGAAAATAAAAAAAACTGGATTCACGATATTGAGAAAGTCAATTTATCGCCAGCCGTGCAAGCCTTGCAGCTTTATTTCCAAAATGGGGGCGGAGCTTGCTACATCTACCCATTAAATGATGTTAAAGACGAGTCAATTCTGGCGTCTATACCTGATGTGATTGAACAAAAAGGGGATATCACGCTGCTGGTTTGTCCAGAAACCGATCTGGATTATAAAACCAAAGTTTACAGTGTTTTGCTCCCGCTATTGGATGATAAAAAAGTGGGTTATTTCCTGATTGCAGATAGCAATGATGGCGAATCCGTATCAGGGGTGGGGAACAATGCTAAAGCTGCTGCCTATTATCCCCAGCTACAAACTGACCTGAAATTTTCCCTCTTGCCTGAAGATAAGGATATTCGTATCAGTGGTTATGAGGATGATTCAGGTAAGGATGAGCCGAAGAATTTGGCCGACCTGCGGAAGACTAATGCATCGATTGCAAAAAGGATTGATGAAACACTGCAAGTGGAGCAACAAAGTGCTCTCATCCTTTCACCGAGCGCGGCCATCGCGGGAATTTACTGCCGGACAGATAGCAGCCGAGGTGTCTGGAAAGCCCCTGCAAATGTTGCACTGACTGGAGTCAAAAGTCTGCTTGATAAAGTCGACGATGAACGGCAGGGAGCGATGAATGACAAGGGCATCAATGTCATCCGTTCATTTACTGGCCGTGGCTTGATGGTTTGGGGAGCCCGCACGAGTGTGGAGGCCAATAATACCGACTGGCGTTACATTCCTGTCCGTCGTTTATTCAATTCCGTTGAACGCGATATCCGTCAGGCGCTGCGCGCTGTTTTGTTTGAAACCAATAATCAACCGACCTGGATGCGCGCTAAGGCCGCCGTTGATCAATATCTTTATACCCTGTGGCAGAAAAATGCCCTGATGGGCAATAGCCCTGAAGAGGCTTACTTTGTGCAGATTGGCCAGAATATCACCATGTCTGATGCTGATATCAAACAAGGCAAAATGATCATGAAAGTAGGTCTGGCCGCAGTACGACCGGCTGAATTTATCGTTCTGCAATTTACGCAGGATGTCGCCCAGTAATCTCCGTGATTAAACACCAGGCACTGTATTGACAGTGCCTATCTCACCACTTTAGAGGAGATGATGATGGAAAGAATTCAACCGGGCGTAACCTTAACGGAAAGTATCACCACCACGGGTCAGCAAGAAATTCCCAGCGCAGTGCCGGTATTTATTGGCTATACCGTCCATGATCTACGACCAGCAAAAACCGCGGTTCGTATCAACAATCTGGCGGAATATATCCAGTTATTTGGTGATGATCATCTGATGGCGCTGACGGTCAGGCTCTATTTCGATAATGGCGGGCAACAGGCTTTTATTTTGCCGCTGCAAGGCAATATGCCCTCAGCCAATATCACCCAGATGGAAGCCGAAATACTGATGGCCGCATTAGGCTCTGACGCAGTGAGAGAAGCGATTGGCGGGGAAACGCAGATTACTCTGATTCTGGCACCGGATATCGCCCGGCTCAATGACAGCGCTATTGATGATGGATCAACCTTAGTGAATCTATGGTCTCAAGGTTGGATGACACTACTGCAACTGAGCCAGATCCGCGCCAATCTCTTTGTGCTGCTGGATGCGCCGGATGAGGTTAAACAGGCACAACAATGTCTGGAAAGTTTATCGTCAGAATATCGCCAATGGGGAGCCGCCTATTGGCCTCGTTTGGAAACCACTTATCAGGATAAATTCAGTCAAAAAGGTATCGTGCTTTCTCCCACCGCCGCCATTGCGGCAGTTATCCAACGCACGGATAGCGAAGTAGGAGTGTGGAAGGCACCGGCCAATATTGCCCTGTCTCAGGTTATCCGGCCGGTTAAACCTTATCTTCAGGGAAGCGCGCTGTTTAACACCAATGGCACCTCGCTCAATATGATCCGCAGTTTCCCCGCTAAAGGCATACGGGTATGGGGTTGCCGCACACTGGAAAATTCGGATAACACGCCGTGGCGCTACCTGCAAACCCGTCGTCTGGTGTCCTATGTCACCGTTCATTTGGCGCAATTAGCGCGTATGTACGTCTTTGAGCCCAATAACGAACTGACCTGGATGAAATGCAAGGGGCAAAGCTACAACTGGTTACGCCAATTGTGGTTGCAGGGGGGGGGGTATGGTTCACGGGAAGATGAGGCATTTACCGTGCAGTTAGGGGTAAACGAGACGATGACGGAAGAGGATGTCCGTGCCGGCAAAATGATTATGAAAGTCTCCTTGGCCGTGTTGTATCCCGCTGAATTTATCGAGATCAGTTTGGTGTTTGATACCCAAACGGGTGCGCTTTTGTCTTAAGAAGGAGAGAGCATCATGAACGATTACTACACACCCGTGGTATCCCACCGTTTTATGGCGAGTTTTATTTTTAATGGTATTCCCGATCCACTGGATATCCACTTTCAGCGTATTTCCGGCCTCAGTCGGGAGCTTCACGTGACCCAACACAGCCAAGGCGGTGAAAACGCCCGTAATAACTATCTGGCCGAGAAGATCCAACACGGCACATTAACGCTGGAACGCGGCGTGATGACAGTTTCCCCTTTGACCTGGATGTTTGATCGTGTATTACGCGGTGAAAAAATCGCTTATGCCGATGTGGTGGTGATGCTGTTAAACGAGAATTCACTGCCTTTGTCCAGTTGGACACTCAGCAATGCGCTGCCGGTACGTTGGCAAACCAGCGACTTTGACGCGAACAGCAACGCCATCTTGGTGAACACCCTTGAACTGCGTTATCAGGACATGTGCTGGCTGGGAGTCAAAGTATGACAGTCGAAATCAGAGAATTAATCATTCAGGCAAAAGTGGTTTCATCAGCGCAACCGACTGAATCCGAAAGGCAAGGCCATTCTTTGGTTCAGGAGAGTCTGGATGAAGCCATTTGGGTTGAAAAAATTAAATGCGAAGTGTTGGCCGCACTGCGCGATGAGGAAGGGTGGCGTCCATGAGTCTGATTGAACGTGGTTTAGCGAAACTGACCATTAATGGTTATAAAGACAGGGAAGGAAAAATACGGGCAGGCACTGTGCAGGCCATGTATAACCCGGATTCCCTGCAACTGGATTACCAGACGGATTACCAGCAATCCCAAGCCATTAATAGCGAAAAACAAAGCAGCCTTTATGTACAGGCCAAACCCGCCGGATTATCCCTTGAGCTGATTTTTGATGCCACCATGCCGGGTAACAAAACCCCCGTTGAAGCGCAGCTAATGCAGCTCAAACAGTTGTGCAGCGTGGATGCCACCAGTAATGAAACGCGATTCCTGCAAATTAAATGGGGCAAAATGCGTTGGGACAATCGCGGCTATTTTGCTGGCAGAGCTAAAGGCTTGTCGGTGAATTACACCTTGTTTGATCGTGATGCCACTCCCTTGCGGGCGCGGGTCATACTGACATTGGTGGCAGATGAAAGTCTGGTGTTGCAGGAGACAGAACAAAACCTGAAATCGCCGGCGAAAATTGCCTTACGGGTACAGGATGGGGTATCTCTGGCACTGATGGCGGCCAGTACCGCATCGACGCTATCAGGTGGGGTGGATTATCTGACACTGGCTTGGCAAAACGGCCTGGATAACCTCAACGGATTTGTGCCGGGTGAAATATTGCAGGCGACCAGAGAAGACGCATCATGAGCCACCAACTGAAAATTATTGCAGATAGCAGGGCACTGTCACTGTTGGCCGCCGTTGATGTGGATACCGGTTACCGCGTTAACAGCATCCCTTCTGCAACGCTGAAACTAAGTGTACCGGACAGGCCACTTTCTTCTTTCAGCCAAACGGATGTTCAGACAGAACTGGCGCATTGTCAGGTAGGAAAAACCCTGCGTTTGGAATTGACCAACGGCGGCAAAAAATCCGTGCTGTTTAACGGCCTGATTACCCGTAAAACAGTGAAGATCAAAAATAAGCAATTATTGCTTACTTTGGTCGTCAAACATCGGTTGCAACTGTTGGTGGATACCCAACATTCACAACTGTTTAAGGCCAGCAGCGAAAAATCGATCTTAAACACCCTGTTGAATCAGGCGGGTATCAAGGCGCGTTTTGAACGGATCGCGGCGTTAGATCAAAAGCATGAACAGATGGTGCAGTTCCGTTGTTCAGACTGGCATTTTCTGTTGTGTCGGCTATCAGCAACCGGCGTGTGGCTGTTACCAACGATAGAAGGCGTTCGGCTTGTCCAGCCTGAAACCCTGAAATCCAACGCTTCCCATACCCTGAAAAGCCGGGGAGATGAGAAAAAAGATATCGTCGTCAAGGATGCCTGCTGGCAGTTTGACAACCACCTCAATCCGGCTTCGCTGGAAGTCAGTGGTTGGGATATCAGTAAACAACAAGTGTTGTCTGGCGGGCGTCACGGCAGTGTTGCCGTGGGTAAAGCGGCACTTTTCCCGGATAGATTGGCATCTCTGAACAAAGAGAGTTGGGATATTCGCTACAGCAGCCCGCTGACAACACAGGAAAGTGGCTATCTGGCACAGGGATTATTGCTCAATCAGCGCATTTCCAGCGTTACGGGCGAGTTCCTACTGAAAGGAGATGGACGTTATCAGTTGGGAGACAATATTCAGCTGACGGGGTTTGGTTCACAACTGGACGGTACGGCAAGCATTACTGCGGTTCGCCATCGTTTTAACCGACGAATTGATTGGGAAACCACCGTAAACATTGGCTTACAGCAGGAATATTTGCCGATGTTACCCGATGCCCCCGAACTGCATATTGCGACAGTCGCGAAGTACCAACAAGACAGTGCTGCCTTGAACCGTATTCCAATTATTCTGCCGGTGCTGAATCGCCCGAATGAATTTCTGTGGGCCAGATTAGGGAAACCTTACGCCAGCCATGAAAGCGGTTTCTGTTTTTATCCGGAACCCGGTGATGAAGTGATTGTCGGTTTTTTTGAAAATGATCCGCGTTATCCGGTTATTCTCGGAGCCATGCATAATCCGAAAAATAAAGCCCCTTTAGAACCGAGCCAAGATAATCAGGAAAAAGTGTTGGTGGTTAAAAAAGGTGAAAACCAACAACAGTTATTCATTAATGGTAAAGAGAAAATAATCCAAATTAATGCGGGAGAGAATCAAATCACGCTCCAGCAAGATAAAGATATTTCTCTGACAACGAAAAAAGAATTAACCCTGAAAGCACAGACTATGAATGCCACAATGGATAAATCCGTGACGATATCGGGCAAAAACAGTGTTGAAATCAAGGGTGCAAAAATTAATCTTACCCAGTGAAAGGTGAAAAATGGAAAACCAAATACTGACACAACTCTATGGTCGTGGTTGGGCTTTTCCTCCGGCCTTTTCCCTTGAGAAAGGGGTGGAGATGGCCGAAGGTGCTGACGATGTGCGCCAGAGTTTGCATATTCTGTTCAGCACTGATCAGGGAGAACGCCTGATGCGTGAACATTATGGCTGCGGGTTAAATGATTTTATGTTTGAAAATATCCGCAATGAACTGCTTGCTGAAATTGAATCCCATATCCATGACAACGTATTACGTTATGAGTCACGGGCAGATATTACAGATATCCAAGTTCGTCAGTCGCCAAATAATAAGAGTACTTTGCAAGTGCAGGTTATGTATCGCTTGCGGGGAAGCGACATCAATCAGCAAATTCAGGGTACGCTGGCGCTGAGTGAAGGTCGGGTGATGGAGGTGGTATGAGTGAAGCCATTGTGGTGGACGGGGATGTGCTACAGTTTGATCCCAGCTTTGGAGATCGGCAGGTGATAATTTCCATCCCCGCTAAAATCAGCGGCACCGGGCATGCGCAGGTGAACGGCAAAAAAGTCTGCATTCTGGGGGATGAGAAACAGGTTAGTGTTTCTGCAATCTATACCACAGCAACGCATACGACACCGGGAAAAGGCACCATTACCATCAGCGCGCTGGATGCCAGCCAGCAGGCTCTTCAATGTACCAGTGGCGCCGCCTTAATTATCAAAGGGCAGAAATTCACGGCGCTGTTTACGCCTGAATTACCCGCCATGAATAATACGGTAACTCCACCCCAACCGGATGTGACGACACCTTCATCGGGAAAAGGCAGTTTTATGACCCAACAGAATTTTGCCACCGTAAATTAAGCTACTGGCTGAATTAAACAGAATGTTAAAGGTGTGAATAATGATTTATTCACAGAGGAATCGCTGTGACAAATAAACACAGGTGATATTATGGAATTAACTGAGTTAAATAATAAATTGTCAAATTTGGTGCCGATGAGCGATTTTAAATTAGATAATCGAACCAGTTTGCAATTACTCCAATATATTGAAGAGTACACCAAATTAATTCCCTTTAATAAAAGTGATAAATATTGGAATGATTTTTTCTTTATGGCGAATAATACGCCGGAAAAGCTGGCCGAATTATACCAGGGGGAAATCGAATCCAATGGGGAGTTATTACCTCATCAGGCTTTTCTATTAGCGGCACTGCGATTATTGGAAACGCCAATATCCTTATTTAATACCTTGCCTGCGGCACATCGCAATCTTTATTATCGGGCGCTTTTGGGATTATCCCGCCGTCCGGCACAACCTGATCAAGTTGCCTTATCGGTGGAGCTGAATGCCACCGTGACAGAGCAACTACTCACTAAAGGCACCTTATTTGAAGCGGGACAAGATGACCAAGGCAATGTCCTGCAATATGCGCAGGATGCCAGTTTGTTGGCGAACCGTGGCTATATCAGTGATCTGTACTGGTTACGGAATAAAGAAAAACAGCAATGGGTTACCGCGACACCGTGGGATTCTCAGGCACAGTTATCATTGCCATCTGGTGGGATAAGGTTATTCAGTGAAACGGATCAGGATAAACCTGTGCTGGGTGGCGTGTTAATCACCTCTGCGCAACTGGCAATGGAAGAAGGGATAAGAAAGATCACTGTTACCTTTGATAAAGACGTTAGTAGCCAAAATCTGGTCGCCCAGATCAGCAGCGGTAATCAATGGCTAACTTTGACAGCGAAGGTGGATAAAGAAGGAGCCACACTAACGCTTTCAGATAAAGAACCCGCAATCACGGCCCCGGAGGATTTGGATAATCTGGTTTTCAGCCAGCCAGTCCTCAGGCTACAAGGCAAAGACAGCCAACCACTGCCAGCGGTGACAGCTCTTAAGGTACAAAAAAACCCGGTCGATAAAGCCGCATTCGAGACGTATCACCTATCTCCTTTTGGTTATAGCTCTGAAATTGAACCATTGGCAGAAAGTCCCGCTTTATACCTTGGTATCACTGACGTCGAACCGGAACAAACCTTATCGCTATATTGGAAATTAAAATCACCACAGCAACCTGAAAAAGTTTTCTGGTATTACCTGAACCAAAATAATCAGTGGACTGCACTGGATGCGTGGGTCAATGATCAAACCCAACATCTGTATCAGGATGGCACTTGGCAGGTTGTCCTGCCCGCGGATGCTGCCAAGCAAGCAACACAGATGCCAACAGAACGCTATTGGCTAAAAGCCGTTGTGGTCATCCCTACACACAAAGGTTCATGGGGAAAAAACCCTTGGTTATGCGGCCTGATCTATAACGCCATAACAGCCACGTTGGTCAATGCCGATAGCATCAACAACAACCATTTATTAACGCCTTTGCTGGCCGGCAGCATTCAGCGTCCGGTTGAACCGATTATTGTGGTGGCATCAATCAACCAGCCTTGGCCGTCATGGGGTGGACGTGTGCCGGAATCTTATAACGCCTTTTTTGAACGTACAGCGCAGCATCTGTCTCATCGAAATCGCGCCTTGACGTGGGGCAATATGGCGACCCTGTTAAAAGAGCGTTATGTCAGCATCTTTGATGTTAAGTATCCGGGCGATGATGAACTCACCCGAGTACCGGCACGGGAGGTACAGCAACTGACCATCATCCCGGCTAACCGATACAATGACAGCGATGATCCATTTCGTCCGGTACTCAACCCGGCACGCCTGCAAGAAATGGCCGGGTGGTTACAGCAAAAAAGTTCTCCCTGGGCTGAGATTGAGATCAGTAATCCCCAATATGTTGATGTGAAAATCAATTACACGGTGATTTTTAAGCCGGATGTTAACGAAGATTTTGGCTATCGCCAGCTACGGCAGCAACTCAGTGAAGCGTATATGCCCTGGAGCGTTGATGAGCAGCGCCCCGTCACGCTGAACAACAGCATTAGTTATTACCAGTTACTGGCAACCATCCAACAGCAACCACTGGTTGAACGAGTTACTTGTCTGACACTGCGTCGGTCGGATGCCGCCAAAGGCAGTGATATCACCGCATCAGTGGAAGCCAAAGATAATGAGGTGCTGATTTTGGTCTGGGAAGCAGACGATAAGCTGCAATGTCGAGGAAATAACGATGAGTAATCAAGATGCACTGTTTCACAGTGTGAAAGACGATATTCACTTTGATACCTTGCTGGAACAGGCTCATCATGTGGTTGAGCAACAGGCCGGAAAACTGTGGAGCGACACCGCGGAGCACGATCCCGGTATCACCTTTCTGGAAGGGCTTAGTTACGGTGTGTCAGATCTGGCTTACCGCCATACCCTTCCTTTGGAAGACTTACTGACCCCTGCGCCCAATGAGCAGGAACAGCAAGACGGAATTTTCCCCGCTGAATTTGGCCCCCACAATACGCTGACGTGTGGACCCATAACCACTGATGATTACCGCAAGGCGTTGCTGGATTTGCATAGCAGTGACTGGGCAGGAACAAAGTCAGCGTCAGAACAGGATAAAGGGGATTTTCTGTTCCGTAACGTGCAATGGGTACGCGAGCAGGAAGAGCACCGCTATACCTATTGGTATGATGCCACCAAAAGGGAATATAGCTTTGTTGAGAGTAAAGAGGCGAAAAAGTTTACCCTGCGGGGAAATTACTGGCTCTATCTGGAGCCAACCCGTCGTACTCAGGAAAATCTAACCACCGCCACCCAGCAATTAACGGACTTTTTGACTCAAAACCGCAATATTGGTGAATCTGTCAGTCAGATTATCTGGTCAAAACCGGTTGATTTTCCGCTATTACTGGATATTGAACTGGATGACGATGTAAAAGTACAGGATGTTCCGGGTATTTTTGCTGCCGTCTATACTACCGCAGAACAATATCTGATGCCTGAGGCCCAGCGTTTCAGTACGGTAACGCTGCAAGATGCCGGAATGCGCAATGATGAAATTTTTGACGGGCCACAATTGGAACATGGCTGGATCACTGAATTGCCGACAGTCCGTGATTATACCAAACGGATCACCCTCAATCTGAGCCGACTGGTTAACAAGTTGCTTGAGATTAAGGGCATTCAGAACGTTAATCGCCTTCGACTGGATGATAACTTTGATAAAACCCTGATTGAACGAGCTAAAGAAGATGCTTGGTCATGGTCAATTAAAGAAGGCTACTACCCTCGTCTTTGGGGTAAATATCCACTCCATCAATTGGCACAACATGATGGCCCGCTGAGAGTGGTAGCCAAAGGTGGGATCAGCGTCACGGTTGATGAAAACCAAATTCGAGGCAGTTTACCCAACCCTCCCCTGATTCAGAATAAACCTGTGGTATTGGCTTATGGTCAGCATCGCGATGTGGGTCGTTATTCTCCCGTCAGCGATACGCTACCCGCTTGCTATGAGTTACAGCATGATTTATCTGCCTTATCTGACAGTAAACATGCCCAGCGCTTATTGTCACTTCATCAGTTTCTGCTGCCATTTGAACAACTGTTGGCTTGCGGCTGCCAGCAAGTTGCCATGCTGCCAAAATTGTTGGCTTTTAAGCGTGAAGGATATGAAGTCTGGGGCGATCAATGGCCGTTTAAGCCGGATTCTGTCAATGATGAAGCTCATCAGAATTACGCCCCTGCGTTAAAGAAGTTGTTAGAACAGATCGCACATAACAGTGATCATGAATTGGATATCGTCAATTATCTGCTTGGCTATTTTGGCACTCAGCGGGCGCCACGTACTTTTACCACCCCCATTGATGATTTCCGCGCAGTGCAACAGGGTTATCTGGCGCAGCAACCCACATTGACTTATCACCGCGCTAATATTCGTATTGATCAAGTCTCGTCACTACAAAAGCGCATTGCTGCCCGCATGGGGTTAGGCGGTGAACTGTTTAAACCGGAATCTGATCTGAGCCGACTGCCTTTTTATCTGGTGGAACATCGGGCATTGCTGCCAATTAAACCCAATAGCCAATTTGATAAAGAGCAGAAGCCAGATTCGGTAACAGAAGAGAAAGAGAGCCAAACCGGTCAACATTATGTGGTGATTAAGCAGGCCGGTATTGATGGCAAACTGACACAAGGGCAAGTGATCAATTTAGTCCTCTATGAAGGCGCACAAGGGGAAAACCTCTTTACAATACGTGGTCAAATGATAGTCAAAACCAAGGGGGATCAGTTTTGGCTGGATGTGGGTAACAGTGCGCAACTGGAGTACAATCTAAAACGCGTAATGGATGCCGCTAAAGCGAAAAAACTGCACTGGCAAAACGGCGTGGTCTGGATGGAAGATATGAACTATCGTCTGGCCTACGATAGTGAGCAATCCCTGAATGGCAGCCCATTGCCTGACAACCAACGGCGCCTGACCCGCACAGCACAGACTCCCTTCCCATCTCTAATTGCGGTCGGCAATGAAATTACCCTGACCAAAAATTTAGGGATAGTCGGTGTCACACAGGATGCACCTGACGAAGCAGAAAAACTCTATGCAAAAGTCGTCAGCTTTGATCGCATCAAGGGAACCTTGATTATTGAACGTCAGGATAATTCTACATTGAAGTTCTCTGTCCCAGAGGAAGCATGGCGCTACAGTTGGCATTTTTCCGGTGAGGAATATGAAAAGACTGACCGTTTCTCATTTGTGATTAGCGTGGTGGTAGACAGTGATTTAATTAAAGTGCGCGGAGTTGATCCCTATAAATTAGAAGAGTGGGTTAAAGAAACGATTCTCACCGAATTCCCTGCCCCTATTTCCATGATTATTCATTGGATGGATCGGGAACCATTTTTAAATTTCGGTACTACTTATCAGCGCTGGCAAAATAATGGCGCGCCATTAGGGGATGCAGCTTATTCAATTCTGGAAAGTTTGACATTAGGTAAATTACCTTCAGCTTTCAAAGGAATAGGGACAATGCGCATTTCCACACCATATCAGAGAGAGGAAGTTGTCGGTAAAAATAACGATCAATGGAATACTGATAAAATAATTCAGAACGAATTATTCTATGTTCCTAAAGAGAATGAATAAAAAATAATTTATCAATCGAAATTTTATATTAAATATATTTAATGGAGTTAATCATGAAAGAGATTCGTTATTCTGAAAAAATACAAGATAAACAAACATTGTCTGACTCAAAAGGCATTTGGCCTGATATTAATAAATTAAAAGATAAGTTTAAAGAAGGCAGTATTCCTTTACAAACCGATTTCAACCAGTTAATTGATATTGCTGATATTGGACGTAAGGCTACTGGACAAGCTCCCAATCAAAATGGCCCGGCACAAGGAATGCGTTTGGGCGAAGATGGACTTTTAAAGTTAAAATTAAGTGAGAATGATGAGAATTATGTCGATGGATATCATAGCCCTTTAGTATTGCGTAATGATGTATTGGGTGTAGGTGTAGGCGAAGGTTTGATGACTTATCAAGGGTCACATAACATAGGTGTTAATCCAGGAAATGGTCTTAGGGTAGATGGTGGCAGTGTTACGGTGAAACTGGCTACCAATAAGGGTTTGGATGTTGATAGTAATGGTATCGCTATAAAACCAGGTTATGGGATGCAATTTAGTTCAGATGGTGCATTACAGTTAAAATTAAATGCGAAATATGCCGATGGATATCATAGCCCTTTAGTATTGCGTAATGATGTATTGGGTGTAGGAGTAAGTAATGGTTTGATAACTTATAAAAATTCGAATGAAATAGGTGTTAATCCAGGAAATGGTCTTAGGATAGATGGTGACAGTGTTACGGTGAAACTGGCTGACAATAAGGGTTTGGCTATTGATAGCAATGGTATCGCCATAAAACCAGGCAATGGAATTAAGGTAGATGCTGATGGCGTGGCTATCGATCCTAATACTGTATTGCCAACAGGCATGATTGCGATGTTTTCTGATAGAAATGTACCAAAAGGTTGGATTATTTGTAATGGCAGTAGTAACACACCAAATCTTCTAGATAAGTCTATTCATGTTAATAATCCCTATGATAATAATACCATAGGCGGCATCCCCATAGGATATTCAATGGATTTTAATTTTTACATGAAATTATAATTAATATTAAACATGGCAATGAGCGTTTGAAAATACGCTCATTGACTAATATTTGGTAAGGTAATTTTTGTGGCTTATATATAATGACCTCTGAAAAACATGGTGTCAATTTTATTGATAGAATCACTATTTCCATTGATATGCTATATTTTAACAATGATAAAATAATGGATGATTCCTCATCTTTATTTAAAAATAAATTAAAGCATATCATTAATGAAAATATTACAAATTTGGCATCAAGTATAAATAGAAAATTATATTTCAAAAGGATAATTCTAGATCTTGGTGATATTGAAATTAATTTATTTGAAAGAGAAACAACAAGAAAGTTTGAAATAGAATTAAAAAAACACTTAAATAAACATTACAGTTATTACAAATATACTTCTAGGACAGAAAAAACATCTCCCCAAAAAACAGTACAAGAGAGAGAAGAATATAATATTCATATAAAAAATAGAGATTTTAATGGAGTTTCATTGATAGAAAACGTGGATAATTACTTACGTAAGGGAAACTTGTTATCTGATGACAGCAAACATCATGTCACAAATATTGTGCGTATTGATAATGAATTATGGCAACAGATCAACCACCAACCACAACAATGGCTACCTATGTTAGCTAAACACTGCTTACAACCTGCAAGTCTAAGTCGCTTAATTCAGATCTGCCAGCCAGATGTTCCTGGTATGCTTTATCAGTTATTTACTGAAACAACGTCCGAATTTTTTAATTCACAAGCACAGGAAGCCATAAATACAAAAGTGACGCCAGAAAAATTAAGTTTGTCTGCCGAGCATTATCTTCGTCATCAGATTAAATATATAAATGCAACACAACCGGAGAGAATAATATTACAAAATCAAGATAATTTTAAATCGGTGAATAATACCACGGTAAATAGCAATAATTCATTAACATCGGATGCGCTAGAAAATAATATCTTGCTCAATATTGTACAGCCATTTTCACAGCAGACTACGCAACCTTATCATCAGATAACCGCTGAACCATTGAGTAATAACTTGATTAAAGATGCTAAAGAAAAAAACCTCTTAACCTTACAACATAAGACTGATAATACTATTTCTCCCCAGTTATTACAGTCAGTTTTACCCATTAGCAATGCCGGCTGTATGATTTTATGGCCATTACTGCCAACATTTTACCGTACCTTTGATTTATTGGAGAGGAATCAATTTATTAGCCTTGAAGCACAAAGAGAGGCCGTTTGTTTACTTGATTGGTTAATTTGGGGCGAAGAGGAAATACCCGCATGGCGGCTGACGCTGAATAAAGTCATTTGCGGCCTTCCTATAAATGATAACGCGCTATGGCGTACCCCAAAACCAGAACAGCAAATTGCAATCAATCAATGGCTGGAAAAAATTATCGTACAACTTCCGGCCTGGAAAAAAATGGGCGTCAACGATGTCCGTCATTTATTTCTGCAACGATCCGGAGAGTTAAGTGGATCAGAGGAAGTGATGGAAATCCATATTAAATCTGAAATTTATGATGCGCTGATAGCCGAATGGCCGTGGCCAATCAATATGGCGAGTTTTAGCTGGTTAAAGCAACCAATAACAATGACGTGGTTATAACCACTAACCACCATGACTTAATCTGAGTAAAAATTTATGAATATAGTGCCTGTTTTCTCTGATTCATTTAAGCAAGATAATAACCATGATCTATCGTTTTTATTCAGCCAACTGGAACGCATAGATCTTGTACTGCAATACCATTTCCATTGCATATCCGGTCAGCGTAGTGACCTGCTTGATGAGTTTCTGTTAACCGAAGAAGAGGTTATCGCCAGACTGGATAAGCCGCTGGGTAAACCTCATTGGGTCATTGATGATTGTCTGGCAATACCCCAAACCGTCAACGCTGTGGCATCCCGCTTAACTGACCTGATTGAACGTTTTGAGCTGACTAATTTTGAAAGGGATGTTTTGCTGTTAGGCCTATTGCCTCATTTCGATAGCCGCTACTATCGCCTGTTTACACTGATTCAAGGGGAGCAACAATCTCGATTACCCTCTTTTGCGCTGGCATTGGAACTGTTTTGCCGCTCGCCACTGGAGAAACAGGCACAACAGGCCAGTTTTCTACACCGGGCGCCTTTGATTGGCTGCCAACTCTTATCCATCGATAGCCGTCAAAAAACGTTGTCCTGGCTCCAGACTCCTTTTATCACTGACAGCGGCGTATACCATTTTTTACTCGGCAATTACTATATTTCGCCTGCTTTGGAGTATTTTGCTGAGTGGTTAACGCCCGCAGAGAGTGGCGGTTATCCCGCCAGATTAAAACAAGTACTGAGTCACGCATTGTTATCTGACCACGATGATATTCGGCCAGTAGTCTTATTGCGGGGCGTTGCCGATAGCGCCAGAGCTTATGCCGTTGCCAATATGATGGCATCAGAAAAGCGACAAACGCTATTGGTGGATATTGCCAAACTAGCTGACGGTGATGATAAAAATCTGCTTTCCCAAATAAAGGCTGTTTTACGGGAAACCCGCATGCGCGGAGCCTGTTTATTGTTGAGAAATTTCTGTTTATTAGCTAAACAGAATCAACAGTTACTGGATTCACTGTCCGCGTTATTGAATCAACCGGAATTAAGGGTTGTCTGCCTGGTTGAGCCGTATGCCCCACTGGTATGGTTGAAAAAGATATCGACATTACTGGTTGAGATGCCACTTTTCACATCAGTGGAAAAAACCAGACTACTAACGGCCAGTTTACCGGATAACTGTTCAGAGGATATTGATGTGATAACCTTAAGTCAGCGTTACACGTTTACCCCTGAAACCCTGCCATTGATTTTGCAAGAGGCTCAGTTTTATCAGCAACAGCGAGATCCTTCTGGGGTTTTGCAGCAATGTGATATCCGTAAGGCGCTCAATTTACGTGCCCAGCAAAATTTCGGCCAATTGGCGCAGCGCATTACCCCCAAACGTTCACTAAAGGATTTGCTGGTAACTGATGAGGTTGCTCAACAGTTACAAGAAATACTCACCGCAATTAAATATCGGGAACAGATCTTGGCGGGCGGGTTTAAAGATAAAATTGGCTATGGTACGGGTATCAGCGCGCTGTTTTATGGTGATTCCGGTACCGGAAAAACGATGGCGGCAGAGGTGATTGCTGATTATATTGGTGTTGATTTAATAAAAGTCGATTTATCTACCGTCGTGAATAAATACATCGGTGAAACGGAAAAAAACTTATCCCGTATTTTCGATTTGGCAGAACAGGATGCAGGGGTTTTATTCTTCGATGAGGCGGATGCCCTGTTTGGTAAACGCAGTGAAACCAAAGATGCACAAGACCGACATGCCAATATCGAAGTCTCTTATCTACTGCAACGGTTGGAAAACTTCCCGGGGTTAGTCATTTTATCCACCAATAACCGCAGCCATTTAGACAGTGCTTTTAATCGTCGTTTTACTTTTATTACTCGCTTTACTTACCCGGATGAAAGACTCCGTAAGGAAATGTGGCAGGCAATCTGGCCTAAAAATATAAAAGTATCACAGAATGTGGATTTCGATAAATTAGCTCAACGAGCCAGCGTGACAGGTGCAAATATTCGTAATATTGCTTTATTGTCTTCATTTTTTGCCGCAGAGAATAGTAATGGAGAAGTTAATAACGAAATTATTGAAATAGCATTGGCACGGGAATTAGCTAAAATGGGGCGATTAAGTTTCTGAAAATAACAGCAATAAAAATACTAAAATATTAAATAAAATTATTAACAAATAGTTATTATAATAATAACATTAGAGAGGTCTTTATGTTAAAAATGCAAACCATTATTGATGTCAATAAGGCAATGGATGCTATGCTGCGCAAATATCTGAATAAAGATATTGAAATTCGTTTTGACCTGCCTGAAATTAATACGGTGCCGCCTAATGCGACAGTCAGTGTTTTTCTTTATGATATCCATGAAGATTTGCAACTTCGTTCAGCAGAATCAAGAGGGTTTAATGCCACTGCCGGAAAATTATTGCCTGGTTGGGTCAATGTTAAATGCAACTATCTGATTACTTATTGGGAATCTTCCTGCCCAAAATCGGACGCCAGTAGCCCGGATAGCCAACCTTGTAATCAAGCTATACAAGTGATGTCACAAGTCTTGGAGGCATTGATTAATAATCGCCAATTAACCGATATTCCCGGTGCATATACGAAAGTCATTCCACAACAGGAAAATTTAAACAGCCTGGGTAATTTTTGGCAGGCATTGGGTAATCGCCCACGGCTTTCCCTGAATTATTCAGTGACAGTGCCTATTAGCCTAAACAATGGTCAAGATAGTGTAACTCAGATTATTGATGTTTCTTCCAGTGTGGAACAAACTACGTCACTTAGCCAAGAAACAATAAGTCATGCTTTACGGGAACGACTTATTACAGAATTAGGGAAGGGAGATGATATTAGGTTGGC
This sequence comes from Xenorhabdus bovienii, assembly GCF_024721015.1. Lineage (GTDB taxonomy): Bacteria > Pseudomonadota > Gammaproteobacteria > Enterobacterales > Enterobacteriaceae > Xenorhabdus > Xenorhabdus bovienii. Next base: position 77,372 of record NZ_JANAIF010000002.1, read on the forward strand.
ACTGAGCAAAGTGGAAATATTCACGGTTCCAACCAATATTGCACAAGACAATCTGACACAAATGACGCTATCTTTTTTGTCTGTCTCGGGTATTACACATAAGAAATATCTGACAGATATTAATAAAATATTATCTGGCTGGGGAAATAATAGTGTGGTTATTACTACAATCAATGATTGCAATATCTATATTGAAAAGATAGAAACAAGTAATCTTTTTGGGATTTAATTTTTCGTTATTTAAATAAAATTTATGAATAATGATTTTGATTTATTATTGTACTTTAACATTCAATTGTTATTTAATTAGTATTTATTATTTAAGGAAATAGTTTTTCCACGGGAAATAATTTATATATTCAATCGTTGACAAATACTGATGTCTATATATGATTGTCACCTCAGCAATGATCGTATTATGCTAATTTGCTGAGTCAAATAATGTATTGAAGGTAAAAATTCAATAAATTCATTAACAGCTTATAGCGCTAGTGAATAGCTCTATCATATTAGAAAAACTCTACCATATTAAAAAAGGAGTTCAGATGTTTACTTCAAAAGAATTATTAAACTTTATTGCTGTAGCTAAGAATAAATCAATAAATAAAGCAACACAGGAGCGATTTATCACACAGTCACCCATTTGTCGTAGCTTAAAAAAATTGGAATTTTCATTAGGTGTCAAACTCTTTGAAAGAAAAAGCCAAGGATTAGTTTTAACAGAAGAAGGAGAATGTTTATATAATAAAGTTTCATCAATTTGTGAGCAGCTTGAACATATTGAAAATGATTACAAAAATCATAAATCACCCTATCATGCAGTTTATCAAAAATAGAGATAATGATTTGATGTAATGCGGGAATTATAAAATTTCTACCAACATAATTATTCTGATTATATATGGAATGATATTCTATATATTCTATTGCCAGCAATTACCGGATTAAAAAGGAAATATAATATGCCTATCCCTTCCAATAAAACAATAGATGAAAAAATTGATATGTTTAGGTCAAATCATTCTACTGATGAAGATATAGACAGCGCTACATCAGAAATAGGCTGGGACACTAATGCTATGTTCAGTAACGGATCTGTTAGATTAGATCAAATTAAAGATCCTGGATTTTGGAAAGAAAATATTGCCGATTATTACAAATGGATGGTTGTTGTCAAAGAAGAATTAAAAAAATTAGATCTGACTTTAAAAGCGATGGAGTCCCCGAAATCCGCAGTGACTAATACAGCTAAAAACATGGGGGTTGCCACCCTAAAAACCGCGTTAAGTACAGGATCGAGCGCAGCCAGTGCAGCGATTGGAGCAGCGGTTGGAACCGCGGTATTTCCGGGTGCTGGAACTGTGGCTGGCGCGGGAATTGGTTTATTAGTAGGGATTGGATTAAATATTCTTAGTGGTATAGCTATTGACAAGTTAAAGTATAAATTGGAGATAGCACATCCTTATCCTAAAACAAGGAACATGATATTAGCGATCAATAATTATGATAAAAATTTTATTACTAAAGTAGTTAAAAAGAATATTAACAAAGATAATCTAAAAGTCACCGGTGGCGGCATGTTAATCTCAACAATTACGGGTAAAGCCAGTCCAGTAAAAATTCCCGCCTATGAACTTATTGACCTCTTGGTATCACATGATAGAGCATCAGAACCGTTGAGAGATGATAAAGTCGAACATATATTAGAGGTTACTAATTATATTCGTGAGGTTTTAAATGAAAGTCATTCTGATGCAGTCATGTTTATGCGTAAAAACTATGGTGATAGTGGAATGAGTCTTCCTGGGGTTGTCGCTAAAATAAAGGGAAGTAAATTAACGTTAGATACAATGGCCAGAGCAAAAAATAAAATAGATATTAGAACTAATAGCATTGATAAACAAGTAAAAAATCTTTCGCGCTTAAATGGAGATCAGTAATTATCTCATGATAATTTTTGCCATTTTTCATCGTCTTCTTGGCCTAATAATCTTAGGCTGGGCGTAGTCTTGCGCCGGACGATACCCATCTGGCTAATATGATAATAAGGTTATCTATTTGAGGTTTATATATAAATAAATTCTCAAGATAATCGTTCATTTGAAGGTAACTCAGTCCGATTTTTGCGATCTGGTCAATCATCAGAAATAACTAAACGGAATGAGTTATGACCATTGCAGTAGAGAAAACAGCAGGATCTTATATGCCATATGCTACATACCTTAATAATAAAGATGTTAATTCAAAAAACGCATCTTCTTATCATGATAATTCGGAAGTGCTTGGTGATACTGATGACTGGCTGCTTGTCGATAAACAGCCTGTACCACCTCCGCCAATGCTAAAATCCAGCATACCAATCCCTCCTCCTCCCTTGGGAGCCGGAATGCCACCACCACCAATGCTGTCAGCCAGTACATCAAAAAGCGCGACTGGAGCAACGAAAAAATGGAGGATAAAAGAAGATCCTGCATTATATAAACAGCAAGGGGGAGAATATCCCTATTATTCTTCTTTTACTATTACTCTACAGAACATGGGGATTAAACATTACAGTAATACCCTCGAATCGGATATTGGGAATTTTGTCTCCGAATGGAAAAAAGTAGGCACAGAGATGAAACCACCAGCCAGAAATATTTCAGAAGATAAATTTAATGATGTAAAACAAACCCTAACAAGAATGGACAGTGAATGGGATACCTATACAAAAGCCAATGTAAAAGAAACTTTCCGAGGGGATACTGAGGCGGTTATTAAAAGTTATCCATGGCTATCTGAATTTATCCAAAAAACAAATGGTATGAATCAGACTTACAGTGAGCCAGTCAATCAGGAAATTGCCAGTCCTACTGTGATGTCCACTGCTAAAGATCCAATGATGAGTTATGTAAATCAGAAAACAATCATGTGGCATTTTTCTTTAGAAAAAGGACATGCTGGTGTGTCAGAAGGGCTTTACGCTGCTGAAGGAGAAGTAACATTCCCCCTGTATAACAGGATACACATCGATTCATTACATTTTATCCCTAAGGGAAGTGCTTACGAAGATGACAAAAGATTTGGCATATCACATCGCTATGTCATAAAAGCAACTATGTTGCCAAGGTATTCGGTAACACAGTGATCGAACGGTAGATTTTTATCAAAATCTGCAAGTCACAAAAAAAAGCGCCTCAGAGCGCTTTTTTTTGTGCTTTCAAAATATCAGATCAAAGCTAAACACCACATAAACACTTATGGATATTTATGTCTATTCGGTAAGCGTTATATTGCGGTTGACTAATCTTAAAACCCTCTGTTAGATTAAATACACCTGATATAGTCACTATCATAAACAAATCTAACCTGATCTCGTTAAAGCCAGAATAAGCACATAACGGAAGCATTTTCCATAACTTAGCTGTCAGAAAATCATCTCTAATCTGTCCCTAGAGATTTTTAGGGGTGTTTATCTATCAACGCGCAATGTGAAGAGGATAGAACCGATGAACTATGATGTGATTGTTGTAGGATCTGGCGCCATTGCAGGTTCAATTGCTTATGAACTTGCTGGTCGCCAATTGAAAGTATGCAGGTTGGGGTGTCTTGATCGTAGCAATGCGGCATCGAGAGCCGCAGGGGCAATGAATGGTTGTTTTGGTGAAGTGACCAGTGGGCTTATTGCGAGCGATTATGGAAAACTGAAACTCAAAATGGACCGTATCGCGAAGGATCGCTGGTCAACATGGGCGCAGCGTTTGGCCGCATCTTCGGGAGATACCCGCCCTCTGTTTACCGCAAAAGGGACTCATGTCATTCTTAATACCGCTGGAATGGAGGTTGTTGATAGTGTTAATTATGATGCTATAGAGAGTGTTCTTCGTGAATATAATGAGCCTTATGAAGTTGTTGAGCCGCGATCGATTAAGGGAATGAAACCTAACGATTTGGCGCGTTCGCTTAAAGGGCTTTATATTCCAGAAGAACATGCCCTTAATTCCCATCTATTGCTTGAAATGTTGGATGCTGCATTGCTCCGGGAAGGCGGAGAAATCGTCGATAACAATGTTAAACGCGTTCTCACAGAAAATGGAATCATAGTGGGCGTTGAAACTGTCGATGGAGTACGTTTTACCGCAAATAAAGTGATTATTGCGGCAGGTGTGCAATCCCTCGATATATTATCAGACCAGACTTCTATCGTGCAGAAAATTCCACCGCTCTTTGCCGGTTATGGCGTGTCTGTTTTACTCAAAGTTAAAAATCCCGATGAGTTACCGACATCCGTTATTCGTACGCCTAATCGGGCATTTGCTTGTGGGCTACATTGTGTTCCGCGTAGTGATGGTGTTCTCTACGTCGGCGCGACTAACCTTTTGTCCAACCAGCCTCGTACACATGCGACAGTTGCTACCATACAGTTCCTTCTGGAGTGCGCCTACAACCAGTTAAATGTTGATTTGTTTGAATCAGAGATCCTTGCCATTCAGGTGGGTAACAGACCCATCTCTGCGGATGGTTTTCCATTGATTGGGCCGTGTGGTATAGACGGGCTGTGGCTTGTCACGGGTACATACCGGGATGGCCTGCATCAATCCCCACTTTTAGCGGATTATGTTGCGAATGCACTCATGGGGCTACCTAATCTGGAGATTGATTTGGCGGATTTTACACCTATTCGTCGGCCTTTAGTGGGGCTGAGTCGAGATATGACTATTTCGGAAGCGGCAAAGCAAACGGTAGCGATGGGTTATGAATTTATCTGGAATCTTAAACCAGGGTGGGATGAATTAATCTATGAATCTTTACTCAATAGTTATGGTACACAAGTTGAATCTATTGATGATATCTATACGCCTCCCCCGGATTTGGTTGCATTCTCTTGCAAGGATGAGCAGATAACAAAGCGGCTACGTGATTACTACCGCTGTTGGAAGAAATAAGTCGCCGGAAATCATCTGGGACATGAAAAATATCCTCCTAAATGCGCTGCGAGCATCTTTATCAGGGAATAATAAAGATGCATCGCAATATTGGCCGCATACCTCTCTGCCATCTTATTTTAAAATCCTATCCTATTAAGGTTATTTTATTTGTCATTTTAACCTGAGCTATACTCAAGATCCTCACATGCGACGTGTACGCTTCGGTGGATGCGCGTAGGTCGTGTTCAAACTGACGGCAATTATTGCACCTAATGGATAGGTTCTAAATAACGAATCAGTGTGAGAGTATTTTAGAATTATCCTCATAAATATAATGAATTTAATATTATTTGTTTTGCATTAATTATTGTTAACTGAATGTTAATAAAGAATGTTTTATCGAGTGATATTATTGTGTAATTTTGTTATTGAAAATAATTATAATGCTATTTTCTTTTTTGTAGAAGTGAGTGTTATTTATTTTATTGACGCTGTCGTTTTCATTTAATTTTTCTTACTTAAAATAAAACAGACTATGATTAACACACTGTCTTATTATTAATCTGCAATGTAAAAATACATAAATAATTATATATTTCAAAATGAAAATAATATTCCACTCAGCATAGCCCTTTGAAGGAGGCAGGTATGGAGGCTTTTCAGTTTTATTATCACTGGGAATTGGATTATCTGCGGCAACTCGAAAAACTGGTCGGTGAGGAAAAGCCCCATCTGGCAGATCACTTTAATGGAAATGATCCGGATATTGAAAGACTGAATCAAGGCTTTGCTGCTTTAATGGCTCGCTTGCATCAGAAAGTGGATGATACATTTCCGGAAATGACCCTGCCTCTGCTGCAACGATTAACCGCGCAATCTATCAAGGGCATTCCCGCTACCAGCGTCGTTCAGTTCGACAGGCGGGAAGGGTTTGATTTTTCCTACACCCTGCCGAGGGGCTCCGAAGTTTCATCAGGTACCGGGGCAACATTTGTCACAAGCCGAGACTGCCCTATTGAACCGCTGATATTGCTGGCGCGGGATATCACTTATCAGGCAGAAACCACCCTGATCACCCTCACGTTTCAATATATTGGCAAGGATGATCACTGGCCTATCCGCCCGCTTAGTCTGTTTCTCAGCCCTGATGAGGCAGTGGCGGATACCTTGATGCTGTCCCTGTGCCGCCTCTTGCAGCGCGCAGAACTGCACCATGACGGGTTGACTTATCCGGTCGAGCCTTTCTGGTTTGAACCGCTATCAGGCACTTCCCGGCTGATCTTATCACCGCCGATCGCTGTCGCGGGTAACTGGGCGCCGCAAATGCTGATGGAATCGCTCTATCTGCCCCATGTTCATCATTTCCTGACATTATCCTTGCCTACGGTGATGCGCAGCCGGTTATCCATGACGGAAAGCCGGCAGTTCAGCGTGACGCTGAAACTCTATGACGCCCTGCCTTTGTCTGAGGCGCAACTGGCTGATGCTTTTCAGCTCCATTGTGTCCCCGTCGTGAACCTTGAACGCCGATCGCAGGTGACACAGTCCTTTGCGCCCGATACCGCTCGTTATCCCCTGCCTTTGCCACCCGGACAGGGGCTCTTGCATATGACTGACCTCCGGTTAAAAGATGAACCCGGTAAAGAGCGCGGCAAGCGATGTCAGTTTTATCCGATGAGCCAATTCACGCATTTCTTCCGTAATGCCGATGAAGAAGTCTGGTTCTATGCGCTGGATATTACCCGTGATGCGTTGGGGCATCTGGAGTATGCACTCATGTTTTACGACAGCCATGCCCGGCCGATGGAACAGCCGCCGGAGCAGGAATTTACCTGCCATTTTGTGGCATTCGATACAGGGCTGCCGACATTGGCCGTGGGTGATATCTGCCACGCGAGTGAGGATATTCCTGATGGCCTGCAAGTCAACAATCTCACGCCCACCGCGCCCAGCTATCCGCCGGTTACCGACTCTTCACGCTATTGGGGGTTGCTGTCACACCATGCCGCCAACGGTTTCTGGCTGAACTCGGTATCGGCTCTCAAACAATTGTTATGGGATTACGATTTTTATGCGGATCTTGACCGTCATGCCCATCGCGATATCCAGCGGTTAACTGCGGGCATTTTAGCGATTCAATCCACGCCCGGTGACTGGCTGATCCGTGGCGTGCCTTACCGCTGTATCCATGTCGAACTGACACTGGATGAATCGGCTTATACCCATCAGGGCGAACTGTTCCGGTTTGCCAATGCCTTGTACCAGTTTTTGCCGTTCTGTCTTACCGAAGATATGCGTATGCGAATGACCGTCATCGGGAATACTTCCGATATCCGCTGGCTTTTAGCGCCTTGTCCGCTTCAAGGGTATCGCCCAATTATGTGAGGAGCTGCAAAATGGATGGATTAGTGTTTACTTGCCAGATAGGTGCGTTACCGGCCACGACTTTTCAGGTAGTGAGTTTCAGTTTACAGGAAGGGCTGTCACAGCTTTACCACTTGTCTCTGACCGTGGTCAGCCCGCTTAACAGTGTGGTACTCAATGATCAGTTGGGCACTTATGCTTCTCTGACCGTCACCCGCAATGGCAAGGTGGATCGCACGGTCAAAGGGATCGTAGCGGGTGCCGCGCAGGGCAATACTGACGGGCGGCAGACTTACTACACGTTTACTGTCCGGCCGGAGATGTGGCGGATGAGCCTTCATCAGGACAGCCGCCTGTTTCAGCGGGAGTCCGTACCGGACATACTTAAAAAACTGCTGAAAGAACATCGTGTCAAATCGGACAGCAAGTTTTATGACGATAGTGATCACCACCCCGTTCGGGAATACACCACCCAGAAGCGCGAATCTGCCTATGACTTCTGGTGCCGGCTGGCAGCGGAAGAGGGGGTTGTTTTCTGGTTTGAGGAGGAACAACTGTTTTTCAGTGATTCCCATTTGGGGATGACGGCGGATCTTAATCTGACTTACAACGTCCAGCCCAGTACCGATGATAAAGATACCACCGCCTGGCAGTGGCAGTACGCAGAATACCTCTGTCCGGATGAGTATATTCACAAAGACTACAACTACCTGCGGCCTTCCCAACCGTTGCAGACACAGGCCACGTTACCGCAGGGCGGGCGTCATGCGGTGTTTGAAAGTTACGGCCGTTTCCCAGGGAGCAAAGAAGGTAAGCCGCTGGGCGAGGTGAGGCTTAACCAACTGAACAGCGAAAGTAAGTTGGGTTCGGCTCAAACCAACTGTATTCAGTTGCGTCCCGGCAAAATCTTTATCCTCAAATCCCATCCCATTGCGACCATGAATGACCGCTGGCAGGTGGTGACCGTGAATCACTATGGTTCCCAGCCACAGGCGGCAGGTCTTGCGGGTGAAGGCACTACGCTGACCAATAACGTCACCTTTATTCCGGGGAAAGACGACTGGCGTCCGCCGTACCGTTACAAACCGCTGGCCGACGGGGATGAATTGGCAACGGTAGTGGGGCCGCCGGGCGAAGAGATTTTTGTCAACGAGCACGGCGCTATCAAGGTGCACTTCCACTGGAATCGCCATGATACACCGGGGGACGGCTCCTCCTGCTGGGTACGTGTGGCACAGGGCTGGAACGGCAATGGCTTCGGTTTTATGGCGATACCGCGTATCGGTCAGGAAGTGATTGTCTCTTACCTGAATGGCGACATTGACCGTCCCATCGTGACGGGGTGTAACTACAACGGCCTGAACCGTCCCCCCCTTGATTTACCCGCACAGAAAACCCGTACCACCTTCAAGACGCGTACCCATAAAGGGGAAGGATTTAATGAACTGCGGTTTGAGGATGCGAAAGGCAGCGAAGAAGTGTTTATCCATGCCCAAAAAGACATGAACACCAAGGTGCTGAATAACCGGACGACACAAGTGCAGGGGAATCATACGGAAACGATTGATGGGAATCAGGCCGTTATAGTGAAAAAAAATAAGCAGGAAGTGGTACAGCATACCAGCACCGAAGTCGTCGGACTCGCCAAGACATTGACGGTGGGACAGTCTTATACCATTTCCGTCGGCGCCAATATGAATACCTCAGTTTCCATGAGCCAGACCGAAACGGTCGGCACGCAAAAAACCGTCTCCGTGGGGCAAACACTGACTATCTCGGCCGGCAAGGTGATCGAACTGAAATGCGGTAACAGCACATTGCGTATGGACAAAGACGGCAAAATTACCATCAAAGGGAAAGCGTTCCTGTTTGATGCCAGCGGCCCTGTGCAAATCCGTGGCAAAGACATTGACTTGAACTAAGGAGACAAGGCGATGGAATTCAGAAACCTCACCCCCTTTTCGGTTATGAACTACCGGATGCTGGACACGGAAGATAAAGAATACCATGTGGTTGCCATGAAAGTGGGCTACCAGTTGCTGTCGGCGGGAAAGGGCGAATACCTGGCCGAACTGCTCCCCGTGATGTCCTTGTGTGTACAGGATCAGTATCGGGGGGCGCTGAATATCTCGCAGGTGTTGCAGGAAAGTGATCTGGCACCGTTTAAGCCGAAATGTGACGTGATTGTCAATGGCACCGCCTATGCACCAGAAGGTAAGCCGTGTCCGGCTTTTCCTGTGCGTCTGCTACTGACCGATGCCAACGGTGACACTCTGCTTGATAAGACACTGGAGATTTCCGGTGAGCGGGAATTTTTCCGCACGGATAACGGGCAATGGCAACTCTCCGAACCCAAACCTTTTGACCGTCTGCCCCTTGATTATCGTTACGCTTTTGGTGGGGAATGCCGGATTGAGGCGGATGATGATGAAGTTGCCAATGCTTTGACGGAAGACGATAAACTCTCCCCTGAACAGCGCAGCCAGCATCCTGATGGTGAACAGGCACCGATTGCTCATGCGGTTTTGGAATACAACCCTATCGGTTCAGGTTTTATCTTGCCCTGGTATGCACAGGCCAAAGATCTACCGCGCTATGCAGCACCGCGTATTACCCGGCCGGATGCGCCCATCACGGCGCAGCACTTCGCCGCGATGCTGTCCGGTCATTTACCGACGACTGAACCCGTCTGCCAGCCACAAGGGATGGGCGTTATCGGGCGGGCGTGGCTGCCACGGCGAACGCTGGCCGGCACTTATGACCAGACGTGGCTGGACGAGCGCCATCCGTACCTGCCACAGGATTTTGACTTCGGTTACTGGAATGGTGCACCACAAGATCAACAGATTGACTGGCCGTCCACCGATATCACACTGCAACTGACTAATCTGACACCGGATGGCTCCTTACAAACCGAACTGCCGGGACATCGTCCTTTTATCCTGTTCCGTATGGAGGATGGTGATCTTCTTCCGGTTCTGATGAACCTCGATACCCTGATTATTGATACCGATGCAATGACACTGGAACTGACTTTTCGTCTGCATTTCAGCATTGACTTACTCATCAGAGTCACAGAAGCGCGGTTTGAAATAAATCCCAAAGCCCCCTTAATCACATTTGCACCCCAACCGGAGCAGAATCATGGCGGATAACTATATTGCCCGTAAAGATACCCAATGGCTGATTATCAGTCTGGTTCCTGATGTCTGTAAAACCCCGATGGGACCGGCCACTCCTCCAGTTCCTTATCCTGTTATCGCCAAACTGGAAGATTCCTCTGCACCAGTCACATCGGTACGGGCAAACGGGCAGCCAGTGGTGGTATTTGGGCAAAGTTTCGTCCCACAGACATTGGGGGATGAAGCGGGTACGGCTACAGGGATTAAAAGTGGCACGGTGGGGGGGAAGTGTCACCCGAAAGAACATACTCAAACGGTGCGGGCGGGCGGTAAATTGACATTGCGCCATGCAGATAAGTTCTGGATGAATGGGGCATAAGGGTGGAAATATGGCAAAAGGCGCAAGAAGTGATAGCCCAACAGGCACAGGGAATACGGTGGGCGTTATTGTGGGGCAGGCTCCACAAGCCAATAAATCGCCACAGGAGTCCAATCCAGTGGTTAAGAGAAAGAAGAGAAAGGTAGCTGATTTTTCTGAAAAACTGGGCAGAGAGAATGAAAACGAAAAGTCTGACTATAAAGAGCATGGAGATATAAACAAAGATACCGACGGTACAGTGCCTGAGCATAAAAATTTTAGTCAGCGTTTTGGAGATAAATTTTCTGATGGTTTTCATTGGGGTAAAAAGAAAATTTCTGATGGTTTTCATTGGGGTATAAATAAAGGTTCTACTGTTGCTCATCAGTTAGTGAGTGAATCTGCTGAAGAAGCTCATTGGCTTTTGGATAAAGCGCCTGATTTTAGGGGGAAAGATTTAGCTCATCGGCTTATAGATAACGCTGCTGATGATGCTTATTGGCTTGTGAATAAAGGTTCTGATGCTTCTCGATGGGTTGTGGATAAAGCTCCTAGTCTTGTTGGTCATTGGGTTAATGAACAAGGATATAATCTTATTGAAGCAGTCAAGCACCCTGTCGAAGCAATAAAAGGGGGGGGAAAGGATTTTTTTAATACTGTAGTCGATCTGGCACAAATTATAGAGAAAATTCCTGAAATGGAAATGAAAGCACTGGGGAAGACGCTTTCACTTATTGGAGCAAAAAACGCAGGTGCTGCGGTTTTTAATTTTGGTCAGGGGTATGGAGATACAGTTCAAGGAGCTTTAGGGGCTTTACATATGGAGCTAAGTAACCCGGCTCAGCAAGGTGGAGCTTTAATAGGTAATATTGCCATGTTCTTTATTGGCCCCGGTGAAGTAAAAACAGTAATGAAAGTAGGTGCTGAGTCAGTAACTTTTCTCTCAAAAGTAGTAAAAGGAGAAGGAGTAATAACTAAAGTTCTCGAAACAGAAAAAGGATTGTCCGGCGTCAGGACTGTAACTGGAGCAAAAAAATTAACCCAAACAGAGCAGATAGGTATCCGATCTGCAAGAACGGAAAAAGAGCCGCTTATTAGTTCCAAGAAACCAAAGAAAACCAAAAAAGATCCTCCAGATGATTCGGGCAAGAATGATTCTTCTAAGTGTGAAGGTGGTAGTTGTGGAAAAGGCGAACCTGTCGATATCACCTCTGGCGATTACTTACAAACATTCTCAATCATTACCATCCCCGGCTTGTTACCAATCACCCTAACCCGAACCTATCGCTCTGCCGCCTGTCTGAGTGGATTATTAGGGCGAAAATGGGCTGATGATTGGTCACGTCAACTAGTACTGGACGATGAAAAAGTCCATTTTACCGATGCTGATGGGCAGGTTTATGATTTCTCAACACCGGAAAAACAGGTATTGGCACGTAATCGTCATCTCCTTCATTGTTTACTGACAGGAGAGCTTGATGGTGAACTGTGTCTGGTTAATAAACAGATCCAGAAAACATTCCATTTTAACCATATTGTGGGTAACAGGCGTCGGTTGTCTGCCATCACGGATCGCCATCAGAATCATATTCAGTTTATCTATAACGACCAGCATCAGCTGATGGAAGTTGTACGCAATGACGGTTTCCGATTAACGCTTCACTATCAAGATAATCAGCTCCAGACAGTAGATTACCACTTTCAGCAGATACAACAGTGTCTGGTCACCTGCCATTATGACCAGCACGGTTATCTGGCAGAATGTGATGCCTTTCAGCAAAACCATCTCTGGCATGAATACACCGCACAAGGGTTTATGACCCGCTGGCATGATACGGATAAGACCGATTTTTATATTCACTATGATGAACGTGGACGGGTAATTTCCACCCATTCTTCCGCAGGTTATTGGGACGATCGTTTTATCTATGACGATGAGGCTCGCGTTACCACTTATCTTGATGCTGAAGGCGGAAAAACCCTTTCCTATTACAACCAGAATAATCAGGTGATCCGCGAGGTTGATCCGTTAGGGCGTGAAATCCGTACGCAATGGCGTTACAACCAGAAGGTTTGGGAAATTGATCCACTGGGAGGTTATACCACTTTTGATTACAACAATGACGGTGCATTAACTGAAATTGTATTACCAACGGGGGACGCTTTTTATTATGACTATGATGAACATGGTCAACTTATCGAAGCGATTTTACCCACGGGGGATATCTGGCGTTTCCATCATGATCAGCAAGGTAATCTGACTGCTGTCACCAACCCGCAAGGGCACAAAGAAGAATATCAGTACGGCATTCATGGGGAACTGCGGCAACATCTGCTACCGGATGGCCGGCAATGGCATTATGCCTATGATGAGCATCAGCGACTTGCCGCAATTATGACGCCTGATGGCCAAACGACGGGTTTGGAGTTAGATGAACTGGGGCGTCTGCGCCGTATTACCAATGCACTGAAGCAGGAAAGTCGTTATCGCTACAGTAACGTCCATGCTAGCCTGAATGGCAGTGTGACCGAAGTTGAACTGCCGGATGGCGTCACCCAGCATATGGAATATGACAGCGAGCGACGGATTGCGGCTGTCACCGACGGAGAAGGCCGCATTACTCGCTATAGTTATGGCGCTTTTGACCTGCTTACCCACGTTACCCGTCCCGATGGGACGACATTGTACTTTGGTTATGATCGTCTCACCCGTTTTTGTTCTGTCACTGCGTCTACAGGGGAAACTTACCGCTATGAGCGGGATGTCGCCGGTCAGATTATCCGTGAAATCGATTTTACCGGCCGCACTATCGACTATCAGTATGATGAGCTGGGGCGTCGTATTCAGGCACATTATCCTGATAATCATCTGCTACGCTGGCATTACTCCTCATCGGGTTTGTTGACCCGACAGGAAACCTGGTATCAGGATGGGGACAGGTCTGAACTGAAAGCCTCCACCACCTATGAGTACAACGCTCGCCATCAGCTTACTCGCGCCGTCAATGACGATGCGGTTGTGGAATATGAATATGATGCGGTTGGTTTGCCCGTGTGTGAGCGCACCAATGGGCGGGAAATCACCCGTGAGTGGAATAGCCTGACAGGGCAAATCACTACCGAGACCATTGGTGAGCATGCTCTGCACTTTGGTTACTCCGTGATGGGAGGGCTGAACCACTTTCAGTTTAACCAGCATACGCCACTGACTCTGAGCCATGATGCTCTGGGGCGGGAAACTGTGCGGGAAAGCGCGGACGGTTTCATTCTTGCCAGTCGTTATACTGCCACGGGGTTGTTGGCACACCAATCCGCAGGACGTGCCACGGCGCTGTTTCGCGAAACCTTGGCACAAAATGACCCGCACTTCCCGCCGCAGGCCACCGCGGTTAACCGTAGCTGGCAATATGATCGCGCCTACAGCGTCAGAGTGATTGATGACGGTATCTGGGGGCAAACCCGTTACCGCTACAACCAGAATGACCAGATAGTCAGCGCAACCTTCAATGGCCGTTTGCCCTATGAAGAACAGTTTGGTTATGATGCCAACGGCAACCTGAACCAACACTTGCCGGTGGACGCACGGGGCGCGGTTGAGCAGATTGAACAGCGCCAGCAGGCGGGACGGGTCGTTAAACGAGGTAATGTTTCTTACCGTTACGATGACAATGGCCGGCAGGTGGAAAAGACTGAGCACCATGATGGTTTCCGGCCACAGGTATGGCGTTACCGCTGGGATACTCAAAATCAACTGACCCATTGCGAAACACCAGACGGCTCACGCTGGCACTATCGTTATGATGTCTTTGGGCGGCGTATCCGTAAGCTGAAAGTTCATGATGGCAAACTGACCGCGGTCAACCTGCAACGCTGGCTGGACGGCAAGCCGGATTTGACCGCGAAGCCGGATACCATTACGGGGTATGACTACCTGTGGAGCGGCAACCAGTTAGTTGAGGAAACCCCACTGTATGCAGATGGTTCGCTTGCCCATGATCACAGCATTCGTTGGTTGTATGCGCCGGGTGCCTTTACGCCTTCGGCTCGTTATGAAAAGGGCAAGTTACATTATATCGTCAGTGACCATCAGGGGACGCCCCGGGAAATACTGAGCGAAGCCGGTAAGCTGGTATGGGCAAGTCGGCTGACCACTTGGGGTAAGGCCGAGAGGATGCCGCTACTGGCGGCGAATGATGAAGATTATTATGTTAGCTGTAATTTGCGCTTTGCAGGGCAGTATGAGGATGAGGAAAGCGGGTTATATTATAATCGCTTTCGCTATTATGATCGTGATACAGGGCAATATCTGACGCCGGACCCGATAGGGCTACAAGGTGGGTTGAATCCGTATGGGTACGTGTATAATTCTGTGAATTTTATTGATCCACTGGGATTAATGGACTCCTGTAAAGGAGAAAGTTCTAACTCTCGGACTGAACACGATAGATTCACGGATAGATATTTATCTGGATATGCTGACCAAGAAGCCAGGGACAGGTGGAGATATAGATTGCCAAGTAAGCCAAGAGCTACATCAGTAGCAGTGGATATTTTGAACGGAAAACACTATCGGGGTTATAGTGGTGCTGGTAAAAACAGTAGTGAATTTCCTCAAAATATTCATCCACATTTACAGGGAAGAATAGATCATATGCAAAATAAATCTCTGAAGTTCTGGGATATTCGTAATTGTGCTGAATTTCAATGTCTTAATAATGCTTTATTGGATGGAGCAAAGATAGAAAATCTAAATGTTTATACGGTGAAAACTACTGATTTATCACATGAGCCTTTTGCTATGTGTGAAAACTGCCGAGTAACAGTTGGTGGTTATGGTAATAGTAAATTAGGTATTCCTAGTTCTATTGGTGCCAATGTAAGGAGTGGGTAATATGAATAAATTAATCGAATTAGCAAGTAAATATGGTGAGGTTTATCAAGAAAAGCTTGATATGGCTAATTGTGCCAACTTTCTACTGAATGAAGGATATAATATATTTTCTTTATATTTAGAGTTTGTAACTAATTATGGCGGAATTAAAGGATATCATTCAGCATATAAAGACAATGAAGCTAAACCTGAAAAATTCCATACAGATCCTATAGAAGCTTCAAAATTAATTCCTATGGATTGGGTTGAGGAATATGAAGATAGAACTTCATGTAAATTAATTCCTTTTGGTGAGTGTTGTAATGGATATATTACATTAATGTTAGGAAGTGATGGTAAAATATACGGTGCATTTGATGATTCATTATTTCAATATGGAAATGACATATTAAGTGGTGGAATGTCTTTTATCCAATAATGGACATTTGCGGAATTAATGAATTTCTTTTTTATATATTTTCGTGTGTTAAATTTAGATCAGTCAAGCCATTTAGTTATTATCTGTTTCAAATAAAATACTATTATCGCTAGATTGATAATATTTGAAAATTATATTTTATATCTTATAGGTGGGTTATTTATATGATTCATTCCATCTGTTTTACTGATTGAATATATATTAATAAAAACTAATAATTGGCAAAATATTCTATATTAAAAATGTTTATTATTATAAAAATAAATCTGCATTATGTAAATAAATATTAAAAATGAAAATTTCATCAGCAATAATAAAATTTACTAGGAGCATATTAATTAGATATTTGTAACATAATTTATTCTTCGCATTCTGTAACAGTTAACAACGTTTTTTCTTAAATATACCGTATCATAAAGCGACCAATATTACCCCCATTATGACATTAAGGATGAAAACAATGTCAGTTCTTACAGAATTTCCCCCCAAGCCGAACCTATATCCCACACAGCCTCTTGAGGAGAAACAGTTATGAGTCACCCAGATTACACGTTATACACGAAAACACCGACGGTAATGGTATTGGATAATCTCGGTCAGATGGTTCGAGACATCCATTACCACCGTCATCCGAATACGCCGCAAACCACCGATAAGCGTATCACCCGCCATCAGTTCAACGCCCTTGGGCAACGGATTCAGAGTATTGACCCACGTCTGTTTGAGTTACAGCAGACAGACGCGACCGTTAAACCCAATTTCGCCTATTTTCACGCATTGACGGGAGAAGTGCTTCGTACCGATAGTGTGGATGCAGGTAGCAACGTCTCGCTGGATGATATTGCTAATCGTCCGGTGCTGAATGTGAATACAACCAATGTTATTCGGACTTGGCAGTATGAAGACAGCACCTTGCCGGGGCGCCTGCTCAGTATCACCGAACAGTCGGAAGAGGGCGCATCTCGGATAACCGAGCGTTTCGTCTGGGCGGGTAATAGCCCGTCAGAGCAAGCCCAGAATTTGGCGGGGACTTATACCCGACACTACGATACTGCGGGTTTAAATCTGACAAACAGTATTTCCCTGACGAATGTTCCCCAGTCTGTCAGCCGCCAGCTACTGAAAGATGATGTCAATGCAGATTGGCAGGGAAATGACGAGCCGGCTTGGAATGCCCTGTTATCGCCGGAGGTCTTTACTACCACGACGACGACCTTGATCGTCACAGACGGCGGCCAGAACGAGGACTTCTGACTTAAAGCCTGCCACTCTTCTTGGTGGGAAGTTGACAACTGCTAACACTTGTTTGCCGATTAATTGTTCTTCTGTGTAGTTTTGGCATATCTGGGCGGAGCTCTGTTTTTCACCAATATCACTGCCAAAATCGATATAAAGTTTATAGGCTGGCTTAATGGCTTTTTCGTTTTTTTTTTGCTTTGATGATTTTGCCTACACGAATATCGAGCGACATAAAGGCGTCAAAGGTGGCAGGTTCGAGATGTATATTTTCCATAATGTATGACGGGCTGTTCAAATAATATTATTTAACATAAGCATAATGCGAAAAAATGTTCAGGGCAAAATAGCTTCTGATTTATGGAATGCTGATCGCAATGATGAGCTGGTGCGTTTGTGATTAAAACAACAATGCCCGCCGTATTCAGCAGGCATTGTTGTGGTTGCTGTTGCGTATTATGTGTACTTATTTTATTCAGTCAGGAGAGTGGTCAGTTCCTCTCAATGATTGGCTGGGTAACGGTTTGACGCTTTTTACATACAGGCGGTTTCTAGCGGCTGTAAATCCCATGTAGGTACAAATACACTGTATTCCTGGCTGCAATGTGGGCAAGCTAAGACTACATCAACAATTTTTTCAATAAACTCAGCCGATTGAATAATTTTAGCTTGTTTTAAGTTCATTTCTTCAACAGGTTTTTGGCAGTGATTACATGTTATATTCATAAATTATGTACCTTACTTAATTTCCTAGTTCAAATGGGAATACTGAAAAATATTTTTTTCCTGAATCAATCTATATTCCATTGATATTTTTGACGGGAGCTTTATCAGCCGGAATATCATCTTTATTTATCTTTACCCTGATAAAGTGAGGGCATTAATGTAGCCCCAGTAAGCAATGTTTGCGGGCTTGTTGGTTGTATTGCCGCAAATCGTGTATGGTCGCTTCGTTCCGGTAAGGGGAAGACTCGGTAACTAATCAGCATAGTCTCCATGTATCCATTTGGTGTAATAAAATTTATTAGTTGTAATATCAATTTGTTATGTATGAAGTTCTCATGTTGAATATAATAATTGCTTACATATTCATTTCTACCCGAAACGGGTTTATTTCAACCCATTTCGGTCTGGCGTTGGTATATCCCATATCAGCGGGTTGGCTTGTGATGAGCTTGTGTTCAGCAATATGATCCTCTTCGGTAATCAGGCTACGTTTGTCGGTCAGATCACCAAGAATAGGCATAAAATTCGTGTGATTTTCGCTTTCATTCATGAATTCTGCTAACAAACTCCACCTGCAATCATTTTGACAGGGTGTATCTGTGGGTAGTAGTCAGAAATGGGTTTCTGGCCTAACTGCCAGCGCAGGTTATCCATATCGTGCTGATGGCTGTTGCATAGCAAGCCAATGACACTGCCGCTATGGGCGACGTTCAGGCCATAAATTCCACTTCGTTCGACTAAATCCAATAATTGATAAAACCGGGGCTTAGGCAGTATTGGCTGGCTCGCGATGGCGCTCAGGGTGCAGGCTTCCCCTAGACGATAGTGGTCATGATATTTATTCGCTATACGAAATTGCCGCCATGCTTGTTGGAGCAGCGGCGTACTTTCCAGCAAGAGTTGATGGCGATCCCGCCGATGGTACTCTTCTGTCAAAACAGTTTGCCGACTTTCCAACAGCAAAATATCGACATCCGGCTGCCAGGCGAAGGGGATCTGAGTTTGGGCGGTCAGGTGATCGAATAACGTTAATGGTGCAAACACCGTGCTGTCAGTCGGTTCGAGCTTGACGCAGAGTTGCGCGAGGGTGGTGCTGTTCAGCGATTTACCCAGTAATTTGGCCGTGGCGTGTGCAGTGGCGGCAATATCTGCGGTACTGCTGGCCATGCCTTTGGCTATTGGGATCGTCGATTGATATTCGATGCGCAGGCAGGCCGATAATTCAGCAGGTTCATTCCAATGTTCCAGCAGCAATTCCACCATCTGGCGCATACGTGGTCGTTCATCAGCAGAGGCATGGCCTTCGCTGACCGCGACACAACTGAACCAATTAATAGGGCAGGAGATCAATTTTTCTCCGCCGAATAGCCACCCTTGCAGCAGTTCTCCGCAGGAAGCCGGGCAGTAGGCTTCAGCCATGTGCGAAAACGTGCTGTATGGCGGCGATCAGGCGTCGGTTTTCCCATTCGCTGCGTACGGCGATCCGATAGTAACTCTCGTCCAAGCCGACATAGTTTTTGCAATGGCGGATCAGCAGCCGATGTTCAAGCAGTGTGTGCCATAAATCAAGACTGGGCTGATGACAGCGAAAGAACAGGAAATTAGCGGAAGGTGGCCAGACGGTGAGTGTAGGGAAGGAGGAGAGGTGCGTCCAAAGATAATGCTGTTGTGATTTTAGCCATTGATGGGTGGCGGTGATATAAGCCTGATCATCCAACAAGACTTCACCCACCCGCGCCGCAAGGGCATTAATAGACCACGGTTCGCGCTGGTTTTTCATCCACGCCACCCCTGCACTATCCCCGCTGACCAGATAGCCTAGTCGCAACCCCGGAATGGCGAAGAATTTTGTCAGTGAACGCAGCACATAAAGGTGGCGGGTGGCGGCAATGTGTGGGATCAGACTCCGGTTATCGGGCAGAAAATCAATAAAGGCCTCATCAACAATCAGCGCTATGCGGTGCTCTTCACAATGTTGCACCAACGATTGCAGAAACCGGCTGTCTGGCATTAAACCGGTTGGGTTATTGGGCGTAGCAATAAAGACACAATCGGGTTGGGTCATTGTCAGTGTATCCAGCAGGCGTAGATCGGGTTGAAATCCTGCGTCTTCTGTTAATGGATACGCGATGATCTCAGCCCCAACGTGCTGCAAAGCTCGGCGGTATTCAGCGAATCCGGGGGTGAGGAGCAGGGCGCGTTTCGGGTTGAGGTAACGGACAACGGCGTAGATCAGTTCTGTTGCTCCGTTGCCTGCTATCACAGAAGTGGTATCGCACTGATGGGCGTCAGCCAGCGCCTGATGCAAATGGCGATACTCTATGTCGGGGTATTTTTCGATGCAGGCAAGGTTATCTTTAATCAGCGCCTTCACCCGTTCCGGGGCGCCCAACGGGTTGATATTGGCGCTGAAATCGATGAGTTCGTTGGCTGGAATGCCGAACTGTTGGGCAACTTCGATGATATTGCCGCCGTGTTCACTCATTATGTCACCTGCCGGGTGAGAGGGTTCATCATGACTGCGGTTGAACTGAGCGCAATGGGGGTGGAGGTAAAGGCGAGTATTTCAGTTAACCGGACGACATTACCAATCACAATCAATGCGGGCGCATGCAGTTGGTGGTGTTCAACTTCTGCGGCCAGTGTTGCCAGTGTGCCGATGGTCATCTCCTGTCTGGGCTGGCTGGCATACATAATTACCGCTGCGGGCGTAGCGGGAGGTTTGCCGAATTGCATCAGTTGCTGGCAGATTTCAGCCAGACGGCTCATACCCATCAGAATAATCAGTGTGCCACCCAATTGCGCCAATGCGCGCCAGTTCTGTGGCTCGTTACCTTGGGAAAGGTGGCCGGTCACCACATGGAAGCTGGATGCATAATCGCGGTGGGTAACGGGAATGCCGGCATAAGCCAGCCCGCCAATGGCGGAACTGATACCCGGAATAATTTCAAATTCGATGCCCTGTTGTGCCAGCGTTTCTGCTTCTTCGCCCCCGCGTCCAAATACATAAGGATCGCCGCCTTTCAGGCGCACGATTTGTTTCCCGGCCAGAGCGTGTTTAACCAGAATCTGGTTAATTTCTTCCTGCGGGATCGGGTGGTGATTGCGCTCTTTGCCAACATTAATGATGTCGCAGTGTTCTGGTGACTGTGCAATCAACTCAGGATTGACGAGACGATCATGCACAATGACATCCGCAGATTGAATGTAATGCAGCCCTTTAACAGTAATTAACGCTGCTTCGCCCGGGCCTGCTCCGATTAGCCATACTTTGCCTTTATTCATAGAACTCCCTTTATATTTTCCTTCTTATATAGAAGCGTATAGGGGAACGCGGGTGGTATGAATGATTTTTAATTTAACGCATTATTACGTGAGTGTGAATAAAATGAATTTGATTTAGGTCAATATTCGTTTATTTAAAAATAATGGATTCTTTTGATTCATATAATAATTACCAGAAAATATTTTTCTGTATGAAAGTTTTTTGTCATATTAATGATCTGTATTTTAGTTTGTTTTATTGTTTTCATATAAAAAATAAATATTATTCAATCTGTTATGTTTATTTTTTTGTCGGTATATTTGTTTTTCTATAATTATTTTTATTTATCTATGAATAAAAATAGTGTTTAAAATTCAATAAGTATGAACAAGATCACAAAAGTCATCATGTGTATTTTTATAAATAGGAAAACTGTGTATTTTGAAAATTGATTAATGACTCTCCGTTATTTTAATATAAAACCCCAGTTTGTAATGATAGTGTTAATGTATTCTTTGTGTGATTAACAAACGGTTGTTTTAAGACTCTGTCGGGTGTTTTATTAATATAATAATGAAATAAATTTATTTTCCTATTATTAAGGTTATGCGTGTATTTGATTATTTAAAATAGGTTGAATCTGTTTTATTTGATAAATATCAATGAGAGAGATCGGATATTCCAGTTCTAATGGCAGGGAATAGTTTTAGCTAAATGGTTCAGGGTAAATAGTTTGAAGTAAATAGTCTGGGGAAATCCTATGCGGCAGAAATATGCTTTTGTCATTGCAGGTACAGGCAGCGGATGTGGCAAAACCACCGTCACACTGGGGATCATGCGAGCACTCATGTGCCGCCAGCTACGGGTTCAGCCATTCAAGGCGGGGCCTGATTATCTGGATGGCGGCTGGCATCGTGCGGTGACAGGGGTGGCTTCCCGCAATCTGGATGCTTTTATGCTGCCTGTCCCTATTCTGAATGGCCTGTTTAATCAGGCTGTAGCCGATAAGGATGTTGCCGTTATTGAAGGCGTCATGGGGCTATATGATGGCTATGGTTCAGACCCTGATTACTGTAGTAGCGCGGCGTTGGCAAAGCAGCTTGGCTGTCCGGTGATTTTAGTGGTGGATGGCAAGGCGGTTTCTACGTCCATTGCTGCCACAGTGATGGGGTTTCAGCACTTTGATCCTTCCGTCAATATTGCGGGTGTGCTGATCAACCGGGTGAACCATGATAGCCATTTTCAGTTGTTGAAACAGGCGATTGAAGACTATTGCGGCCTGCCCGTCTTGGGGCATATTCCCGTCATGCCGGATATCGCACTGCCTTCCCGTCATCTTGGGCTGATCCCGGCCCAAGAGCGGAATAACCAACATGATGAACAGTGGCAGAACCTGGCGCACCAGATAGAAACGACGGTCGATCTGGACAAGCTACTGGCGTTGACTCCATTACCGACATTACCGCAAGGCGATATCGCTTCCCTTGTCGATCCGGCTAGCGGTCAGGGGTTGACACTGGCACTGGCGGAAGATGAAGCCTTTCATTTTTATTATTCCGACAACCTGCTGTTGCTGGAACACGCGGGTGTGACCATCAAACGTTTCAGCCCGTTGCACGATAGCCAGTTGCCGGAGTGTCAGATGATCTATCTGGGCGGGGGATATCCTGAAATGTATGCCCAGTCACTGGCGGCTAATCACGCTATGCATGAGGCATTGCGTCAGGCGCAACGAAAAGGCATTGCCATTTATGCGGAATGTGGCGGCCTGATGTATCTCGGTGAAGCCCTGACCGATGTACAGGGCGTTCGCCACCCTATGGTGGGTTTGATTGCCGGTGAAAGCCAGATGGGAAAGAGTCTGAAACGCTTTGGTTACTGCGAGGCGACGGCGATCTGCGACACGCTTTTGGTGGCGAAGGGGGAAACCTTGCGTGGGCATGAATTCCATTATTCTGATTTCACGTCCGCCCAGACGCCGGTATTCCACTGTACCAAACAGCGTAGCGGCATGGCGCAGAAAAGCTGGTTTGGCGGATATCAAAACGGCAATACGCTGGCGGGGTATCTGCATGTTCATTTTGCCCAACGTCCTGATTTGCTCCATCGCTGGCTGACGATCGCCCGCGAGCAGATGGCAAGGGGGCAATCATGACCGTTTTACTTTGGTTTGCGGCGTTTATTCTCGATATGAAACTGGGCGATCCCCCTCATTGGCCGCATCCGGTGCGCTGGATAGGCCGGCTGATCAGCCAGTCCGAGCGCATTATTCGTCGGCGATGCAAAACCGAAGCTGATTTGAAATGGGGCGGGGTGGCCTTGTGGCTGGTGGTGGTGGGCAGTGTCTGGCTGATGAGTTATCTGGTTCTGTGGTTGGCTTATGGTGTGGCGTTCTGGTTCGGCATGCTGGTGGAAGTCTGGCTGATTTATACCTTGCTGGCCGGACGTAGCCTGAGTGATGCGGCCAATGCGGTCTATCAGCCATTGAAACAGGGCGATCTGGCGGCCAGCCGTCAACAACTGGCTCAGATTGTTGGACGGGAGACGTCACAGTTACAACCGCCGCAAATCAGCCGTGCTGCCATTGAAACGGTGGCAGAAAACAGCGTGGATGGCGTGATTGCTCCGTTGTTCTTCCTGATGATTGGCGGCGCTCCACTCGCGATGGCTTATAAGGCGGTAAATACCCTCGATTCGATGGTGGGCTATAAGACGCCCCGTTATCGGGCGCTGGGCATGTTCTCGGCTCGCATGGACGATGTAGCGAACGGGATACCTGCGCGTTTGGGCTGGCTTTTACTGGCGCTGGCTGCGAAGTGGCAGGGGTTGGATTTTCGTCAGGCATTGCGTGTCGGCTGGCGTGACCGTTACCAACACCGCAGCCCCAACAGTGGCTGGCCGGAAGCCACGGTAGCAGGCGCATTGGGTATCCGGCTTGGCGGGCCGAGTGTCTATTTTAATCAGCGGGTTGAAAAACCGTGGATCGGTGACGCACAGCGTGAAGTCACACCGGAAGATATCCCACAGTCCGTGCAGATGATGTGGGTGGCATCGGTGATGGCGCTCCTGCTGTTTGCGCTGCTGCATAACCTGGTCAGCGTAACGCCATTCAACGCAGTGTTATAAGAAGAGGAAACAAGATGAACGATCCTCAACGCTCGTATATTCAACAACCTCAGCAGATTGAGCAACATAGCTTTGACATTATCACGGAGATTATCCGTGAATCGCGCCCTGATTATCGTTTTGTGGATGCCGGGCAGGAAGCGGTGATTAAACGGGTGATCCACACCACCGCTGATTTTGACTGGCTCGATATTCTCCATTTCTCACCGGATGCCCTGCATCGTATTCGCGATGGGATCTTGCGCGGTTGCACGTTATACACCGATACCACGATGGTGTTATCCGGCATCAATAAAACCCATCTGGCGCAATATGGCAGTGAATGTCGTTGTTATGTCAGCGATCCCCGTGTCGTGCAAATGGCGAAAGTACAGCAGATCACCCGTTCAATGGCGGCGGTCGATATTGCTTTACAAGAAGCAGGGGAGAAGATTTTTGTCTTCGGCAATGCTCCCACCGCGCTGTTTCGCTTGCTGGAACATCAATCCGCGCCCATTGCCGTCGTCGGGGTTCCGGTGGGTT
Source organism: Xenorhabdus bovienii (assembly GCF_024721015.1). Taxonomy (GTDB): domain Bacteria; phylum Pseudomonadota; class Gammaproteobacteria; order Enterobacterales; family Enterobacteriaceae; genus Xenorhabdus; species Xenorhabdus bovienii. The sequence continues at coordinate 102,307 of NZ_JANAIF010000002.1, forward strand.
TTGTCGGGGCAGAAGAGTCCAAAAACGCGCTTATACATAGCGGCTTGAGCTGCATTGCGGCGAGAGGGCGCAAAGGTGGCAGCAATATTGCGGCGGCGATTATCAACGCTGTTTTGTATCGGATGCCGGAGGTGCGGCATGAATGACATATTGAATGACACACAGCCCCCGCAGGCAGAAAGCCTCGGAACGGTCTGGCACCGGGGGAAACAGTACCGTAAGGGTTATACCACCGGCTCTTGTGCCACGGCCGCTGCGCGGGTGGCGGCGTTAATGATCTTGCGCCAGCAGATTATCCATCAGGTTTCCATTGTAACCCCTTCCGGCGTCACGTTGGCCTTGAACGTTGAACAGCCGCTGATTGAAGGTCAGCAGGCAGTTGCGGCGATCCGCAAAGATGGCGGTGATGATGTTGACGCAACGCACGGTATGTTGATTTTTGCGCGCGTCTCCCTGAATGACAGCGGAATCATCACGCTGGATGGCGGTGAAGGGGTTGGCAGAGTCACGCGGGTCGGGATCGGTCTGCCAATAGGCTGGGCGGCCATCAATAAAACGCCGCGGCACACCATTGAAGAAGCGGTGCGTGAGGTGATTGGTCTTCAGCGTGGGGCGGATATTGTGATTTTTGCGCCAGAGGGGGAGGAGCGGGCGAAGAAAACCTATAACGACCGGCTGGGGATCAAAGGGGGAATTTCGATTATCGGTACGACGGGCATCGTCATGCCGATGTCAGAAGAGAGCTGGAAGCGTTCGCTGGCGCTGGAATTGGAAGCTAAACGCGCCAGCGGGTTGGATCGGATTATCTTTGTGCCAGGTAATCACGGTGAGCGTTTTGTCAGTCAGCAGTTGGGTATTGACGGAAATTATGTGGTGACGATGAGTAACTTTGTCGGCTACATGCTTCAGGAAGCGGTACGTTTGCAGTTTAGCCATGTGGTACTGGTGGGGCATGTCGGCAAGCTGGTGAAAATCGCAGCGGGTATTTTTCATACCCACAGCCATATCGCGGATGGCCGTATGGAAACGTTGATCGCCAATCTTGCCGTAATGGGAGCGCCTTTCGAATTGATTCAGGCCGTTGATCACTGTGATACCACCGAAGCCGCCATCGAACTGATCGCGGAACGTGGCTGGCAGGCGGTGCATCAGCAGATTGCCCAGAAGATCTGCGGACGCGTTGATCAAATGCTGCGTTTTTCCAGCGGCAGGCCACAGTGCGATGCCATTCTTTTCTCCTTTGATAATCAAGTCCTGGGCTGCAATCGGCCAGTGGATGAGATTGTGGAGGGGTTCCGATGATTACGGTCGTTGGCATCGGCCCCGGCGCCATCGCAAATCAAACGCTGGCCGCGCTGGACGCCATCAAACAGGCGGAAATCTTGGTGGGAGGCGCCCGTCATCTGGCTGAATTCCCCCATTTTCGTGGCGAAACCCGCCGTTTGAATGCCGATATGGACGGATTGATGCAATGGCTTGAACAGCGCCAATATCAGCAGGTTGTGGTGCTGGCTTCAGGTGATCCCCTGTTTTATGGCATTGGTAAACGCATCGCTGAACATTTTGCGAGTGAGCGGCAAAACATTCGCATCATTTCTGGCATCACTGCCATTCAATATCTGTGCGCCCGAATTCTGCTGGATATGAACGATATCTACCTTACCAGCAGCCACGGTCGAAAACCGGATTTTGACTGGCTGCTCCGGCACGAAAAAATCGCAATGGTGACGGATGAGCTGATTGGCCCCCGCCAGATTGCGGAGGAGATTTTGGCACGCGGGCAGCATCGCCGGATGGTGATTGGTGAAAACTTGTCACAGGAGAACGAGCGGATTGTTTGTCTGAGTGCGCAACAGGTCGCCGAATGCGGTGACATTAATTATGGTTTGAACGTGGTGGTGATCCTTAATGAAAGATGAACTGTTTTTGCGTGGTCATCGTATTCCCATGACCAAAGAAACTGTCAGAGCGCTGGCACTGGAACGGCTGGAACTGAATAAAGCCCGACATCTGATTGATGTCGGGGCGGGGACAGGCAGCGTTAGTATTGAAGCTGCATTACGTTATCCCACGCTGGATGTCCTCGCGATTGAACGTAAGGAAGAGGCGCTGGCACTGATCTATGAAAATGTCCGGCACTTTGGCTGTCACACTGTTCGTATTCAGGCGGGTGTTGCACCACTGCCCTTGGAGGAAGCCGCCGATGCCATTTTTATCGGCGGAACGGGCGGACACTTGACGGAATTAATCGATTGGGCGCTGACACACCTGAACCAAGGTGGGCGTTTGGTGATGACGTTTATCCTGCTGGAAAACTTTATGCAGGCATTGGTGCATCTGCAATCTTGTCAGGTGGTGTCCCTTGATGGCCGTGAAATTCAGATCGGGGAATTGACCCCATTGGGGCAGGGGCACTATTTCAAACCCAACAATCCCACCTATTTAATTTCCTGCCAGAAATTTGTCGAACATCTGTCCGATCCAAAGGAGAGTGCTTATGACTGAGCATGTTGATACTGAACCTGCGCGTTTTGATGCCGGAAAAGTCTGGTTTGTCGGGGCGGGGCCGGGAGATAAAACCCTGATCACCCTGAAGGGATACCAGTTGTTGCAACAGGCGCAAGTGGTGATTTATGCCGGCTCGCTGATTAATCGGGAGCTGCTGGAATATTGCCGCGCGGATGCAGAGTGCCATGACAGCGCAGGTATGACGTTACAGGAAATCACTGATTTGATGGTGAACAGCGTCAAAGCCGGAAAATTAGTTGTGCGCCTGCAAACGGGGGATTTGTCGTTATTCGGTTCTATTCGTGAACAGGCCGAAGTATTAGCAAGCCAGGGAATGGGGTTTGTCTCCGTGCCGGGTGTCAGCTCTTTTCTCGGTGCGGCTGCGCAATTGGGAGTGGAATATACCGTCCCCGAAGTGGCGCAAAGCCTGATCATCACCCGTATGGCTGGCCGAACACCGATGCCGCCACGGGAAACACTGGAAGCCTTTGCGGCTCATCAGACATCTATGGCGATCTTTCTGTCGGTACAGGATATAGCCGGTGTCACCGTTCGGCTGATACAGGGCGGCTATCCGCAAGAAACCCCCGTCGCGGTGGTTTACAAAGCAACGTGGCCGGATTGCCGGATTGTTCGCGGCACATTGGACACGATTGCTGAACAGGTACGCACGGCAGGGATTCAGAAAACCGCCTTGATTTTGGTCGGCGCGTTTCTTGGCGAGGAGTACCACTACTCAAAACTGTATGATGCGGGGTTCAGCCATGAATATCGTCAAGCATAGTAAAAGAATCGCCTTGTTCTGCCTGACGATGGGGGGAATGGAGCTGGCACATCGTCTGCGCTCCCATTTGGCGGTGGATTGTTTTACTTCCCCTGAACTGGTGGAAACGGGGTTCAGTGCTTTCGACAGTGGCTTTGCCAATACAGTACGCAAGGCATTCAGCCAATATGGCTCGCTGGTCATGGTCGGTGCGACGGGGATCGCCATCCGCGTGATCGCGCCACTGCTCAGGGACAAACTGACTGATCCGGCGGTTGTCGTGCTGGATGAAAAAGGCCAGTTTGCCATCAGCCTGTTATCGGGGCATATGGGCGGTGCGAATGATCTGGCGCGACAGGTTGCGGATCTGCTTGGCGGACAGGCGGTTATCACAACCGCAACGGATGTCAACCAACTCGCTGCACTTGATGTGTTATCCCAGCAAATTGACGGCGAAATGGCAGATTTTCGCGCCAGCGTCAAGACAGTGAACCAAATGCTGGTCAATGGCAAACGAGTAGGTATGTGGTGGCATCCGGCACTGATTGACGAAAAAAGGCAGTGTGATACCCGTGGGTTTATTCCGGTGGAATCCCTTGATGATCTGCCGGAACTCGATGCCTTGGTTTACGTCAGCCACCGACGGGCAATACCCGTATTGGCGATCCCGACCTTCAAATTAGTGCCACGCCGGATTATCGCGGGTATTGGCTGCCGACGCGGGGTTGCCGCTGAACGGGTCGCGCAATTATTGGATCGTCATCTGGCAGAACATGATTTTGACCCTCTGGCATTAAAAGCCATCGGCAGTGTGGAATTGAAACAAGAAGAGCCGGCTTTAGTTCAACTGGCGGAAAAACGCCGCATTCCTTTTCAAATTTTCTCTGTTAACCAGCTCGCCCAATGTGGACAGGCATTCCCTGCCTCTGAATTCGTGCGCAAAACCGTGGGCGTCGGTTGTGTCTCCCAACCCGTTGCCTGGCTGATGAGTCAGGGGCAGCTGGTTGGTCATACCCTGCGTGAGCAGGGCGTCACTATCACATTAGGAGTATTGCAGCCATGTTAACCGTCATTGGAATAGGCCCCGGCAGTGAAGCCATGATGACGCAGGAAGCGATAGCCGCACTGAAAGCCGCGGACATTGTAGTGGGTTACAAAACCTACACTCATTTGGTAAAGCCGCTGGTGGGCGATAAAGAGATTATCAAAACCGGCATGTGTAAAGAGATTGAGCGATGTCAGGTGGCGATTGATCTGGCAGAAGAAGGCAAAAACGTCGCGCTGGTCTGTAGCGGTGATGCGGGGATTTATGGCATGGCGGGGCTGGTTCTGGAACTGATCAGTCAGCATGAACGCCATGTAGAAGTGCGTCTGGTGGCTGGTGTGACGGCCAGTACTGCTTGTGCCTCACTGCTTGGTGCTCCTCTGATGCACGATTTCTGTCATATCAGCCTGAGTGATTTGCTCACTCCGTGGGCGGTGATTGAAAAACGGGTACGGGCAGCGGCTGAAGCGGATTTCGTGGTGTGTTTCTACAATCCGCGCAGCCGTGGCCGCGAAGACCATTTGGCACGAGCCTTTGCGTTGATGGCGCCGTGGACACCGGCAGAAACACCCGTCGGTGTGGTCAAGGCGGCGGGGCGCAAGAAAGAAGAAAAATGGCTGACCACTTTTGGCGAGATGGATTTTTCCCGCGTTGATATGCGCAGTCTGGTGATTGTCGGCAATCAATCCACTTACGTACGTGATGGGCTGATGATCACACCAAGGGGGTACCGATTGTGAAACAGCCACAAATCCACATTTTTGGCGGCACGAGTGATGCCCGCCAGATTTGCATGATGATGGATAGCGCTGGCATTGACTATCGCCTGTCTGTTGCCACGCCCACGGGAGCACAGCAGGCGGCTGATATCCGCGGTGACATTGTGATTGGCCGGATGGAAGCGGAGGGCATGGTGGATTATCTGCAAAAGCAGAGAACGCAGAGGGTCATTGATGCTTCTCATCCTTATGCCGAGCGGTTGAGCCAAAACATCGTGCAGGCCTGTCAGAAGCTGGATATTCCTCTGATCCGTTATATCCGTCCGAGTGATATTGATGATGTCGAACATGCCTTGATCCATAAAGTGACGACCCTTGATCAGGCGTGCGAAGTGGCCGCCAGATTAGGCGAACGGATTCTGCTGACCACCGGCAGCAAACAATTGGCCGATTATGTTAGCCGTTTGGCGGGAAAAACCGTGCTGGCGCGTGTCTTGCCGACGGCAGAAGTCTTGGCGCTATGTGAATCCTGCGGCCTGTCGGTTGATCAGATTTTTGCCCTGAAAGGCCCATTCAGTGCCGATTTTAATCGGGCATTTTACCAATTTTGTCAGGCGGATGTAGTCATTACTAAAGAATCCGGTGAACAGGGCGGTTTCAAGGAGAAAGTCGAGCCGTGCCTTGCGCTGGGGCTGCCCTGCATCGTGATCTGCCGTCCGGTACATCCGTTTAACGGTGAGGGAATTATGCAGGCCAATAGCCTGGAAGAGATGGCGCAGCTATTGGCGAATTTCCCCGTGATAGCTAACTAATAAGGGATAACGCGATGAAAAAAGCACTCTTGGTGATCAGTTTCGGAACCAGTTATCCAGAAACGCGAAAAAATAATATTGAAGCCTGTGAGCAGCAGTTGGCTTCTGTCTTTCCTGATAGGGAACTGTTTCGCGCTTTTACCTCCGGCATGATTATTCGCAAATTGCGGGAGCGCGATGGCATCCACATTGACACGCCTCACGAGGCGCTGACCAGACTGCATCACGCCGGTTATCATGATGTCGCGGTTCAGTGCCTGCATATCATCAAAGGTGATGAGTATGAAAAAGTCCTCCATGAAGTAGAAAGATTCCGTCCGCGATTCCAACGTTTGGTACTGGGAGCCCCTTTACTGAGCAATTTTGAAGATTATCTGCAACTGATGAGGGCGCTGCACCACCAGCTCCCCAGATTGGGTGACAAAGAGTGTGTGGTCTTCATGGGACACGGCACGACTCACCCTGCTTTTTCTGCTTATGCCTGTTTGGATCACCTGATGACGCATTATCATTTTCCGGCTCGCGTGGGGGCAGTAGAAAGCTATCCTGAAATCGCTTTGATTATTAAGGGACTGAAAGCCGAAGGCATGCGTAAAGTTCACCTGATGCCGTTGATGCTGGTGGCAGGGGATCATGCCATTAATGATATGGCTTCTGGTGAAAGCGATTCCTGGAAATCACAGTTGGAGAAGGCCGGTATGACGGCCATCCCCTGGTTGCAGGGATTAGGCGAAAACCCGATGATCCGGCAGATGTTTGTTGATCATCTTGCGGATGCCATGAATGAAAAGGTCGGGGAGGGCGCGTGATGAGCGGAAAACTGTATGTCATAGGGGTTGGCCCCGGAGCGAGTGATCTGATTACTGTACGGGCTGCCCGTATTCTGGCCAGTCTGGATGTCATTTATGCCCCTTCTGGCAAAAAAGGCGTTCAGAGCCTCGCTCATTCCATCGTTGAAGAATATCTCTCACCTGAAACTGAAGTGTGCACTTACCATTTTCTAATGAAATCAGACAGGGGAGAAAAAGAAGTCGTGTGGGATAGAGTCGCACAAGCCTTGCAAGAAGAAGTGGCGAAAGGCAGAAAAGTCGGCTTTATCACACTGGGCGATCCGATGCTGTTCAGTACGTGGGTGTTTCTGCTGGAGCGGATCGGCAATCCGCCGTGGCTGGAAATCGTACCGGGCATTACCTCATTTGCGGCGATTGCGGCACGTAGCGCCATGCCATTGGCGATGGAAAATCAAACCTTGTCCGTCATCGCTGGTACGGCTCCCGATGCGGTTTTGGAGCAAGCCTTGCTCAATCATGACTGCATCGTCCTGATGAAAGTTTACTCGAATTTTGAACGGATACACGGGCTGCTCCAGCGCCATCAACTCCTGCAACACACGCTGATGATGGCTGATGCGACTTTGCCGACAGAACAGTGCTGGCGCCATCTCGGCGCATTGGATAGCGGGCAGGGGCTATCGTATTTCTCAACGATTTTGATTAATAAAAACTGGCAATTATCGAGGTGAGTTATGCAACAGAAACTAACGAAGTTTTCGTTATCTGGTGCGGCTATCGCACTGCTTTTAGCGCTGGCACCGCAGGAAGCGTTCGCCATGCATGTGATGGAGGGATTTTTGCCCCCGATGTGGGCAGTTGCATGGTGGCTGGCTTTTCTGCCTTTTTTGGCGGCAGGCATTATGAGATTGCGTCAGATTGTGCAGGAAGACAGTAACCAGAAAGTGTTGCTGGCACTGTGTGGTGCATTTATTTTCGTCCTGTCTGCGTTGAAAATCCCCTCTGTCACCGGAAGCTGTTCTCATCCGACCGGAGTCGCGCTGGCGGTGATCTTGTTTGGCCCTTCTGTCGTTGCGGTTCTGGGTGCGATTGTCCTGCTGTTTCAGGCGTTGCTGCTGGCGCACGGCGGCGTGACCACTCTGGGGGCTAACGGCATGTCGATGGCCGTGATTGGCCCGCTGGTGGGGTATTTGGTCTGGCGTTTCTCCTGCAAAATGGGCGTACGCAAAGATATCGGTGTCTTCTTCTGTGCTTTTATCGCCGATATTGTCACCTATGCCGTCACCTCTATTCAGTTGGGTGTCGCTTTCCCCGACCCACAACTTGGCATGGGGGCAGCCATCATCAAATTTATGGGCATTTTCTGCATAACCCAGCTACCGATTGCGGTTGCTGAAGGTTTACTGACCGTGCTGATTTACGATCAGTTGGTGAAAAGACAATTAATTCAGGCTCGCAGTTTTTAAGGAGTGTTGAAGATGAAAAAGACATTAATATTGTTGTCTCTGCTGATTGCTCTGTGCGTTATTCCATTTTTCATTGATCATGGCGGGGAATTTGGTGGCGCAGATGGTCAGGCTGAAGCGCAAATCATGGAAATTGCGCCCAATTATACCCCTTGGTTTGAATCCTTGTATGAACCGGCCAGCGGCGAAATTGAAAGCCTGTTGTTCACATTACAGGGCAGCCTCGGTACTGCCGTGATTTTCTACATCCTTGGTTATTATCGTCGCGACCGTAAAGATCATGATCGGCATTGATAAACTGAGCGACCAGAGCCGTTGGCGCAATAAAGATCCCAGGGCGAAATTTGCCCTGTATCTGCTGTTTATGGTATTGGCGATGGGGCTATCTCCAGTATGGCAGGCCGCATTGTTATTCGGCCTTGCCCTATTTACCTGCTATCTGCTGCGGATCAGCCTGCTGCGTTACCTGAAATGGCTGTTGATCCCGCTGGGGTTTCTCGGCATTGGCCTGATTGCTATCGTACTGTCTGCCAGTTTGCAGCCGGACAGCCTGTTGTGGGGATTTAAAGTAGGGCAATATTGGCTGGGAATTGATTCACAGGGCGTAAACATGGCTAATCAGACGCTCTGGCGCAGCCTTGCAACGTTGGCGGCAACCTTCTGGTTTATGCTGAATATGCCCTTTGAGCAGATGATTAAGTTACTGAAATTCTGCCGTGTTCCTCATCTTTTGATTGAACAGATCCTGTTGACATGGCGTTTTATTTTTATCTTTGTGGAAGAAGCGGCCGCGATCCACCGCGCACAATCACTGCGTTTTGGTTATCGCTCCCTGCGAACGAGCTACCGCTCACTGGCGATGCTGGTCGGTATGCTGTTTGCGCGGGTGATGAGCCGTTATCAGCAGATGAGTGTGGCGCTGACACTCAAACTGTATCAGGGTGATTTTCATTTATAACCTGGGGAATTGCGGCTCAGATAAAGGAGGCGAACATGCTGGCGACGCAGGCACTGCATTTCAGTTATCAGGATGAACCTATATTGCAAGACCTGACACTTGATTTCAGCCATCATCAGGTTACCGGAATTATCGGGGCGAATGGTTGTGGTAAATCGACTTTGTTGATGAACCTTTCCGGTATCCTGCGTCCACAACAAGGCGCTGTCTGGTGGGATAATGCGCCATTGGATTACAGTAAAAAAAGTCTGATGGCTTTGCGTCAGCGGGTCGTCACGGTATTTCAAGATCCGGACCAACAGATCTTTTATACCGATATTGACAGCGATCTGGCTTTCAGCCTGCGTAATCTGGGTGTGGAGGAGGCCGAAATTCAGCGCAGGATAGAACGTGCACTGACATTGGTGGACGCCCATGCTTTCCGCAACAAGCCGATTCAATACTTGAGTTTTGGTCAGAAAAAGCGGGTGGCGATTGCGGGTGCATTAGTGATGGAATTTGATTACTTGTTGCTGGATGAGCCGACAGCGGGGCTTGATCCTTCCGGGCGTCAGCAAATGCTGGAGATCATCACCATGATTGCCGCAGGGGGTAAGCGGATCATTATTTCCAGCCATGACATAGATTTGATCTATCAGATCTGTGATGGTTTATATGTACTGGCAAAGGGTCGGGTGATCAGTTCAGGTAAACCAGAAACCGTCTTACTGCAAAAAGATCTGCTGGAACAGGCAGGTTTGGTGCAGCCGTGGCTGGTGAAAGTACACAGTGAAGCCGGGTTGCCTCTGTGCAAAACAGAGCAGGCGCTTTTTGCTATCTTGCATAGAACAAGGGAGAAACGACAATGACATTATCTCTGATGATTCAGGGAACGGCTTCTGATGTGGGCAAAAGCGTGCTGGTGGCCGGATTTTGCCGGATCTTTTTACAGGACGGCCATCGCTGCATTCCTTTCAAAGCGCAAAATATGGCGCTCAATTCGGGTATTACCGCCGATGGCAAAGAGATGGGGCGGGCGCAGATATTTCAGGCAGAAGCGGCAGGTATTGAGCCGGATGTGCGTATGAATCCGGTTTTGCTGAAACCCACCAGCGATCGTAAAGCGCAGGTGATTTTCATGGGAAAAGTAGTATGCAGCATGAACGCCGTGGAATATCACGTATATAAGCCACAGCTCCAACAGCAGATTTTGGCCGCCTATGACAGCCTCGCAGCGGAAACCGACATTATGGTACTGGAAGGTGCGGGGAGTCCGGCTGAAATCAATTTGCGTGATCGCGATATCGTCAATATGGGCATGGCAGAGTTGGCGGATGTTCCGGTCATTCTGGTCGCGGATATTGATCGTGGCGGCGTGTTTGCCGCGATTTATGGCACACTGGCACTTCTCAGGCCAGAGGAAAGAGCACGGGTCAAAGGCGTGATCATCAATAAATTCCGTGGCGATCCGGCTTTACTGCAATCAGGGATTGATCAGATCGAAGCTCTGACACAAGTGCCGATATTGGGGGTGTTGCCGTGGTTGGATCTCGATCTGGAAGATGAGGACAGCGTCGCCTTACAGGTCGGCAAATATGATCACTCTGGCAAGCACGCAGAAAATTGGCTGAATATCGCGGTTATCCAGTTGCCGCATATCGCCAATTTTACGGATTTCAAAGCGCTGGCGGCACAATCTGATGTTCATCTGCGTTATGTCTCTGATCCTTCGGCACTGCATGGCGCTGATCTGATCATTTTGCCGGGCAGCAAAAATACCTTAGGTGACTTGGCATGGTTAAAGATCCACGGGCTTGATCAGGCTATTATCGCCGCGCATCAGTCAGGTATTCCGATCATCGGGATCTGTGGCGGCTATCAGATGCTGGGAAAACAAATCATTGATGAGGTTGAATCAGGTTTAAACCGGATGGCAGGCCTGGGATTACTGGATGCTAACACTCAGTTTGCCAATGAAAAACATACGGCGCAGGTTAAAGGCGTTGTCATGCCTGAGCTGACGGGGATGCTGAATTCATGCAGCGAGCAGCCGATTGCGGGCTATGAGATTCATATGGGAATTACCCAGCTTGGCGAGCAGGCAAGGCCATTTGCCAGAATGCATCTGCGTAATGGAGAGGAGACGGTCTGGTTTGACGGCGCAGTCAATCAGTCAGGATCGGTAATGGGCAGTTACTTGCATGGCCTGTTTGATCAGAATACGTTTACTCGGCCATTACTGAACCAGCTTCGTCGCCAAAAAGGCCTCGCGCCATTAGAAAATGTGATGTTCAATTACGTCCAGCACAAAGAAAAACAGTTCAATATTCTGGCTGCCAGTATGCGTGAGCATCTCGATATTGATCGTATCTATCAGTTAATGAAAGAGCATGAAGAGCATCACTGATTGCAAAAACAGAGCGTATCGTGTGAGCATTGTGGCTTTACGGAGTTTGGGATCACAAAATGATTTTGGTGACGGGAGGTGCGCGGAGCGGTAAAAGTGCCTACACAGAGCGGCTGATTGCGGGGCAGTGTGAGCAGGTACTTTATATTGCTACGGCGCAGGTTACGGATGAAGAAATGGCGGCTCGCATCGAGCGGCATAGACAGGAGCGCCCTTCACACTGGCGGACGTGGGAGGGTTATCAAGACTTGGCCAGCGTGATCCGCCAGCATCGGCAACCCGAAGAGGGCGTTATACTTGAATGTGTAACAACGTTGATTGCCAACCTGCTGTTTGACAAATCGGCGGGGGCATCACCCGATGAATGGGATTTTGCATCATTGGAGGGATTTATTCAGCGTCAGATAGATGACTTGATCGTTGCTTGCCTGCATTGCCCGACTCCGGTGTATTTGGTGACGAATGAAGTGGGCATGGGCATTATGCCTGAAAATCGGCTGGCACGTCATTTTGCCGATATCGCCGGGCGCGTGAACCAAAAACTGGCGCAGGCGGCTAAAGAGGTCTGGCTGATGGTTTCAGGGATTGGAGTCAAAATCAAATGAAGCTGAATCTCTTTTGGGCGACATTGCAATTTATGACACGGCTTCCCGTGCCTGCAAAATGGGCGGAAGGGGTTGATTTCAGCCAGTATTGGCGCGGCGTGCCGAATTTTCCGCTGATTGGTCTGATTATTGGTGGGTTGGCTGCCCTGATTTCGCTCTCGATTAGTCAATCTGGCGGCGGTATGTATATCGGTGCCATTGGCTATGTGCTGGCATTGGCACTGTTGACAGGTGGGTTACATTTAGACGGTTTGGCCGATACCTGTGATGGCCTTTTCTCTGCCCGCCGGCGAGAAACAATGCTGGCGATCATGCGCGATAGCCGTCTCGGTACGCATGGCGGTCTGGGGTTGATTTTCTGCCTTTTCCTTAAGGTTTTCGCCGTGGCAGAGCTTTCTTATCATCCTCCTCTTGAGCTATTTGCTTTGCTGACGTGCGCGCCGATTGTCGGGCGTACTGTCGTCGTGCTGCTGATGTATGAACAGCGTTACGCCCGTGAAGGTGAAGGCATGGGAAGCAGTTATATTGGTCGAATGACTCCGCGATCGACTGCCCTCACGCTATTAGGCGGTGCGGTATTGGTTATCGCGCTCGGAGACTGGCAAGGATTAATCGCCATGATGGTGACATTGATCGTCATTTATGGATTGGCCTTCTATTTTAATTATCGTCTTGGTGGTCAGACCGGCGATACGCTGGGTGCTTCAATTGAAGCAGGGGAAGTCATTTTTCTGCTGGTCATGATCTGGAAATAGATTGGGTAATCAATTTGGAGAAAGTAATCCAATGCGGCTTTTTCTCGTTCGACACGGGCAAACGGAAGCCAACATTAACGGCGTTTTTTGTGGCAGTACGGATTTGCCGTTGACGGAGGTGGGGATCAAACAGGCGCAACAGGTCGCTGCTGCGCTGAAACATGTTGATTTCCAATCGGTCCACTGTAGTGAAATGCAGCGGGCACAGCATACTGCACGTATTATTTCCCCTTTTGCAATAGAGCCTGAGCATCGCCTTAATGAATTGAATTTTGGGGCATGGGAATTATGTCATCATGAAATGATTGCCAAAGGCGATCCGCAGGCGTGGGCGCGTTGGTTGTCTGACTGGCAAAATGCCTGCCCTACGGGAGGAGAGGCGTTCAGGGATTTTGCTGCCCGGGTGGGAAGTTATGCTGATGAAGTGCGTTCTGCCACGGCAGAGGGAAATCAACTGATTGTTGCACATCAGGGAGCCCTGGCGCTGCTGTTGACCAAGCTGCTTAATCTGCCAACAGAAACCATGTGGTCTTTTCCCTTTCAGCAAGGCGCCTATAGCGTCGTCGATAATCACACGGGGTTTATCACATTGCGTATCTTCAATGGGCGGGCAGAATATCGGCCTGAAGAATAGCCAGAATGATGCATATGACTCTTCAATCTTTACTTGATGCAATCCAGCCGCTGAATCAGGCGAAAATGGAAACAGCGGCGCAGCACATTGACAGTCGGGTCAAACCGCTGGGCAGTTTGGGGCGTCTTGAAGCACTGGCGATCCAGCTTTCAGGTATGCCGGGGATCTGGGATCTTCGTAATCTGCAAAAAGAGATCATCGTCATGTGTGCCGATCATGGGGTATATGACGAAGGTGTGGCAATTTCACCCAAGAATGTCACGGCGATACAGGCACGGAATATGTTGCAAGGGATAACTGGGGTTTGTGTACTGGCGAAAAACAGCGGTACCCATGTCTTGCCCGTGGATATTGGGATCGATGGTGATCCGATTGACAATTTGCTGTCCCTGAAATTGGCTCGTGGCTGTGGCAATATTGCACAGGGTGCGGCCATGGATTATGCACAGGCTGAAACTCTGTTGCTGGCGAGCGCACAACTGGTACAACAGCGTATTGCCGCAGGGGTTTCCGTATTGGGTGTGGGAGAGTTGGGGATTGCCAATACCACGCCAGCCACGGCAGTCATCAGCGTGCTGACGGGCAGTGATCCCCATGATGTGGTTGGGCAGGGCGCTAATTTGCCCATTGAGCGGCTGATGCACAAAGGCTCCGTTGTGCGTCAGTCGATTATTGTCAATCAGCCGAATGGGAATGATGCGCTTGATGTATTGGCAAAAGTAGGCGGGTTTGACCTTGTCGGTATGACGGGAGTGATTCTCGGAGCTGCGGCGTCAGGTGTTCCTGTCGTTCTTGATGGTTTTCCCTCTTATGCCTCTGCATTGGCCGCCTGCCAGATGGCGCCTATTGCACGGAATTACTGTATCCCTTCACACCTGTCAGCAGAAAAAGGCGCAGTGCTGGCATTACAGCATTTGCGTCTGCAACCTTATCTTCATCTGGATTTGCGCCTTGGTGAAGGGAGTGGAGCGGCAATTGCGATGTCTTTGATTGATGCCGCTTGTGCGATCTACTGCAATATGGGGCAACTGGCGAGCAGTGGGATCAGTTTGCCGTCTTATACGTCCTGATGGGGTGCCCTATCTGTTCTTTAATCTTCATAAATTTCGAACAATATTTCTCAGTTGTTCTTTGATAATTTTCCCGTTCACATTACGGGGTAATGTTGAAAAAGTATAACCTTTAGGACGTTTATAACGTGCGACCAGGGTACAAATATAATCATCCAGTTCTTGTTCAGTCACTAATGTATGTTGATCAAGTTCAATAAAAGCATGGGGAACTTCTCCCCAGTACGGGTCGGGTTTTGCCACAATAGCGACAGCCAAAATACCGGGATAACCTGACAGGGCATTTTCCAATTCAAGGCTGGAAATATTTTCACCACCGGAAATGATAATATCTTTTTTCCGATCGGTAATTTTGATATAGCCATCATTGTCGACGACTGCCAAATCGCCGGTAAAAAACCATTGGCTTGTTGTACTGGGAGTCACATGGCGAATAGGATCATAAGCTGCAACGATATTTCCGCGAATAGCAATTTCGCCGACCGTTTTTCCATCAAAAGGCACGGGTAATCCGCTATGTTCGTCAATAACGCTGACCTGCCCCTGTAAATTGGAGACGATCCCCTGCCGCATGCGCTTTAATATCCGTTCCGATTCTGGCAGTGCTTTCCAATCGTGTTTATCTTCAGAAACAACGACAGGCCCATAAGTTTCTGTCAGACCATAGACATGTGTCACTGTGATGCCAACAGCATCCAGCAGGGAAAATACCATTGCTGTGGGTGGTGCGCCTGCGATGAGCCCATAAACCTTATTATCAAAATCGATGTCCTGGTTTTGTGCTGCTTTTCCCAGAGAATAGTGCACAATCGGTGCACCACAATAATGGGTTACCTGGTGTTGTTGCATGAGCTGGATAGCTTTCTCTGCATCAAACCGGCGCATGCAGATATGCGTACCTGCCCGTGCGGCGATTGCCCAGGGGAAACACCAGCCATTACAGTGGAACATGGGGAGAGTCCATAAGAATGTGGGTTGTTTGGGCATATCCCAATCCAAAATATTAGAAACGGCATTAAGAAACGCCCCGCGGTGAGAATAAACAACCAGTTTAGGCTGCCCGCTGGTTCCTGACGTCGAGTTGATACTGATGGCTTCCTGCTCGTCAATCTGAGGAAAAGACAAGATTGACGATGGGTATTGCGTTATCAGTGATTCATATTGAATGTATTCATGATCAAATGTTGATTCCGGGATGCATGAATCGTTTTCGTCAATAATAATGATCTTCATTTGATTATTAATAGCGACATTATCCAACAATGAAATATAGTTTCTATCAATCAATAATATTTGTGGGCTAAGTTTTTCGAAGATAAAATTTAACGTTGCTGAATCTGTTCGAGTACTCAGCGCATTTAAAATTCCACCCGCCAAAGGAACGGCAAAATGTAATTCGAGCATTTCATGTCTATTAGGCAGTAGTGCGGATATAATACTCCCTTTACCTATGCCCATTTGTTGAAGTGCGATTGCCACTTTTTCACATCGTTCAGCATATTGACGCCAGCTCCAACAATGATCTCCATCTATCACAGCAATATCATCACTGTTACTTAATACGGCTCTTTTGAGAAATAAAATGGGTGATAATGCAGTACCATCATATTCATATAAGAATGAATTGTTGAAAGTCATATTTTTGTCCTGTATTTTTCATTTTATTTAAAAGTAATTGTTATTTTTGAAATAAGCAATCTATTAAAAATAATGGCTAATCTGTTTATTTTTAAGAAATATTGGATTAAATGAAATAATGCTGAAGCTATTATTTTTATCTCGATGTTTTATTTGTGATTTATATTTCTTAATATATTTGTGATCTTTATTGTTATTGTCAATGTATTTTATTCAAAATATATTGAAAAATTATATTGTTTGTAACAAAAATACTGTATCCACTCATATAAAGGGAAACGACCATGTTTAACTTAACGGACAAAATTGCGTTTATTTCCGGAGGCACGAAAGGTATTGGCAAGGGCATTGCCCAGGTCTTCAAGCGAGCGGGTGCCATTACCATTATTTCCGGCACTGACAGGACAAGAGGCGAGGCGATTGCAAAAGAGCTGGATATTGATTTTATTCCTCTTGATGTGACGGATCAGGCGGCATGTAAAAATGTGATTGATGAGATTGTCGAAAAATATGGCAGGCTTGATATTCTGTGCTCCAATGCGGGTATTTTTCCACAACATTATCTTAAAGACATGACGGCTGAAGATTGGGATTTAGTGAATACCGTCAACCTCAAGGGAACATTTTTATTGGTTCAGGCTGCATTGAATGTCATGGAGAAGCAGCGTTATGGCCGGGTCGTGCTTACGTCATCGGTGACAGGGGAGATGACGGGTATTCCGGGTTACAGCCATTATGGTGCCAGTAAGGCGGGTCAGTTGGGATTTATGCGCAGTGCGGCGCTGGAATATGCAGGTCAGGGTATCACCATTAATGCCATTATGCCGGGTATGATTATGACTGAAGGCTTGCAGGCATTTGGTGAAGATTACTTACAGCATGTTCAATCTACAACGCCGATGCGCGTTTTAGGGTTGCCGGAAGATATCGGCTATACGGCCTGTTTTCTTGCCTCCGACGAAGCAAAATATATTACCGGGCAGGCGATTGTAGTTGATGGCGGGCAGATACTGCCAGAAGTGCAGGGTGCTTAAAACCTTGATGTGATAAAAACCGTTTTTTCTTTTCTACCATTGTGGTAAGGCAGAAGAAAAAGATAAGATAATCACCCAATAAACACAGGGAGAGGAATTATGTTCTCTCCCTGATTTTTTGTTGTCTGAATCAGGTAAAGAATATTATGTCACTGAACTATGAACGTAACCCGCTTCCGCTGCCAAACGGACACAATAAAGTGTTATTGCATTCGTGCTGCGCTCCCTGTTCCGGGGAGGTGATGGAAGCCATGCTGGTTTCAGGAATTGATTTCACGATATTTTTCTATAATCCGAATATTCATCCTCTAAAAGAATATGAATTGCGCAAAGATGAAAATATTCGTTTTGCGGAGCAGATGGGGATCCCCTTTATTGATGCTGATTATGATCGTGATAACTGGTTTGAACGTGCGAAAGGCATGGAAAATGAACCTGAACGCGGTATTCGCTGTACCATGTGTTTTGATATGCGTTTCGAGCGGACAGCTCTTTATGCTCATGAACATGGTTTTCCTGTTATTAGCAGCTCGCTGGGTATTTCACGCTGGAAAAATATGCAGCAGATCAATGAATGCGGCGTCCGTGCGGCTTCCCGTTATCCCGACTTAACCTACTGGGAATATAATTGGCGCAAGGGCGGCGGTTCTTCCCGCATGATAGAAATCAGTAAACGTGAGGAGTTTTATCAGCAGGAATATTGTGGCTGTGTTTATTCCCTGCGGGATACCAACCGACATCGTTTATCGACCGGAAGGGAAAGAATAAAATTGGGTACAGTATTTTATCAAGCGGAGAGTGATAAAAAAGATCACGAATCAAATTGACGCTCAAGGTCATATTTTCTATTCATTGTTAGTACATGCCTGCTAGCTATTCTCCCGTTTTTAGGGGGATTACCGGCGTCATTGTTGGAAAATATAAAAGCAAAAAAAAAGGCCTGCATAGACAGGCCAAAGGATACGGTGAAGCATAAAACCCTAGTGTGACTTAGCGGTGATAAGTCACATCGACTATATGTGAGATAAGATACTGCCGTCCAATGGATTGCACAGATCGATCAAAGGAAATTGATCGATAAAAACGATCATTTTTGATCTATCAAATAGGAAAACGCTGATTTTTCCAGTTGGGTAAGGGGCTTACGGCTTTTCAGTTTGATCTAAAATATCTTTACATAAACCTGGAAAGCCTTGATTAATAATAATTATTGTTACTCAACAAACGATAAATAGTTATGTGAATGACTAATCTTTGCCATATCTGGCGCGATTGGGGGTACAACCAAAACGCCGACGATAACTTTGGGTAAAATAGGACTGGCTGGAAAAACCAGATTCCAATGAGATATCGGCGATGCTCATTTCGCTGTTCAGTAACAATTGATGCGCATAAAGAATACGCTGTTCACTGATCCAGGCGCGGGGAGATGTACCATAGACGCTGTTAAAAAGCTCCTTGAATGAAGTTAATCCCATACCGAACTCACGGGCAAAGTCATTGAGCCGCCATTCCTTGAGATAATGTGCGTCCATGAATGTTTGCAGGCGCTCTACCTGACGGTTACTCAACTGTCGCAATACCGACATCAGTAATGCGCCCTGTTTGCTAAGAGAAAGCAGTAATAGCAGCTCTTCAACCCTGAGCTGAATCAGTGCAGGAGGGTAATCATGAGCCAGCAGATTGGCCAGTCCACGGATACTTTCCGTCAATAAGGGGAACTGATTGAAGGGAATCAGCCTGCGAGCTGGAAAATCATGTCGTTCAATTTTACTCAGTAACGACCCGAAACGTTTTAAAAAACTGCGCAGGAACTCCATTTGTAAGGGTAGCCATAATACCTGACAGTTTTCTGTATTGGTTTTGGCTACGTAGCTCCCCGGATGGGTAAAAAGGATCTCATTCGATGTGATATGGTAAGTATTGGTGCAATCTTTCCATATCATTTCACCATCGAGTAAAACATACAGCCCTCTTTGTTTATGTTCGAGGGTATTGAAATCCGGTATGGTCAATAGGTGAGTACAAATACTCTTCTGGTTTAAGCCTGTCGTCCTTTTCATGTAATACTCCTAATCTTCCGTATCATGAGTAATCATTTTTTGTGATGAGTGCATGGTGTATTTATTTTATTAATTAATAGATGTTGGAAAAGCCTTTCATTTGGCACTCGAATTATACTGATAGCATCGAGTGCGGGGTGAAACAGTATTGATAGATATCGAAATAGCATGCGTAACATCAATTAAATCACTTTTTGTATTATATCTCTAAATTAATATTTGTGTTAGGTTTCAGTGTTAAAATTTATGCTTTAAATTTATTTTTATGTTTTTTAAAGATATTAAAGCAAGTTTATTTATGACTTGTTTGTTTTTTATCTCATGGTCTTTAATACTCTTATAATTCACTTGGTGGAGAGCTGTTCATTACTTTAATTTAGGTAATTTTATACTTTTAATCCTATTTAACCACATTAAATGACAATTTTTATCATTAAAAATCTCTCAGTTAATATTTGTAATTATTTGATTTTAAAAATTAATTATAATTTATTTGATTTATTGGGCAGGTCAATCGGCTCGTATAATGAGTAAATAGAGTAAGCGGGTGATCAGATAGATGACTTTTAAATTTAGCCAGCCAATTTCACGGTGGTATTGAAAAGAAAGTTAACAAAATTGAGCATACGGATTTTTAATATATAAGCGAACGTGATTTGATTTTTATGTGCCGATTATTTTCATAAGTTAACATTAAAACACTGTTTCGTCATTTTTTTAAAATAACTCGTGTTTTTTGTCCTCCTTTATCTCTTAAAAAATCTCTCAGGACGAAAGGAAATTATTTATATCAGATTGTTATTCTTAACTTTTCTGGGGAGATCAAAAGTATAATTCCAGGGTTTGAGTCGTTATATTTAATTTAGATTGCCATGATGTTAATGATATCAGTCAACTGATATGAAATGTTTTCCATAAACCAGACATGATATTAAATTATTAATATTTTGTTTATATTGTTGCAATATTATTAATTTACCTATTTTTTATTCAAAATAATAAGTTAAATCGATAGAGATGGATTTTTTATTCTGGAAATATGGGATAATTAAACGAGAATTCAGAGTGTTAAACTCAAGTAGTAACGTTATCCGTGTAATAGCGCTATAAATGCCTCGGTTATAGCTAGGTAGATTGTTTTTTATACTGGTATAATGCTAGGATGAATTTTCACAGCCTTTCCTCGTTACCTGCTAAGGCGTATGCATAGATATATTTGCTGATGAAAGATAAGAAAAAACTACAAGAACGAGAAAGATATGGAAAAGTATCGTTTTTCAGATAACGCTTTTTTATACAGTGTATGGCTCCTTTGGGGTGTTGCCTTAGGGCTATATTTGTATGGCGCTCATCTCGGTTGTGCCATAACAGCAATTATATCTTTTCTAGCCTTGGTACTTTACTTTACAAATATGAAATTGAGAATAAATGCTATGTTTGGAAAAAAAACTGAGGCACCTGTTGCCAGTCCTGTTACGCCAATCATTTCTACACAGCCTGAAGAGAAAAAAAACCTCAGTGTTGAAACGCGTTCCAATACGATTATTGCGAAAAATTCGGTATTTAAAGGCGATATTGAGATGGAAGGCGATATTCAGGTCTGGGGAAAAATCGTTGGTAATATTCGCGTAAAAGGCGGTGCTATTCGTGTCATGCATGCCGGAAAAGTTGAAGGTGAGCTTAATGCGCCAGAAATTATTATTGATGGCCATGTTGACGGTACGTGCTGTGCGGAAACGCTGGATATCCTGGAGCACGGCGAACTACGTGGTATCAGCCGCTGTGGAAGTATGTCAATCCGGCGTGGCGGTTTATTTGTTGGTCAGTCTGAACAGGTCGAAAACAAGAAAAAACCAGATATTGAGCGAGTTGTTTCCATCAAGGAAAATCAGGCAGATAAAGCGAAAGCCAAAAATAGTGCTTAATATTGGATAATAAAAATCCATGCCATAACCGCCGGAAAATGTGTATGATTTTTCGGCGGTTTTTATTTTGACGGCTGAATGATTTTTATCCTGAATCTTTAAGGAGGCGTTATGATTATCACACTGGAAACAGAAAGATTGCTACTCCGTGGCTGGAAAGAAGAAGATCGTGAGCCTTTCTTTCGCTTAAATAGCAATCCTGAAGTGATGGAGTTTTTTTTAAAAAGACCGAATAAAGAACAAAATAATACTTTTGTTGATAATTTGATCCGTAAGTTTGAAACGCAAGGTGGCTGGGGGTTGTGGGCTGTTGAGCGAAAACAGGATGGTGCGTTCATCGGCATGATTGGGCTGAATATTCCCAGTGATGAGTTACCCTGTTATCCCTGTGTCGAAATTGGCTGGCAGCTTGATAAACCCTTTTGGGGCAAAGGCTATACGTGTGAAGCGGCTCGTAGGATTTTTGATTTCGCGTTTACAGAAGTGGGATTGGATGAAGTTGTAGCACTTACTTCCGTACTTAATTACCGCTCAGAAAGCGTGATGAAAAAACTGGGCATGATCAGAGACGAAAAAACATTTCTACATCCTTTAGTGCCGGAAGGTCATCGATTGAGAGAGCATGTTCTATATCGGATTCGGCGTTCAAGTTGATGGCATCATGGGGTAAACATCATCAAGGTTATCCTGCCTGTCGGGATAGCCTTGATGAAAACCATTTTGTCGCCCAGATCGCTATTGTCTGGATATCACCAGAGCCACGCGACCGATGAATTGAATATCGCTGACTGAACAGTCAAAAGTGACGTCATCATCGCTGACACGGATTTTACTGACAGGAATTTTGGCAATCCTCTTGATACTGTGCATACCTTCGATATCCACCAGCCATAAGCCATCCTGAATATTGTTTCCCTGAGCATCAAGCAGATACCATGTCACGCCATCATCAACAACCAACGGGTTGTTAAGTTCTTTAGAAATCAATTCGCTGTCCAAGATCACAGGATTGGCCTCGTTCAGTTTACCTCCCGATAACTTTATACGAGGAATTGATGGCGCAATGATATCTTCCAGCCGTTCTGTTTTGCCACTCTCTCCATCCGGAAACATCTCTCCCTGACCTGTGCTTAACCACAGCAGTGAAGCGCCAGTTTCGAGATTACACTGGATGATCCAATCCGCTGGAAAGCTATCACGAAGATAGCGGTTTGCCATTGTGCTTTTGGAAACGCCCAAATGGTCACTCAGGGCTTGGCGTGACTTAAATCCATACGCGCGGACAAGACGCTCAATAGCGGGTCTTCCCCCACTATCAGCCCCCATTTTTATCTCAATATTGGTGTTTTTCATTGACAGTACAGATAATGGGTATTAGTATCCCATAAAAGTTCTTGAATTGAGATCTTTCATGAGCCCGGATTGGTTAAGCTGAAAACCATTGAGAGATATTGCATCATGAACGTCCAGATTTCAATCTTTATACTTGATATCGACAGCGATTTGGGGATGGTTTGAGGGATTCTGGGAAGAGTGCTGGGGGTAAAACGGTGAGGGAAAAAATGGCGAATACGGAAAAAGAAAAATTTGCCCAGATTAACCTCGGCCAACGGCTAGAAGGGTTGAACCATTTGTCGCGGATCAGGGCAATATACTGGGGTGACGATGAAAAAGAGTTAAACCGGTTTTTTGCTGATATGCGCGACAAAAAGGACAGTTATTACGAAGAGAACAAGCGGGCATTATCCGCCATTTTTTATTTGGCAAATATTCCGCGTGTACGCCACGAGAGTGAGCTTGAACATTTTACCCAAGAGGAAAAACAGGCTCTGATCAAAGCAATGAATCATATTAAAGTCGTTGTCAGTCAGTTTCCGAAGTACTTGAAGTTATCTAAGTAATCACATTTTTTGAACACATTTTTGTACAAATGGCATGAGTACGTCAGGCACTCGCACATCCTTAATATGGTGGAATTGATGAATAGTGGTTTTATCACTACTGAACATAACGGTGATTATCCTATTGCCAAAGGCAGACAGTCTGGCCTGTTTCAGCCAGGCATACCGCAGGGTGTGTCAATGGCTGAACGTTTATTATGGGAAGTCAACGCGGAAGATCACCAATGGCGCCACCAGTATATCGGGCAGATGCCGGATTTTCTGGCAAAGTATTTCAGCCGCCGTTATGTTGGCATCTTTAACCATTCAGGCCGCCGCGATGCGAACGCCTTTCTGAGAAGAACGGTTGGACAAAATGTCTTGCCACGGTTGCAGTTGGTTAAGGCAAGATATTCATTCACCCATCATATATCAGGCATAACACCTTTTCCTTTTATTGGGCAATTGGAAAAGGTGGTGACATGCGATCGCAAACAGCTTTTGAAGCTCGCTCATGAAATATCTGTTTTTATTGCGGGCAACTATGAGCATTATTCCTTGCAGTCTTCTCCACAATATCAAGCTGCGCCGGTTGACAGTGAAAGTGAGTTGTTCCCCCGTGTCGCTAAGTTATACCAATTACTGGCGAAGCTGACTTTGCAATGTGGTACAAATCCTCCTTACTGGCAGCGTTTTAATCATGGACGTAAAGTACCGTCTGTTGATCAACTTTGTGCTGGTATGTTGCGGATGATGTCTGCCCGCTGGTGGTATTTTCGGTTAAAACGTCTGCGTGAAATCCAGTCTGAGCATATGGCAATTGCGGTTGGGCAAGTACAAAAAGCCGCATCGCCTTATGTTTCGAACTATGCCTTGCGTGAATGGTTGGAACAGAAACGCCGTAACCGTGAGTTTTTCAAACATTTTGATTTGGAAAATGAGAACGGAGAACGGATTTCGCTGGCGGAAACGGTGGTTCATAGTAATGCGAATCCCGCTATTCGACGTTGTGAATTGATGGTCAGAATGCGCGGTTTTGAAGATGTCGCCAACAAAATGGGATGTGTTGGTGAATTCTATACCATCACGGCGCCGGCAAAATACCATGCGGTTCAGCATCAGGGCGGGTTTGTCAGACATTGGAATGGCGCGACGCCCCGCGATACTCAACGCTACCTGTGTGGCATATGGGCAAAAGCCCGTGCCGCAATCGCCCGTGCCGGCATTAATCTATTTGGTTTCAGAGTGGTGGAACCGCACCATGACGGCACTCCTCATTGGCATATTCTGCTGTTTATGCTGCCGGAACATCAGTGGCAGGTCAGGGCGATCCTTGAGCATTACGCTTGCCAGGAAGAGAAAGCTGAATTGCAGCGCGATGATGCCAAAAAAGCGCGTTTTGATTATAGAACGATAGATCCTGATAAAGGGAGTGCGACAGGCTATATCGCTAAGTATATATCCAAAAATATTGATGGTTATGCGCTGGAAGATGAAAAAGATCATCAAACCGGGGCACCTCTGCGCGATATGGCGAAATCGGTGACGGCATGGGCGAGTCGCTGGCGCATTCGCCAATTTCAGCAAATCGGTGGAGCGCCGGTTTCCGTTTGGCGAGAACTTCGTCGCCTTGGAGAAGTGTGTTTAACGGATAACAAAGTCAATGCGGTTTTGCAGGCAGCCGATGAAGGCAATTGGGCAGCTTATATTCAGGCACAGGGTGGGCCGTGGGTTGCTCGTCGTGATCTGGTTATTCGTTTGTCTTATAAACACATCCCGTTTGGTAGCCCTTATGGGGAAGATGTTTACACCATACAAGGAGTGACATCACCATTTCTATCATGTGTGGAATTTATCTGCACACGTATTCACCAATGGACTATTGTACCGAAATTTGATGCTGCTCCGACATCAGGGCGTATTGTCTATAAAAGAAACACTAAATGGCCCTCTTGGAGTTCTGTCAATAACTGTACGGATGGACAGGTAGATAGGTCAATGAAGAGGTATGTAAACTACAGGATTGATGAGGATGATAAAATAATCAATATGGCAAATATTTCTGCAAAAACAGTACATAATAGGTATTAACTATCACATTTAGTCACTAGAAAAGGTAAAAACTTCTTTAATTTTTCACCCATTACGTGTACTGTATATGCATACAGTTTTTATATGGAGGCGGGTATATCAGTGGACTTTCTTATGGAATCATTGGTAGCGCAACGTATTAATTTTATTGCCAGAATGGCAACAAGTTGCGAATGCAATCATGCGGAAGACAAAGAACTGGCGTTGGTCTGGATAGCTGAGCTATCTGAACCTCATGAAAACCGACTTAACGCCCATAAAAATGATTTAAAAAACGATATATTGATCGAGAAAGCGTTAAGAAATTCAGGTTCAACAGACGAATAAATTTTGCAGGTGAAAATGATGAGAGTGGAGATACTTTTCGATAAACGAGCTAATGTTTCTGAATCAGTGATGTCTGCACTTGAAAGTGAACTGAAAAAAAGAATTTTACCGCAGTATCCCGATACGCATTTTAGAATTGCAGTTAGCAGCAGTAGCTCCGTAAGAGTGACAGGAACCAAAGACAGTAGTGAACATGACCAGATGATGGAACTTATTCAAAGCGTCTGGGAAGATGATAGCTGGCTGCCAGATTAAACCCGACAGAGTGTTGATATCCTTCAATGGATGACAAATTATTATAATGGATTAAATAGCACGGGGGCAGGTAATAATTTCCTGCCCCCGTGCTATTTAATATGTGTTTACAACATCCGTCGATGTTCATTTGTACTATTTTCCCAACAATGCCACTTCTTTGAGGTATTTCTCTGATTATTCGATCATAACTCTCCGATTTACTGATTATTTTCTGCAAAGAAAAGGAGAGTGTATGCAAGTTATCGCACAACAAAATGAGACGGTTGATGCCCTGTGCTGGCGTCATTATGGCCGAACGCTGGGGATGACGGAACGTGTGCTGTTGGCAAACCCCGGATTGGCTGCTTTTGGCGCGGTATTGCCTCATGGAACGAAAGTTGAAATGCCGGAGTTCATGCCCGCTGCCACCAAGCCGATTATCCAGCTTTGGGATTAAGGGGTTTGCATGGATAAATACAGTCACGCAACTTATGCCTGCGCCAGTATCACAGCCATTTTTTCTGGCCTTTCTTTATATGAGTGGAGTTTTCTGCTCGGGGCGTTCGCCAGCATTTCCCTCGGTATCCTGACTTATCGACTTAACCGTCGGGAGCAGATGAAACGTACCTTGATTCTGAAAAATATCCTGAAAAACATCCTGGAAAATCTGGATATCGAGTCTGCGTCGAAATCAGCCAAGATAGTCAGCGAGCTGATACATCACGCACCAAGAGAACTGTGATATGCAGGATATCAAAACCAGACTCAGTCGGGTGGTTATTGGTCTTATTATTGGTGGCGCCAGTTCTTCTGTCATTCTTTCGCAGTTTCTGGATGAGAAAGAAGGCAATCGACTGTCTGCCTATCAGGATGGCGGCGGCATCTGGACAATATGTCGCGGCGTGACGCGCATTGATGGCAAGGCAGTATATAAAGGAATGAAACTAGCGCCTGAACAATGTGATGTTTTGAACCGGATCGAAGCCGACAGGGCGATTGATTGGGTGAAAAAGAACGTCCACGTCCCGCTGACTGAGCCGCAAATTGCCGGTATTGCCAGTTTCTGCCCGTATAACATCGGCCCCGGAAAATGTTTTTCTTCCACCTTTTATCGCAAGCTCAACGCCGGCGATAAAAAAGGCGCATGTGCAGAGATCAAACGCTGGGTCTATGACGGCGGACGTGACTGTCGAAAAACCCAAGGACAGCCGAATGGCTGTTATGGCCAGGTTCTGCGGCGTGATCAGGAGGCTGAACTGGTTTGCTGGGGATTAAATCGATGAAGAAAGTACCTTTACTTGTCAGCCTTGTCATTGGGGGATGTTTTGGCTGGTGGGGACACCGTTCACTGTTCCTCAGTGAAGTGACGGGTTTGAAACAGCAACATGCTGCTCAAATTGTTACTATCAGTCAGAAAGCACATTCGGAGACGTTGGCCGCCATCCAACAGATGAAGAATGCACAGAGCCGGGTTGCTCAATTGGATGATTATTATTCAGGAAAATTAACCTATGTTACCGAAGAAAATGCCGCTTTACGCGCTGACATTGCTGCTGGTCATCGCCGGGTGCAAATCGCCGCCGCCAACCTTGCTACCTGTCAGCTCACCCAAAACCGAGATACCGGCTCCCGCAGCGTGGGCGATGAAACCCAAGTCGAACTCACTGCAAAAGCTGGACGTGCTATTTACGATATCCGAGCCGGAATCATCAGCGATCAAGCCAAATTAGATTACCTGCAACAGTATGTACTTGAAGTCGTTCGTCAATGTAAACCGTAAATATTGTCCTTCACTTAAACATCGTTCAGCAGACCCCAAAAGCCTTTTTTCACGTTGGAAAAAGGCTTTTATTCTATTGATTTTACGTGTTTTTTAAACGAGGTTTGTATGACATTTCCTACAAATCCCGTTTAGTGTCTGCCCGGTTTTTTCATGGCATTCTTACGTCATGAACACACAACTCACTGAACTGCTGCGCTTAATGCGCAACCTGATCCGAACCGGCGTCATCACCCAAGTGGACACCACAAAGGGTATGTGCCGGGTTGCAACAGGCAACCTTGAAACCAACTGGCTGAACTGGTTGACATCCAGGGCGGGAAACTCCCGCACTTGGTGGGCGCCCAGTGTCGGTGAGCAGGTTTTATTACTGTCCATAGGCGGAGAACTGACCACCGCCTTTGTATTGCCTGCGATTTTTTCAGATGAGTTTCCGGCGCCATCGACATCATCAGAAGCGACGCATATCCAGTTTCCGGATGGTGCAGTGATGGAATATGAACCGCAATCAGGCGCATTGACTGTGACCGGCATCAAAACCGCGACAGTGACTGCTTCGGATTCCGTCCATATTACCGCACCGGAAATCACCTGTGTCGCCAGTACCAGAATCACACTGGATACACCGGAAGTCATCTGTACACAGCTAATGAGCACGGGGAATTTGATCGTGCGCAATGGCGGCAAAATGACGGGCAATATTGAACACACCGGCGGCACATTCAGTTCCAACGGCGTGGTCGTGGATTCCCATAAACACACCGGCGTCAGGTCAGGCGGTGACACATCAGGAGGCCCCGTATGATGTATCTGGGAATGAATCGGCAGACGGGCCGAGAACTGACAGATCTGGCTCACGTCCGGCAATCCGTCAGCGATATTTTATTAACTTCCGTGGGCAGCCGCATAGCACGCCGTACTTACGGTTCGTTGCTGCCAGAACTGATCGATTGGCCACAGAACCCGGCGCTCCGGCTTCAGGTCATGGCGGCCAGCTATACCGCTATCAGCCGTTGGGAGCCACGTGTGATGCTTACGTCAATCACAATGGAGACCCGGCAGAACGGTGAAATGGTGGTGGATATTGCGGGAACTTATCATCAATCCGCCAAAGAATTTTCACTTTCTATTCCGGTGAGCCATTCCCGGTGAGGTAAGTCATGCCAACAATCGATTTAAGCCAGTTGCCACCACCGGATGTGGTGGAACCACTAGATTATGAACAACTGCTGGAAGAGCGCAAAGAAGGATTGATCTCGCTCTATCCAGAAGAACAGCAGGATGCGATTGCACGAACTCTGCAACTGGAATCAGAACCTTTGGTCAAATTGCTGGAAGAGAACGTTTATCGCGAATTGCTCTTGCGTCAACGCGTCAACGAAGCCGCCCGTGCGGTGATGGTGGCCTATTCGACAGGTAGCGATCTGGATCAATTAGGTGTGAACAATAACGTAGCCCGAATGGTTTTGAGCCCTGCGGATAACTCCACCGTACCACCGACACCAGCGCTAATGGAATCTGACAACGACTACCGTGTTCGCATCCCACAGGCTTTTGAAGGTTTGAGTGTGGCTGGGCCAGTTGGTTCCTATGAATTCCATGCCCGCAGTGCGGACGGTCGGGTTGCTGATGCTTCGGCTATCAGCCCGTCACCAGCCAATGTCACCGTGACCATTATGTCCCGTGAAGATAAAGGCGTGGCATCGAAAGAGCTGCTGGATAAAGTCGAAAAAGCGCTGAACGACGAAAACGTGCGTCCGGTGGCGGATCGCCTGCAAGTCCAGTCGGCGAGTATTGTGGAATATGAAATTGATGCGGTGCTGTATATCTTCCCGACACCGGAATCAGAACCGATCCGCAAAGCGGCTGAGCAGAAGCTGAAATACTACGTTGAAGCACAGCATCGTCTGGGGCGTGACATTCGCTTGTCGGCAATTTATGCCGCATTGCATGTGGAAGGCATCCAGCGTGTGGAGCTGAAAGCCCCGCTGAAAGATGTGGTGCTGGATAAAACTCAGGTGTCTTACTGCACCAAAACCACACTGATGATGGGAGGTTCAGATGAATGATCGCCTTCTGCCGATGGGCTCGACCCAGCTAGAACTTGCTGCGGCCAAAGCCTGTGCCGAGTTGCAGAAGATTAAAGTGCCGCTGCGTGAACTGTGGAACCCGGACACCTGTCCGGCAACGTTGCTGCCCTATCTGGCATGGGCGTGGTCAGTGGATCGCTGGGACGAACACTGGTCTGAGAGCATAAAAAGAGAAGTGATCAAAAGCTCGCTATTCCTGCATAAACATAAAGGAACGATTGGTGCAATTCGGCGGGTCGTTGAACCGCTGGGGTATCTCATTCGAGTAAAGGAATGGTGGCAGACCAATGATGTACCAGGCACCTTCCGGCTGGATATTGGTGTACTGGAAAACGGCATCACGCATGAAATGTTCGAAGAACTGGAAAAACTGATTTCTGATGCCAAGCCAGTCAGCCGACATTTGATTGGATTAGACATCAATCTGGATACACGCGGTGAGTATTACTACTCAGCAGCCAGTTACAGCGGCGATGAGCTGACGGTTTACCCCTATTTCCCAGAACAAGTAACAGTATCCGGCTCAGAAGTTGTCTCGGTGGTGACTTACAGTGGTGATGAACTGACAGTTTACCCTTATTTACTAAAGCAAATAACAATATCCGGCTCAGAAGTCGTGGGCGTGGGCATACATATTATTGATGACATGAGGATTAGACCATGAGTACCAAATATTTTGCGCTGCTGACACAGCTAGGCGCGGATAAGTTGGCAAATGCTGCGGCATTGGGTACAAAAATTGAAATCACCCATATGGCCGTCGGTGATGGTGGTGGCAGCCTGCCGACACCAGATACTAAGCAGGCCAAACTGATTAATGAAAAGCGTCGTGCGGCGATCAATACGCTGAGTATTGATCCGAAAAACACTAACCAGATCATCTCGGAGCAGATTATCCCTGAAAACGAAGGTGGCTGGTGGATCCGTGAAATCGGCCTGTTTGATAAAGATGGCATTTTGATTGCTGTGGGTAACTGTGCGGAAACTTACAAACCACAATTACAGGAAGGCTCCGGCCGTACCCAGACCATCCGCATGATTTTGATTGTCAGCAGTACCGAGTCGGTGACTTTGAAAGTTGATCCGTCTGTGGTTCTGGCAACTCGCGAATATGTTGACGATTCTATCCAAGAACATGTGAATAGTAATAACCAACAATTTAAGACGTTAATTGAAAGTAATCACCGTTTAAATGATACGGTAGCGGAAATTGATTCGAGAGTAAACAAAGCTGATAATCAATTTAACCAGCTTAAAACAAACATACAAGAATATATTCCTCTCCCTCTAAACCTTTTTAGTAATGCAATGATGCGTTCTGTTGAACAAGAAGGACATCCAACTAAATATACAGCAGTGGGTTGTACTATAAAAGCAGTACATCCTTGGACTAAAGGTTTTGAAGGTTGCTATACAGAAATCGCACCCTCCAATGTGGCTCCGGATCCAGAGTCTGCTGGCGAAGGAAAGCCGTATTGGTATGGGCGATATAATTTAGGTGATCGTATGGGTCGTGGGGGTTTAGCTGGAGGATGGGGTGGAATAGATTCAGGGAATATTTTGAAAATAACTTCTACAGCATCTACTGGACATCAATTTTTTAGAGTACCAGTAGAGACTTTTGGTGTTTTCTCGCAATTAGGTCTTCGTTTTTGGGTGAAAATAGTAAAAGGCAAATTAGGTATGGGGGTAGATAGTGGATATCATAGCGAAAATTATAGATATCTCGGTGATGATGTCATTGAAAAAACGGAGACAGATGCTGCTAAAGATGGCTGGTTATTAGTAAACAAAGTAATAAATATCTCTCAAGTAACTTCATTAGCGGGTAATGTTATGAACTTTGGTTTACCTGATGATGAGGATTGTGAGATTTATTTGGCTCTTCCCTATTTATATGCACCAATGGCAGGTAAAACTATGACTGTAGCTGCCGGTGAAACTGGTGGTTCGCCTGTGTTTACCCCTGGAAATCCTGAGAGTTAATCATGAAAGTAATTAATAAATTTAATAATGAGATTATTGGTATCTTTAATCCAGAAACGGCTGAAAGTGAATTAAAATCACTTGGTTATAATATAGCTGATTGTGATTTTATAAAATCTCAATCAGAGTTGGATCGGGATAATCTTTTATACTTAAAATCGACAGATTGGCTTGTAACTAGGCATCGCGATCAATTAAGTCTGGATATTGAACCTTCGATTACTAACGAAGAGTATCAGTCCCTTTTGATAAAACGTCAGAAAGCTAGAGTTTCTATTGCCGATCAAGATGCCTTAAAAAAATACTATTCTTTTTTTGGTGACGAATAATAGGTAATTCTAGGCACGTATTCAAAGTGTGTATTATTAATTTCATTGTATTGCATCTAATGCAGTTGAGAACATATAAATTTCTTTACAACCTTAATCGTAAAGTTATTTGCAATCATAGCTTTCAATAGATTAAATACACGCAACAATTGTAATGTTTTCAATGCAAGAATGATTAGTTAAAACTGACAATTAAATTTGATAAAGTCAACTTGTAACTAATAAGTAAATATTTATCTATTAAACTGATTTATAAATAATAAAAATGGAGTTAAATAATGTCTGATCTTAATAAGCAAGAAAATAAAAAATCCGAATATAATTATAGTATTAATCCTGATCAATACAGAATTAAGGTTAATATTGATACGATAACTGCTCCAGTCGGTTCTTTTCCTTGGGCAGTTATTCAGGTATATTTTGGAAACAAGTTATATCGTAAAAATTGGAACTCTCCCACTGAGTATGTACGTCTTATACCTTCTCAATCAAATAATGATGAAATTTATATTGAGAAAAATGATAAATACGATCAATGGATGCCTTGGTTGCCGACACCTCAAGATTTGATGGCATGTGATTGGGACTTTATGAAAAAAACAAATCTAGAGAATTCTATGTTAGTTTTTGATCTTGAATTAGACAGCCGCAGGAGGGTTGGTGGAGTTAAAGGTTGGGGATATGAAGCTTATGGGAATAGTTTTGGTACCTTAAATATAATAGAAAATAATACAGATATTGTGAAAATTGGCGCATTCATGTGGATTCCTGAAGATGATAAGGTTCTTTTTATGGCAGCATCGATTCAACCAGACTCATCTGATGAGTCTGGTGAAAATGAAGAGAGTAATCAGAGAATGAGGGAACTATTTAAAAAAGGCCTTGATGTAATGGTTGATGGTGTAACTTATAGTTTTGGTAAACCTTCAAGTATTCTTGCTTCCGGTATTCCAGACATTTTTAGTTATTATGAACATAATATTGAAGCAAAAAAATTAGGCGAAATATTAAAACAAAAAGGTCAAACCAAGCGTTTTTACTTAACTTGGCGTGATTATTAATTTATTCAAGTCTACTTCCTGATTTCAAGGCTGCGTTCCTGCGTGGCCTTTTTGTTTTCTAGAGAACTATATCTGTCATTCCACACAAAATTAAGGAATAAATAGACTCATAGAGTTTTCAAAATATATTCAGCAGATTATGTTGGTACAGCTGCATTCCCGTAGTCATCGATTTTCTTGAAAAGGCTAGAGCGGATAGAAGCGTTATTGATGGTGATGACTGGCTGTTTAATGGTATATGCGGCATTGGGGCATAAAATCCGCACCGGGCTTAAACAAAAAATGCCGTTCTACCCAGATATGAAGAGGCGGGAAACACAATCACCTATGGCACGTTGGGTATTTTTGACCTTCGAAGGGATTAACACCTTCGAGTTTCGAGAGCTCCGGAGGTTTTCCAGAACTCATTGATCTTTACGATCTAGCCAAGATCTAATTCCCCGAACCTTAAAAACTACAAATAAACGGCAAAAACAGGCCATTTTTACCTGTCAAAAAATAACCAAAAGTCCAAGCTAACCTAAATGACACTTGAAAGAATAAAACTCGTACAAAGAAGCTCAAATAATGCACCTGTATTGGTTTTAATTTGACCAAAAAAGAATTCCCTCCCGGAAATATAGACTTTCTTCCTCTATTCCAAAAAATAATTAAATTTTAAATTTAACAAATTGATTAATAACAAAAATACCAACTCCACTTTGTACCCCACACCACACATTTCCCATCGAATGATTTCCCCCACCCAATCCGTCAATATAGCGGCACACCTTAACAGGAGAACGCTAAAATGGCACAAGATTATCATCACGGTGTCCGTGTACAGGAAATTAATGAAGGTACTCGCACCATCACCACAGTTAGCACAGCTATCGTGGGTATGGTTTGTACTGGTCCTGACGCAGACGAAAAAACATTTCCATTAAACACTCCAGTTTTGATTACTGACGTTATGAGCGCCAGTGGCAAAGCAGGGAAAAAGGGAACTTTGTACTCATCACTGAAAGCGATTGCTGATCAGGCTCAGCCTGTCACCGTCGTTGTTCGTGTGGCTGAGGGCGAATCTGAAGAAGTAACCGTTTCTAACATCATCGGTGGTGTCACTGATGCAGGTAAGAAAACGGGTATGCAGGCACTGTTGGCGGCGCAAAGCCAGCTCGGTGTTAAGCCCCGCATTCTGGGTGTTCCGGGTCTGGATTCAAAAGCAGTTGCGATTGAACTGGCCAGCGTTGCCCAGAAACTGAAAGCAATGGCTTATGTCAGCGCTTATGGCAGCAAAAATATCTCTGAAGTCATCAAATACCGCGACAATTTCAATCAGCGTGAGCTGATGCTGATTTGGCCGGATTTCTTGAGCTGGGATACTGTTTCCAATAGCGAGTCTATCGCTTATGCAACCGCTCGTGCTCTGGGCCTGCGTGCCAAAATCGACGAGGAAACTGGCTGGCACAAAACACTGTCTAACGTGGGTGTTAACGGTGTAACCGGTCTGTCTGCTGACGTCTTCTGGGATCTGCAAGATACCGCAACTGACGCTGATCTGTTGAACAAGAGTGGCATCACTACGCTGATCCGCAAAAACGGCTTCCGTTTCTGGGGCTCCCGTACTTGCTCTGATGACGCACTGTTCCAGTTCGAAAGCTACACCCGTACCGCTCAAGTTCTGGCTGACACCATGGCTGACGCACATATGTGGGCAATCGACAAACCACTGACACCATCACTGGTACGCGACATTATCGAAGGTATTAATGCCAAGTTTCGCGAACTGAAATCTGGTGGTTACATCATCGATGGCCGTTGCTGGTATGACGAAAAAGCCAACGACAAAGACACGCTGAAAGCAGGCAAACTGACCATCGATTACGACTATACACCTGTACCGCCACTGGAAAACATGATGTTACGCCAGCGCATTACAGATAGTTACCTGATGAATTTCGCTAAAAGTATCAATAAATAAGGGGCTAACTGATGGCATTACCTCGCAAACTTAAATACCTGAATTTGTTCAATGATGGCAACAACTATCAGGGGATCGTGGAAGAACTGACTCTTCCTAAGTTAAGCCGCAAGCTGGAAGCTTATCGTGGCGCCGGCATGAACGGCAGCGCAATGGTGGATCTGGGTCTGGATGAAGGTGCATTGGATGCGGAATTCACTCTGGGCGGTATTGAATCTCAACTGTATAAGCAGTGGGGCATTGCGACAGCAGATGGCGTTATGTTGCGCTTTGCTGGCTCTTTTGAGCGCGAAGATACCGGTGATGTGGTTGCGGTTGAAGTTGTGATGCGTGGCCGTTTCCAGGAGTTCGATCACGGCACTTATAAACAAGGTGATAACTCTCAGACCAAAATCACCGCGAAAAACACTTATTTCAAACTGACATGGGATGGTGAAGAGCTGATTGAAATCGACACCATCAACATGGTTGAGAAAGTGGGCGGAGAAGATCGTCTGGAGCAGCATCGCCGCAATATCGGTCTTTTTTAATCGCTTTTTTAGCAATTAGATTTTTTAAAACTTATTTCCTGTCTCATCGGAGTTTGAACCATGCCTGCTGGGACAGGTTTTTAATCGGATAAACAAGGTTGAACCATGACAGAAACACTGAACACTCAAAATGACGATCTGCGCACCATCGAATTGGAAGCTCCATTGGCGCGAGGTAACGGCGAAATCACGGAAGTGATGGTACGCAAACCTACCAGTGGTGCGTTGCGCGGTGCACGTTTACAGGCGCTGCTGGAAATGGATGTGGATTCTATGCTGCTTGTCCTGCCGCGTGTTACCACTCCTGTATTGACCAAAAATGACCTAATGATGATGTCACCTGGTGATCTGATTAATCTCAGTGTGGAGGTGGTCAATTTTTTGTTGCCGAAGTCGGTCAAGTCCGATTCCCAGAACAATTAACCGTTGATGAATTGGTGGCGGATATCGCCACCGTTTTTCACTGGTCACCGGCAGTGACAGATGAAATGTCATTGTCGGAACTGTTGGATTGGCGACATCGGGCCATTTTAAGAAGTGGTGCAGAAAATGAGTAATATACAGTCACAGCTAAACAAGGTGCTGAGTACCGTTGGAAAGCTGACCGGTTCCTTTAAATCTTTTCAACGGCATCATAAAAAGCTGGAAAATTCAGTCGATAAAATTCATAACCAGTTCAAAAAACTCACTAAGACCGTTGAGAGCTTAAAGCCTATCGTGGGTTATGCGCAGGAAACTGCGCGTATACGCACCGATCTTAAAGCTTATAATCAAACAATTAAACAATCTTTATCTGCGCGGCAGAATTCGACAAGAACGATGCAGGTTAGTGCTGCCAGTCAATCAGCTAATATTATTCAAACTACCCAGATTATCAAACAGGAAAATTCATCCAGTAAAAAAAGCGAATTTAATCTTGGTGTAATGGGGAATATGACTAACAATTTTACATTGTTAGATAAGTTGGTCATTAATATCAATCCAAAGATAACAATTTTATTTAGTATTCTGAATAAAATTAATGCGGTTTTGAATGTAACTACTGGTGCAGTAAAAGTAGTATTTCAAACTTTGGTTGGTTATATACAACTATTTGGAAATGTTGGTATAAAAACATTCGACTCTTTAAGAGTCAGTTTGAATATATTTACGCAGTTGGGTATTCAGGCTTTTGTATCTTTAAAAGTTAGTCTGAATATTTTTGCGCAGTTGGGAATTCAGGCTTTGGTGTCTTTAAGAGTTAGTTTGAATTTATTTGCACAGTTAGGAATCCAGGCACTGGATAAATTAAAATCCAGTCTGGATGCATTTGCACAGTTGGGGCTTAAAGCTTTTGAAGAATTAAAAGCCAGTCTGAATTTCTTTGCACAATTAGGTGTTCAGGCGCTGGATAAATTAAAATCCACACTGGATGCATTTGTGCAGTTGGGCGTTCAGGCTCTGAATAAATTAACCGCACCCCTAGATATATTTGCGCAGCTGGGAACTCAGGCGCTGGATAAATTAAAATCCAGTCTGGATGCATTTGTACAGTTGGGACTTAAAGCTTTTGAAGAATTAAAAGCCAGTCTGAATTTCTTTGCACAATTAGGTGTTCAGGCGCTGGATAAATTAAAATCCACACTGGATGCATTTGTGCAGTT
>NZ_JANAIF010000002.1:139495-152270 GCF_024721015.1 Xenorhabdus bovienii
CAGTTGGGACTTAAAGCTTTTGAAGAATTAAAAGCCAGTCTGAATTTCTTTGCACAATTAGGGATTCAGGCGCTGGATAAATTAAAATCCAGTCTGGATGCATTTGTACAGTTGGGACTTAAAGCTTTTGAAGAATTAAAAGCCAGTCTGAATTTCTTTGCACAATTAGGGATTCAGGCGCTGGATAAATTAAAATCCACACTGGATTCATTTGTGCAGTTGGGTGTTCAGGCACTGAATAAATTAACCGCACCCCTGGATGTATTTGCGCAGCTGGGAACTCAGGCGCTGGATAAATTAAAATCCACACTGGATTCATTTGTGCAGTTGGGAACTCAGGCACTGAATAAATTAACCGCACCCCTGGATGTATTTGCGCAGCTGGGAACTCAGGCGTTGGATAAATTAAAATCCACACTGGATGCATTTGTGCAGTTGGGTGTTCAGGCACTGGATAAATTAACAGCTCCCCTGGATGTATTTGCTAAATTGGGTATGCAGGCTTTGGAAGAGTTAAAAGCCAGCCTCAGTTTTTTTGCTCAGCTGGGCGTTCAGGCGCTGGATAAATTGAAATCCAGTCTGGATATATTTACTCAGGTTGGTGTTCAGGCTTTGGAAGAATTAAGAGCCAATCTGAATAAATTTGCGCAGGTGGGTATTCAGGCTATGGAGAATTTAAGAGATGGCTTGAAGGTATTCGCACAATTGGGAACTGAGGCTTTAGAAGCGCTAAGAGCCGCCATGGATTTTTTTGGTAAAACCGGAAACAAAGTTTTTGGCTCACTTAATGATGGTGCTGATTTGCTATCTAACAAAGGAGGTCAAGATACTTTTGGAAACCAAAGAAAAGGCCTGGGAATATTAGGGAATATTGGTCAAAAAGTTTTTGGTGTTTTGGGTAATGGTATAAATATTCTGGCAAATGTTGGTGTAAAAGGCCTGTCTTTTTTAAGTAGTACTTTCCGTGTATTAGGAAAATCAATAATGTTCATTGGTCGGGCTATGATGGCGAACCCGATTCTTGCCATTATTGGTGTTATCGCAATGGCTGCTATTTATATTTGGCAGAATTGGGGAACGTTGGGGCCAAAATTCACAGCCTTGTGGGAAAGCATCAAAAATGTCTGTAGCAATGCATGGCAGGGAATTAAAGACACAGTCAGTGCTGCATGGGAAGGTATCAAGAACTTTTTCATGAATGGGGGACTGATCGGCATTATTTACCAAAACTGGGATGCCATTAAACAAAGCGCTTCAGAAGTTTGGGAAGCGATTAAAGCCTTATTAAGTGAGAAATGGGAATCTATTAAACAAAGCGTTCTTGCCACTTGGGAAAATATCAAAGCCCAAATCAGTGGTGCTTGGGAATCCGTTAAACAGAATACTTTGGAAATCTGGGAAAGCATCAAAAAATCAATTTCAGATAGATGGAATGAAATTGTTAGTGATGTTCAAGCTATTCCAGAGAAATTAAAGAAAGCGGGTTCGGATATGATCGATAGCTTGTTAACGGGTATTCAAGAAAAATGGGAAGCTTTGAAGGGTAAAGTTTCCTCTATTACTGACATATTCAAATCGTGGTGGTCAGGTGATGATAAAAAGGAAGTAGCTGTAAAAGCATCAAAGGAAATAACTAATAGCGAAACTACGCAACAAGCAGCACAAGTTACTAAACATGATACAGGCGGATCTATTTCAGCCGGAAAATTCGGCATTGTGGGGGAGCGTGGCCCTGAAATTATTAGCGGCCCAGCCAATGTAACCAGCCGGAAAAATACGGCAAAACTCGCTGCTGTGGGATTTGCCGTTAGTTCAATGTCTTTGCCTATTGCCGCACAGGATGCACCGTTGCATGCGCAAAGTCTGCCTGCTCACACTTATGAGGCTGTTCAGACGAAGAAGGAACGAAGCCTGCCACCGCAGTCTAGCGGGGCACCACAATATAACATCTATGTCTATGGCGCTCAGGGACAGTCCGCGCAGGATATTGCCCGTGTGGTCAGGCAGGAATTGGAACAACGGGAACGTATGCAGCAAGCCCGTATGCGTAGCTCACTTTCTGATAGAGGAGAAGATTTCTCATGATGGCTGCACTTGGTTTATTTGTTTTTATGTTGAAAACAACGCCATACCAAAGTTTCCAATATAAACAAAGTTGGAGACATGCCTTCAATAGCCGTGTGGGAGCACGGCCTGCATGGCAATTTATTGGTTCAGATAATGATACGATCACGCTATCGGGGGAACTTTATCCTGAACTGACAGGCGGTTCTCTTTCACTGTTTGCATTGAAATTGATGGCAGACAGCGGTAAGGCATGGTCTTTCATTGATGGAAGTGGCGCAATTTATGGAATGTTCGTTATCGAAAGCATTGATGAGACAAAAACGGAATTTATGTCGGGCGGAGCGGCCAGAAAAATCAGTTTTACACTGACCTTACGGCGCGTTGATAACAATTTGTTTGAAATGTTGGGTGATTTGCAGGATCAATTATCTGATATAAAAGGCAAACCACCTAAATCACTGGATAAGCCTTCTGGTCTTACGAGAAAGGCCATAGGTGAAATTAAGGAGCATCCTAATGCTAGATCTTAAACAGAGGATACCAAACACAGATTGGATTCCCCAATTTGATTTGGTCACTGGTAAAGAAGGTGCGCCAGCTTTTCGGTTGGAAACTAATAAGAAGGATATTACAGGGAAAATCCAATCGCGTTTAATGTCTTTAACGCTGACGGATAACCGCGGTTTGGAATCAGACCAGCTCGATATTGAGTTGGATGATGCGGATGGAAAACT
Source organism: Xenorhabdus bovienii (assembly GCF_024721015.1). GTDB lineage: Bacteria > Pseudomonadota > Gammaproteobacteria > Enterobacterales > Enterobacteriaceae > Xenorhabdus > Xenorhabdus bovienii. The sequence continues at coordinate 142,297 of NZ_JANAIF010000002.1, forward strand.
TATATTTCCTTCCCGAGGCGATATTCTAGAATTGGAATTGGGGTGGCATGGCGACTCCTTAACCCCAAAGGGAAAATTTGTCGTTGATGAAATTGAACATACCGGTGCGCCTGATCGGCTGACAATTCGTGCCCGCAGTGCTGATTTTCGAGGTGATCTGAATGTTAAACGCGAAGAGTCTTACCATGAACACACTTTAGAGAGCATTGTGAGTACGATTGCTGCGAGAAACCAACTGACATTTAAAATCAGCGAGGAATTGAAGGGTATCTCTATGCACATCGATCAGACCAATGAATCTGACGTGAGCTTTTTGACACGGGTGGCAAAGCAGGAAGGGGCGATTGCTTCGGTCAAAAATGGGGAGTTGTTGTTTATCCGCCAAGGACAAAATAAGACCGGGAGTGGTGAGAATATTCTGCCTGTGCTGATTACTCGTGAATCAGGAGATAGTCATCGATTTTCTCTGTCTGACCGTGAAGCCTATACCGGTGTCGTTGCCCAATGGCAGGATACACGAACAACCACTAAGCAGACGGTTAAATTGAAGCGGGTAGAATCAAAGAGCGGGAAAGTTGAAATTATTATTGAATATGGAAGCAGCGATAACAAATCATCGGGCAAGGGAAACGCTAAAAAAGACAAAAACCCTGTCCAAAAAGATGAAATTCCTGTTCAAGAAGATAAAAATCTTATCCCAAAAGAGAAATATTCTGCCCAGAAAAAAGAATCCTCAACCTTTAAAAAGGAAAAAGATCGTAAAATTGAGTCTCCTCGTGAAGTAATCTCCGCTAAACCTGCTAAGACTGGTGTGGTCAATCTGGAGAAGAAAAAAGGCGTCGATTTGACGAAGAAAAGTCACAAAACAAAAGTAAAGGATAAGCCCGATTACATTAAAAAGGGACAAAAAGAAAGTAAAAGAAAAAACAGAGATAACAGAAATATCGATAGAGAAAAGAACACCGATATTGGGGGAAATCTATCTTCTGAGAAGCAGAGCAAATCAACGACTGAGCATCATCAAACAACAAAGGTACAGAAAAAGTCCGAAAACTATCTGGTGGGAGCTGAGGAAAATGTTCTGACACTCTCCCGTGTATATTCTAACAAGGAAAATGCGGAACGTGCTGCCAAAGCTGTTTGGGAAAAGATGCAGCGGGGGGCAGCGGGGTTTTCTATCGCCTTAGCAAAGGGACGCGCTGACATTTACCCTGAAACACCCGTTCATATTGAAGGATTTAAGCCGGAAATTAATGGGACTAGCTGGACAATCATCAAAGTCACCCACAATCTTAATGACAGTGGCTTTACAACATCGTTGGATCTCGAACTTAAAATTGATGATTTTGAAATCAAAACTGAGGATGTCGAAATAAAAGATTGATCTCAATATGAGATCTTTGGTATATTGTTCACCAGACGAGATGGTGTTATTTCGAGACAGTTATTTCAAGAAAGGTGAACAATATGATTAAGTGTCCTCTGTGTGGTCAGTCAGCGCATACTCGTAGCAGCTTCGAGCACTCAAGCCAGACAAAGGAGCGTTATAACCAATGTCAGAACATCAACTGTGGAGCAACGTTCGTCAGTCATGAAACGTTTGTGCGTTTTATTGCTAAGCCAGGTGGCGTCGAGAATGTCACGCCACATCCAAGGGCGAAAACGAAGAGACAACCTCGTCAGAAAGCTGCTGCGCCATGTCAGAAAGCTGACGCACAATAAATAATGAAAAAGGACATTGCTCCAGTTTTTGCCACCGTAATGGTGGCTTTTTTATGGATAATGGACTGTGTTTTGTTCTCGAATAGAGAACCTTAAACGGCATTGAGGCCAGAGAACGGCGAGTGAAATGACAATCCTCATGTAACGCCTGCTTGTCAGAGAAGCAGGCGTCAAAGTCTATGACAGGGTTATTTTTGGGACTCTGCCTGTAAGATCCTTTGCATCTCATCCTTGATGTGTAGTTTTTCTTTTTTCAGGCGCACAACTTTATCGCTATAGCCGGTTCCATTTGGGCCTTCAAGATGTGATATCTCGTGGTTAAGTCGGTTATGTTTTTCAAACAGGGATTGGAAACGGGGATTAGATTCTTTCAGACTGGACACTAAATCACGATATTCTGGAAACATAGGACCTCCTAGACGAAATTTACTACCGCTCAATATGAGTGTAGCAGCCCATTGTAAGATCAGATTTGAGAGATATCACATAAAAAAGATCGGGTAACAACTTTATATCTTTTTGATTGTTAATAATAATTTATCATATATCTAAATGAATAAATTTCTCATTTAAATAATAGTGGTAAAAATCAGTCTCTTGCCAAAAAAACATAACTTATTCCTACCGTTGTACATGTTATGATTCAATTCCGTTGTTAAATATATCAAGAGGTGATAAATGAAAAAGTATCTACTTCCTTTAGCCGCTATGATGGTTTCGGTTTCTACTTTTGCTCAGGCTGATAAGAAACTTGAAGATGTCGCTCCTTATCCTAAAGCTTCAGAGGGAATGGTACGCAATGTCATTGACCTTGCGCCAGAAGAGGATGAAGGCGATTACATGGTTGAACTGATGATTGGCAAGGATATAAAAGTAGACTGCAATCATCACTGGTTTGGTGGGCAACTTGAAACAAAAACCTTGGAGGGGTGGGGATACGATTATTATGTATTGAATAATGTCACCGGCCCAGCGTCAACCCACATGGGTTGTTCAGGACAAAAAGAAACCGTACGCTTTGTTCAAGTGCAGTTAGGCAAAGATGCGCTTATACGCTATAACAGCAAATTACCTATCGTGGTATATACGCCAAAATCAATGACAGTCAAATATCGTATTTGGCAGGCATTGGATGATGTCGATAATGCAGTAATCAAATAAATTATTGATTAGGTAAATCAACAACCTGAGTTTTATGAATATTTAACTCAGGTTGTTATGTTTATTATATTATCGTCATAAAGTTTTCGGTTAATTTATCTTTAACGGATAATGGTTATTTTCTAACATTAATTTTCATCAAGTTGACAATAAAACCGTTCCAAATAAGATAATTCTTAAATCATCATCTGTGATATTCGTCAGTCCTTTATTTTCTGCCTGCGGTTCCTTGCATATATTTAAAAATACTAACTAAACTTTGTTTGGATTCTTTTGCATTCATGCAAATATCATTGAGGAATCATAGAATGTTCAAAAAATTATCGGCAGAGTTTTTGGGTACTTTTTGGTTGGTGTTTGGCGGATGTGGCAGTGCTGTTTTAGCCGCCGCATTTCCACAGCTGGGGATTGGTTTTGTGGGAGTATCTCTGGCTTTTGGTTTAACGGTAGTGACGATGGCCTATGCCGTAGGGCATATTTCAGGAGGGCACTTTAATCCGGCTGTCACATTGGGGTTATTTGCTGGGGGACGTATTTCAGCAAAAGAAGTTATTCCTTATATTATTGCTCAAGTGATTGGGGGAATTGCTGCCGCAGCCGTACTTTATCTTATTGCCAGCGGTAAAAGTGGTTTTGATGCAACGGCAAGTGGTTTCGCATCCAATGGTTATGGTGAACATTCTCCTGGCGGTTTTTCATTACAGGCTGCCATCATCATTGAGTTGGTATTAACCGCATTTTTCCTGATTGTGATCCTCGGTACAACCGATAAAAATGCATCAGTCGGGTTTGCGCCACTGGCCATTGGTTTGGCATTGACACTTATCCATTTAATCAGTATCCCTGTGACAAATACGTCGGTTAACCCGGCAAGAAGTACGGCAGTTGCTGTTTTTCAAGGCACATGGGCGTTGGATCAACTTTGGCTGTTCTGGCTGATCCCATTAATTGGTGGTGCTATCGGTGGCTTGATATACCGTACGTTATTGCAGAAAGATTGATATCTTGTCATTTTGAACAGCCATGCGATTGCGTGGCTTTTTTTATCATATTTATGGTAAATTTTTCTACGGCTGACGCTTTTTTAAAAGGAAAAATGATGGAGCAAAATATAACGTGGGAACAAGGTGAATACTGGGTCACCACGGATAAAACGAAATTTGATATTCATTTTGTTCATAATAATCTTACCCAATTATATTGGGCGCGTGGGATTACGCTTGAGAAAGTCAGAACAGGGATAGAGCATAGCTTATGTTTTGCCTTGTTTCATTGTGATAAAGAAATTGGTTTCGCGCGATTAATTACAGATTTTTCAACGTTCGCTTATCTTTGCGATGTCTTTATTGTGCCGGACTATCAGAAGAGAGGACTGGGGCGTTGGTTGATGGAATGTGTTTTACAGCATCCTATTATTTCTCATGTGAAACGGGTTATGTTGGTGACCTCTTCGGCGGGTGGGCTTTATGAAAAATTCGGTTTTGAGCCTGTCAGGGTACAGGATTTTGTTTGGACGTTAGAGAAAACGAAAGCCTGAGTAAATGAAAAGGCAATAATGGTGATGCCGGCACTGGTAACCCAACCAGTGCCAATCATTATGACCTCCGGTTTAATAAATTTGATCATGTCATGCAGTGTATCGCCGGCTTCAACGTGTCCACCTTGACTGTTAATGAAGATTTTTATCGGATCCGTGTTGACTTCTTGCAGAATCAAAAGTTGAGATATCACTTTTCAGCCAGTTGCTGATTGATTTCTTCAGTGATAATAATGGAACGTGATTTAAGGGGTTTGTTCTTTAGAGTGGGGATTATTGCGTTATTTTCTTCTGTTAATTCAGGATATTCGCTATGCATCATTTCTATTCTCATGTAATAAACAATATTAATGGTATAAATAATATAGCTCTTAAAAACGTTTTTATGTTGAAAAAATGTATTTAAAGAGTATTAGATTTAATTTATGTCATAAAATCAAAAAAATTGAATTAATTTATTAAATTTTTTAGTTATTTTAGATGTTTGTGATGTTATATATTTATCGGCAGAATTCTTATGAAGATATAACACGTGTAATAAAATAAGATATATGCAATATATATTGTTATTTGTGTAATATACGTGATGTTGTTGTGGGTTTTATGTTAAATATTTAATGATATATATTGTGGTGAATTGAATATGTGATTTTATTATCTGTTTTATCAATGAGTTATCAAGAACTCATCAAGACTGGCTTCTTATGCCAGATGAATGACTTGAAAAAGTAATAGGCTATTAAAGATGTAAAGTCAAGGCTCTCAATATGTTCAGCTTAATTTATATATTAGGTTGGTTATACCTTATAATTTTTTGATATTTCCTTCTTTTCTATTGTGGGATTTTTATTGAATTATATATTAAGAGTATAACAGTGAACATTTGATTTATGGAGTCTTTACAATCTGCAAATAGGCATTGTTGGTAGTGAAGTGGGTGTAATAAATTAGGAAAAAAATATGGAACATCTTGACGTAGAAAAGGTGTCGAGCAAAATTTTACATGAATTGTTGCAATATAGACGCCGTTTCTCAGAATCTGAACATACGATTGAATATGAAGAACAGAAAGTCTCTGAAGTTCAGCTACCACGCATTCGTGCGTTTGTTGAACAGGGTAAAGCTGTTGAATGTATTCTTCCTGCGTTTCCGACAAAATCGCCAAACCCCCGCAAAGTACTGGGTACTATGCCTGATATGGCAGAAAAATTATCACTGATTTTTCTGAATTCTCTGTGTCAGCGCATTCAACTTTATTATCCACCAGGTGCAAATATTGTTATTTGTTCTGATGGGCATGTATTCAGTGATCTTATCCATGTCGACGATGAAACCATTACCCATTATCAATTGGAAATTGAAAAGTTGCTGCATGAACTGGGCGCAACCAATCTTTCAGTTTTTAATCTCGGCAACGTCGAGTCACTAACCCAATATACCAGCAATTATGATCAACTGCGTGAGTTGCTGGTGAATGGCTATGCTTCTTCGGTAGAAGAAATTAAGGCCACGCTTAAAGAGAGTGAAGAAGGGCTTCAGCTCTATCGGGCGATTACTCGTTTTCTCTATGAAGATAGTCTGTTGCCGGGATATGACGGCTCGAAAACTGCCTTGCAGAAAGATGCGCGTCAGCGAGCGGCTGGTGTTATCCAGCGTAGTTGGGCTTGGGGAAATCTGCTGGCTGAACAGTTTCCACTGGCTATTCGCCTTTCTATCCATCCGCAGCCCGTTGACAGTATTAAAATCGGTATTCATATGATGCCTACCCGGGATGATTGGCTTACGCCGTGGCATGGTGTCGCAGCCAATATTAACGGTCAATTTGTGCTGATGAAAAGTGATGAAGTGAAAAAGATGCAGGGAAAATTGGTCGAGATCCGTGGTGTCCCCAGCCATTACATGATTGAAGCCGTATCTGAGCAAAATCAGCAGGTAGCACCATTGGCTGTCGCTTCGCAGGAACAGTAATAAGGTTGTCTGAAAGGCATTCGCCGTTATACCGATTTTTGAGAGAGGGCATTATGAATATAGATGAACTGGATTGTTGTATTGAACCGATCATGCCTTTTGGGCTTCTGATTACGCCCAATACCTCTGAGCAGGACATCACTGCGCTGTCTGTTGATACCCTGCGCGAACTGGCACGTACCCACAAGCTGGTTGTATTACGCGGCTTTTCTTCTGGTTTTACGGATCCGGAAAAGTTGACGGAATACACTAGCCGTTGGGGAGAAATAATGATGTGGCCGTTTGGCGCCATATTGGATGTCATGGAGCGCCCTGATCCTTCAGACCATGTTTTGGACAGTACCCATGTGCCATTACATTGGGATGGCATGTATAAGCCGACAATTCCGGAGTTTCAGATATTTCACTGCGTCTCTGCACCTGAGGCAAGTCAGGGAGGGCGGACCACGTTTGTTGATACTGAGCAATTGATTGTTGATGCCAGTGATGATGAGCGTCATGAATGGAAAAACACCCTGATAACTTACCGTACAAGCAGAGTGACGCATTATGGTGGGGAGGTGGTTTCACCGCTGATTTGTCTTCATCCTGATGGTAAAAAATGGGTGATGCGTTATAACGAACCCATGACAGGAAAAGATGATAAATATGCTGACCATCATTTATTGACGATCCATGGGTTGTCAGTTGAACAGCAAAAAGAATTTGAAAGAAATCTGCATGGCAGATTGTATGACCCGCGTTATTTCTATGCTCATCAATGGCAGTCCGGTGATTTAGTCATTAGTGATAATTTTACTTTGCTGCATGGTAGGGAAGCGTTTATTACTCATTCTCCCCGACATCTCCAGCGGGTGCATGTTCATGGAACACCAGTTTGTGAGAATCTCAGTTTCCGGACTATTTCCAATTCAGATTCTGGTGTAGCTGAAGTTGAGTTGAAGGAGGTTTGATTAATGGCTCGTATTGTTTTGGCTGCGATTGCAACTCCAGGTCATGTTTTTCCCATTTGTTCCATTGCCAAGCATTTGATAGGGCAGGGGCACGAAGCGACAATATTCACTGGCTCTATTTTTCGGCAGCAGGCGGAAGCGTTAGGAGCAAGTTTCGTCGCCTTTGATCAGCAGGTCGATGTTGATTACCGTAATCTGGAAGAGAAATTTCCTGAGAGAGGGCAGCATCCTCCCGGAAATCATCAGATGACACATGCCCTTAAGCAATTTTTTGCTGGCCCTATACCCGTGCTGTATCGTCAGTTGGAACAGTTAGTTGAAGGCGCTGATTTGCTGATTGTGGACAATACGTTCTATGCGGTACTGCCACTGTTACAGAAACCTGCCCATGATCGTATTCCTGTTATTGCGATTGGGGTGACACCGTTGTCATGGTCGACTCGGGATACCATCTTCTGGGGACCGCGTATTCCTCCTGAATTGTTGCCTGCTGATTTGATGCGTGAGCAATTGGTGGATGAGGAAACGGGTCAGTTGATTGGACAGGTACGGGATGCATTCAACACAGCACTGTTGGAAGTGGCATCTCCTCCTCTGACACAAGATCACAATGATGTCGTTCTGAGTCGAGCCGACCGTTTCCTGCAATTGGCAACCAAATCGTTTGAATTTCCTCGTGATGATTTACCGGAAACGGTGGATTTTATCGGTGCGCTGGGTGTCGAAGTGCAGGATGATAAAACCCAGTTGGAGTGGTCAGATGAAAACCTGCCGCTTGTCTTAGTCACACAGGGAACGCTGGCGAATGTTGATCTCAGCCAATTGCTGTTACCTACCTTGCGTGCATTGGCGACGCTGCCAGTGCGTGTGCTGGCAATTACGGCGGGAAGGCCAGTCGAAACGTTGGGTGAAGAGATCCCTGACAATGCCAGAGTGGTGGAATACCTTAACTTTGAACACTGGCTTCCTCGTTCAGCAATTTTCATTACCAATGGTGGGTATGGTTCTCTTAATGCGGCCATTCGTCACGGTGTGCCGCTGGTGGTTGCTGGTACGGGAGATGGTAAGTTGGAGGCTGTCGCCCGTGTTATCTGGTCACGATGCGGTATTAGTCTGAATACGGATACACCGAGTGAAAAACAGTTATATCAAGCGGTGACTCGGATACTTTCTTCTCCTGAATGGCATTATCAGTCACAGAGAATCAAGGCAGATTATGATGCTCATAATGCCTTGGAATCGATCACTCGTCATGTTAATGAGTTGATTGCTGAATCAGCTTGAGTCATTAATCGAAGAAAAAGTATATATACCGAATGGATTTCGAGTTGCAGCGCGACGGAATCCTCGGAAGCATAGCTAACTATGTGACCGGGGTGAGTGAGCGTAGCCAACAAAGCGGCAACTTGAAAGACGGAGGCTATTTAAACCGTCACGAACATCTCCATGTCTAAGTGGGGAATATTCAGTGACGGTTTATTCTTGATCGGAAGTTCTGATTCAGGGTATTAATGCAGAGAGATATCAGGCCTTTTCCCGTACACCTTCAACGGAAATAACCAATTCAACTTCCTGAGATTTTGGCCCTAAATTAGCCTTAATATCAAAATCCTTCAGTTTAATTTTACCATTAGCTTCAAAACCCGTACGGTATCCCCCCCACGGATCTTTACCTTCTCCCATTAATTTGGCATTCAGCGTCACGGGTTTGGTGACACCATTTAATGTTAGATCACCGATAACTGTGTATTTCTCTCCCTTTTGGCTGATCTCAGTTGAAGTAAATTTGGCTTCTGGATATTTTTCCGTGTTTAAAAAATTAGGCTTGCGCAGGTGTTTATCGCGCTCGGCATGGTTGGTGTCTACGCTACTCGTCTTAATAACGACATTAACTTTGTCTGTTGCTGGGTTTTGCGGATCGAAAGCAAAATCTCCGTCAAATTTTCTGAAGCTACCGTAAAGCCAGCTCATACCCAAATGTTGGATACGAAATTCAATAAAGGCGTGTTGGCCAATCGTATCGATTTTATAGTTAGCGGCTATTGCAGAGCCTGTACTCATTAATAAAGTGCCTGCGGTCAGGCCAATTAGCATCTTTTTTAACATAGTGATTCTCCAGAGGTTATTTTTAGTCAGGGTTTGAAGCCAAATATTCTTTTTAAGGTACTATCGCGGTCAATAAAATGATGCTTCAATGCAGCAAGTGTGTGCAGCAGGGAGAGCACCACAACAACCCAAGCGAGATAAAGGTGGATAATGCCAGCGGTATCTGCCTGTACGCCCTGTTCTGACAGCGTGGCAGGGATATCAAACCATCCAAAAACACTGATAGGTTGCCCGTCAGCCGTAGAAATAAGATATCCGCTGCCTAAAATGCCAAACAGAGCCAGATAGAGCGTGAAATGAACCAGTTTGGAACTGATTCGCGTCAAATGACTGTAACTGGTCAGAGGTTTTGGTGGCGGAGAAATAAACCGCCAGATAATACGAATAACCATGACAAAAAAAATTAAACTCCCAATACTTTTATGGAGTTCTGGTGCCTGATGATACCAAGTAAGTAATCAAGAAAAATTAATTGCAAATTTAGCACCATAACCTTCCAATAGAGTATTTAGCTCATACTCCACGGT
>NZ_JANAIF010000300.1 GCF_024721015.1 Xenorhabdus bovienii
CGTTCGATAATCTGCTGGGAATCCATTTCCATTGAGAAGATCAGTACGCCGCGTTTCTGTTTGGTTCCTGTGATTGTCTGGTTTGCGACTCCCTCAGCGACTTTCAGCGCAAACTCTGTTTTACCCATGCCGGGGCGAGCAGCAACAATCACCAAATCGACGGGATTTATACCACCGGTGATCTCATCCAGCTCTTCAATGCCTGTCTTCAACGTGTCTGATTGCTCGCCATTTTTGAGACGTTTCTCCAAAACCTCGGTGTAATCATCCAGTAACTCAGAAACATGCAGCGGACGGATCTCATCGCGTGGCTTACGCACCTCTGCAACTTGGGAAATAAACCAGTCCATAGACTCCGTCGCGTTCTCAACCGTGCCACTTAGAATGCGTTCCTTAGCCTCGTCCATTAACTCAATCATGAGTCTGCGTTCATAGTTGGCTGAAACTGTGTTCGCATAGCCAGTGAGGTTAGCGGCACTGGGGCAGTTCTTGGCAGTCATCATGACATTGGCGAAATGATTCTCACCCATCGCATCAGCCACCATCAGAGAATCAATTAACCCTCTGGT
>NZ_JANAIF010000301.1 GCF_024721015.1 Xenorhabdus bovienii
ACCGTGGAGTATGAGCTAAATACTCTATTGGAAGGTTATGGTGCTAAATTTGCAATTAATTTTTCTTGATTACTTAGCAAAAATGATGCTCTCAAACGCGGGGAGCACTATAGCCCAATAGGAAAATACAATAACACAGCATTTAAACCGCTCATTTTTCCTGATCCTGATAAATTTCCTAATAATGCTCAGCCATAAGATTGATTAGTCCTATAAAAATCTAAAATACAATCCATTTTTTCGTTGTCAGATATAACAATACCTAACAATGATGATGACTTATCAATAGGCCTTGTTATTATAACTGGAAGATGATTAACATTCTTATCCGTGATCTATCATGAATAAATGAATAAATGAATAAATGAATAAATGAATAAATAAAAATTTGGTTTTTGTGACCTTTTTGAGATTAACCCCCAGTCAAATCATCAGTAGAACACCCTGCTTAAATTAATTTTTGCTTACAACCATTCATTATAAAATATATATAATTATCCATGCCATTCCCTTAATAAATAATAAATAATAAATAATAAATAATAAATAATAAATAATAAATAATAAAT
>NZ_JANAIF010000302.1 GCF_024721015.1 Xenorhabdus bovienii
ATCAGTTTGGCGTCAATTTTATCGGTTTTATTGCGGAGTAATTCCGCTTTACCAAAGGCATGGATTTGTACCGGATTGACAACACTGATAAGAAGCCCCTTATCCGAAAGATAAAGTGCGAGCGGATCCCCATAAATTCCTGTTGCTTCCATGCAAAAATGGTAATTTGAGGCGGGTTTAAGCCAATTAATGAAGGCGTCGAATCCCTTAAGGTCATTTGGAAAATGCTTCATTTTGTAATGATTTTCGCCTGCCCAAACGGCGACATCAAATTTGTGTTTGGCGATATCAATACCGACTACGATGTTATCAGACATAAGGTTATCCTCTTTGTCAGAGACACAGGAGATATCGCCATGATTAGACTTATAAAATAGATGCTCGAGGCACAAGATACCGTTCAATCTTAAAGGCGATACAGAAGAGGCTGTTGTGGTTTACTCTGAATTACGAACTCCATTGAATGACACATTTCAGGTTCAGGTTAATAATAACAAACTCACAACAGCATCCCTGATGATCAGTCAGGGGATTATCGCTCTGTAAAAGTGATAATCAAGATATAAG
>NZ_JANAIF010000303.1 GCF_024721015.1 Xenorhabdus bovienii
CTTTCGATTTCTCCCAGCTCAATGCGGTAGCCACGGATCTTGACCTGAAAATCATTGCGCCCCCGATATTCCAGATTACCGTCCGGCCGCCAGCGTACCCAATCACCGGTTTTATACAGGCGGGTGTAGCCCCGCGCCTGATCTTCCGCCGTGGCAAACGGGTTCACCACAAAACGCTCGGCGGTTAACGCCGGCCGGTTCCAATATCCGCGGGCCAGCCCCGCGCCCCCGATATACAGTTCCCCCGGCGCACCGATCGGGGACAGATTACCCTCACCATCAAGGACATACAGACGGGTATTATCAATTCCCTTACCGATCGCCCGATCCCCGTCCTGCAACCAGTTTTGGGTGGCGCACACGGTGCCTTCGGTGGGGCCGTACTGGTTAAACAGCGTGACATCCGGCGGTAGATTCAACGCATTCAGCGCTTCGCCGCCGGTATGGATGACCTGCAGGGTTGAGCGGGCCAGTTCGGTGGCAAAATGATTCATCAAGGCGGTGGGAATAAACGCCTTGGTAATTTCGTGCGTATTGATAAACGACAGCAATTGGTCACTGTCTCC
>NZ_JANAIF010000304.1 GCF_024721015.1 Xenorhabdus bovienii
TATTGATTCAACCAAAATTGCTGTTTGTCACAACCTCCGTATTCCCCGTCATCGCGTATTTGAGGGCGTCGCACAGCGAGGGAAAACGAGTACAGGCTGGTTTTATGGCTTTAAACTTCATTTGGTTATCAATGATTGTGGTGAACTTTTAGCGGTTAAGCTGACCTCAGGAAATAAAGATGATCGTCATCCCGTCAAAGCACGGGTACAAGGGTTAACAGGGTGTTTGTATGGCGATAAAGGGTATTTGTCACAGGCCTTGTGCGATGAACTGGAAGCAGAAGGAATAACGTTAATCACTCATGTCCGTAGTAACATGAAGGCAAAAGCGTTATCTCTCTGGGATAAGCTGATGTTAAGAAAGCGATTTTTGATAGAAACGGTCGTGGATCAGCTCAAAAATATTTCTCAGATAGCGCATTCAAGACACCGTAGTCAGCTCGGTTTTTTATTGGAAATCGTCGCTGGCTTAATAGCTTATACATTCCAACCTAAAAAACCGAGCTTGAATTTACGGGATTGTGATATCGCTATTTTTAAACGAAGCTGAGGTTA
>NZ_JANAIF010000305.1 GCF_024721015.1 Xenorhabdus bovienii
TTCCGCGGTGTCAGTCAGCGTGCGGGCCGCGTCCCACGTCGCCAGCAGGGGCGTCTCGGCCAGCCGGTCCAGCTGGCCCTGATAGCCCGCCAGTTCGGGCTCGGTCAGCCACGCCAGCCGCGCCCCGGCCGGGGACGCCGTGATAGCCGTGAGCTGCTGGTGCAGCGGTTGGTAAAACAGCAGCCCGCTGCCCACCAGGACCAACACGCCCAATAACGCCCCGAGGCCAAAGCCCTGCCACGCACTCCACCCCCGCGGCGGCTCAGGAAACTGCACCCGCACCCGCGGGCTGTCCGCTTCCGGCGGGCGCTCAGGCCGTGGCGGTGGGGACGGCGGCGGCATTTCCGACTCGGTGTCGGACTGGGACAGGTAGACCAGCGGCGGCATCTGCACCGGCGACTGAACCGGTTTCGCGGCCGGGCGCGGTTTTTCCAGTTTTTTCGCCGCGTTCTGGAAGAACCACAGCAGGTTCTCCACCCGCGGCAGCCGTTTCAGGTCGGACTGCTGCAACCGGTCGATAATCAGCTGCAACGCCCGCTCCGCCCGGTAAATC
>NZ_JANAIF010000306.1 GCF_024721015.1 Xenorhabdus bovienii
CGGTTGGCGGCGTTAAGGGGGCCTGAAAGTCGGTTTGCCGCGCTCAGTGAAACCCGAATATTCAAGTTACGATCGGTCATGATTCGTTTCCGTTACGGGTCGCCGCACGTTCGTGCCATTTCAATAATTCACTGACCGTCATGCCATCGCACTCTGACGGCGACCAGTGAAAGACCGTGGCAATATCGGCTATGATGTCGTCAGTATCGACCGCCGGACAGGGAATTAACTGTCGGCCGGTTCGTTCGTCTCGCTGGCAGGCGAGGTGGGCGCTAAAAAATCCGCAATCGCCGCCGCCAGTTGCGTAAAATCATTAATCGGCATAGTGGCGATATCGGCTTCACTGAGGCGTGGGCGTGTCACTCTCGGCAACAACGTGATCAATGAATTCACATCACTGGTCATCACATCAAACAATTTCAGGCCGCGCAGGGCACCGACCTGACGCATGGTTTCGGTGATGACCACTTCGGTGATAGTACTGCCGTCCGCCAGTTTCAGTGGTTCAGAAAAAATAACTGTTTTTGACATGGTTTAGTCTCCGTTGGGCG
>NZ_JANAIF010000307.1 GCF_024721015.1 Xenorhabdus bovienii
ATGGGCGGCAGAGTAGAGCGAGCCGGCGACAAACGCGGTGGTCAGTTCACCCCCTATCGCCAGCACCAAAACTTGTTCACCCGGACTGGGCGCCCACCATGTACGGGACGTGCCGGCACGCTGGGTTGTCCAGCGCAGCCAGTCGGTTTGCAGGCCGCTTATCTGCACACGGCAACGCTGGGTGTTCAGGTCAACCGCCGACACGGTGCCGACGCGCACGATATTCGTTAACAATCGGTATAGTTCTGTGAGTGTCATCATGCCTCCGCCAAGTCGTGATAAATCATTTCAATCAGTTTCAATTTTTCATGCTCGCTGAGTCCCAGCAATTCACGCTGCGGATATCGCGTCCGTGCCAAGGCGTTGATGCTGCCTTCCAGCCCGTATTGATGTTGCCGGGCAATGGCGGCGGCTTTCCCCTGAAAACCGACGATAGCGGTCTCTGCCGACGTCCTCATTCTCAGAAATTTGGCGGCTCTCAGGCGCTGAAACATCGGGTTGCGCCGTGTTGTGGTTTTGCGGGTTTCGCTCCGGTTGATTTCCAGATAACG
>NZ_JANAIF010000308.1 GCF_024721015.1 Xenorhabdus bovienii
CATAAACGTCCTGTGGGGCGTCGCTGGCGCATGGATGAAACCGACATCAAAATCAAAGGTCAGTGGAAATACCTTTACCGGGCGGTCGATACGGCCGGTAAAACGATTGATTTTTTATTGACCGACAAACGAGATACCGCAGCCGCCTTGCGTTTCTTCCGTAAAGCCCTACGGCAACACGGGGAGCCTGACATCATCACCCTCGATAAGAGTGGGGCCAACACCGCCGCTATCGCCTTGCTGAATACCGATAAATCAAAGGAGAGAGGCCATAAAAATCCGCCAGGATAAGTTTCTCAATAACCGCATTGAGCAAGATCATCGGAATATCAAACGTCGGATACGACCCATGTTAGGTTTTAAATCGTTTCGCCGGACCCAAACGATTTTAGCGGGGATAGAGCGCGTTTCGATGCGGCGTAAAGGGCAATACTCACAACCCGAAGATAAGACATTGTCACCGGCAGAACTGTTTTATCGATTAACTGCATAAAGAGTCATCATTCCCACCTCAGCACAAACTTTCTCTGTTAATGCGACAGAACC
>NZ_JANAIF010000309.1 GCF_024721015.1 Xenorhabdus bovienii
TCCAGCGCCTGAATCCCTAATTGTGCAAAGAAATTCAGACTGGCTTTTAATTCTTCAAAAGCTTTAAGTCCCAACTGCACAAATGCATCCAGACTGGATTTTAATTTATCCAGCGCCTGAATTCCCAATTGAGCAAAGAAATTCAGACTGGCTTTTAATTCTTCAAAAGCTTTAAGTCCTAACTGAGCAAATACATCCAGGGGAGCTGTTAATTTATTCAGGGCCTGAATTCCCAACTGCACAAATGCATCCAGTGTGGATTTTAATTTATCCAGCGTCTGAGTTCCCAGCTGCGCAAATACATCCAGGGGAGCGGTTAATTTATTCAGGGCCTGAACGCCTAACTGCACAAATGAATCCAGTGTGGATTTTAATTTATCCAGCGCCTGAGTTCCCAGCTGTGAAAATATATCCAGGGGTGCGGTTAATTTATTCAGTGCCTGAACGCCTAACTGCACAAATGCATCCAGTGTGGATTTTAATTTATCCAGCGCCTGAACACCTAATTGTGCAAAGAAATTCAGACT
>NZ_JANAIF010000030.1 GCF_024721015.1 Xenorhabdus bovienii
ACGGTGATGAACAAATTGGTTTTGGATTCTGATTGAAAACGAATAAGCCCCAGATAGAAAACTGGGGCTTATTCTTAGGCGGATTAGTGTTCAGGCACTAACTCTATAATTTCCCCCGTTTTAATATCTACTTTGGCAGTGAGAGATTGCTTGACCATTGCCCCGTAAAGATTAGTCCCACTGAATGTTGTTTTGATTATTGCGTAGAGCTTGTTATCTGATGACCGTACCCGCCGCGTCGTTGTATCGTGATGTTTATAGGTAGATTCATCATGCATATTTTCTTTGATGATTTTTGTCAGTGGACGGTATGAGCCATCCCATGAACTAAACTTAGACTTGTAATTATCAAAGTTAATGTATTTTGCGAAGGAAGATGGGTTCTTACTGTAATCTGCATAACACCATTCCAAAACTTCACCTAATTTTAACTCATCTGATTTTGTATACGACATCTCGCTTAGGCAATTATAGAAATTGTTTACTTCAGCATTTGTTATATAAAGGTTTTTATATGATTTATAGTTTGAGACAATTTTTTCTCTCTCATGTTTAGCTTCATTCCGATACTCTTTCAGCGTCATATCTGCGTATTTGAATGGCTTAGATGTTTCTTTGACCTCGGCTTTAACGGTAATTTCTCCTGTGGAAGGGACTTTCTTATCTCCACTGACAAAATAATATATGACTGCACAGATGATAATAAAGACAATGAAGCCTCCTATAACATCCTGTGTTTTTATGCCGGGATCTTTTACTCCACAGTGAGGGCATATTTTTTCTTTTGCTGAAACTTCTTCCTTGCATTGTTTGCATTTCACTAACTTCATAGAATAACTCCCTTCTACTTTCGTTTTGTTATCATTACTAATGGAATTAACTTATTCAATAAATATGGACAAATATTACAGATGATATCCATTGGTCAAGGATGGCACCGTATAGATGTGAAACCTGTCTGATCGTTTGATAATGATAAATGAGAAAGCCCCTCGAAAATCGAAGGGCTTTTGCTAAAGGTTTGGTTATAAAGTGGATATGATGTGGATGCATGATTAAAATTTCCATTTTAAATCAATACATAACATCAGAAATAAGACCCTATTAAAGGGGCTTACTCTCTTATTGCAGGAATGCAAACAAATGCTTTGGCGATGTGTATTAACGGATATTATTCAAAGAATCAGCCAAGGTGAGTCATTTTCCACGACACTGGGACACTATCCCCGGTTATTTTCGCCCCTGTTCCGCCAGCTTATCGCGGTAGGCGAAGAAACCGGCCAACTTGAAACCTGCTGTCAATTGATTATTAACCGATTGGAACAACAAAATATATTACGTAAAAAAATCCAGAAAGCTTACCGTTATCCCTTAATCGTAGCCTTTGTAACTATTCTTGTCATTTTACTGATGCTGATTTTTGTTCTACCGGAATTCAAGCAAGTTTATTCTTCGTTTGATGCCTCACTGCCTCTCTTAACGCAGTGGGTTTTATCAGCCTCTGATTTCCTGATTAATCACGGTGTATTGCTTTTGGCAATAACCTCTCTATTGATAATCAGCTACCTATGGCTGCGCCATCAATTTCCCACACTGCAAACAAGGGAAAAGATGTTCCTTCTGAAACTCCCTCTTTTTAAGCAACTCACGATTTATCAACAAACCAACCAGATATTTCATATTCTGTTTATGACACAAAAAGCAGGTCTAACACTGACGACAGGGCTGGAATGTGCTCTGAACGCGACTCACCACCCTGTATTCATGGCAGGGGTAAAAAATCTGTACAGGCAAATTCAGCAAGGCATACCCATGAGTGATGCTTTAAAAAAAGAAATGTACTTTCCACCATTATGTCAGCAGTTTGTCATGATAGGTGAAGAATCAGGAGAATTAGAATTATTTTTGGGGAATCTAGCGGCATGGTATCAAGAACAATCAATCAGCCTTGCTGATAGTCTAGTTCAATTACTTGAGCCCGTACTAATGCTGATAATGGCAGTGATTGTTGGTTTATTATTGCTGGCTATGTACCTGCCTGTTTTTCAGTTAGGTACAATACTAACGTAACAGTTCATTTACATGTTCCACTACCTCTCTTCGGGGATCGTAAAAGCAGGAATTATACCCGTTTGTTTATAGCCCATCTGACTCCCTTGAGTTACAATTTAAATATGCTATCAGAAATATTTTAAGGGATAGAATGAGTTATATTATTGCACTCACAGGTGGAATTGGTAGCGGTAAAACGACTATCTCTAATGTATTTTCATCCCTTGGTGTCCCACTTATTGATGCAGATATTATCGCCAGAGAAGTTGTTGCTCCGGGCTCCCCCGCATTGCAGACAATCGCAGAGCACTTTGGTGCTGACATATTGCTGCCGGATGGCAGTCTAAATCGCGTCCTTCTGCGCCAAAAAATTTTTGCAGTTCCAACAGAAAAACAGTGGATCAATGCACTTCTCCACCCGTTGATACACACAGAAACCCAACAGCAACTAAGCCAAGTCACTGCCCCTTATGCCATTTGGGTCGTTCCTCTGTTAATTGAAAATAATTTAATGCATTTGGCAGATCGTATTTTAGTTGTTGATGTTCCCCCTGAAGTACAGATCAGCCGAACAATGACACGTGACGGAGTGAGTCGTGAGCAAGTCGAGAACATTCTGGCTGCGCAGGCCAACCGTCATGAAAGGCTGGAAAAAGCGGACGATGTCATATTCAACCATCACAATGAGCAGGATATCATCTCCCGTGTGGTCGAATTACACCAACAGTATTTGAAACAAGCAGAATCAGTCAGACAGGAAAATCGTAATGAGTGATGCAACCTCCACTATTATCTTTGAACACCCACTTAATGAAAAAATGCGTTCATGGTTGAGGATTGATTCTTCACTGCAACAACTGGAAAAACAGCGGCATCTAGATTCATCGGCGAGTTGCCTCGCGTTTTTCCGCACGATTGCCGAATTAATCGAAATACTGGAACGCGGTGAAGTTCGCTCTGAATTATTGAAAGAGCTGGATCGCCAACAGGCAAAACTAAAGCAATGGCTCGGTTCGCCCGACGTTGACACGGCAATGATCCACATACTGATAGAGCAACTCAAGGAACGGAGCATCGCCTTGAATAAGGCTCCACGTCTCAGCCAGCACATTAAAGAAGATCGTATCATCAGCATCGTGCGTCAACGGCTTAGCATCCCGGGAGGATGTTGCAGTTTTGACTTGCCCACTTTACACCTGTGGCTGCATTTACCACAGTCTGTCAGAGATAAAACCGTCAACTCTTGGCTGGACGGCCTGCGTCCATTACAGCAAGCACTGGAAAGCATCCTGGGGCTAATACGCCAATCTGCCATATTTTCCCCAAAAATCAGCCATAACGGTTTCTATCAGGGAAATGCTGATGAATCTGACTTATTGAGATTAAAGTTAGATGTCGTACTGGATGCGCTGGTCTATCCGCAAATATCCGGCCACAAAACCCGTTTTGCCATCCGCTTTCTGCCGATGGATAGCGAGCACGGTGTTGTACCTGCACATTTGTCTTTTGAATTAGCCTGCTGTTAACATAGCCTTCAAATCAAGCAGGAGAAAATAAAGATGTCTGAAGTATTAACCGTCGCATGCCCGACTTGCGCTAAAACGGTAATATGGGGAGAAATCAACCCATATCGCCCATTTTGCAGTAAACGTTGCCAACTAATCGACTTAGGCGAATGGGCCAGTGAAGAAAAGAAAATCGCCAGCCAGGACGACAGTTCAGAAAACGATAGCTGGAGCGA
The DNA here is from genome assembly GCF_024721015.1 of Xenorhabdus bovienii. Classification (GTDB taxonomy): domain Bacteria; phylum Pseudomonadota; class Gammaproteobacteria; order Enterobacterales; family Enterobacteriaceae; genus Xenorhabdus; species Xenorhabdus bovienii. The sequence goes on from NZ_JANAIF010000030.1 coordinate 3,794, forward strand.
AGAACCAGATCGGTAATAACCATCAAAGTAGCGCCGATTGTATTCGGCGCTACCGTTAATTATTTGTTTTTTTTAATGAGATCCGCTTTTGTTCAGCAAAGCCACTATGCTGCGGTTTGCCGGCGGAAACTCATCAGCGATCAATTCGGTTTGCAAAACCCAACGGGAAGGTTGCCCCTCTTTACCAAATGGCTCATTTTTCCATTGATCCACAAGGTAAAAATAGAGTGTGATGTTTCTGTCAGAAAATTCATGAGTGATGGTTTCCACCAATTCACAATGGGTTACCGTGATCCCCACTTCTTCCTTCAATTCCCGAATGAGTGCCTGCTCCGGAATTTCTCCCTGTTCAAGTTTTCCTCCCGGAAATTCCCAAAAGCCGCCCATATGTGAGTCAGCATGACGCTGGGTGATAAAAATCTCATCATTGGTATTTTTAATGATGCCGGCCGCAATATGCAGATGTTTTTTTTCCATAATAATTTTTCTTGCAGTTGATTATTTAATCAATGTGATTATTTCTTGCAGACTATAATAAACAGTCATATGAGAAAGAAACAGGATTAATCTCACGAGAGCCGTAATCACGTCTTATCACTTTTTGCCAAGCTTCACCCGAATAAAAGCCTATTATGTGGACACATTCTGGTAAACGGTATCTGAGATTAGCCGACAAATAAAATCCAACTTAGAAAGCATAAAACCATACTTTAAAAATCAAGGAAGCATCATTCATGCATTATGAAGGTCAACCATTGATCGAAGCAAAGCAAATCGCCTATCAATTTTCTGGTGAAATCATTCCTCTGTTTTCTGGTATTGATATGGTTTTGAACGCGGAACAACACGCTTTGGTAGGTCGTAACGGTATTGGTAAATCTTGGCTAGCATCAATATTGGCTCGGCAAATACCACCGACAGAAGGCAGTGTGAACCATTTCTGCGATGTTGGCTATTTGTCACAAGGTCTAACATCCTTTTCAGGTAATGCGGCTGAGATGTTAGGACTAACTGAGATCATGAAGGCCAATGAACGCATTCTAGCGGGCGTCGGTGATATGACAGATTTTGATGTCATGGAAAATCATTGGGATTGGCAATTTCAAGTTGAATCCCTACTGGCAGAAGGAGAATTGCGCTCTGAAGTATTAAACCAGCCTTTTAGTTCTCTCAGTGGTGGAGAACAGACTCGTCTCAGACTGCTGGCACTAAAACATCAGGGAGCGGAGTTTATGATTTTGGATGAACCCAGCAATCACCTTGATCGACAAGGGCGTCTCTGGTTGGCTCAATGGCTGACAACTTTCAGTGGCGGTATTTTACTGATTACTCATGACCCACAATTATTACAACATGTGTCAGTTGTCTACGAACTCAGTGGGTTAGGGCTATGCCGCAGCACAGGTGGATGGGAAACGTGGTTAGAAAGTAAGGAACAGCTACGGTTAGGTGTACAGCGCGAGGTTGATCAGACTCGTAAAAACCTCAAACAAGCCTTGCTTGATAAGCAAAAAGATCGAGAAAAAGCCAGTAAAAGACAAAGCCAAGGTAAACAACGACGGGAAAATGCCAATCAAAGTAAAATCATTCTTGATCGGGAATTAGGGCGCTCAGAAGCCACGCTGTCACGACAGGCTAAGCAACATGAGGAACGATTACAGAGAAGCGCTTCTCTGGCCACAGATGCCAGAACAAAACTGGAAATTATCGCTCCTCAGTCAATCGTGGTTGCTGCGCCGCAAGCAGCTACTGCTCCGTTACTTTATCTGCAAAATGTCATTTTGCCTTTCGGCTCAAGCTCTTCCATCAGTTTAACGATGAATCATAGGGATCGCCTCGCTATCACGGGAAAAAATGGCAGCGGAAAATCTACCTTGCTAAAAGTAATGGCAGGTTTATTTCCTGCCAAACAAGGCACTTGCCGAATAACACCTTCCTTCCGTCTGATGGATCAACACTTTTCATTTCTTGATAAGAACCAATCCGCGCTGCATAACTTTCAGTTACAGTCACCCGGTTGGCCTGAAGATCGCTATCGTACCCGGCTGGCACAACTGCGCATTCGTGGTGAAGAAGTCTTGAAACCGGTAGGCTATCTGAGTGGAGGAGAGCAACTCAAGGTCGCTCTTGCCTGCTTGTTTTGTGGGCCTTATGCTCCCGCCCTGCTGCTGCTGGATGAACCTGACAATCATTTGGACATTGAATCACGCGAATTACTCCAGAAAGCGCTGCATGGTTATACTGGTGCGATGGTGCTGATTTCCCACGATGCTCAGTTTATTGCAAATATTGGCAATATGCAGGAATTACTATTGGGTGGCGGCGAGGATTCTCTTCATAAAAAACCCTCAAATCATTCTCTGAGAGATGAATTTTGAGGGTTTGATCCAATCAGCCAACGACAATGAATCGCTGGCTCTTTATTACTGGTTTTTATTATAAACTGCCGTGGCAATGCTTAAATTTTTTGCCTGAGCCACATGGGCAAGGATCGTTGCGTCCCACTTTACGTGCGCCACTCGCCATCTGTGCTTCTGTTTCTGACATCAAAGCGCCTTGCTCAACTTCATGGCTCAAATGCTGTTTCCTTGCCAAACGCTCCGCTTCTTCACGGCGCTGATGTTCAAGCGCTTCCACTTCTTCCGGTATTCTGACCTGAACTTTACTCAATGTGCTAATCACTTCATATTTCAGCGATTCCAGCATATTAGCAAACATAGCGAAAGATTCGCGTTTATATTCCTGCTTTGGATCTTTCTGTGCATAGCCACGCAGGTGAATACCTTGGCGCAGGTAGTCCATCGCAGCCAAGTGCTCTTTCCACAGCGTATCCAAGGTTTGCAACATGATGCCTTTTTCAAAGTTACGCATCATTTCTGTACTGACGATTTCTTCTTTCTGTTTGTAAACTTCAATCGCCTTTTCAAGAATACGTTCGCGCAGCGTTTCTTCGTGCAATTCAGGTTCTTTGTCCAGCCACTCTTTGATCGGCATATCCAGATCAAAGTCGTTTACCAGACGTTCATGCAAACCTTCTATATCCCACATTTCTTCCAGAGATTGTGGCGGAATATAGGCATCAATAGTTACCTTGAAGACATCTTCACGAATGCTGGCAATGGTTTCGCTGACATCACTCACATCAAGCAGATCGTTGCGTTGGGCATAAATCGCACGGCGCTGATCGTTAGCAACATCATCATATTCCAGCAGTTGCTTACGAATATCGAAGTTACGGCTTTCTACCTTACGCTGGGCATTGGCAATCGCTTTGGTGACCCATGGGTGTTCAATCGCTTCACCCGGCTGCATGCCAAGTTTACGCATCATGCCAGTGACACGATCGGAAGCAAAAATACGCATCAAGGAGTCTTCCATTGAGAGATAGAAGCGCGAAGAACCTGCATCCCCCTGACGTCCCGCACGGCCACGTAACTGGTTATCGATACGGCGTGATTCATGACGCTCTGTACCAATGATATGCAAACCGCCCGCTGCAAGTACTTCATCATGACGTTCTTGCCATGCAGCTTTGATTTGCTCGATTTTCTCTTGGGTTGGTTCTTCCAGTTTGGCGATTTCAGACTGCCAGCTTCCGCCCAACACAATATCCGTACCACGTCCAGCCATGTTAGTCGCGATAGTAACCGTGCCAGCCTGTCCGGCCTGTGCGATAATATCCGCTTCCATTGCATGGAATTTGGCATTCAGGACGTTATGTTCAATGCCTGCTTTGGTTAATGCTTTGGCAATGACTTCCGATTTCTCAATCGAAATTGTCCCTACCAGTATAGGCTGACCATTATTGGTGCGCTCTTTAATGTCTTCAATGATCGCATCGATTTTTTCCGCTTCGGTCATGTAGACCAGATCCGGCAAATCTTTACGGATCATCGGGCGGTTTGTCGGAACAACGATAGTATCCAGTTTATAAATAGAACTGAATTCAAAGGCTTCTGTATCGGCGGTTCCCGTCATACCCGCCAGTTTTTCATATATCCGGAAGTAGTTCTGGAATGTAATAGAGGCCAGTGTCTGGTTTTCATTCTGAATTTTAACACCTTCTTTCGCCTCAACTGCCTGATGCAACCCATCAGACCAGCGACGTCCCTGCATGGTACGCCCGGTGTGCTCATCGACAATGATGACTTCACCATCTTTGACGATGTAATCTACATCGCGAGTAAACAAAACGTGGGCACGCAGCGCTGCTGTTACATGGTGCATCAGCATGATGTTGGTCGGTGAATACAGTGATTCGCCTTCATCCATCAATTTGGCACCAACCAGCAGTTCTTCAACCAGAACCAGACCACGCTCAGTGAGGTTAACCTGACGTGTTTTTTCATCAACCGAGAAGTGACCTTCTCCCTGGAATGCCTCTGAATCCTCTTTTTCTTGGCGGATCAGTTTAGGAATCAGTTTGTCCACTTTGATGTAAAGTTCAGAACTGTCTTCCGCTGGTCCAGAAATAATCAATGGGGTACGGGCTTCATCGATCAGGATCGAATCCACCTCATCCACCAGCGCATAGTGCAGTTTGCGTTGCACTCGCTCTTCTGGGCTAAACGCCATGTTGTCTCGCAGGTAGTCGAAACCGTATTCATTGTTGGTGCCGTAAGTAATATCTGCGGCATAGGCTTCGCGTTTTGCAGGGGCTGGCATGTTTGGCAGGTTAATACCGACGGTCAGACCGAGGTATTCAAACAACGGCCGGTTGTTTTCAGCGTCACGCTGTGCCAGATAGTCGTTCACGGTCACGACATGGACACCACGTCCACTCAAGGCATTGAGGTAAGCTGGCAGTGTTGCCGTCAGAGTTTTACCTTCACCTGTACGCATCTCCGCAATACAGCGTTCGTTCAGTACCATCCCACCCAGCAACTGCACATCAAAGTGACGCATGCCAAATACACGCTTACTGGCTTCGCGTACGGTAGCAAAGGCTTCAGGCAAAATTTTCTCCAGTGATTCACCTGCTTTCAGGCGTGCACGGAATTGTTCTGTTTTTGCTTTTAGTTCTTCATCGGAGAGCTTCTCAAGATCAGGCTCCATACGGTTGATAATCTCAACCGATTTACGCAAACGGCGTAAGGTACGGTCATTACGGCTACCAAAAATCTTAGTGAGTAATTTAATCAGCATAATTAATACATCTCAGATAAGGCCAAAGTTGCGGCCAACCAATTGTGTCTTCTAGACTGTCCAAGCAAAACTGTCTCATCAAAAAACAAAAAGTAAGACAGGCGAGTTAAAGCAAAGATAAATGGTTAGCTGTTGGCCCCGCGCGAATTCCCTGAGTTTTAGCTACCCAGAGTGCCGGTGTGTGGGAATCAGGAAGAATAGTCGCCGTAATTTCAATATCAAGGATGGATTCAAATTGTGACGGTGCTTGTATCAGCATAGCATGCAACGTATCCAGCATAAGCTGTTGCATGCATGGAGAAGAAACTCGAATGCTTTCTTTTGCTACTTCGTGTTGAATAGAGCCAGTAATAGAAAAAGCAAAAGAAAGCCGACGAATAACGTTGCGAACAGCATGTTGCTGCCAGTAATTCAAGTGATTCGAAGGTTGACGCTGGACACTTTGTAATTGAAATAAGTGATCGAACGAGGAAAATGCCTGATTTTGGTTCCTTTGGCTGGAAGAAGTATTACTATGGGGAAGGCTTTCTGTCGTTCCAGCTAAAACAGCAGGAACACCAATTCCTGTGGCGACCATGCCCAGTAAAAGGTGAGACCAAAAATAACGCCTACCAAATTGTCGCCAAAGATTTAAAATACTCATTCACCCTTCATTAATAAATACTGGAACTGCCTTTATTATGCGAGATAGCCGACCACAATCACTGGATACGCTGTTTGAAGACGAGGCAGCTGTCGGTAAAAGCCCTCTTCAAATCATTCAACAACATGCTATTGCACTTTTGAAACTCAACCGTGCCATTCTCAGTTTATTGCCCGCACAACTGCATCCATGGTGCAGGGTCGCCAATTATCGCAAACATATTCTGGTACTGGAAGCAGGAAATGCCAGTTGGATGACCAGACTTCGCTATGAAGTGCCCGTTTTGCTTTCGACACTGAGAAGCGAAATTCTACCATCTTTATCCTCTATCGACATCAGGATTAATCCATCATTAATGGTCAAACGTAGTAATAATGCGCAAGACTTCGCAAGATCGTCAACAACAGCACCTAATAATGATAATCAGAATTTACCAAAGCGCCAATTGAGCCATGAAAGCGCAGAAACATTAATGGTATTGGCTGAACGCAGCCCTGAGAAATTGAAAAGGAAATTAGAGAGATTGGCTGCGCTGGCCGGAGAGGGTACCAGTACAGCCAAAAAGAAGCGCTAGCGCTGAATAAAAAACATCAGCGAAAAAAGCGTGATAGATAACATAACTCATTGATTCATCACAGGAATGTTCTCAGTACACTTTTTGGCTACTATGCCATCACTGTCGATGGAGCACGGAAAGCCAGCGGCATTTCAGCTTCATCTTCAAACGTGACAAATTCCCAAGCACTTTCATGCGCCAAGACTGCTTGCAGCAGCTTGTTATTCAATGCATGGCCTGATTTGAACGCAGTAAACGCGCCAATGATGTTATAGCCGCACATGAACAGATCACCGATGGCATCCAGCATTTTATGACGGACGAACTCATCTTCAAAACGCAGACCATCTTCATTGAGTACGCGGTAGTCATCTACCACAATGGCGCAATCGAAACTGCCACCGAGGCACAGGCCTTGGGATTGCAGGTACTCAATATCGCGCATAAATCCAAAAGTACGTGCACGGCTAATCTGGCGGACAAACGAATCCGCAGAGAAATCCAAACTATAACGTTGTGAGCTGGAATCAATAGCCGGATGGTTGAAGTCAATGGTAAAGTCCAGACTAAAACCGTGATATGGCGCTAATTCAGCCCATTTATCACCATCTTCTACGCGAACTGCGTCTTTCATGCGTACGAATTTCTTCGCGACATTCAGCTCTTCAATGCCTGCATCTAACAGCAGAAAAACGAACGGGCTGGCACTACCATCCATAATCGGGATTTCTGGTGCATCGACGTCAATAACAATGTTATCGATACCCAGACCTGCCAACGCCGCGTTCAAGTGCTCAACGGTTGAAATTCGCACATTGTGTTCATTTACCAGACAAGTACAGAGCATGGTATCACGCACGGATTTAGCATTCGCCGGAAAATCTACCGGTGGATTCAAATCAGTACGACGATAGATGACCCCGGTATTAGCCGGCGCTGGACGCATTGTCAGCGTGACTTTTTTACCGGTGTGCAAACCAACGCCGGTCGCTTGAACAGTCCGTTTTAATGTCCTTTGTTTGATCATCATTATATCTCGCAATGTTACCCATCCTGCCAATTACTATAAAACATAATTGGCAGGACAGTTTAGCACAAAAAGCGGAGAATCCTATCTTTTAGCTATTAATCAGCCTGTTTGCGCAAAAACGCTGGAATATCTAGATAATCAGGCTCTTTGCTTGTCTGCGCATTTTGATCATTGACCACTTTTGCAGCGGTTTTTTTCTCTTCAGACAATGACGGGATTCCACCAGACATCTGCGGGTAACGGCGATCCAGTGTATTTGACTGAGATACTTTGTTGTTGGTCACCAGCGTAATTTCAGGACGCTTGTCCATCCCAATACCCGTTGCCACAACCGTTACACGCAGCTCATCGTTCATGTCTGGATCCAGTGACGTACCGATAACCACCGTCGCATTGTCAGAGGCAAATGCACGAATTGTGTTACCCACCGTTTCAAACTCATCCAGACGCAAATCAAAGCCAGCAGTAATGTTAACCAGTACGCCACGTGCACCAGAAAGATCAATATCTTCCAGTAACGGGCTGGAAATAGCCATTTCAGCCGCTTCTTCTGCACGGTCTTCACCTTGTGAAATACCTGATCCCATCATGGCGTATCCCATTTCAGACATCACGGTACGAACGTCAGCGAAGTCAACGTTCATCAGTCCTGGGCGAGTAATCAGTTCAGCGATACCTTGAACCGCCCCTTTTAGGACGTCATTGGCTGCACCGAATGCATCCAGCAGGGAAATGCCGCGACCCAGCACTTTCAATAATTTGTCATTTGGAATAGTGATCAGTGAGTCCACATGTTTGGACAGTTCAGTGATCCCCTGTTCCGCGAAGGCCATTCGCTTCTTGCCTTCGAAATTGAATGGCTTGGTAACGACAGCAACGGTCAGAATACCAAGCTCTTTGGCAATTTCAGCCACAACGGGGGCTGCGCCAGTTCCCGTACCACCGCCCATGCCGGCAGCGATGAATACCATGTCGGCACCTTCCAGGGCAGTACGCAATGCTTCGCGATCTTCTTCTGCCGCAGTACGGCCGACTTCAGGGTTTGCACCAGCGCCCAATCCTTTTGTAATGCCGTTGCCAATCTGGATAGTCTGACCGACAGCTGTTTTGCGCAGCGCCTGAGCATCGGTGTTAATCGCAAAGAAGTCTACACCTTCAATACGTTCACGCACCATGTGCTCAACAGCATTACCGCCGCCGCCGCCGACGCCGATGACTTTAATCACCGCGTCGTTGGTTAATTCCAGTGGTTCAAACATAATTTCTCTCCGTTTTGTGCCTTTATGTCGAGGCCGGCGTCATTGTCGCGGCCTCTGTATAAAAAATCAAAATTCTTTTCTCAGCCAGCTGCTGACTTTTTTGAACCAGCCGCTCACTGACGTTCTTTTATCGGCATCAGAATCGCCACCAAGGTGAGATTCTTTGCCGTAATGCAGAAGCCCGACTGCCGTTGAGTAGCAAGGCTCCTGCACATAATCCGTCAGACCAGTAATGTTCAGGGGACGGCCAATACGTACTTGGGTATGGAATACCCGCTGAGCACATTCAGCCACGCCATCTATTTGAGCTCCTCCCCCGGTCAAGACAATCCCTGCTGCCAGATGGTGTTTTACTCCCTGCTGACGTAATTGTTCCTGCAATCGCAGAATTTCATCATTCACTAAATTCAGCAGTTCGGTATAACGAGGTTCGATCACCTCAGCCAGCGTCTGGCGTTGCAGGCTACGGGGAGGACGTCCTCCCACGCTTGGAACCTCTACACTTTCATCCTTGCTGACTATCGAACCCAATGCGCAACCGTGCCGAACCTTGATGGTTTCAGCATCACTTGGAGGCGTTCCAAACGCATAGGCGATATCACTGGTGACGACATTTCCTGCATAAGGGATCACCTTGGTATGGCGCAATGCGCCGCCAGTGTATACAGCGATATCCATTGTGCCGCCGCCGATATCAACGACACAAACGCCCAATTCACGTTCATCCTCGGTCAGAACAGCATAACTTGCCGCCAGACCCGCAAAAATAAGTTGATCAACTTTCAGTCCACAACGTTCAACAGCTTTTACAATATTTTTTGCCATGTCGTTATGGCAGGTAATCAAGTGGACTTTTGCCTGCATACGCACGCCAGAAAGCCCGACCGGATTTTTGATCCCTTCCTGATAATCGATAGCGTATTCCTGTGGGATCACATGCAAAATACGGTGTTCATCACGAACACGAACCGATTTGGCCGTGTGGACAACACTGTCCACATCGTCCTGTGTCACTTCTTCTTCCGAAATCGGCACCATGCCAATTTCGTTCTGGCAACTGATATGCTTACCGGAAAGTCCCAGATAAACTGAAGATATCTGGCAGTCCGCCATTAATTCAGCCTGATCAATCGCACGCTGTACGCATTTAACGACCGATTCAAGGTCGTTGACACCACCTTTATCCATACCGCGGGATGGACAACTTCCCACTCCGATAATATTAACCATACCATCGGGCAGAATTTCACCAACCAGGGCAGATACCTTTGCTGTCCCGATTTCAAGGCCAACTACCAATTTTCTGTCCGTTGATTTGATCATTGTTATTCTGCCTGTCTCTGTATTATTGCCAGTCACTGTTATTTTTCTGCCCGTTGATTGAAACCGGCGCATCAATTAATAAAGGAGCCCAACCTACCGCAGCGCCGCTGTCATAACGTAAGTCTACATAAGCCACGCGTTTCTCCGTGTTTTTCTGCAACACAGGATAAAGTTCAATAAAACGTTTAATCCGCTTCACATCATTTTTATTTCCCAGTTCCAGCCGAATGTCGTTATCCAGAATTAATTGCCAAGCATTACGCTCCGTCATGATCACCGTTTTCAATTTCATTTTATGTTCAGTAAACAAGGGCGCTACTTTGTTATATTCTGCCAATACCTCTTTCTCTTTACCTTCAGGGCCAGAAAGCATGGCGTAATGCCTTTTGACACTACGCTCTATCGGCAAACTAAATACATTTCCTTCTACATCCAGCATGTGCGTATCATTCCAACGCACATAAGGCACGTATTCTACCAGATGAATTTTTAGTTCATCAGGCCATTGTTTACGCACAGTGACTTGCCGAATCCACGGTAGCCGTTCTATCTGCCCCTGAATAATATTGACATCCTGTGTCATAAATGTCCCGATCGCGCCAAATGCCATTATTGCTCGCCTGACATCATCATTCGTGGTGTAATGGCGTTCACCAGTCAACACCAGTTTTGAGAGCGCTAATCTGTTTGAATCCTTCATCCAGTCCAATGTCATCCAGCCTCCCCATACGATGGTGCCAATCACCATCAGGAAGAAAACAATCCCTGCTAGATGATAGCCATTACTGGGGCGGGAGCTTTGCGTTTCACTTTCTCGCTCCCGGGTATTCCGGGCTGCCTGTGACATATCAATCGGCCAACTCCAGAATTTTCACCACGAGTTGTGAAAAACTGAGTCCGGACTGACGTGCGGCCATCGGTACTAGACTATGGCTGGTCATACCTGGAGATGTATTCACTTCCAGCAGATAGAAATTACCATTGCCATCATCCATGATATCAACCCGACCCCAGCCACTGCACCCCAGCGCCTTATACGCTCTTGATGCAATCTCTGCCAGTTCCTGTTCTTTTTCCGCGCTCAAGCCACTTGGGCAGAAATATTTCGTTTCATTGGAAAGATATTTCGCATCGTAATCATAAAACACTTCCGGCGCTTGGATACGGATAGAGGGTAAAATCTCATCGCCCAAGAATGCCACGGTATATTCAGGACCAAACAACCATTTTTCAACCAGCACATCCGTGTCGTACTGGAACGCCAGTTCCAATGCCCCGCGCAGTTCGGAATAATCATTCACTTTAGTCATGCCAACACTGGAGCCTTCCAGATTCGGCTTCACCATTAATGGAAGCTCTAATTCTCGAACATATTCTTGGAGTTGAAAATCATTAACTTGTTCAAATTTTTGAGCATTAATTACGGCATACGGAGAAACCGGCAACTTTGCTCCCTGCCATAACTGTTTTGTACGCAATTTGTCCATTGACAAAGCTGATGCCATAACACCACTGCCGGTATAAGGGATCTGCAAAAACTCCAATACCCCTTGCAGCGTACCATCTTCACCACCACGCCCATGCAGAGCGATGAAGGCTTTGCTGAACCCTTCTCCTTTGAGTTTAGTCACATCAAAGTCTTTTGTATCGACTGAATACGCATTAATGCCTGCTTCTTTCAGCCCAGCCACAACAGATTGTCCTGATTGCAGTGAAACTTCCCGCTCAGCGGATGTTCCGCCCAATAGAACAGCGACCTTCTCAACCATGATGCTCTCCCTCATTAAAAGACGGCTGTAATTTTGTTTCAGCCAGATTGCGCGCTATTTTACCGATATTACCGGCACCCTGAATCAACACTAAATCATTGTTTTCCATTACCTGTGACAGCATGGCTGAAATTTGCTCTGGATCTGACACAAAAATCGGGTCCAATTTCCCACGATTACGAATGGTACGGCACAAAGAGCGGCTATCAGCACCCGGAATTGGGGTTTCACCTGCCGAATACACATCCAGCATCAACAGAACATCCACCTGACTCAGAATATTGGCAAAATCATCATATAAATCACGAGTTCTCGTATAGCGATGCGGCTGGAACAGCATCACAATACGCTTATCTGGCCAACCCGCCCTCGCAGCCTTAATCGTGGCATCGACTTCGGTTGGATGATGACCATAATCATCCACCAGCATCACGCTACCTTCTTTGCCATTAATATGTTTGAGGGAGAATTCACCCAGAAAATCAAAGCGGCGCCCCGTTCCCTGAAATTCAGCCAGTGAAGCCAGAATAGCAGCATCATTGATCCCTTCTTCTGTCGCTACAGCGACAGCGGCCGTCGCATTCAGCGCGTTATGACGCCCCGGTGCATTCAATACAACATGCAGTTCTGGCAAGTCATCACGGCTGATGGTGAAAAAACCCTGAGCTCCCTTCTGCTCGTAATGCGTAATGCGGATGTCTGCTTCTTCGCTGAAACCATAGGTCGTGATATAACGCCCAATGCGGGGAATTAACTCTTTCACGACAGGATCATCAATGCACATCACGGCACGACCATAAAACGGCAAGTTATGCAGGAAATTAACGAATGTCTGTTTCAGATTTTCGAAATCCCCCTGATAGGTATCCATGTGGTCAGCTTCAATATTGGTGACAACCGCCATCATAGGCTGCAAGTGCAGGAAAGAAGCATCGCTTTCATCCGCTTCAGCAATCAGGTAACGGCTGGTTCCAAGACGGGCATGTGTGCCTGCGGCCTTAACCAGCCCCCCATTGACGAATGTAGGGTCAAGGCCAGCCTGAGCATAAATGCCAGCAATCATCGCTGTCGTCGTCGTTTTTCCATGCGTTCCCGCGATAGCGATGCCATGCCGATAACGCATCAGCTCTGCCAGCATTTCCGCCCGGCGAATAACCGGAATACGTGCTTCACGGGCAGCAATAATTTCTGGGTTGTCCGCAGAGATTGCCGTGGATGCAACGACCACACTGGCATCTCGTACGTTTTCCGAACGGTGATTGAAATAAATGGTTGCACCCAGTGCAATCAGCTGTTGTGTGACGGGATTGGGTGCCAAATCAGAACCACTTATCTGATAACCTTCATTAGCCAACACCTCGGCGATCCCACCCATGCCAGCACCACCAATGCCGACAAAGTGGATATGCCTGACTTTTCTCATTTCAGGCACGGAAACTCTTAATTTCGCCAACTGTTGTGTATTCACGTTTTAATCTTCACTAGTTATGTTTACGTCGCCGTTCTACTTGGAACGGCCTGAATGATTTTTAACAGCATCGATCAACGCTGCTGCCACACGCTCAGTTGCATTGACGATGGCAACTGAACGCGCCTTTTCTGCCATTTCCAACAATTGTGGACGCTGCCACTGCGTGAGCAGATCCACTACGGCCTCGGCCGTAAATTGAGGCTGTTCAAGTATTTTTGCCGCCCCCGCTTTTTCCAGCGGCAAAGCATTCCAATATTGCTGGCGATCTTTATGTTGAAATGGCACAAAGATCGCAGGTAATCCTGCCGCAGAAACTTCGCTGACCGTCAATGCACCCGAACGACACACCACGATATCAGCCCACGCATAAGCCTGCGCCATATCATCAATAAATTCAGTCACTTTAAATTCAGATTTAGCTGAATTTTCATATTTTTTGTGTGTTTCTTCCTGCGCGCCTTTTCCTGCCTGATGCCATACAGTGATGTGATCACCCATACGGTCAGCCACTTCTGGCATGATTTGATTCAGAATTCTTGCACCCTGACTACCTCCAACGACCAGTACACGGATAGATCCTTCTCTTCCTGCCAGACGCTGTGCAGGCACTGGCAGCGCCAGTACATCTTCACGCACAGGATTGCCGACAACAGGTGCATCAGAAAATGCGCCGGGAAATGCCTGCAAGACCGTTTTCGCAATTTTGGCCAGCCAGCGGTTGGTCAATCCGGCAATACCATTCTGTTCATGCAGAACAACCGGAATGCCACACAGCCATGCAGCAATTCCGCCAGGCCCTGAGACATAGCCGCCCATACCCAGAACAACGTCCGGCTGATAGCGGCGCATGATCGTTTTTGCCTGCCGGATCGCCTTAAAAATTCTGACAGGAGCCGCAAAGAGTGCTTTTATTCCTTTGCCACGCAATCCTGAAATTTGGATAAATTCAATATCAATACCCTGTTTAGGAACCAAATCTGCTTCCATACGATCAGCGGTTCCCAACCAGCGAATTTCCCAGCCTTGTTCTTTTAAATGTTGGGCAACCGCCAGCCCCGGGAAAACATGGCCTCCCGTACCGCCTGCCATTACCATTAAACGCCGGTTTCTGCCGCTCATTTGGGGCTCCTTACAAACGCCTGTGCTTTTGCCAGACGCACTTCATAATCAATTCGCAATAATAAGACGATAGCCGTTGACATCACGATCAAACTCGAACCACCGTAACTCACAAGAGGTAATGTCAAACCTTTCGTTGGCAACATACCTGACGCTGCACCGACATTGATGAATGCCTGAAAGCTGAACCAGATGCCGATTGCACAAGCCAAAAAACCAGCAAAGCGCTGATTAAGCTGTAATGCTCGGCGACCAATCATCATTGCGCGAAAGGCGACGAAGAATACCATTGACAACACTAAAACCACACCCAAATAACCTAATTCTTCGGCCAGAATGGAGAAAATAAAGTCAGTATGCGCTTCGGGCAGGTATTCCATTTTCTGGATTGAATTTCCTAACCCCTGCCCGAAAAAGTCCCCACGACCAAATGCCATTAGCGATTGTGTTAACTGGTAACCGCTGCCGAAGGGATCATCCCACGGATTAAGGAAAGAGGTTACTCGACGCATACGATAAGGTTCAGCGACAATCAACACGCAGACGGCAAATATTCCACAGCCAATGATGGCAAGGAACTGCCACAATTTGGCACCGGCCAGAAACAACAGTGCCAGCGTTGTCACAAACAAAACAATAACGGTTCCCAAATCGGGCTGCGCCAATAGCAGAATAGCCAGCGCAATCATTACGCCCATAGGCTTGCAGAAACCCCAAAAGTTGTTTCTCACTTCCTCTACTTTTCTCACCAGGTAGCTCGATAGGTAACAGAAAAGTGACAACTTCGATAATTCCGCTGGCTGAATACGCAATGGGCCAATCGCCACCCAGCGAGATGCACCATTGACAGAGCTGCCAACCAGCAGCACCACAACAAGCATGATGATCGTGCCCAGCAATATAATGTTGCTGTAACGCTGCCAAAACTCCATTGGGATGCGCAAGGTGATGAGTGATAATATAAACGCCAGCACCAAGTAAATTGCATCACGCTGCGCAAAAATAAACGGATCTTGTGCGAGACGCTGACCCACTGGCATTGAGGCCGATGTCACCATCACAAAACCTATCACAGCCAATCCCAATATCATCCAGACCAGGGTACGATCATACATGACGATATCCGTGGCATCGGTCTCCACGTTCCCCGTCAGCCAATTTTTAAATTTACCGAGGCCTGGAATAGTCATTAGCCTAACTCCTCTGCCAAACGGGCAAATTCATGGCCGCGATGTTCAAAACCATTGAACTGGTCAAAGCTCGCACAAGCGGGTGACAGCAGCACCATGTCGCCAGTCATCAGCTTCGGTGCAATTTCTCTCATTGCCTGTTCCATCGTTTCTGTCAACGTGGAAATTTCAGGACGCAATTGCGCCAGCTGATTTCCATCACAACCAAAACAATAAAGGCGAATGTTATTTCCCGATACATAAGGTTGCAGTGGAGTAAAGTCAGCAGCTTTTCCATCCCCGCCGAGTAAAAGATAGAGCGTACCTTCCAATGTCAGTCCACTGAGTGCTGCCTGGGTACTGCCGACGTTTGTTGCCTTGGAATCATTTACCCAACGAACGCCATTTCTCATATGCACGACTTGAAAACGGTGTGCCAACCCCGGATAAGTCTGCAATGCCTGAAGACTGGCTTCGCGAGGGATACCTACGGCATCAGCCAACGCCAATGCTGCCAGGCCGTTGATGTAGTTATGTTGCCCTGTCAACCGAATCTGACGGGTTTCCAATAAAGATTGATGGTTAACCACCAGTTGTTGACGTCCACTCTCAAGCTGATAAACACCACTATCCACACCAAAACTGATACAGCGGCTATCTTTACCTGCTTCCGGCAATGTCAATGCATCCTGTTCATTCACCACGCACACTTTTGCCTGATCATAGATACGCAGTTTTGCTGCACGATACTGCGACAACCCGTCCGGATAACGAACCATATGGTCTTCAGTGACATTCAAAACAGTCGCTGCGGCAGCTTTCAGACTGTAAGTAGTTTCAAGCTGAAAGCTGGAAAGTTCCAATACATACAACTGGCAAGGCTGTTTCAGCAGTTCCAGAGCAGGAACACCAATATTTCCTCCCACACCAACCTGCCATCCGGCTTCTTTTGCCATCTCCCCGACAAGAGTCGTGACGGTGCTTTTACCATTTGAACCCGTAATGGCGACAATCGGTGCTGTCGCCTCACGGCAAAACAATTCAATATCACCGACAATTTCAATGTCGGCGTCGGCCGCTGCCTGTAACTCAGGTGTTGCCAGTGCGATACCCGGACTGGCAACGATTAAATCTGCGTCCATCAACCATTGTGTATTCAGGCTACCCCTGTGACACTCAACGTCATCAGGCAGCTTATCGCTGCCCGGTGGCACTAGGCGGGTATCCATCACACGCGGAGTCACACCATGTGCTATGAAAAAGTCAACGCAGGAGAGGCCCGTCAGCCCCAATCCAACAATAACGACTTTTTTACCCAAATATTCAGCCATGATTAACGTACCTTCAACGTTGCCAGACCAATCAGTACCAGCACCAGGGAAATAATCCAGAACCGCACAATAACGCGTGGCTCCGGCCAGCCTTTCAATTCATAGTGATGGTGAATCGGAGCCATGCGGAAAATACGCTGCCCCCGAAGCTTGAACGATCCCACCTGCAAAATGACGGATAGTGTTTCTACGACAAATACCCCGCCCATGATAATCAGCAGGAATTCCTGACGCAGCAAAACCGCAATAGTTCCCAACGCGCCGCCCAAAGCCAGTGAACCGACATCACCCATGAAAACTTGCGCCGGATAGGTGTTGAACCACAGGAAGCCCAATCCAGCCCCAACAATCGCGGTACAAACAATCACCAGCTCACTCGCATGGACTAAATGAGGGATGTGCAAATAAAGGGCAAACTTCACGTTACTCATCGCCCATGCCACGATGGCGAAACCCGCTGCGACGAACACAGTTGGCATGATAGCCAGACCATCAAGCCCATCGGTCAGATTAACGGCATTACTGGTTCCCACAATCACGAAATACGCCAACAGGATGTAAAGCAGCCCCAGTTGTGGCATGACTTCTTTGAAAAATGGCACGATCAGTTGTGTCGCGGCAGTATCTTTACCCATACTGTACATGGCAAACGCCACACCCAATGCTATGACTGACTGCCAGAAATATTTCCAGCGAGCAATCAGCCCTTTGGTATCTTTACGGACAACTTTGCGATAATCATCGACAAATCCCACCACGCCGTAACCCAGCAGAACGGCCAGCACACACCAGACATAAGGGTTATCCAGACGCGTCCACAGTAATATGGACATGGTGATAGAGAATAGAATCAGTAACCCACCCATTGTCGGTGTACCGCGCTTACTGAAATGGGATTCTGGGCCGTTGTCACGCACAACTTGACCAATCTGCAATTTTTGCAGGTAGCCGATTAAAGTTGGTCCCACCCACAATGCGATAAATAATGCAGTCAGTAAGCCGACAATGGCCCTGAACGTCAGATAGGAGAAGACGTGAAAGACTGTGTGATATTTAACCAAGTAATCAGCTAACCAAACTAACATTGGAAGTTCTCCTTCAGTGTGTTCACTACCTCTTCCATTGCGGCACTGCGTGAACCTTTAATTAATATGGAAATCATTTCGTGTTGTTCCAGTAAAGGAAACAGCGCTGCAACTAATTCCGCCTTGTTTGCGAAATGCTGCCCCCGGCCGCTTGTCTCACTGATATGAGAACTGAACTCACCGACGCTCATTATTTTGTCTATTTTTGTCGATGCCACGGCTTCACCAACCTGACGGTGACACTCAACAGTCTGATCTCCCAATTCCCCCATGTCGCCGACGACCATCACGTGATAACCGGGCATCTGTGACAAGGTATCAGCGGCCGCAATCATGGAACCGATATTGGCGTTATACGTGTCGTCCAGCACGATTTTTCCCTCTGCAAGTTGAATCGGGAATAAGCGTCCTGAAACAGCCTTCAGTTCTAATAATCCGGCACGAATATCACTGAGAGAAGCACCCACAGAGATCGCCAGCGCACTGGCGGCCAATGCATTGGCAATATTGTGTTTCCCCGGCAGTGGCAGTGTTACTTCGATATTTCCAATCGGTGTATGCAGACAGAAGCTCGTTGCCAGCGGTTGCTCCTGAATGTCAGTGGCGTAAAAGTCAGCTTCTGGCACAGGTGAAACAGCAAACCGCCATACAGTCTGCGGTTCGCTGATCCCCTGCTGCCAATGCGCCCAATCATTGCTATCGAGATTGATGATGGCGGTTCCTGCTGATGAAAGCCCCGCAAAAATTTCGCCTTTTGCCTTGGTAACCCCCGCCAAAGAGCCGAAGCCTTCCAGATGAGCGGCAAACAGGTTATTCACCAGCGCACTTTCAGGACGGGTCATTTCAGCGGTATAGGCGATTTCGCCAATGTGATTGGCACCTAGCTCAATCACGGCAAATTGGTGTTCTTCAGTCAGCCTGAACAGTGTCAATGGCACGCCAATATCGTTATTGAAGTTGCCTGCGGTATAAAGGGTATGACCGCGTTGACGCAGAATCGCCGCCGTCATCTCTTTGACCGACGTTTTGCCCGATGAGCCAGTCAGTGCCACTATCCGTGCTTTACTTTGCTGGCGAACCCAAGCCGCCAGTTTGCCCATCGCCAAACGAGTGTCTTCCACTACCACCTGAGGGCAGTCAATTTCAAGGCGGCTGTTGACCAACAAAGCACCGGCTCCCAGTTTCGCGACATCCGCCACGAAATCATGAGCGTCGAACTTTTCCCCTTTTAAGGCAATGAACAGTCCTCCACGCACCATTTTGCGGCTATCAGTTTCCACAGTATTGATTTGGCAAGTAGCCGCCTGCTGTTCGGAAATGTGATATAGCACGCCGCCTGTCAGCCGTGTCAATTGCTTGAGTGTCAGCGGGATCATGCAATTACCCCCAGCAGACGCGCAACAGTCAGACGATCTGAATAATCCAAACGGCGATTGCCTACCAATTGATAATCTTCATGGCCTTTACCCGCCACCAGTACGACATCCTCTTCAGCAGCCTGCATAATGGCACTGGTCACCGCCTCAACACGCCCGTGAATCGCCATCGCCCGACCCGGATCGATGAAACCGGTCAAAATATCTTCAACAATAGAATGGGGTTCTTCACTGCGGGGATTGTCATCAGTCACTACCACCCGATCAGCTCCCTGCTCGGCGATACCGCCCATCAATGAACGCTTACCTTTATCGCGATCACCACCACAGCCGAATACACACCAAAGTTGGCCTTTGCAGTGCAATCGTGCCGCAGACAGGGCTTTTTCCAGAGCATCAGGTGTATGGGCATAATCCACCACGACCGTCGGACGACCTCGCGCAGCAAAAACTTCCATGCGCCCACAGACAGGCTCCAGACAGGAAGCGGTTTCCAATAGTTTTTGCAGTGGATATTCCAGTGACAGTAAGGTAGCGAGTGCCAGCAGCAGATTACTGACATTGAACGCGCCCATCAGGGGACTATGGAGAGTTCCCTGCCCCCAAGAGGAGGTAAACGTAATGGATGCACCTTTGTCGTGATAGTGGGTGTCACTGGCGGATAACCAGCGCCCTGACCAATTTTCCGGCAGACGGTTTTTCATCGTGACGGCCACCGCTTCTGGTAAGCGGGCAAGCCATTTTTGCCCCACGTCATCATCGGCATTAATGATTTTCTGTTTTACATCATGGCTGCTGAACAACAACCATTTGGCCTCTTCGTAATTTTCCATATCACCATGATAATCAAGATGATCACGGCTTAAATTGGTAAAAACGGCGGCTTGAAATGGCAGGGCTGCCACTCGTCCCTGCACTAGACCGTGTGAAGAAACTTCCATCGCGGCAAAAGTGGCTTTTTGATTAACGAGCTGCTGTAAATCGAGCTGGATGTCAACGGCGGAACCCGTGGTATTTTCACTTGGAACTATCATTCCCAGCAGGCCATTTCCTACCGTTCCCATTACGGCACTGATTTCCCCAAGACCCTGACTCCATTGTGCCAGCAATTGTGTCGTCGTGGTTTTGCCATTGGTTCCAGTGACTCCGACGAGTTTCAGTTTATTACCCGGATGCTGGTAAAATTCGCCTGCCAATTTTGACAGTTTATTATTGAGATCATCCAGATAAATAACTGGAACACCGTGCATTGCTTGAATGGTGCCGTTATCCGTTTTTCCCTTCGCTTCTGCAATCACCGCGGCAACACCTTGAGCGATGGCTTGAGGAATATATTTTCGGCCATCTGTCTGGTGCCCTTTAACTGCAACAAACAGATCTCCGGCAGCCGCCTTACGGCTGTCTAATGTCATTTCGCGCAGCGGAAGATCCGGTGTATCAACACCCCATGGAGCCAGTAAATCGCGTAAATTACGATCTGCCACTTTTATCCTCTTTATTATCAATCACAAATTCTTTTTTATCATCCGCAGGCAGTGCATCGGGTTCAACGTTCATCGTACGTAAAACACCACTCATGATGGTGCCAAAGATGGGCGCTGAAACCGCACCGCCATAATATTTACCGGCTTGTGGATCATTGATGATCACAACCAATGCAAACCGTGGATTACTTGCAGGGGCAATCCCTGCGGTATAGGAAATATATTTATTAACGTATTTTCCATCCGGCCCCACCTTTTTCGCTGTTCCCGTTTTGATTGCGATACGATAACCTTTTATCGCGGCGCGCACCCCGCCGCCGCCGGGTAGTGCCACGCTCTCCATCATGTGAACAACGGTACGCATAATGGGTTCAGGAAACACGCGGGTTCCCGGTATAGGAGGGTCTACTTTGGTAATTGACAGCGGGCGATAGATACCAAAGCTGCCTATCGTTGCATAGACTCGCGCTAACTGTAACGGTGTTACCATCAGCCCGTAGCCGAAAGAAAAGGTGGCCCTCTCAAGATCTGACCACCGTTCTCTTTTTGGATATATGCCACTACTTTCTCCTACCAGCCCCAAATTGGTCGGTTTTCCCATCCCAAAGCGGGAATAAACATTTACCAGCTCCGAGGCAGGCATCGCTAACGCCAGTTTAGAAACACCCACGTTACTCGACTTCTGTAAAATCCCAGTGATGGTTAATTCAGCACGCGGGGCAACGTCTTTGATTTGATGCGAACGTGCGCCATACGACAATCGATAAGGTTTGGTATCCAGCACCGAATTTTCTTTAACAATGCCAAGATTCAACGCACTCATCACCACTAGCGGTTTTACGGTAGAACCGGGTTCAAAAATATCCGTGATGGCACGGTTACGCATCGTATCTTGCGGCGTTCCTGCCAGATTATTCGGGTTATAGGATGGGTTGTTTGCCATCGCCAGAACTTCGCCGGTTTTTACGTCAATCAATATGGCCGTACCAGATTCAGCCTTATTAAGTATCACTGCCTTGGTCAGTTCACGGTAGACCAAAGTCTGGAGACGCTCATCAATGCTGAGAGCCAGATTGTGGGCAGCCTGACTGTCAGTGAACGAAACATCTTCAATGACCCGTCCATTGCGATCCTTGCGGACAATTCGGCTCCCCGGCTTACCCGTCAGCCAGTTGTCGAAGCTCTTTTCCACTCCCTCAATGCCTTTGTCGTCAATATTGGTCACGCCAATAATGTGCGCGGTCACTTGCCCTGCGGGATAATAACGGCGGGACTCTTGGCGCAAATAGATGCCAGGCAATCTTAATTTTTCGACATAATCACCAATGGAGGTATTGACCTGACGGGCAAGATAGACAAAACGCCCCTGTGGATAATCCTGAATTTTACGGGTCAGTTGATTAAGTGGTATGGAGAGCGTGTCAGCCAACGCTTGCCAGCGCGTATCATCCGTTATGTCACCTTTTTCAAAGACTTCTTTGGGATCAGCCCAAACTGCATCAACTGGTACGCTGACAGCCAAAGGGCGCCCATTCCGATCGGTTATCATACCGCGAGTGGTCGGGATGGACTGGACGCGTAAGGAACGGGAGTCACCTTCTTTTAGCAAACGGTCAGGATTGATAATCTGTAAGTAAGCAACACGAATCAAAAGCCCGAACAAAGCAAACGAAATGCCCCCACACAGCAAAGCAAAGCGCCAGCTTACAAAACTGGCTTTATCTTCTTGCTTTTTCAACTTTAAAGAGCGTGCAGCTTTCATCGCCTACCTTTTAGTTGTCAACTGAACTTATTGAGTTATCACAATATTTTCTTGCGCTGGATCAACATGTTGCATATGCAATGTTTCAGTCGCTATATTTTCAACACGACTGTGATCACCTAGGGCATTCTCTTCAAGGAGCAGGTTACGCCACTCAATATCCAGAGAATCAAAATCAATCGCCGAGCGCTCTTTTTCCGCTATCAATAAGCGGGTTTTATGGGCAACCGTCACAACGCTGACAGCTGAAATGATTACCGCTACCAGCAAAATCAGTGGGATCTTGGCATTGCGGATTAAATCCCTGCCAATGACCCCCACTAATCCATGACGCTCACCTGCCATTTACTCACCTGCCTTTTCAGCAAATCGCAACACAGAGCTTCTCGCTCTTGGGTTTATTGCCACTTCGTCCTCTGAAGGTTTCAGTTTGCCAATTGATTTCAGGCTGCGTCCCCCCTGAGCTTTTAACTGCGCTTCAGTGAGAGGTAAACCGGCTGGAACCTGTGGCCCCCGGCTATGCTGCCGGATAAAACGCTTCACGATGCGATCTTCCAACGAGTGGAAACTGATGACTGATAATCGCCCCTGCGGTGCCAGAACCTGCAATGCACCATTCAATGCGCGTTCTATTTCTTCCAGTTCACTGTTAATGTAGATCCTGATAGCCTGAAAACTGCGCGTCGCCGGATGCTTGTGCTTTTCCTTAACCGGGCTTGCCTGAGCAATCAATTCCGCCAGTTCTCTGGTTCGCGTGATTGACCCTTCCTGATTGCGAGCTACGATGGCTCTCGCGATACGTTTGGCAAAACGTTCTTCACCAAAGGTTTTCAGTACCCATGCAATATCATCGGCTTCGGCCTTCATCAGCCACTCTGCGGCCGATTGCCCTCGGGTAGGATCCATTCGCATATCCAGCGGCCCGTCACGCATAAATGAAAAGCCACGTTCAGGATCATCCAGTTGTGGGGAGGAAACCCCTAAATCCAGCAACACACCATCAATTTTTCCAACCAGTCCCGCTTCTTCTATATAGGTAGCCAATTCGGAAAATGGCCCATGAGTAATGGAAAAACGCGGGTCAGTAATGGCTTTCGACGCTTCAATTGCCTGCGGATCGCGATCAATCGCAATTAAACGCCCATCTGCCCCTAATTGAGACAAAATCAGGCGAGAATGCCCTCCTCGCCCGAATGTTCCGTCAATATAAATTCCATTTTCTCGGATATTCAGTCCATTGACAGCTTCGTCCAGTAATACACTGGTATGCTTATAATGACTATTTGCCATATTTATAGTGATAAATCCTGTAGCCTTGCTGATAAAGGTTCTTGTGTGGATTGTTCAGCCTCAATATCATTCTGTACTTGCTGATACCAGGCTTGCTCATCCCACAATTCAAATTTATTAAATTGCCCAACCAGCATGACCTCTTTTGTTAACCCTGCGTGCTGCCGCAGTGTATTGGCTAACAAAAGGCGCCCTGCACTGTCTATTTGGCATTCACTGGCGTGCCCCAATAACAAACGTTGAACGCGACGTTCGGCTAGATTCATGCTGGATAGGCGAGATAACTTTTCTTCGATGATTTCCCATTCGGGTAATGTGTAAAGCAACAGGCACAGCTGATGGAGATCAATGGTACAAACCATTTGACCTTTAGATTCCTCATTCAGCATTTCCCTATATCGGGCAGGTACAGTGAGTCGCCCTTTACTATCGAGATTAACCAGTGTTGCTCCACGAAACATACTCAGGTTACCCCTTGATGGTAAAAATCTCCACATTATCCCACAAATCACCACAATTAAGAGTTTACGGATGGTATGAAAACCTTGTCAAGCCAGAGCCCATGTGCTTTAGCTAGATTTACAGAAAGATTTCAGAGAGAAGAAGAGAGATTTTTCAGATTTGGCAATATTAATAATAGATAACACTATGATAATTTTAAATAAATTAACCACGATAGAGAGTATATTCTTAGAAAAAAAATTTAGGTTAAATAATTACCACTTAAATTAATTTATGTAACTAAAGTTTCATTGCAGCCTAATTGTTACCCAAATGAAACCTATTAGTAATAAAAATACATTTAAGTTATAACACAACAAAAAATAATAACAAATTGAACTTTAATGACTATTGGGAATAAAAAGTCATTAAATATCAAATCAATAAAAAAATCTCTCCGTCACAGAAGTAAACGATGTAAATCGTCTGACTTTACGTGTAGATCATTCACCTTGCCATTTTTAGTAACAAGTTATCGGATTTTCAGGTCATAAAACTCTGTTCAAAAGAATTTTAGTCAGAATAGTCTTAAAGTTACGTTAGCAAACGTATTTCAAAGAGTTTGATCGTATTAATAAGGCACCCTCATGTTCAATGAGGGTACTCAATCAAGCTTTTCTACTCAGACTTCCACGACGGCATAAATGACGACGCATTCGAGTTATTCCTGGCTCTGGCCTCTTTTTTTCATCCAAACTAGCCAATACCAGTTCAAGGGCACATTCAGCCACGTCACGGTGGCGTTGTGCGACGGACAGCACCGGACATTCAAGGAAATCAAGTAATTCATGATCACCAAACGTGGCAATGACCAACTGCTCAGGTAACCGGCCACTGCGCTTAAGGAGGGTATCCATAACGCCTTGCAGCAAGGCAAATGAGGTTGTGTAGAGTACTTGAGGTACAGGATGGTTTTCCAGCCATGAAGCAAAGACTTCAGCCGCTGCGTCACGTTCATAACTGTTCGCATACAGGTAGTTCACTTCACGCTGATCACTTTCCCATGCTTCACGAAACCCCTGTTCACGTAAGAAACTGACCGATAATTCAGGCAATGCTCCCAGATAAAGAACAGATTCTGACGGAAATTGACGCAGCTCCTGTGCCAGCATTTTCGCATCTTCGAAGTCATCCCCCACAACGCTGATAAAGTGTTCGCTGTCCAATGCACGATCAAGCGCAATAATTGGCAGTGAACGGTTTGTCCAACGCTGATAGAAAGGATGTTCAGGAGGCAAAGCAGTGGAAACAATAATGGCATCAACCTGCCGTTGCAGAAGATGCTCAACACAGCGCATTTCGTTATCTGGCTGATCTTCAGAACATGCGATCAATAGCTGGTATCCACGTTGCCGTGCCTGACGCTCAAGATAGTTAGCAATTCGGGTATAGCTCGTGTTTTCCAAATCCGGTATCACTAAGCCAATTGAACGAGTACGCCCCGCCCGAAGACCGGCGGCAACAGCATTAGGATGGTAATTGTGCTCTTTGACCACCGCCATCACTTTTTCTACTGTTTTATCGCTGACCCGATACTGCTTGGCTTTACCATTGATCACATAACTGGCCGTAGTACGTGAAACCCCTGCTAAGCGGGCGATCTCATCCAGTTTCACATTAACCCCTCAGTAAGATGATGAAAAAGCCCTACTTTACAGTAGGGCTCGTTAAGTATCTGTATATTAACCCGCAGATTGCAATTTTTCATCGCATAATTTTATCCCCACGAGCGATGCCAACAATACCTGATCGTGCTACTTCCAGGATCTCAGCCACATCGCGCACGGCATCAAGAAACGCATCCAGTTTTTCACTCGTTCCTGCCAATTGGACGGTGTAAAGTGTTGACGTCACATCAACGATCTGCCCACGGAATATATCCGTACTGCGCTTGATTTCTTCCCGACCATAGCCACTGGCCTGCAATTTCACCAGCATGATCTCACGTTCAACATGAGCACCTGCGGTCAATTCACTGACCCGCAGAACATCCACCAGCTTATGCAGTTGTTTCTCAATTTGCTCTAATACCTTAGCATCACCCTTGGTCTGGATAGTCATGCGTGACAGCGTTGGATCTTCCGTAGGGGCGACGGTCAGGCTTTCAATGTTATAGCCACGTTGAGAAAACAGGCCAACTACGCGGGATAACGCTCCCGATTCGTTTTCAAGTAATACAGACAAAATCCGGCGCATGATCAGGTCCTCTCTGTTTTGCTTAACCACATTTCATCCATTGCTCCACCCCGGATCTGCATTGGATAAACGTGTTCTGTTTCATCAACGGTGACATCAACGAAAACCAGCCGCTGGTTTTCAGTGACTTCATGCAGAGCCTGAGCCAGTTTATTTTCCAGCTCTTCGTAGGTTTGGATGGAAACACCAATATGACCATAAGCCTCTGCCAATTTGACAAAATCAGGCAGCGATTCCATATAGGATTGAGAATGACGACCCGCGTAAATCATGTCCTGCCACTGTTTCACCATACCCAGAAAACGGTTGTTCAAATTCAGCACCAGAACAGGCAAGCCATACTGCAATGCAGTGGATAATTCCTGAATATTCATCTGGATACTGCCATCTCCTGTCACGCACACGACTGTCGCATCAGGTTTTGCCAGCTTCACCCCAAGCGCGGCTGGCAAGCCAAATCCCATCGTACCCAAACCACCAGAGTTGATCCAACGCCTCGGCTCATCAAAGGGATAATACAGTGCGGCAAACATCTGATGCTGGCCTACATCTGACGAGAGATACGCCTTGCCTTTAGTCAGACGGTAAAGCGTTTCAATCACGGCCTGTGGCTTGATTTTCGCGGTGGTGCGATCGTAACCAAGGCATTTGCGGCTACGCCATTGTTCGATGGAAAGCCACCAGTCTTTCAATGCATCCGGGTCCTGAGTGTCTTCCAGAGTATTCATCAATTCCAGCATTTGGCCGAGTATCTGTTTGGCATCCCCAACGATGGGAATATCCGCCGACACAGTTTTTGAAATAGAGGCCGGATCGATATCAATGTGCAGTACAATGGCTTCTGGACAATATTTTTCCAGATTATTGGTTGTGCGATCATCAAAACGCACACCCACTGCAAAAATCAAATCAGAATTGTGCATCGCTTTATTGGCTTCGAACGTGCCATGCATTCCCAGCATTCCCAGACTTTGACGATGGGTGGCAGGAAAAGCGCCCAGCCCCATCAACGAACTGACGACCGGAATGTGCAAACGTTCAGCCAATTTCAGCAACTCTGATGAGCATGCCGAATTGATGGCGCCGCCACCTACGTAGATCACCGGCTTTTTCGCATCCAACAGGGTTTTCAACGCCCGTTTAATCTGCCCTTTATGCCCCTGAACGGTGGGGTTGTAAGAACGCATGCTGATTTTTTCCGGATAAACATACGGAAACTTCAGTGCCGGATTGACGGTATCTTTGGGAAAATCGATAACAACCGGACCAGGACGGCCAGTTGTCGCCAAATAGAAGGCTTTCTTAATCGTATTTGGAATATCTTCTGCTTTTTTCACCAGAAAACTATGTTTAACGATAGGACGGGAAATTCCCACCATATCGCATTCCTGAAACGCGTCATTACCTATCAAAGAGCTGGCAACTTGACCAGACAAAACCACCATTGGGATTGAATCCATGTAAGCCGTTGCAATTCCCGTGATAGCATTGGTTGCTCCTGGCCCGGATGTCACCAGAACAACCCCGGCTTTTCCCGTTGAACGGGAATACCCATCCGCCATATGAACAGCACCCTGTTCATGACGAACGAGAATATGTTCAATTCCTCCCACCGTATGCAGGGCATCGTAAATATCCAGTACTGCCCCACCCGGATAACCGAATACATGTTTAACGCCTTGATCGATTAACGATCTGACGACCATTTCGGCTCCTGACAACATCTCCATTGAGTTTGCCTCCAGACTCTGTTTGCAAGTTAATCGTCGGAACTTCATAAAATCGCCATTAAAAACAACCTTATTTATTCCACTTTTTATTTATATAAAGTCAATCCAGTGTTAGCTCATTCGATAACACTAGATTAATTAACATAACGTTAGACACCAACGTTAGCAAACATCAATTCACATACTGAGAACATTAATCTCGATACATGGATTCGATTTCATCGTGATAATGTTGCGAAATCACCTTACGGCGCAGTTTCAGTGTAGGAGTCAATTCGCCTTTTTCCATGGAGAAGGCTTCTGGCAGCAGGATAAAGCGTTTTACCTGATGGTATTTGGCAATATTTTTTTGCAGTTCCACCAAACGTTGTTCAAACAGTTCGATGATCTGACGATTGTTCAGCAACTCGATACGATCGCGATAATGAAGATGGATGGATTTTGCGTAATCTTCTAATGCATCATAACTGGGGACAATCAACGCAGAAACAAAATTACGGGAATCGGCAATAACCGCAATATATTCAATGAAACGATCCTGTCCCAAAGTCCCCTCAAGCATTTGCGGAGCAATGTATTTTCCCGTCGAGGTTTTCATCAAATCTTTCAGGCGCTCAGTGATGAACAAATTGCCTGTTTCATCCAACCCCCCTGCATCCCCCGTACGCAGCCAGCCATCTTCGGTAAAAGTATGAACCGTTTCTTCCGGCCGGTTGAAATAGCCTTTCATCACAATAGGGCCACGTACCTGAATTTCATCTTCGGCACTGATGCGCACATCAATGCTCGGCAATGGTGTGCCAATCGAGCCTGGAAGATAGTTTTTCTCTTCCCAGCAAGACACCGTGGCACAAGTTTCTGTCATGCCGTAACCATATTTGATATTAATGCCGGCAGACAGGAAAAACCGGGCAATAGCATCGTCAAGGCGTGCTCCTGCCACGGGTAAAAAACGCACGCGTCCTCCCAATATGTTACGGAGCTTGCTCAACACCAGTTTGTCGGCCAGTTGATCACTACAGAGAGAGAAGAGACACGCTTTTTTATTCTGTAGCTGACGCATCCAGCGGCTTTCTCCCCGCTTTATCGCCCAGCGGAAAATCATCCTGCGCAAAAATGGCGCACGGGAAACTTTCTCAAGAATTGCACTATGCACTTTTTCATAAAAACGGGGAACAGCGCACATCACAGTTGGGCGTACTTCAGCCATCGCCTCACGCACAGAATTGGTGTCAGTTAAATAGACATTAAGCGCTCCTGTATGCATGACATAGTAACTCCATGCGCGCTCGAAGATATGGGACAACGGTAAAAAACTAAGTGATACATCCTCTCTGGTCAGTGTCAGACGCTGATCATGCAAGTAAAGCTGCGAAGCGATATTGCGGTAATCCAACATCACTCCTTTTGGCTCTCCCGTTGTACCGGAGGTGTAGATCAAGGTGAAAAGATCATTTAAATCCTGCCCTGCAATGCGGTTATCAAGCTCTGGCTGATATTGTGTATGGTCATTGGCAATGAAGGCAGATAAATGCTGCGCCTGCGGACAGCCCTTCAAGTCAACGGACTCGTCCAGCACAATAAGATGATTGAGTTGAGGGCACAATTCCAGCAATGTCATCGCAACATTATATTGTTCTTGCTCACCAACAAACAGTACCCGCACACCGGCATCCTTAAGAATGAAGGTAGCCTGATCACGGCTGCTGGTCGCATAAAGAGGGACTGTAACCGCACGTAACTGAAGAACGGCCAAATCAGCCAATGACCATGCAATACAGTTATGTGCAAAAATAGCGACTTTCTCCTGAATTTCTATACCCAGTGACAACAAAGCTTTTGCGATGGATTCCGTTCTATAAGTAACGTCTTGCCAACTCATTTCAAGCTGCTCTGATGGTGACCATTGCCTGAATGCAATTTTTTCGGGATATTCAATGGTTTGCTGCTGCAACCGGTTGATCAGGTGATAGGAATGCAGGGAATCTGTTATCACGATATATTCCTGTATAAGTCTTAGGTTTATCATACTCAGCAAGCACACTGACTGCTTTTCAGCTTACAGGTGTTCGCTATTTTCGCGCAGTCTACCTATTCCTGGTAGAAGGGGAAAGCGTATTTTTACTCTCTTCTCCCCCCTAAGGGGGGAAGTTTTACAGGATTTATCGGATAGCTAGGGATAAATAGAGATAAATATCGTCATAAAGGCAGAACAGTAAGACCGCACACGCTCTCCGACAATCAGTTACATTAGATAATCTTAATTATTTGCAATAATAATGCTTGTTACCATGACGTCAGACAAAATGACACCTGATGAAACAAATTCTGGCAGCGTCGTGCATTTTGTTCTATTCCTGTTCACCAAGATTGCTCAGTAACGATTTCATCCACTGATGACCTTTATCTCTGTTTGTCGAACCGTGCCATATCAAATAGCAGGGGCGGGAGATTCGACCGTTGGGCAAAGGTATCGCACGTATATTTAACTGTTCAGAATAATGCTCAACCATCCATTTCGGTGCAATAGCGACTAAATACGTCTGAGACACGATATTGAGAACACTATTTAAATCCGTACCCTGATAAGAAACAGAACGCAACAATTCATTACTTTCATAGTAAGGTTTACTGAATGAATCCACATTATCCAATGCCACAATTGCATGCCTCTCTTCCTGCAATTGCTGCTGATTAATGCGTTTACCGATTCGAGGATGCGTTTTGGAAACGGCCAAAACCAATTCATCATTAAACAATGGAGAATTATGAAAATCAGGCTGATCTAATTGTATATAACTGATAACGAATTCTATTTCCTGATATTTTAATTGTTTCTCAATATTGCCATTGATTTGTGTTTTAATGACAACTTCAATATTTGGCGAATGTTTTTTTATTTCCCCAACAATTTGGGCAGCTAAACGAATATCAAGCGGGCTGCAAATAGAGAGGTTAAATACCCTCGCACTATTATCGGGCTCAAACCCCACGCCAGGCAACTCATTATGGACAATTTGAAGTGCCTGTCTGAGTGGCCCAAAGAGCTGTTTTGCTCTTGCCGTTGGTTGAATGCCACGGCCATAGCGCACAAACAACTCATCATCAAACATAGTTTTTAAGCGAGCTACCGCATTACTGACAGCCGGTTGTGACATTCCCAGTGCCTGAGCCGCACGTGTAATGTTCTGCATTTGCATTACAGCATCAAACACAGTAAGCAAATTGAGATCCACACTGCGCAATTGCACTTCACATGATTCTTTTCTTCTTGTCGTTACTGAATTATATCCAGTCATTATTTCACTCCACTAAATTTATTGCAGCGACCTCATTAAATAACGGAATATTGGCAGTGTCCCAATGCAACATTTTGACACAGTAAACCGCCATACCAATTAATAAGATCAATCACCCCAATTTGTTAGAAATTAAATTGAGATCCTTCCTTGTACAAAAATAAATATGCATAACCAATGCATTCTTATTTATACGACGATAATATTCTTATAAGCATGAATATTAATACTTTATGTATGAATAGAAATAACTCGAATTACATTAGTCACTTACGCGTAAAAATGCGCAACCAATAATGTCAGAATGACGAGTAGAAACAATTCATAATAAAATAATGGTGTTCCTTCTATCTATCAGAAAAATTATCAGGCTATATTAACCAAAAATCAGTTCTTCCAATATATTGAGGTACATCTTATTAATATTCTATATGGTTATGTTTTCTTAGCCTAGAAACACTGCGGTGAACATCCATCTCATCCCTGTCTGTTAATCCATCAGTGAACATTTGCACAAAACAACTGTATAAAATAACAGATACCCT
Source organism: Xenorhabdus bovienii (assembly GCF_024721015.1). GTDB lineage: Bacteria > Pseudomonadota > Gammaproteobacteria > Enterobacterales > Enterobacteriaceae > Xenorhabdus > Xenorhabdus bovienii. Next base: position 35,877 of record NZ_JANAIF010000030.1, read on the forward strand.
ATTTATTATCCATTAGAGCCGAATTTTACTTCATATATAGATACAAATAATAGATAAAAACATTGCTAAAAATGTAAAAAATAGTCACCAAAACTAAAAGTAGCTCAGTAAATGACCAAAGGTGAGTATCATTCACTCTTGACTCATATTTGTGTCGCTTGACATTGTTTTGAAGATAACGTATCAATAAAAGTCCTTAGGTCATCATACTCGATTAACAGATTTATAAAGGTTAGCTTACATGATTCACACTATTCGCCTACTAAGCCTACTACTCATCGCCTTTAATGTGCGCGGTATGCTGGTAGGGGAAAGACAGAGTTAACCTCCATCAGATGTGAAAAAACCGCGCCGAGCGCGGTTTTTTTATACCGGCTCGGCGCTCAAGAATCAAACACAATAATCTATTGATAGGAGCACAACATGAGCCAGCAAGTTATTATCTTCGATACCACACTGCGCGATGGCGAGCAGGCATTACAGGCCAGCCTGAGTGTAAAAGAAAAGCTGCAAATCGCTTATGCACTGGAAAGACTCGGGGTGGATATTATTGAGGCGGGGTTCCCCGTTTCTTCCCCAGGAGATTTTGAGTCGGTTCAAACCATCGCCCGTGAGATCAAGAACAGCCGTATCTGTGCATTATCCCGTTGTGTTGATAATGATATTGATGTTGCCGCCGAAGCCCTGAAAGTCGCGGAAGCCTTCCGCCTGCACCTGTTTTTGGCGACCTCCAGCCTGCACGTCGAACATAAATTGAAAAAAGAATTTGACGATGTTGTCGAAATGGCCGTTCGTTCCATCAAGCGTGCTCGCAAGTACACCGACGATATTGAATTTTCCTGCGAAGATGCCGGCCGTTCGAATATCGACAACTTATGTCACATTGTTGAACAGGCAATCAAAGCGGGCGCAACCACAATTAATATTCCCGATACCGTTGGCTATACCACGCCTTATCAATTTGGCGGCATTATCCAAAATTTATTTGATCGAGTACCCAATATTGATAAAGCGATTATTTCTGTCCATTGCCATGATGATTTAGGCATGTCCGTGGCGAACTCGATTACAGCGGTTCAGGCCGGAGCCCGTCAGATTGAAGGCACCATCAACGGCTTAGGAGAACGCGCGGGGAACTGTTCGCTGGAAGAAGTGATCATGGCAATCAAAACTCGCCAACAAATATTAGGTGTTCACACTAATATCAACCACAAAGAAATTTACCGCACCAGCCAATTGGTCAGCCAAATCTGTAATACCCCGATTCCGGCCAATAAAGCGATTGTCGGCAGTAATGCCTTTGCTCACTCATCAGGCATTCATCAGGATGGCGTCCTGAAAAACCGCGAAACCTACGAAATCATGACGCCGGAATCCATCGGGCTGAAAGATACCCAATTGAACCTGACTTCCCGCTCTGGCCGTGCCGCCGTGAAACACCGGATGTCTGAAATGGGCTATCAGGAGCAGGATTATAATCTGGATACCCTGTATAAAGCTTTCCTGCGTCTGGCAGACAAAAAAGGCCAGGTGTTTGATTACGATCTGGAAGCACTGGTGTTCATCAATCAACAACAACAAGAGAATGAACATTACCGTCTGGATTATTTCAGCACCCAGTCCGGCACCAACATCGTTCCAACGGCGACCGTGCGTCTGGCCTGCGGGGATGAAATCAAATCTGAAGCCGCTACAGGCAATGGGACTGTTGATGCGATCTATCAAGCCATCAACCGCATTACCGGATATTCACTCGAACTTATCTCCTACCAGTTGACTGGCAAAGGACATGGGAAAGATGCTCTCGGTCAGGTCAATATTATCGTGGAACATTCTGGGCGCCGTTTCCACGGCATGGGATTGGAAACAGATATCATTGAATCCTCCGCCAAAGCCATGATCCCCATTCTGAATAGCATCTGGCAGGCAGAACAAGTCGAAAAAGAAAAACAGCGCATACAAAGCAATACCTCCCAAAACAATTTCCCCAATAACAATACAAAGGAAACTGCATAACAATGTCAAACCACCCTACTACACACAAACAAAAGTCTGGCAGTTATCACATTGCGGTTTTGCCTGGTGACGGTATTGGCCCCGAAGTCATGAAACAAGCCTATAAAGTGTTGGATGCAATCCGCCGGCGCTTTAACCTCCACATTACAACCAGCGAATATGACATAGGGGGCATTGCGATTGATCATCATGGTTGCCCGTTGCCTGAAACAACCATCGCCGGTTGCGAAAAAGCCGACGCACTTCTATTTGGTTCCGTTGGCGGCCCCAAATGGGAACATTTGCCCCCCGCAGAACAGCCGGAGCGTGGTGCGTTGCTGCCACTGCGCAAGCACTTCAAACTGTTCAGCAATTTACGCCCGGCGCGCTTATATGCGGGTTTGGAATCTTTTTGCCCACTTCGCCAAGATATCGCGGAGAGAGGTTTTGACATTTTATGTGTTCGTGAACTGACGGGTGGCATCTATTTTGGTCAACCCAAGGGACGGGAAGGAAAAGGAAAATATGAGCGGGCTTTTGATACCGAAATCTACCATCGTTTCGAGATAGAACGGATCGCCCGTATCGCTTTTGAATCCGCCCGCAAACGTCGTCATAAAGTTACATCCATTGATAAAGCGAACGTTTTGCAGAGTTCTATACTGTGGCGTGAAGTCGTCAGCGAAGTCGCGAAAGCTTACCCTGATGTTGAAATCCAGCACATGTATATCGACAACGCCACCATGCAATTGATCAAAAATCCGGCTCAGTTCGATGTTCTGCTATGCTCCAATATTTTTGGTGATATTTTATCCGACGAATGCGCCATGATCACGGGTTCAATGGGGATGCTACCTTCCGCCAGCCTGAATGAAAAAGGGTTTGGCTTATATGAGCCAGCGGGCGGATCAGCACCTGACATTGCAGGCAAAAACATTGCCAACCCCATCGCTCAGATTTTATCTATCGCGCTGTTACTGCGTTACAGTTTTGAGCGTGATGATGCCGCAGACGCCATTGAGCAAGCCATTAACCATGCACTGGAGCAAGGTTATCGCACAACAGATTTAGCAGGTAATGACAAAGCAGTCAGTACCGATGAAATGGGCGATATCATTGCACGTTATATTGCAGAAGAAATTTAAGGTGCCAACACTTTGCGCCACTGCATGGTAAATAGATTCGATAACATCGGACAGGCATTACAGCATCAACCTGCATTTCTGCGTTGAAAGCAGACACTACCTACCTATATCGAGTAGGATGAGGTGCCATCATTTCATCCTACTATAAAATACCTTTGTTAAAAAAATTCAGGTGCAGCGTAGCATGAGGGGAGTAAAAATGAACACGTTCGGATGGTTTGACTTTAAATCTGCGTGGTTTACACCGCCGCAAGGATAATTCACAGAAAAAGCTAAAGTTATAAACATTTTTAGTCTGACGGCCACTATTTTATTCACTTTTTCTGTGGATATGTATGTGAAAAAGACAGGGGTAAGACGGGTATATTTTTCTTTCATATTTTATAACGCGTCATAAACTTAAATAAATATTTATTATTTTTCATTATCTTAATGCATTTTATTCTCTTTTTCACAAGCGATATCAGTCATCATAATTTCCTATTCTGTTCACACTGAGCAAATATCAATCAATGATGATTTTATCCACAGGATATGCCTTTTAGTTAAGCAAAAATCGTCTATTTTTGTAGAAAACAAGGGTTAACAGAGCTGTAAATCAAACCAGTGATCTCAATTTTTATCACTTATCCCAGAAATCTGTGGATAACATAGTGTAAGATCCTGTTTATTATCGCTGGGAATAGGTGAACAATCATAACAAGACTATTTTTAATACGGTGAACACCAATTAAAAAATCTTGCATATCATGCTATTATCAAGGCAATCATCATAATGATAAGTTCATAATGATTTCCCATAATCATACTGAACATTTTTTAACCATCAAAAATATATGCGATAAACATGTACTTTACACCGCCCAGTCCACCTGAAAATGAACAACAACTACTCGAACGAGCTAATTCTCTGGCGGGTTTGTCAATGGGTGAGCTAGCTGCGCAGGCCAATCTGCCCATTCCTCCCGATCTAAAACGGGATAAAGGTTGGGTTGGCATGTTGCTTGAGTATTATTTGGGCGCAAGTGCAGGCAGTAAACCAGAACAAGATTTCGAACATATTGGCATTGAACTAAAAACCATCCCTGTAGATAAGAAAGGTTCACCACTGGAAACAACCTTTGTCTGCGTTGCACCTTTAACGGGCAATAGTGGCATTAGATGGGAAAATTGCCACGTCAAGCGTAAATTATCGCGTGTCCTGTGGATACCTGTTGAAGGGGAAAGGGAAATCCCACTTGCCGAACGCCGTGTCGGTTCACCACTGCTCTGGAGCCCCGATCCGATTGAAGAAGAGCTATTGCGACGTGATTGGGAAGAATTAATGGATTTGATCGTATTGGGCAAAGTTGAGAATATCACCGCACGTCACGGAGAAGTGTTGCAATTACGTCCAAAAGCCGCCAATAGCCGAGCGTTGACAGAAGCGATTGGAGAATTTGGTCAACCCATCATGACACTTCCCCGCGGTTTTTATTTGAAAAAAAACTTCACAGCCCCCTTGCTGGCTCGTTATTTTTTCTTATGAAAACAATGCGTATATCGCGTCCGTTTTTGATGGACATTCATCCATTGCCTAATTCATTATATTGACGTAATAGCCTGATTGCATTGCTTCGCTTGCAGTTTAAAGTGAAATTTAGTGTTATCGACTTTGTCTACTTCCAAATTCAACAGGGCTCCCGGCGATATTTTCACTTCGGTAATATCAACAATCCCAGATGCTGGATGATAGCGAAGATAGAAAGTGCCAACCAGCGGATAACTGCCATTGTCCACTTTTTTGATATAAATGGAGCATGTAAGTTGGTTACTGCTGGCTGTTGATGGAATGTGAACATATTCCATTTCACTTCCACTTTTAATCGAGAAAACCTGCGCGTTATTGATTCCTTCAGCATCAAGTATCATCAAATAGGCGCCAATCTTAGCATCAGTTGTATCTATCAAACTCAAGCTGATAGTAAAATTGGGTTGTTGATAAAATGTAATATCATTTTTTCCAGCCACAATCATTCCCTCTTTTATATCATTAACTATAATTTTATTAAAATTCAGGTAGATAAACATTGCCCACTATAATTTAAAACAGCACAAAATTCCGTACTTAAATCCGCATAATTATTATTTATAAATAAATTTGTATCTTTTTTATTTTTATTTATCATTAATAATTTAAATAACTCTGATATATAAAATTAAAATATTGAGTGAAGGAATAATATTACCATGAAACGAATGGTGATATTTTTCTTTCCCGTTATATAGCTAACTTGCCTTATTACTCAAAAATTTCTTTACTTTTTTCAGCGCCATCTGCCTTTTCAAGGGTGACAAATAATCAATAAAAATAATGCCATTCAAATGATCAATTTCATGTTGCATAACAATCGATAGAAAATCTTCACTTTCCACCGTAATAGACTTGCCATGACGATCCAGTGCTTCCACTTTCACTTTTTCAAATCTTTCTACATCCGCGTAATATCCCGGTATAGACAGACATCCTTCTTGATTCACGACCCGACGCTCTTTTTCAACAATCTTGGGATTGACTAACACCATCGGCTGATCCCGATTGGGTGAGATATCAATGATCAGAACCGCTTCTTTTCGGCCAACCTGCGGTGCAGCCAAACCAATGCCATTATCTGTGTCATACATTGTATCCAGCATGTCATCAATCAATGTTTGTATTTCATCAACATGCGTGACATCAACACATTTTTGTCTCAATCTTTCATCAGGGATCGTGAGTATATTTAAAATTGCCATAACACATCATCCTCTTTTCACTGGGTATCTGACGTCAGTTTTTTGCCTTATTCAGCAGGAATAATACCTTATCCTCAAGTAGATATTTAGGGATAATTTACAGCAGAAGGCAATAAGACAATCGCTAAAAAAGAGCAGCACAAAAATGCCAACCGAGGAAGAACGGCTGGCATTCTGTTTTTCATTATCTTATTTTTGTTACAGGCTGGCTTTTTCTAACGCCTGAGCAAAATCAGCAATCAAATCTTCTGAATTTTCAATACCGACTGAAATACGGATCAATCTGGGTGTGATACCTGATGCCAGACGCTTTTCCAGTGGAATCGAGGCATGGGTCATCGTAAATGGCTGGCCAATCAAACTTTCTACTCCACCCAGACTTTCTGCCAACGTAAATAATTTCAGTTCCTTAATCACTCGGCGTATATAGTCATCATCGCCTTTCAACACCACGGAAATCATGCCACCAAAACCCTGCATCTGACGTTTCGCCAATTCATGCTGAGGATGGGAAGCCAGACCCGGATAAAACACTTTCTCTATTTGAGGTTGCTGCTCCAGCCAATGTGCCATCTTCTCTGCATTATCGATATGCCGCTCCATACGCAGCGCCAGCGTCCGTATTCCACGCAGGACAAGGAAACTGCTGAAAGGATCGAGAATGCCACCAATGGAATTTTGCAGAAAAGCAACCTGTTCCGCCAGTTCAGCATTGTTCCCCACCACGGCAAGACCCGCGACAACATCGGAATGGCCATTCAGGTATTTGGTTGCTGAATGAACAACAATGTCAAAACCTAAATCAAGAGGACGCTGGATATAGGGAGATGCAAAAGTATTATCCGCCACGCTGATAATCTTATGGCGCTGGGCGATCTGGGCAATGGCAGCCAGATCAGCCAGTTTCAGCAGTGGATTGGTTGGTGTCTCCACCCAAATCATTTTTGTATCAGGCTCAATGGCGGCTTCCAGCGCTGCGGTATTCCCCGCTTCAACATACGTAACACGCAGGCCAGCCGTCCGGCGACGGACTTTTTCCAATAATCGGTAAGTCCCGCCATACAGATCATCTACGGCAATAATGTGACTGTCTTTATCCAGTAGCTCCAAAATGGTAGAACTGGCGGCCAGCCCTGAACCAAAAGCATAGCCACGAGTACCGTTCTCCAATTCAGCAATTGCACGTTCCAGAGCATCGCGGGTTGGGTTACCACTGCGAGAGTACTCATAGCCTGTATGCTGGCCGGGAGCAGGTTGTGCATAAGTGGAAGTGGCATAAATAGCGGGCATGACGGCGCCGGTATGATCGGGGACATAGCCTGCATGAACGCTTTTTGTATCAAACTTAGTTGTAGTCATTAAATTATTCCTGAGAAATCAATTGAGTTGTTGGCGCCATGCATTCAGCACGTCAGTACGGGTAACCAGACCCAGAAAACGATTGTTATCATCCACAATCAAAGCCACATGACCCGCATCAAAAGTTGCAGTCAACTGCTCCAGTGGAGCCTTTTTATTGAGGGTATTAACTTGACCCGTCATTGCCTTGCTGACTGGCAAAGAGAAATTATTAGAATCTGAGTGAATGGCATGCATTAAATCCCATTCATCAATGATGCCCACAACCTGTTCATTTTCGAGCACAGGTAACTGCGAAATGTCATACAGGCGCATTCGGCCATGAGCGATTTGCAGAGTATCCTGCGGCGAAACTGAAACTGTTGCACCATCCCGATAACGATAAGTGACGTAATCAGTCAAATCGTTCTCTTGTGGCTGTGAACGTAACCCTTGCTCCAATAACCAGTAATCATTAAACATCTTCGACAGATATTTGTTACCGCTGTCACAGGCTAACGTCACCACCCGTTTTGGCGTCTTCTGGGCGCGGCAATAACGTAGAGCGGCGGCCAGTAAAGTTCCTGAAGATGAACCCGCCAGAATGCCCTCTTGCAGGAGCAAATCTCTGGCGCTGGAAAAGGCTTCTGAATCAGTAATCCGATAGGCATTCTGAACTTGAGAAAAATCCCCGAGCGGCGGGATAAAATCTTCGCCAATACCTTCAACAAACCAACTTCCGGCTTCATCGTAACGGCCGTGCTCAACATAATCTGCCAGAATTGACCCTTTCGGATCAGCGAGAACAAATTCCGTATCGGGGGAGACTTCCCTGAAGTATTGGCTCAAACCGCCAAGCGTACCGCCAGAACCCACACCAACCACCACAGCATCCACGTTATGCTCCATCTGTTGCCAGATTTCGGGGCCTGTCGTCGTCGCATGAGCCAGTGAATTCGAGGAATTGTTGAACTGATCGATATAATAGGCGCCACTGATTTGCTTCGACAAACGCAGCGCGTAGTCCTGATAATACTCAGGATGCCCCTTGCCAACATCAGAACGGGTCAGACGCACATCCGTTCCCAATGCCCGCAAGTGATAAATTTTTTCTCGGCTCATCTTATCAGGCACAACCAGAATCAGTTTATAGCCTTTCATGGCAGCGACCAGCGCCAGCCCGATACCGGTATTACCGGCTGTCGCTTCAATGATGGTTCCACCTGGCTGCAACAATCCCTGCTTTTCAGCCTTTTCAATCATTGAAAGAGCTACTCGGTCTTTAATAGAGCCACCCGGATTTTGGTTCTCCAACTTGATAAACAACTGGCATAGGCCAGTATCCAGATGGGTCAGCTCCAGTAGCGGAGTATTCCCAATCAGTTCAAGAACCGAACGTGGTACAGCCATATTAGCCTCTTGATAATCAGTGATATTTGCAAACTAAAACTTTCAGATTGGTAAAGAATAACGCTGCATGGCAATGAATTTAAAAGAACAAATAAAAACTATATATAACAAAATGTGATTAATTCTATATTAATAGATAGGTCGTTATTTTTACTAAATACCTGGCCAACCCGATGAAAAGGGTATTTCTTTAACATCAATAGATCATCAATGGCGCTCTAAAATTCTACACTACACGCCCAAATTCCCTACAATTTCTTCAAGATGAAATATCATCTTTCGACTTTTTCTATAATACAGAGGAGATATGTTATGTATACGCACACTGAAGCAGCAAAATTGGCATCATTAATCATGTACGCATATGATATGAATGAAAAATATTACAATAATCCCACTCCCCCTGCTGATCCACGTATCAAAGAGGATGGATGGAATCTTATCGCTTATATTTCCGGAGATGACACCTCTTTCTCAGTAGAAAAAAAAATGTTGTTCACATTGCCGAAGAGTATCTGTTACGGATATATTGCAGAGAAGAAGGACGCACCGGGAAAGTATGTCATTATATTCCGAGGAACGGATGACACAAACCTTCTGGAGGATCTCCATGATATCATTGCCATTTTTACATCGCCTTGGTCTAGTGCCCCAGAACGGAAAGTAAGCCGCGGTTTTTATAGCGTTTACGACTCACTGAAACTCATTGCGTTTAATTCTGAATGTGATTGCGATTATAGCCAACTAAAACTGGCCGATGCGATTACTCAAATCATAGGCATAAACGGCCAATTCACAATACTCGCTCATAGTCTTGGAGCCGCCATCGCTTCTTATTTGATGTGTGATATCGCTTTTTTAGCACCCAATCATTCTGCCTGTTTGTTTGCTTGCCCGAGACCCGGAAATAATGAATTTGTTGAATATGTTGATAATAATTTTAGCCACTATGAAGTATTCAACTATGCAAAAGATATCGTTCCCAATTTACCGCCTGATTTTCAGGGACTTGATATTTCTCAGCAATGGGACTACGAATATAAATCACTACCTAAGATCACCCTCCTTAATTCTCCGGAGGCCCTGAGCATAGCTGACAGCATAGGTTGCAACCACTATTTAACCAGCTACATTGCTATATTAGATCCAGATGAATTCACACGAGTTACAACAGGTAATGGCGCAGCTAGTCGTCATTGTGTAAATATGAATAAATAACCCGATATACAAATTGATATCAGCCAGATTAACTTGATTTTTTTTCTAACCACTGCAATACCTATTTCATGTTAGGAATTCACTCAATAGGAGAATAAAAATGAAATGGCGTAGTTACACATACGGTGCGATGTTACTGGCGGGTAGCCTGTTTAGCTCTGCCTTATGGGCGAAAGGCGAAGCGCACCTGTTGTTCCACATGGGGTTGGGAGCCAATGGCAAATTCTTTGTAGGGGGCATGCTGGAAAATAAAGGCGATAAACCAGTAGCAGGAGGCTATCTGGCGGTTTTACCTCTGAATACCAAATGTGAACCTCAGGCTCCGACAGTACAATCATTTGAATCACTGGCACCGGGAGAGAAAAAAGAATTCCGCATTCCCGTAAATACCCAACTAAGTGGCTATCGCCTGATTGGTTTTGGTGCTTATGATGATATGGGTTTTGCCCTCCCTACCGTGGATGAAACAGCAAAAGTGATTAAAGACCGAGAGCCTGATGAACGTAAAGCCTGTCAGTTAGCTAGAAAATCTGAAAAAATTGCGGTCAAAAAACAATAATATTACGTTTTATTTAATGAGTTGTTCTTTAGAAACTATCGATTAATTATCAGTCTTATTAAAGACTCCATGCTCATTTATTATTTTAAAGGATGGTTTATGATTTAAATAAGCCATCCTTTTTGTAAACCTTAATACTCATCTTCAATGTTTATGCACAGATAACTATCCGAAAAATCGAGGGCATTACAGCTTAATGATTTTCCGTGTTTATCCGTAATAACGCAAAGCCATCCCAACCTTTTTCACCGACTGTCTGTAAAGCCGTTACTGTGATTTCAGGACGGTTAAGCATGGTATCCAACGACTTACGCATACCTTCAACCTGCTCATCACGCTGCTGATGCAAAATAGCCCCGGCACGAACAACATTGTCCATGATGATAATACTTCCCGGATGTCCCAGCTTAATGGCCCAATCGAGATACAATTCACTGCTTTGCTTATCCGCATCAATAAAAATCAGATCAAAAAATGGCTCAGTGACCAGCGTCGGCAAGGTTTCACGAGCATCTCCCACAATAATCTTTATTTTGTGTGCAAGCTGCGCCTGGTCGATATTATGCTGCGCAACTTGAGCCATTCTGGGTTCTTTTTCCAATGTGACAAGTAGCCCGTCATCCGGTAATTCCTTAGCCATACATTGGGAACTGTAACCGCCCAACGTACCGATTTCGAGAATACGTTTTGCTCCGCTGATCTGCACCATCATCCTTAAAAACTGCCCCATAAGCGGGGAAACATCAATGGCAGGCAATTCTTGGCTGACATTATATTCGAGTGTCTTTTCGAGATGCGGTGCCGATTTTAATAAACTTTTTTTGAGATAATGATCAACGGCAGTCCACTGCTGCGGGTTAGTTTCTTGCTGCGGGTTAGAACTCATGACCACACTCCTCTTATTGCGATGGATAACAACAGTCGGTAAAGAAATAGGTAATAATGCAGAAATTCACAGTATCTGTTTAACCATCCTCCCCCACCTTCACGCTGACGTGACTCAGGAGAGGGATTCCCTTTTGAAGCCTATTGGGTATAACCATTAGGGTTTTGAGATTGCCAGCGCCATGCATCAGCCGTCATTTCAACAAGAGTGCGGCTGGCTTTCCAGCCCAGCTCACGTTCCGCTTTTTCTGGGCTTGACCAACATTCGGCGATATCACCCGGACGACGCGGACAAATTTCATAAGGAACAGGTTTGCCACAAGCGTGGCTAAATGCCGTGACCATTTCCAATACGCTAGTCCCTTTTCCGGTTCCCAGATTGTAGATGTGCAGACCTGATTTCTTGCCAACGGCATTCAGTGCCGCAATATGCCCATCAGCCAAATCCATAACATGGATATAATCGCGAACGCCTGTACCGTCATGCGTTGAGTAATCACTGCCATAAACGGACAGCTTTTCTCTGCGGCCTACTGCCACTTGAGCAATGTATGGCAGCAAATTATTAGGAATGCCCTGCGGATCTTCGCCCATAGTGCCAGAAGGATGTGCACCAACCGGATTAAAGTAACGTAACAATACTACCGACCAATCACTTTCGGCGTGATGAAGATCAGACAGACAGCGCTCAACCATATACTTGCTGGTGCCATAAGGGTTAGTGGTATTCCCTACGGCGGATTGCTCTGTAATTGGAACGATCTCCGGATCGCCATACACCGTTGCTGATGAACTGAAAATAATGCTTTTTACGCCCGCTTTATGCATGCTGCGCATCAGCACCAGCGTGCCATTGACATTGTTATCATAGTATTCAATAGGTTTAGCGACGGATTCCCCAACCGCCTTCAAACCTGCAAAATGAATCACCGACTGAATTTGATGGCGGGAAAAAATAGTATCGAGGAATGATTCATCACGAATATCCCCTTCATAAAACAGGGGCATCACACCCGTCAATGCCGCAATGCGCGCCAATACTTCGCGATTGGCATTGCACAGGTTATCGATAATGATCGGCGTCATTCCCGCTTCCATCATCTGAACACAAGTATGACTGCCGATATATCCCATTCCACCTGTCACTAATATTTCCACATTAACCTCTTTTTCAATCTGATTGACTCATACAAAGATCCAATAAACACGATATCACATTCTTCCGCGTGCCAGTTTCTGTTAGTGTCACTGTTTCACACAATAAAAATGATAACAAGAAAGAGTATAAAAAGAGTCAGTAAGTTAGTGAACAAGCGCTAAAGTATGGCAAAATTAATAGATAATAACTCACCCATAATATTCTATTGATCATGAAAGAAATTACTTTTACCCCAGTTAAAACCACTGCCATCGATGATCCCTTCTTCACCGTCATTCAGAGAGGCAACTTACCCAAATACCCTGATATTCAGGTAATGCAAACTTATTATGATCAGGCTTGCTATCAGGATATTTTATTTGATAAGTACGGTATTACCTATCCAGCAAGGCTACAGAACGCAGTAAACAAGCGGAAAGCTGAATATCTGGCGGCTCGCTACTGCACTCAACAGATCTTAAATAGCATGGACTATCCTGAATTTCAGGTCATAAATGCGCCAGATCGCTCTCCTGTCTGGCCTGATAAGATTTGCGGCTCCCTGTCGCACTCCGCCAACTGCGCCATTGTTTTTGCCGCTTCCCGCGAGACATATCAGATAATTGGGGTGGATATCGAACAAGAAATTAAACAGGATACTATCGATAGTGTTTCACGCACTGTCATTAATGAAACCGAAGCCGAATTACTGAAAGAATGTACACTCTCTTTCGCTCAAGCATTTACTCTTACCTTTTCCATCAAAGAGAGCCTTTTCAAGGCGCTCTATCCCCATGTAAAACGTTTTTTTGATTTTCATGCCGCTGAAATTACAGCCATTGATTGCAGTCATCGCACAGTGAGCATCAAATTGCTGAAAACGTTATCTGATGAATATCAGGCTGGCTCGCAATTTCATGGAAGTTTTGTGTTGATGCCGCAGCAGCAGGTGCTGACGTATTTGGTTGGTTAAGGGTTAGTGAGGTATGCCAGTTAGTGTTTGGCTGGCATCTTATCACTGGATTTAATCTGGCAGGCTAATACTGCCTCTATGCCTGACTTCTATAATTAGATTTGCTTTAGCTAAGTTAATCAATGAAATTATCTGCACTTTTGTTATAGTCGGTAATACAATACACTGACTTACCGCGTCCACTAATG
>NZ_JANAIF010000310.1 GCF_024721015.1 Xenorhabdus bovienii
CCTAAATAAAATTTCAAAATAATAGATCACTTGAAGGGAACTCAGTCCGATTTTCGCGATCTGATTAATCGCCAAATCAAAACAAATCACTAACCGGACTGAGTTATGCCGATCATAGCACCCATATCCCGAAATGAACGTCGCCAGATGAAAAAAATTATCCAAACAACCCGAGATAAAAATTATGCACGCAGACTGATGGCCCTGTTGATGCTCCATCAGGGGATGTCCGTCTCTTATGTCGCCAGAACCCTTTGTGCAGCGCGCTCTTCGGTCAATCGTTGGATAAACTGGTTGACGTTATATGGATTAGAAGGGCTCAAAAGCCTGCCCGCTGGCAGACCCGCAACATGGAATTTAACGTCACTGTTCCCTTTGCTGTCTTTTTTGGTCCAACATTCACCACAACAATTTGGCTACCTGCGTTCTCGCTGGAGTTTGGCGCTTTTTATCATTCAAATCAAAGAACTGATAAAAGTGAAATTCTCGAAAAGCCCCTTTTATCGTTATTTATGCCAGGCGGGTA
>NZ_JANAIF010000311.1 GCF_024721015.1 Xenorhabdus bovienii
CTCATGACGACATCGTCTAGAACTCTCAACAAAAAATGACAGGTTACCTGACTCCACTCCTTAATGCGACAGAACCCCTTTACCGGGCGGTCGATACCGACGGTCAGACGATTGACTTCCTGCTGACCGCTCACCCTCCTCAATGCGGAAGGTGAGCCTCAGCAGGGGATTGAAATCCGGCAAAATAAATACCTGAATAACCGCATTGAGCAAGACCCTCGCCATGTCAAACGTCGGATACGACCCATGTTAGGCTTTAAATCGTTTCGCCGGGCCCAAACGATTTTAGCGGGGATAGAGCGCGTTTCGATGCTGCGTAAAGGGCAATACTCACAACCCGAAGATAAGACATTGTCACCGGCAGAGATATTTTATCGATTGACTGCATAAAGAGTCATCATTCCCACCTCCGTACAAACTTTCTCTGCTAATGCGACAGAACCCTTAATACGACATAACCGAATTATTCATTTAGAATGTCCGTCAACTTTACTATCAACTGAGGTTTACAATGCTTATT
>NZ_JANAIF010000312.1 GCF_024721015.1 Xenorhabdus bovienii
CCCAGCAACTGGTTATACATGTCCTGCTGCTCGGCGGTTTTCATGTTCAGATAGTTTTGTCCCAGTTGCGGCGCAATACCTGCTAGCTGATTTCCGGTTGCTGTAGATCCAAGCCCCCCTGTTGCCTCAGCCCCTGCGAGAGTTTGATATCTGGCCTGATCCGCCAGTTGTGCGTACTCAGGACTATTGAAGTATTGTCCCAGCAATGCATTTCGGTCGATAGGCTTACCAGCCAAACCTTGCAAACCAGATAATCCAGATTGTCCAGCCTCACGGAACGGTGATAGCCACTCACTCTGCTGCTGGAACATTTCCTGCTGGTTATCAATGGCTCTGTCGTTTGACCGGGACTGTTCTTTAGCGCCTTTCATTGCACCAATACCACCGATTATCCCACCGACAGCATTACCAACACCGCTAACTATTCCACCCATAATTAACTCCTAACCATTAAAAATAATTGTTCTCTGCGCCCATCAATGAGTTCAACGACATCATCTGATTGCAGGTGAAA
>NZ_JANAIF010000313.1 GCF_024721015.1 Xenorhabdus bovienii
CCGCCAGAGAATATGATCGTGAGCTCTATCGGCTTCGCCATTTGGTTGAAAATACTTTCCTTCATCTTAAGCGCTGGCGTGGTATAGCCACTCGCTATGCAAAAAATAGCGCGTCTTTTCTTGCCTTGTTCTTTGGCTGAAAATCTCATGACGACATCGTCTAGGTTTAACCATCTATCATCTGACGGATTTCCATTTATGTGATCTACAACCAAGTCAGACTCGGGTAACTCCCCATTCATATATAAAAAAGCCAAGCGATGTAAAAAATAATACTTTTTATCAATCATCACTTGAAAATAGCCATGAGTATCAAGTCTACCTGCCGATGATTTAAGTTTACACCTTGGCCCAGTTCTTTTTATCCATATGAATTTTCCTGTTTCAGGATTATAGCTCAATACTTCTTTCAGTCTACTTTGAGAAATACTCACATATACGCAATTAACTTGAAGAGGCGGGTTTTAAAATCTGGAAGTTATCAGTCAACCGAGTGGTGAGCTCTTTCGC
>NZ_JANAIF010000314.1 GCF_024721015.1 Xenorhabdus bovienii
GCGAACGGCGCAAAAGCCGCTGCAAGGGTGTCACGAATAGGGGCTATCTCTTCCATCAATCCACTGAAAAACCCCGAAAACCACGCTTTGATGGGTTCCCAGTATTTCCAGATCAACAGCGCCGCCACGACAATCACGGCAATTAACAGCCCCAGCGGACTAAATAATAAGGAAAGTCCGCCCCCAATCACAGATAAAGCCGCCTGAAAGGCAATGCGCAAGGCGCCTAATCCCCCGGTAGCCAATCCTTTAATGCCATTCCCTAGCATGGTGATGGCCGTCATGGGCTGGGTGAACACCATCAGCAAGCCGCGCTTAGCAAAGTCGGCCCCCTTCATCAGCGTGGCAAACCCTCGGGAAACCAGCCCGCTTATGGCGGTACGTGCATTGTTAAAAATGGGTCCCCAGCCTGTCACGCTGCGACTGACACCGCCGAGGGAAGGCAGCAGCCCCCGTAACCTTGTTGACAATCCCCCCAATGCAGGAAATAAGGCGGTCAGCCCGCCGCC
>NZ_JANAIF010000315.1 GCF_024721015.1 Xenorhabdus bovienii
TGTATCCCGAGGTGACGGGCGGTGATATTTCGCTGGAGGTACTGAGGACAATGGCGTTTTCTGCCAAACCGTGGCCGTTGATTGAGGGCACAGGCATGATCTACGGCATGTTTGTCATTGACAGCCTGACCGAAAGCCGTACAGAATTTTTCGCCGATGGCAAGGCCAGACGGATTGAGTTTACTTTGTCACTTAAGCGGGTGAGCGAAGATATCCGGGAGGTGTTGAGTATTGTCACGGCCGATGATTTGCTGGGTCTGGCAAAAACAGCATTAAGATAAGGGGCGTTCAGCCCCTGATTGCTATTCTGGCGCTTTAGGCCAGTCAATTCTAGGTGCTGCTGAACAGTCTACACGATTCAATAGTACCCGGTATTTTTTCCACCCTGTCAGTGATTCTCGCTCACTATCTATTGCCATTTTTAGGTCTACAGCATCCTGTAACGGCGCGATAGCGTTTGATGCCTGTGACATCAGGTATTGTTTTTTCCGCTCTGCCCGTTGCTGTAA
>NZ_JANAIF010000316.1 GCF_024721015.1 Xenorhabdus bovienii
GGGGAACCTGCGGTTGGATCACCTCCTTACCTGAATGATAGTGATTGTGCAGTGTCCACACAGATTGTCTGATAAAAATAGAGTATCACGGTATAGGCTTGTAGCTCAGGTGGTTAGAGCGCACCCCTGATAAGGGTGAGGTCGGTGGTTCAAGTCCACTCAGGCCTACCAGACACGTTGACTCCTGGCCCTTTCCAGGGTTACCCGGTGCGGATGCAGCGGTGTTTCTGCCTTGAAACGGCGGGCGGGGAAACGGTCTGCACAGTCGTCTGACGTACCGGTGATAACACTGTATGGGGCTATAGCTCAGCTGGGAGAGCGCCTGCCTTGCACGCAGGAGGTCAGCGGTTCGATCCCGCTTAGCTCCACCATACGAATAATTTCAGAACCCATGGGGAACACGCCCGTGTGTTGTGAAATTTTTGCTCTTTAACAATCTGGAACAAGCTGAAAATTTGAAACAATCAGTGCTGTCAATGACAGGACTGATGAGTCTCTCAA
>NZ_JANAIF010000317.1 GCF_024721015.1 Xenorhabdus bovienii
ACCCCTTTGGGCTGACCGGTTGTCCCTGAGGTGTAGATGATGTACGCCAGATCCGTAGCCCCGTTCACCGGCACCGGGTTGTCCATTGGCCGTTCTGCGGTCACCGACGGATCATCCGCCGCAATTAGTGACAGCGTGTGCGTGTATTCCCCCAGCGCCGTCAGGTGCCGCTGTTGGGTCACCACACACGAAGACCCGGTGTCAGCCAGAATAAACCGGATCCGCTCCGGCGGATATTCCGGGGACATCGGCACATAGGCCCCCCCGGCTTTTAGTACCGCCAGAATACTGATGATCATCTCCAGGCTGCGATCCAGATACAGGGCCACCGGCGTGTCTGCCGGCATCGGCGCATTACGCCGCTGCTGATAGCGTTCGCGGATCACAACCGCCAGCTGGTTTGCCCGCTCATTGACCTGCCGGTAAGTCAGCGTTTCCCCGGCAAACACCAGTGCCACGTTATCCGGTGTGGCGACCACCTGAGCCTCGAACTGCTG
>NZ_JANAIF010000318.1 GCF_024721015.1 Xenorhabdus bovienii
ACCCCTTTGGGCTGACCGGTTGTCCCTGAGGTGTAGATGATGTACGCCAGATCCGTAGCCCCGTTCACCGGCACCGGATTGTCCATTGGCCGTCCTGCGGTCACCGACGGATCATCCGCCGCAATTAGTGACAGCGTGTGCGTGTATTCCCCCAGCGCCGTCAAGTGACGCTGCTGGGTCACCACACACGAAGACCCGGTGTCGGCCAGAATAAACCGGACCCGCTCCGGCGGATATTCCGGGGACATCGGCACATAGGCCCCCCCGGCTTTCAGTACCGCCAGAATACTGATGATCATCTCCAGGCTGCGATCCAGATACAGAGCCACCGGCGTGTCTGCCGGCATCGGCGCATGGCGCTGCTGCTGATAGCGTTCGCGGATCACAACCGCCAGCTGGTTTGCCCGCTCATTGACCTGGCGGTAAGTCAGCGTTTCCCCGGCAAACACCAGTGCCACGTTATCCGGTGTGGCGACCACCTGAGCCTCGAACTGCTG
>NZ_JANAIF010000319.1 GCF_024721015.1 Xenorhabdus bovienii
ACATTCCAACCTAAAAAACCGAGCTTGAATTTACGGGATTGTGATATCGCTATTTTTAAACGAAGCTGAGGTTAATAGGAGTTTCGATTGAGTGATAGTAGTCACCAATGGTAGTTGCTTTAGGATTTAAAAAAAAGTAAGGATCTTCCGTGGGAGGACGCATCCATTGAACCAGCATTACGATACCCGCCCCGAGAAAAGCAGCAGAAACCAATAGAATAATTTTTTTACCATATCTGTTATATCCCATCAGAAGCAAAGAAAATTCAGGGTTATGTTTTACAATTAAATTAATCGCTACCATATCATCACATCATCCTGATCCCTGAACGAATTGAGTATTTGGTTGCGTGCATGGGATCATCCCGATAGATCCCACCCAACGGAAATTAAACCTTGCTTCTTACCCAGGGGTTACGCATGAAATTTTAGTCGGCTAAAATTGATTAAATAACAGTGCTTCCATATAACCGTTATCCCATCC
>NZ_JANAIF010000031.1:0-46218 GCF_024721015.1 Xenorhabdus bovienii
AAGCGAAAGAGCTCACCACTCGGTTGACTGATAACTTCCAGATTTTAAAACCCGCCTCTTCAAGTTAATTGCGTATATAAAAATTCATCCGTAGACATCGGTGGATTTTTTAATGCTATACGTTGCTGCCTTACCGCTTCCAGCGCAGCTGCGTGGTTTAAGTCAAAAAGGTCTGAAATAAACTCGTCCGGATGAAGCGCTTCAATATCAAATTCAGCCAAAATCTTGGGCGGAAAGTCTTTCAAGTTCATAGTGACTATGACTTCTGCATTTGCACGTATGGCTGTGGCTAGCACGTGGCGATCGTCTTCATCAGGTAGTCTGAGCCCTTCAATTAACAGTTCAAATCCTGTGACATTAGCATCCGGCAATGCTGTATTCATTAATGTTGTTGTTTGTTCCAGTACTTCGGGCTTTATATCACTGCGCTGTTTTAGTAAATTTCGCTTCCATTCGTCCTGAATAGTGTCCGACCATTTGGGTTGGTACAAACCAGCCAGCCCTAAATGCATAAGTAAATCGCGCAATCTTGCCGGGTATAAAACACATGCATCAAGTACGGCTGGATAGGGAGAGTGCTGCATCTG
The DNA here is from genome assembly GCF_024721015.1 of Xenorhabdus bovienii. Lineage (GTDB taxonomy): Bacteria > Pseudomonadota > Gammaproteobacteria > Enterobacterales > Enterobacteriaceae > Xenorhabdus > Xenorhabdus bovienii. Next base: position 588 of record NZ_JANAIF010000031.1, read on the forward strand.
TCAATAGCCCAAGTTAAGTTCTTGCGCCTGAGCAGCAAGCTCTTGCATAGCAGCTATGCTGTCAGCATCACGTTTCTTTTTGTATTCCATCAGGTCGGCGAATAACACTCGACGATGCCGCCCTGTTTTATGATGAGGTAATTTCCCGTCCTCTAATAATTTAATCATATGAGGACGCGATACATTCATTATATTCGCAGCTTCCTGCGTCGTTAGTTCAGCATGTACTGGTACAATTTGTACGGCGTTGCCTACCGCCAGTTCACCCAGTATATTCATCAGCATGGTTAATACCGAGGTAGGCAGTTCAATTTGGTGCGACACGTTATCAGCACCGTTAATGATAATCTGCTGAGTTTCGGATTTAGTAGAAAGAAACGTGGCCAGCTCTCGTTGGCCACGCATTGCGATTTCAATCTCATGTTGTGCTGGAAGATTCAAGCTGGTTAAAGTTGTGTTGTTCATATTTATATACCCAGTGTTAATATTTTTGTTAGTATAATCGAAATAAACGAAATTCGCAAGCCACGCCTGAATCATCACATCTTTCAGGTTGTCCGCCTGACCAACCCATGAGTAATTTTGTCCACTATATTCGAATCTAACTATCCACTGACCATCGTTACGGCGATGTGGTGCAGAAAATCGTGGGCGTTCTGCTGATTCTGGTTGTTCTATCTGTTCCAGTTTTTCCTCAGATTCTGAATTAGGTTCAGGCTCCTGTTCTGGTTCATATCCGTTCTCGGCAGTATCATCATTAATTTCTATCTCATCATCCTCAATGGATTCATTATCAATGATGTCAGTCTCCAGTTCCTCGTCCTGAATAATGATATTTGGAGAATTATCTACCAGCTGATATCGACCGTTTTCGCCAATTTCCTGTTCTAATGCATCAGCTGCGAATTCTAAATACCGTTTTGTCAGTGGAATGTTGAACCCTAATGCACGCAGCTGAGACGAGGTGACTAAATCATTTGGATATGTTTCAACAATCTGTTTGGTACCCTGCCTCACATTTATTCTTTCTCTTTCTGCTGTTCTTCTTTCAAAATCTCACGATACCAGCGCGGATGGTGTTTCTTCGCCCAGCCGCGCGTAACCCAGCCTTCCACCATTGCCCGCACCGAACCCTTGACCCAGAATGCCGCATAAGCATGGACGATAATGGTCAGGATCAGGCCGATGGCTGACAGCGAGTGCACCAGCAAAGCAATGCGAATCAGCGGAATCGAAAAGTATTCCGCGAAGTAAGGACGCCAGATGATGATGCCACTGACCAGCAGCAGGAACAGGCAAGCACTGACAGACCAGTAAATGCCTTTCTGCCCGAGATTATACTGGCCGGTATCTCCGGCTTCCTCATTACGCAGCACGTTGTGAACATGCTTCGCCCACTCAATGTCATCCCTGTCGAGCATGTTATGTTTGAAATATCTGAAAAACATAAAGACAAACAGGAAAAACATCACGGAGCCGGCAAACGGGTGCAGTATCCGTGACAACTGCGGTGTACCAAAGATATTCATCATCCAGTTCAACGAAGGGAAGAAAAATCCTAAACCACTGATGGCGGTGAACAAGAAGACAATAACGACGGCCCAGTGATTGATTCGTTCAATCGGGGAATGACGGATAATGATATCGTTGCGCTTTTTCATTGCTGTTCTTCCTCATTGGCTGAAGATTCAACATCCTTGCGCGCACTATCTTCCTCTTCTTCCGATACGCGATTCGGACCAATTCCGACATAATGAAAAATGGAGGCGGCAAAAGTCGCGGCAAAACCTATCGCCGCCAGAGGCTTCCAAATGCCTTTCCAGAATGTCACCGTCGGGCTGATGGTCGGGTTATCCGGCAGGCCATGATAAAGCTGCGGCTTATTGGCATGATGCAGAACGTACATGACGTGCGTTCCCCCTACGCCTTCTGGATCGTACAAACCCGCATTGTCATAACCGCGCCCGTTCAACTCTTCCACCCGTTCCGCCGCCAATTCTTTCATATCCTGCTTACTGCCGAAATGAATCGCGCCTGTCGGACAGGTTTTCACACAGGCAGGCTCCTGCCCTACGCCCACACGGTCAACGCACAGGGTACATTTGTATGCCCGATTGTCTTCCTTGTTAATACGCGGCACGTCGAACGGGCAGCCAGCAATGCAGTAACCACAGCCGATGCAGTGTTCTGACTGAAAATCCACAATCCCGTTGGCATACTGGATAATCGCCCCTTCCGCAGGGCAGGCTGTCAGACAGCCCGGATCGGCACAGTGCATACAACCATCTTTGCGGATCAGCCATTCCAGCCTGCCATGTTCCTCAACTTCAGAAAATCGCATCACCGTCCATGACTTCGCTGTCAGATCGGCCGGATTGTCATAAACGCCGACGTTATGGCCGACTTCATCACGAATGTCATTCCATTCTGAACAAGCTACCTGACAGGCTTTACAACCAATACAGGTCGTGACATCGATCAGTTTTGCCACTTCCTGCTGGTGATCCCGCACACGGGGTGCGGGGGTCAGAGAGCTGGTGGCAGAGCGACGAATGATGTCTTGAGTTTGCAACGACATGACTTTTCTCCTCTACACCTTTTCCACATTGACCAGAAATGCCTTGAATTCCGGTGTCTGCGTGTTGGCATCACCGACAAACGGCGTCAGGGTATTCGCCAGAAAACCTTTTTTCGCCGCACCTTCAAAGCCCCAGTGAATGGGAATACCGATAGTATCCACTTCACGGCCATGCACATTCAGGGTTCGGATACGCTTCGTCACCACCGCTTTTGCTTTGATATAGCCGCGATTGGAACTGACTTTGACGGTATCCCCCTGTTTAATGCCTTTCTCCGCCGCCAACCGTTCACCAATTTCCACAAATTGCTCCGGCTGGGCAATGGCGTTCAGCAACGCATGTTTCGTCCAGAAGTGGAAATGTTCGGTCAGACGGTAAGTGGTGCCTACATAAGGGAATTTGTCTGCCTTACCCAAGGATTCAAAATCACTCTTGAAGATACGGGCAGCCGGATTGGAAATGACATTCGGATGCAGCGGGTTGGTTCCCAGCGGCGTCTCAAATGGTTCGTAATGCTCAGGGAATGGCCCTTCCGCCATTTTGTCGATGGCAAACAGGCGCCCCATACCTTCAGGCTGCATGATAAATGGCCCGACATCGGTTCCCAGTGCCGCATTGCTGTAGTAAGGGATATCAACTCCGCTCCATTTATCACCCTCCCACGCAATCAACTGGCGTTTAGCGTCCCACGGTTTGCCCTGTGGATCGGCAGAAGCGCGGTTGTACAGGATGCGGCGGTTCAGCGGCCACGCCCACGCCCAACCGAGCGTATTACCGATGCCCGACGGATCAGCATTATCGCGACGCGCCATCTGATTGCCTTCCGGTGTCCAGCTTCCAGCGAAAATCCAGCAGCCACTGGCGGTAGTTCCATCATCACGCAGTTGTGCAAAGGATGAGAGTTGTTGCCCTTTCTTCACCAGCACATTGCCGTTGGCATCCAGCAAATCAACTAAGGCTCGACCATTGCTTTCCTGCGCGACTTCTTCTGGCGTTGGATTATCGGCATCAAAATAATCCCATGTCATGTTCAACACCTGTTCAGGAAAAGCCCCGCCTTCTTCAAGGTACATATCCCGCATGCGCTTGAAGATCCCAGACAAAATTTCGCCATCACTGATCGCTTCCCCCGGCGCATCCGCACCTTTCCAGTGCCATTGCAGCCAACGGGCAGAGTTGACTATCGAGCCGTTTTCTTCCGCAAAACAGCAGGAGGGCAGACGGAAGACTTCGGTCTGAATGGAAGAAGGATCAACATCGTTAAACTCGCCGTGGTTCTGCCAGAATGAGGCGGTTTCAGTGCTGAGTGGGTCAACCGTGACCAAGAATTTCAGTTTCGACAACGCGGCCACCACTTTGTTCTTGTGCAGGAACGATGCTATCGGGTTGAATCCCTGACAGATATAGCCGTTCACTTCCCCTTGCGACATCATTTCAAAATATTGCAGGACGTCATACGGTTTATCCCATTTCGGCAACAGATCGAAGCCCCAGTCATTCTCTTTGTGGGCATGATCGCCGTAGAAACTCTTCATCAGGCTGACAAAGAATCTGGGATAATTACCCCAGTAGTTGACCTGCCCCGGGACAGTGGATTTCGGGGTATTGGCCTGCAAGTAGGTTTGCAGATCGGTCTGTTTTTCCGATGGCAGGGAGAGATAACCCGGCAGGCTTTGGGACAGCAGCCCCAAATCTGTCAGCCCCTGAATATTGGAGTGACCACGCAGCGCATTGATGCCACCGCCAGCCATGCCCATATTACCGAGCAACAGTTGGATGATTGCCATAGTCCGAATGTTCTGTGCGCCGACAGAGTGCTGCGTCCAGCCCAGTGCATACAGGAAAGTCGCGGTTTTGTCTTTTACGCTGGTTTCAGCCAGATATTCACACACCTTGAGGAAATCCTCTTTCGGTGTACCACAGATATCGGTCACCACATCCGGCGTATAGCGACTAACGTGCTCTTTCAGCAGATTCCAGACACAACGTGGATGGCTCAGGGTTTTGTCGCGTTTGGCAAAACCGTTTTCATCCAGCGCGTAGTTCCATGTGGTTTTGTCGTAGCGGCGGTTTTCCGCATCATAGCCGCTGAACAGGCCATCATCGAATGAGAAGTCTTCCCGTACGATCAGGCTGGCATTGGTGTAAGCCTCGACGTATTCGCGGTTAATCTTTTCATTGTTCATCAGGTATAAAATCACACCTGACAGGAAGGTAATATCCGTACCGGAACGAATTGGCGTATAGAAATCCGCCACGGATGCCGTACGGGTAAAACGTGGATCGATCACTATCAGTCTAGCGTTGTTGTGAATTTTGGCTTCCATTGCCCAGCGGAAACCGACAGGATGCGCTTCAGCGGCATTCCCACCCATCACGACAATCAGGTTCGCGTTCTTAATATCCACCCAGTGGTTGGTCATCGCACCGCGACCAAATGTTGGAGCAAGACTTGCTACCGTTGGTCCGTGTCAGACACACGCCTCGTTGTCTACGGCCAGCATGCCGAGAGCGCGAGTGAATTTTTGTGTCAAATAGCCGGTTTCATTACTGGCGGCGGAGGCGCAAAGCATCCCCGTTGTCAGCCAGCGGTTAACCTCAACACCGTCATTGTTGGTTTTGATGAAATTGGCATCGCGGTCTTGTTTCATCAGTTTCGCGATGCGGTCGAAAGCGTCATGCCAGCTTATCCGCTGCCATTGATTGGAGCCTGGGGCACGATATTCCGGATAGTGCAGGCGGTTTTTGCTGTGGACAAAATCCACCAGCCCAGCCCCTTTAGGGCAGAGGGCGCCACGGTTTACAGGGTGATCCGGGTCCCCTTCGATATGGAAAATAGTTGCTTTGGCATTTTTGGCGCCATCACCGAGGCTGTACATCAACAGCCCACAGCCGACAGAGCAGTATGTGCAGGTATTCCGGGTTTCACGCGCACGCAATAATTTATAGTTACGTGTTTGTGCAAGCGCGGCGGTTGGGATAAAACCCAGCGCGGCTGCCGTCGTACCCGCCATACCACCAGCGCAGATCTTAAAGAACTGCCTTCTGCTGACTTGCATGGGGATCTCCTCACTCACATTGCTCATTAACACATGCCCTGACGGAAAACCCGTAGGTATGCAATTTTAGGCCTAGATTTATGAATGTTTTTCTTTTCATTATGGATTCTGTCTGTCATCAACATCATGCGTTTAAATCGTGTAAACTCCCTACGCTCACGATTTATCCACACAAACAGTATTATGATGGGAAATTCACCTAATGGATAATGCAAATTCAGGAAACAGGTTAATAATCGACGAGATTTGCGGAGCCACTCGCATCAATGTGCAACAAAAAAACCAGCTGAATAGCCCAAAACCGGACTGGGTGGCAGAAGAAGTCCCGATTGCATTGGTCTACAACGGTATTTCCCATGTTGTGATGATGGCTAGCCCCAAAGATCTCGACCATTTCGCGATGGGCTTTTCATTATCGGAAGGCATTATCACTTCCCCACAGGAAATTCACGGCATAGATACCGTAATCAGTTGCCACGGCGGTATTGAGCTGCATATCGAACTTTCCAGCCGTCGTTTTACGGAATTAAAAGAACGCCGACGCAACATGGCAGGCAGAACCGGTTGTGGTATCTGTGGCACCGAACAGATTGCCGAAATTTTCCGCCCGATGCCCCCCTTGCCTTTCACCCAGACTTTTTCATTGGATTATCTTGATCAGGCGCTTGCACAATTACCCCGTCTTCAGGAAATCGGCGCGATCACAGGCTGTACGCATGCTGCTGGCTGGATTGATGCTAAAGGGGTATTGCTTGGCGGCAGTGAGGATGTTGGCCGCCATGTTGCACTGGATAAATTATTGGGAATGCGAGCCAAAACGGGCTGGCGGCAGGGCGCGGTATTGGTTTCCAGTCGCGCCAGTTATGAAATGGTACAAAAATCCGCTATGTGTGGTGTAGAAATTTTGTTTGCTGTTTCTGCCGCCACCTCGCTGGCAATCGAAGTCGCGGAGAAATGCAATTTGACACTCGTGGGTTTCTGCAAGCTGGGACGGGCAACGGTATATACCCATCCACGGCGTCTGGTGGATTAATCAAGACTGTGGAACATCCACAAGTTGGGTTCAATGTAGTAGCCCATCTGTTTTTCAACATCCACCAGCAGCGGCACCAACCCGCCCGGAATGATATATTCCCCACTTTGTGGGAATTTCATGCCTGTCCATTCTTGCCACTCCGCCACGGTACCGTAAATATCCATGGAGCGTAGCGCAGGTTTAATGATTTTTGCCCCCAAGCGCCAATGAGTGCGGATCCAAGGGTCAAAAGGCTCACCTTTTTCATTTTTCCATTCACAGTACTGAACGAAATCTTGCAGGGGATAACTGCATTTCAGGCTCGGCCTGACCGGAACCACAAAACCCTGCAATCCCGCTTCACGGGCAGTCTGTTTCACGCTGTTGATCAATAACGCAGGCACGTTATGTCCACGGAATTCAGGGGCAACGGTCACCGAAAGTGCTGACAGCAGGGTCGGCTGTTGTTTTCCTTTTGCTGCCATTCCTGCGCAATACACGGCATCCCATCCTTCATCCGGCAATTGATCCAAAGCGTGCGGTTCCCACGGGAAAGGAATGGCATTCAATAACCCAATAAGGCGCTCTTCCTGCCCTTGTTGCAGAATGGCAAATTTCTGGAAGCGACTGAAATCGGGTTCATATAATTTTTCCCAATGTTGTTGGGCAACAGGATCTTGATTCATAAAAAAAGGCCATAAATGACGAACAAGATCATATATTTGTTCGTCTAAATCAGCCCTCTCTTCCGCAGATTGAATGATTATTTTAGCGTCCATAATTACCCCCGATTAAATCTATTGGGTATAAATTAAACTTAGTAAGCAGAGAATTGCACATATACGATATTACAGTAAGATACCCACCTTTAATGATAAATTTAATTTATCATTAAATTTATTTATTCCCACTCAAATTCAATTCCTAATATTAAATGATTAACACGTTATCTTTATTTTTCATTCGAAGATATATCTACGTAAAAATGCTTATATAGCCAGATTAAAAACATTAATTTCTATAATGGTATTTATTGATGAAAAAGTTTAAATAACTTGATTAAATAAATGACGTAAGGATTTTTTGAAAAAAACGACATTACTAATAACACAGTAATATCAGGTGATTAAATCTACCTGCGTCACATTTTTAGTAAAAAGTAGATTGTTGTTTTCTTACTCTAAAACAGCAAAAAGCATCGAAATTTAATAAGTTAGACTCAAATTTTAATTAATAAACCCTGTAAAACCCAGAATAAATAATAATAATTATCATTTACATTATCATTTGAAAGGTGTAGGTTTTCTTCGCGCAATAAATCAGGCCGTTTTTATGATTGGGTAACGAGGGATCCCCCGATTCTAAATGAGGATAATGATGAAAAAGATCAATGTATTAGTCGCCGCTTTAGGCGCATTAGGGTTTATGGCACAAGCTCAGGCAAGTGTTGGATTTGGTCAGAGTCAAGAAGACACTACACCTCACATTAAGGTTGGTGCCACCAAAGCGAGTTCAGCTCCACACGGTGGCTCAGGTAATGAACCTGGCATTGGTGTCAGTTCCGTTCGTGACGGTATGCTCATCGGTTTTTCCGGATTAACCCGTATGGCTCCTGCTGACAGCAATGGTATTCATAATATCTCAATGGCAGGCGCACCCGGCTCTCACGGTGGTATGGGCGTATTCCATTTCAGCAAAGTCGCCAATGCGGACGTTTACTTTGGCGAATGGTCAGAAACAGGTAATGCAACAGACACAACCCATACCGTTTATTATGCGGGCAAGGACATTACCACCAATATGCCAACCGACGGTACAGCTACCTATGTGGTGAACGGTATTAACCAGTACAGCGGTGACAATGCCCTTTCCGGCACATTAACAGCAGATTTTGGTGAAAAAACGCTGATCGGCTCAATGGCAAATACCGCTATGACAATAAGTATTGATGCTGATATCTATGCTGATGCTAAGTTTGAAGGCGACGCTAAAACTGATGGCCTGGCTGGGACAACCCAAGGTCACTTCTTTGGTGACAGCGCTTCCAGTCTGACGGGATATGCCACATTTGATGACAAATCTAAAGATACCGCTTTCGGTGGTTCGAAACAGTAATTGCTAATGTTTCAGAGAGCAATGTCATTTTTGGCATTGTTCTCTGTTTTGTTTATTGCCGTTTTATTTATCGCTATTGATTTCTGGCTATTTATTTCTAATAACGTGAGCCTTGTGAGCTGGTTTTTCGATGTCTGACAATATAACAACCCCAATATTATTAACGGCACTGATGGCCTTATGCCTCTCCCTGCCCGTTTATGCTGATGAAGATACCAACCGCAAAATCTGGCAGGAGGCGCAGCACAATCAACAAGAAAATGAAGCTGATCTGATAACGCCAGAGCCTATTTTTATTGAGGATGGCGCTTCATCGATTGTCATTAACGGACAAACATTTCAGGTAGAAAACAACCTCAATAACATCGGTCAGGCGCTATACCTTGCCACTAACCATCGACAGTGGCCGGACGTCAGACGTTTTCTGACGGCTTATCAAAAACTATCTGGGCATGATGTCATGCTGGTCTCTTTTGCCCAAGGCGGCCTGGCGCGTTTTGAAGGAGATTTGGATCTCGCCGCCTATCATTATCAAAAGCTCCTGAACCAACAACCCGACTTCACACGCATCAAGCTGGAACTGGCCCGTGTCTATTTTGAAAATCATAAAAATCGGGAAGCCGAGCAACTGTTTGTGGGATTGAGTGAACAGAACCCGTTACCGGAAACGGTCTTGAAAAATATCAACAGCTATCTGAAAGCAATAGCATTGAGAAGTGACTGGCGTGGCTCTTTTTCGGTAGGTTATGCCTATAACGATAATGTCAATATGTCCCCGGATCAGGAACCAACCTGCCTTACCTATAAGCCTGATGGGGGCTGCTATGAGGAACTCCATATACCAAAAGCCATTAAAAAGTGGGGAATGTCTTATGACGCCACCCTAAGCCGACGTTACCAACTTTCCGGTCATCACGGCATTTTTGGGCGTGGCCTGATTTATGGCGAAAACTACCGTGATTACCACGATGAGAACGAAAATACCTTCCTTCTGGTCACCGGTTACAACTACAAAAGCAGAAATCACGATTTCTCTTTTGGCCCCCTGTTTGAATATAAACAACGGGCGGGTGATACCTATTATCGCGCCACAGGTGTCAAAACGGAATGGAGACAAACATTCAGCCCTAAAACAGCTCTCAATATCGAACTGGAGCATAAACAACTGCGGCATCAGCAGCGTTACCACTGGAAAAATGGCGACCTCTCCTCTTCCTATCTCACTCTATCCCATGCCATCAGCAAAGAATTTGTCGTATTTGGTGGCGGTGACTGGGTCTATCGGGACAACCCGCAACCGGCGGATCGCTATCAACAATGGGGAATCCGGGCAGGCATATCCGGGCAGATCTACCCCGGTATTAATGGCTCACTGTCTGCCACACTGCGAGAGCGGCGCTTTGGTGCTTACAACCCGATACTCCACGCCAGACGTCAGGACAATGAACAGATCTATACTGCCGTCATTAAAGTCCCTGCCGCTGAAATATTGGGTATGACCCCCTCTATCACTTTCCGCCATCGACGCAATCACAGCAGTGTGAATTGGCTGTACAACTATAACTATAACAAAAACGAAGTACTATTGAGGCTGGAAAAATATTTTTAATCAATAAGTTATGACTTTCTATTTGCGTAATGATGATTGACAAATTGAGGCAAGGGATATCAATGGCATACCGAGTTAAAATACAGCTAACCCCCATTACAATTGCACTATCACTGGCATTTTCGCTGACAGCCCCCCCCCTGTTTGCCGAACCCAAATCTACCGTCACTTCTCCAAGCAAGCAGACGGATTTAGGCAAAATTCGTGTCACAGATAACAGTGATAAAGATGAAGCCGGTCATGATGCGGTCTATGACAAAGATATCTCCAATATCTATATCGGCAAGGAACAGATAGAGCGCTATAAAGGGGCGTCTCCCGCCGATCTGATTAAAGGTGCGGTGGGTGTCTACAGCGGTGATGCCCGTAATAGCGGCGCTTTGGATATCAATATCCGTGGTATTCAGGGGCAAGGGCGCATTCCCGTCACTATTGATGGTACGGAGCAGGCTATTACAGTGGGACGCGGTTATAATGGCGCCAATAACCGCAACTACATTGATCCCAATTTAATCAGTAGCATCGAAATTGAAAAAGGCCCCTCCCTGAGCCGCAACATCAAAGGGTCAATCGGCGGAGCCGTGGTTATCAAAACATTAACCATTGATGATGTCGTGCCAAAAGGGGAAACTTTTGGCATCAATACCAAAGTAGAAACCAGCAGTAATTCAGTTAGGGAACGCAAGCCTTCTTTGGCACTGGGACAAGACTACCGCGATGTTCCCGACTTTATCCAAAACGGTGTCGAAACTGATCCTGAATTAAAAATCACCCCTCATTCGTCAAAAGACAATAAATTTCCCGGATTCAAAGATAATGCTTTCCGGGTCGCATTAGGAACACGGCAGGAATATTTCGATCTGATGTTGGCTTATAGCTACCGACGTCAGGGAAACTATTTTGCCGGCAAAGGCGGTGCTCATCGTTATGACAACCCTATTACAGAAACCGACAGGCAACTGATGAAGGATGTTCGAACGACATTAGATCCTTATCTTCCGTTTGCCGCCCGTATCTATCAACCCGGCAATGAAGTCCCTAATACTTCCAGTGAGATGAGTTCCGTATTAATCAAGAACACTTGGCGTTTCACCGATGATCAGGCTCTACAGCTGGGTTTTCGCAATACCCGTATGGAATTTGGCGATATTATGCCTTCACGCTTGGGCTGGATTAAACCCGAAGAGAATATGGTTCCTCAGTGGCCATTAGCCAATGTCCATCAGCAAGCCGCCAACCTGACCTATAAATGGCAGCCTACCGATAACCCCTATGTCGATTTCGACATAAACTTGTGGATAACCCGCACCACCAGCAACACAAACACCGCGGGTGGATACCCGCGATCTCCAATCAATAGAGATTTTAATTGGGAAAAGGATGTCAAAGTCGGAAGTAGGGACTCCAATATCAATGGCACACTGATAGATACAGCTATCACCAATTCCCAAAATAATCGCTGGGGTATAGATATCTCCAATAAATTTGAACTAACTCGCTATCTGGATCTGACCTTGATGGGGAATTTCCAGCACGAACGCCTTAACTCCAATGATGACTATAATTCCACCAATCTGTACTTTTTCCAGTCGCCAGCACGGAAAGGACAGCGTCAGGAAATCAATCTCGCCTTTAACTTTGACTGGCGGCCGACTTCATGGCTGGCATTGAGCGCAGGTGCCAAACGCGTTTCCTATTGGTCTCAAGATCATTTGCTCAATGAGCGACGTGCCGCAAGAGATGATCGTTATCAAAAAGAGAAGGAAACCATCGGACATGAAATGAGTTATTGGCGAACGCCGACAGAAGAAGAAGCCTCTTATTTCAAGAAAAGATGGGATGATGAATATTATTCCAAACTTAGCAGGAAAGAAAAAAAAGAATTACGTCATAAAGCAGAAGAAATAAATTCTAAAACCGATCGCGATGAACATACACGCCGGATGGTTAGCGAAAAATTCACTTGGCTTTACGATTCCAGCAGTGGCAAGCTCAATAAAAGCGATAACCCTTACTTCAATGGCCAACTCGATATGAATGAAAAGGTTATCGACCCAATAAGTGGTAAAGAAGCCTATAAATACGAATACGGCGCAAGAGCTAGTGCAGCAAATGTTATATCTGGCTCTAATGTTGACGATCCTTGGGAACCGGCCTCTAAACGCAAAGATCACGCGTGGGCGCCCACTTTCTCTGCCACGGCCTATATTACAGACGATTTCCGGATCTATACTCGCTATGCCGAAGCCGTCAGAATGCCCAGTATTTTTGAAGATACTGTGGGTTTCTCCGGTAACAAAGGCAATCGCGTAGGCCAGAAATTCAAACCCGAACGCGCCAAAACCACTGAAGTGGGGTTCGTCTATGATTTCAGCCAGTTGGTTGATGCAGAACGCCATGCCGATATCAAAATGTCTTACTACAACATCGTGATTGAAAATGTGTTTGACCGGGATAACACCTATGAGTTTTCCCAAATGGACAAACAGAAAATTGCCGGTCTGGAACTACAGGCGCGTTACGACAATGGCAGTTTCTTTACCGATATGGGATTAACCTACAACCTGAAAAATAAAGTGTGCGACAACAATTCTTCATTGAGAATGAATTCATTGAATCGCCACGATATACCAGAATGTATTGATGGCGGTTTTGCGGGAGGCTATCTGCGTACTTCCATTCAGCCCCGATATTCAGCGAATCTGACTGTCGGCGGGCGCCTGTTTGATGAGAAGCTGGAGCTGGGCAGCCGGATACTTTACCACAGCAAAGCAGAAAACAAAGACGAAAAATGGTTGATGGAAACATTACCCGATGTCTATAAAGGCCAGTCAAATAACCCAATGCGCTGGAATCCGGTTCTCACCGTTGATGCCTATGTTAGCTACCAGATCACGCCAACCCTATCGATGGAACTGACCGGAACGAACTTAACCAATCGCTACTATCTCGATCCTCTGACGCGCTCCATGATACCTGCGCCGGGGAGAACCTTTAAACTCAGTATTACCAGCCAGTTTTAGAGGATGATATGACTAACACAGCCATATTGGAAAGCCCAGCCAACCATTTTCCGCTTCTGCCCGGAAAGCAACTTCTGGTTGGTATCCTGATTGCCATTTTATTGCATATCAGTCTGATATGGCTGTTCAATCGACATGCCTCATATGATGACAGCGCTCATCATGTAAACCAAAGTTCGCCCTTAACGGGGCTTTCCATCACGATGGTAGCCGCTTCATCATGGGCGAATGAACCAGAGCCTGTCTCTCCTCCGCCACCGTTGATCACCGCGCCTGAATCGCCGACAAAGCCAGAAATTGCTCTGGATAAAGCGGTTCAGGCCGAAAACAAGCTGGAAAAACCACTGGAATCCGTCAAACCGCAAAAACGCCAAAAACCGCAGAAAGAAAAGCCGCAGGAGAAGGCAGAAAAAAAATCAGCGCCATCACCACAAGTTCAGAAAGACAGTAATGAGGAACTTGAAACCAACGGCACCGATCAGATCAATTCACAAAGTAGCATGAGCCGAGCCGCAACTACACAGCCTCTGGTGGGTCAGGGCAATAGCGCACTGGATAATTACCCATCAAGACTCAAGCAAGAAGTTGAAAGCCACAAACGTTATCCCCGTAAAGCAAAGCGAATGAAACAAGAAGGCACAGTGACCATTGGTTTTACTCTGCTTAATGACGGTTCATTCACGGCTGCCAGAGTGATTAACTCCTCTGGCAACAGCGTACTGGATGATGCCGCGCTGGATGCCATCGCTCGTGCCAGTTCGGTTGGTCCCAAACCGGCAGATTTGGCACCCGATGTAACACTTGAAATTGATTTTGAGCTGGATTAAATAACAATCGATTCCAGCATAGAATTTCTTTCTCCATCACTGATTGTGGGAATGGCATAGAAAGGCACAACATTCACAGGATAAATACCCACTAATCCCAGCGTTCCAAGTGTCATGTCACGCATGAAGTTATCTATCTCCATGTCATTCTGAACCAACACTTCTTTTGCCGTACCCAACGTGACATACACCGTTGCGGATTTGTCTGTCAGAAAAGGGGTAAATATTTTGTCATCTTCATAGTAAGCAAAGCCATTGGAAAAGACCCGGTCTATCCATCCCTTAAGAATAGCTGGCTGACCAAACCACCAAATAGGATAAATAAAAATAAGATGATCGGCTTCTTTAATCATAGACTGACTTTTCGCTACATCGGGTAATACTTCTCCACGATGCAGAGCTTCAAAATCTGAACTGGCAAGCACAGGATTAAATTTTTCATCATAGAGGGAAATAAAACTATATTCCTCACCCTTATTACCTATTTCGCTAATAATCTTTTCTTTGATAGCATGATTAAAACTTTTTGGATTAGGGTGGGCATAAATAATCATATGTTTCATGTTTAATATTTCCTTAAAGGAACAAAAATTATATTGATAGATATCATCATAAAGATGAACCCGCTTAATAAAAAGCGAGTTCATCTAAGCAACATTATCAATAGCACTTATTCACAATAGACTGGAATAGCATTTACGCTCCACAACTATCTCCACCATCAATGACCAATCCTTGGGCTGTGATCATGGAAGCATCGTGAGAAATGAAAAACATGACTGTATTGGCAACATCCTGCGGGCTGACCAAACGCCGCAATGGAATACGTTTTTCAATGCGTTTAAGCAGGGCTGATGTTGAACAGCCAAGCAATTTTGCCTGCGGCTCTAACCCCTTCACTAGCATCGGCGTATCCACCCAAGAAGGCAAGACAGCATTGACGGTAATCTGCCGTTCTGCCAAATCCAAGGCCAGTGACTTTGTTAGCCCCAGTAAGGCATGTTTCGATGCAGAATAAGCACTATTATGTTTCTTTCCCGCTTTACCAAGAATAGAAGAAATAACCACAACCCTGCCTCCAAGGAGGATTTCAGGTACAACATGCGATAATAGGCGTTGTGTTGAATATAAATTGGTTGCTAATATCGAATCCCAGATATCACTCTGCCCAATATCATTGCTATTATCTTTACCATGACTGATTACGATTCCCTGTAAGTTACCACTCTTAATCAAAGGGAACACTTCATTAATTATTGCGTTTTCATCAGTTAAATCAATCTGGATTGCTTTAATATATTCTGGTGACTGTTCCACCAGTTGATTTAATCCATCATGTTCAATATCAATTGCAATGACATAATATCCGGCTACAACAAGTTTCTGGCAAACGACGTATCCAATTCCACTAGCCGCGCCTGTGACAATAAATGTTAACATCAAACTTCCTTCTGTTAGCTTAATGCAATTCCACCATTGACATTAATCACTTCCCCCGTTATGTAATTATTCTCTATAAGAAAATGTACCGACGAGGTAATTTCTCTGACAGTGCCAACTCGTTTAAGTAATACCTTGTTATTAATTAATTCTTTATGTGTCTTTAATAATGATTCCGACATTTCCGTCTGAATAATGCCTGGTGCAACCGCATTCACCCGAATATTCTTGGCTGCGACTTCAACAGCAAGTGCCCGCGTCAATGATTCTATTCCGCCTTTGGTGGCCGCATAAATTGACTGACCTTTATTGGGCCTTTTGGCTGAAATCGACGAGATATTGATAATATGCCCACTACGCTGAGGTATCATCACTTTCAATACTTCACGGCTACACAAGATATAGCTCAATAAATTGTTATTTATCAGTAGTTCAATATCTTTGGTTTCCATTGTGGCCAACAATCCATCTCTGGTAATCCCTGCGTTATTGACCAGAAGATCAATTCGGCCAAACGCCTCACTCACGGTATTAATAAATGTGCTGACATCTTCCGCTTTGGCAAGATCGGCTCTGATTGGCAGTACGTCGGGATAATCGTGTGTCACTTCAGCGATAAAATCGGCTGTTTGAGGCATTTCATTTCGATAACAAAACGCGACCCGATATCCCTTCTCCAACAGACTTAGCACTATTGCCCGGCCAATGCCCTTACTGCCTCCCGTTACGATGGCACATTTTTTTACGGTGTCTTGCCCTACCTGTGTGTTTTCACTCATAAGCTAGAATTCTCTTTGATATCCGATAGGGTGAAATGGTGTTTCCTCGCGATCGCCATAATGTCGAGAACTTGATGGGTAGAGATATTTCCGTATGAAAAATTATCTTTATGCTGTTCCAACGCCAGCAAAATGGTTTCCGTCATGCAGGCATAAAGCTGACCTTCTCCCAAATAGGCCCTGACCCGCGGATCTAGACTGTCATGATGAGGAGTCTGGACAATTCCTCCCCGCAGTATTTTGATATCCGGTCGGGTCCTCAAATCATCATCGGAAAGGTTATGCGGCACAGAAATATCACAAACGATCGCATCCCGCTTTATCTGGTCTACCGATATAAAGGCTTCTGAGGCATTGGCGGCACACACAATGACATCACTGTGCTCAATATCAGAAATACTCTGAGAAATATGGATAAATATCTGATCGGGATAATGCTGAACCAGATAGTGATCAATAGCTTCACCTATGCTGGTTTTACCCTCATTGAACTGGCTAATAAAGTCATCATCTGGCATCAATGCAAGACAATCCACGATCCTTTGTGCCAACCCACCCATTAACGGCTGTTTATTGACAATAAATTGTTCATAGATATATTGATAAATATGGTATTTCACTTCATTCAGTTTTCTCACTGAACCCTGATTATTACTGCCTATCAGCACCATTTCCTGATATTGTGGCCCCAAAATTTCTGCATAAACCCGACCGATATTCCCTGCGCCACCAATCACCGCAAGCCGCATTTGAGTGATATCCCGATGCGATGTACTTCTTTGCAAGGCTTCAATCCCAATCCCCACAGTCAAAGCATTACCGGTCGTTATACCTATCTGGTTATTTTTCACTGACTTACCATTATTGGTAATAATCGATGTAAACATCCCCAACCCAACTACCGTATTGCCAGACTCCACAGCTTGAGCAATACGAACATCAATTTCATGCCTCAACCGCGCCAAATCATTTTGGGCCAGTGCAGCCTTAATCATTTTTGATGTCACAGGAATCGGATACAGCGTAAAGTCTACCGACTGCCCATTAACCGAGCTTATACGTGCGGGTTTGAAAGGTTTAGTCGCCAGATTAAAGCTGGTGCTCTCGACAAACGATTCCAATTCTTCATCGCTGAAAATGCTGAAAGAGGGATCAACTTCTCTGAGCCAGTCTGCAGAAATCAGATGGTTAATGAACGCCGCCTTATAATTTGCTGCACTGCCATTTTGTTGGCCCACTTCCCTGCTACGATAATCAGCAGGAGTGGATTGATTCAACTTCCCAAGGATAGGGGCCACAATGAACCCTGCATTGGCATGGCGAATCGCCAGACAAACTTTGGCAAGCTCATCCACAAACCGGACAATATCCCGAAGTTCCAGAAAAACAGAGGGTTCCATACGGATCACATTGGACGCACTACCTGAAGGTGCAACACGGATATGGCTGCCGCACAGCAAATAACCACTGATGACATAGCCCAGGCTGCCCTGAACAGCGATATTTTGCAAAATGTAAGAATCTGAATCATCTACATCATGGAATTCTACCCCCCAGATCAGCCCTTTTCCGCGCACATCTCGAATAATATCGGGGTAGTCTTCTTTCAGGGCATGGAGCCGTACCTTGAACTCTTCCCCCAGTTGGGTGACTTGCTTAAGTAACTGGCGCTGATCAGCATGCAGTAAGTTTATATAGTCCAAAGCCACTCGGCAGGAAAAATCATCCTCACCAAACGTTGAGCTTTGAATTAAATCAAACCCCGGAGTAAAACTCTCCTGACGGATCGCAACAACCCCGATTTTGGCGTACCCTCCACCCAATGCTTTGGAAAGGACATAATAATCAGCATGAATACCCACATCACTGGATGCCACCAGAAACCCACACCGCCCAGATCCAGCCTGCACTTCATCCGCAATGATTGGACATCTAATAATCTGTTTTAGTTGATTAACTCCGCTTACCTGCTCTGCACTAAGTGGGTAAACGCCCCCCTCTCCCTGAACGGGTTCTATCAACAATGCGGCAACGGTTCTAAATTTCTTTTTCGTCAGGATAATCCGGTCATTTTCTTCCTGTGGCAGCCATAACCAACCATTCAGAATGTCATTGGCTTTCTCTCCCATCTCAACAAACTCAGACAGTTTCTCAGTGGAAAGGAAATAAGTGTTTATTTTCAGACGCTTCAAGTAATCACGATACATAATACCGTGTGTACAGTTCGCCGTTACTATCATTTTTCCATGAAAGGCATGTTCAAGGGCAAGAAATGTTGGCTTTGAATCTAACCGACTCTGGTTGAATGCAGTCAACGCACGTTGGATATCTTGGGCAGAAGCCTTTTCCTCCAGTTGCAGCTGCTGGTACTGCTCATCTGTCAGCGCAATCACTGACTCACCGTTTAATTTAGCAGTAGCCTGTGCAACCTCTTGCTCCAAGGCTACAAGCTCTGCATTACGTGTGAATTCGACACTTTTCAGCGCAACTTCCATCGATTCTGCTCCTGTGCTGGTAAAGCAGAACACAAAATCGCCGCTGGTCGCAGTTTCTTCCTTCAGTAATTCATTCAATCTTTCTGCCAAGACGGCCGCAGGCTTTCTGATGGAAAACTGGTTATGAACCGGTATCTCTTCATCAAGATAGTGCTTAATTCTTTCTCTGATAAGAAGGGAATTGTGGCCAAGCAATGTCGCACCATATCCTCCTAAAAGATCTAATACGGGTATTTCCTGATCCTGTTCATCTTTGTAATACAAAAAATTGCCCGAAGCCCGATGATAAGTTTTGTCTAAACCAATAGAAACCAATGCACGGGTAAGCAATGGCTTACAAAACCTAGCGTAATTTTCCATTATAGATCCTTAATATGTGAACCTGCGGTTATATGAAGCTATGGTTGTGTGGAGCTATGGTTTGAGACTAGGGCTGGCAGTCTCAGTCCGTACACAGGCTGACATATAGTCCGCTATTTCATTGATAAACAAGACGGCTTCAGCACAATGATTTCCTTCACGATACATTCTGCTCAGAGAGGAAATATCGATGGTCGGATAATCTTGCAGTGTCGGTCTTTCACCCTTCGCCAGAATAAAAGTGACGCCAAATTCCACAAAGTCTTCCTCACCATCAGATTGAGCATCATGAGTGATATTTCCCATGCCAGAAGCCACCACTAATGCATAGTCAATCATGCCGTTGCTCAGGAATAACTCAGCCTCACTGAATGCTGACAACAAACCGATATTTCCACGTAAAAAAGAAGCACAATCACATTGCAGGCTCAATTCTTGGGAAAGCACACCTAGCAGGTTATTACTGAGCGATAGGGTAATTAAGAAAGGATTTACCTGTACTGAATTCCAGATAGTTTGATAAATTTCATGTTCATTCTCTGCCCCATGTTCTTCCTGTTCAGGATTCAATTCCGAAGGCATAGGATGAAGATAGCCATACTGTGTGGTATACAGGCCAAATCTTTTATTAGGATCAGCGATATCCAAACCGGATAACATTAACGCTCTTCGCGCTGAAATAATGCCTTTTTCCGTTCCTATAGAATAAAAACGCCTCAACTTGTCATTTTTAATCAGCTCACCGCCATTATTCTCATGATTCAAGCTATTCAATGACGAATGATGACTAGTCACATTATAGCTAATAAGTTTTACGCCTCTATTTATCACCGTAATCCCCTATCACTAAACACGAATTAATGCCACCAAAGCCAAATGAGTTTGTTATCGCATTTTTTACGGGGAAAGGCCTGCCCTTCTGTGGAACATAATCCAAATCACACAGTGGATCAGGCGTTTCAAGATTGATGGTAGGAGGAATAAACTTGTTTTTCACCGTCAGAACCGTTGCTATAGTTTCAACCGCTCCCGCCGCGGCTATCCAGTGGCCCAACATCGATTTTATTGATGAAATCAGGGGCGGCTGGCTGCCAAAGATCCGCTTGATAACCGCAGTTTCCAACTCATCATTCAATGGGGTTGATGTACCGTGGGCATTAACATAATCAATCTGGTGAGGTTCTAAACCGCTGTCCCTGATAGCCTTCCTGATAACGTTTTCCGCCCCAATGCCATCAGGATGGGGAGCGGTCAGCTTATAAGCATCAAGGGAAGCACCGTATCCTGTAATTTCAGCGTAAATTTTCGCGCCTCTGCTCAACGCACTTTCTTCACTTTCAAGGACTAAGAAAGCACCCCCTTCGCCAGCAACCAAACCACTGCGATTTTTATCAAAAGGCCGACAAAACCTGTCACCCCATTTTTCTGTTGTGGCAGTTGCTCCCAACAAATTCAACCCGACCAAAGTGCGCAGGCTTATGACCGAATCAGCCCCTCCCGCTAGCATCATGGTGGCCTCTCCCCTTCGAATGGACTGACAGGCCAGCCCAATAGCGTGAGTCGCACCAGCACAAGCCGCATTGACATTGACGACAGGCCCCGCTAAAGCAAGCTGGCGAGCGATCTCCGTTACCATTCCATCATTACTGCATCTTATGCCTGAATAAGCACCCAAATTATTGCGTTGCTGCAACAGGGATTGCATAACTGGTTCATGAGAATGACGGCACAGATTTCTATCATCTTCAAGAGTGCTAGAAACCCCGCTACACCCATAAATTCCGATGCGCTTCCCAGCAAGCTGTGCCGGATGTAGCCCCGCATCTTCCAATGCCTTGGCTGCAGCAATAATCCCCATCACTCCACGTCTGTCTGTCATCCCGGATTCCGGCAGGTACGCAGAGTGATTGGCAATCAGTGAATCAAAATCAATCTGTGCAGCATATTTGATAGGTAATGCGCCATTATCTGCAAACGCCAGTGGTTTAACGGCAGATTCTCCATCGCAAAGTTTTTGCCAGAAAACATCAATATGAGTCCCGAAAGCACTGACGATCCCCATGCCCGTGACTACAACGCGACGATCAGAAACCATCACAACTCCCCCTCTTTGGGCATCCCCATGCGAAGCAAAATGGCAATGCATTGATTTTCCAAACCATGAACCACGACTAACACCAAACTAGGCGGCAGTGGACGGATGAAATTCCGATTGACGTTATCAACACTGATCCCTTTTTTATGCATGTCAATGGCCAGATTAATCGCAATAAAAGGTGCAGCAGGCCCTGAATATCCCATTGTTTTATCAAGATAAAATTGTATAGCATCAGGAAAAGTATCGCTTGCCAGTGCTATGAACCCATCAGTAGCTTTTCCAACATGGATGATTTGGCATGGCGATAAATTTTCCTCCGTCAATTCAGTCAGAAAACGCTGATACGGATTATTGTTGTGAAAGGCTGTGTTGTGCAGAAATGAACGTTCAAAACGGAGGATCTCACCGTCCGCATTATGAACATCTTCATGCAGAGTGATAAATGCCGCCGCTTCTGCTGGTAGCCACGGGGTATTTTTTATGAGGCGTTCGTATGCAAGGTAATACCACGGTGAAATTTTCTGGCTGCCCCCGCCGCAGAGAACCCATTGGCTACGTTTTTCTTTAATACTGTAATAGCCTTCCAGAAGTGCATTGCCACCTGCATCAACATGAGGAGAAAAAAAACCATTGTCTCCCTGAATATTAAGATGTTGAGATAAATGGCTGGCTGTTGACGTATTTAACAGTGCCAATCCCATTAATGGAGGTGTTTCAACCAAGGCTCTGGAAACATAACTTTCATCGTCCTGTGCATCAAAGGCAATAGGAAGTATGTCATCATCAGCATCACTGGTTCCTAATCCGATAAACAATCCTCGTTGTTCAGGCGAAATTTTATCCCCAGTGCTACTTTCCCACGTTTTGATGCCAGAATAGAGCACCCACCGACTTTGCGCATTCGCAACCCGCCGGACAATCTTATCCATACGTGGCATGACAAAAGCCTTATCGCTAATAAGCCTTTCACCTACGATATTGGGTAAATGAAGTGAACTATCTGAACGTTCAGCCGCTGCTATATTACCCTGTATCAGGTTGTCCATATTCAGGCCATCAGGAAGCAGGCTAACTCCACTGGCAATGTAGATTCCCATTTTTCACCCCTCATGCCGCTTTAATATCAGACTGCTATTTTCCCCACCAAACCCAAAGGAATTACTCAAGATGTGATTAACGCGTTTCACTTTTGCAGTGCTGTTAACGTTAACCACCCCATCTGTTTTCCCCGCCTCAGAAAAATTAAGGCTGGGAAGAATGAGTTCATTCTTCAGTGTTTCAATGGAAAGGATGGCTTCCAATAGTCCGCTAACAGCAAGCGAGTGCCCCATCGCTGATTTCGTGGAAATAACCAATGGGTTATGGGGGAAAAGTGCATTAATCGCTTTGCTCTCAGCAAGATCATTATTGACGGTTGATGTACCATGAGAATTAATGTGCTCAATATCCTCCGCTGATAAGCCCGCATCTTGCAATGCAGCAGACATGCAGTCCCGGTAATATCGCCCAGAGAGATCGGTTGACGTCATTTTATACCCTTCGGATTGCCGAGACATTCCTGCAATTTCAGCTATGATGTTCGCCTTTCTGGCAATAGCATGAGAACAACGTTCTACAACCAAAAATGCAGAAGCATCAGCCAGAACACAACCTGACCTATCTTTATCAAATGCCCGTGAAGATTGGCTCATATCGGTAAATTTACCGTCATACAGCGCTCTGACTTTCTTGAACAATAATTGCATAATCGGGTGGGTGGCTTCTTCAGAAGCACCAACCAATGCAATGTCAAGCCTGCCACTCTTGAGGTGCTGATAGGCCGAATAGAGTGCGACTATGCCAGCTGTACAAGCATCACTATAAATTTTGGGTAGTGTTGAGATATTTAAGCTGTTTGCCAGCTCTTCGGCGATTTCATATGGGCGCATCAGCGCCCCAAATTGTTCAATATCGATATATTTTGAGGGTGATATTCCTGAATTGAAATAACGGGATAATGCCTCACCATCAACAAACATCTTGTTATTGGCAAAAAATAACTCACATTGGGATTGATTTAACTCCGTTTGAGTCAATCCCGCCATTTGCAAACTATTTGATGCAGCACCGCAAGCCATCAAGAAAACACGATTATTGGATAATTGTCCTGTACAGCTGAATTGACTACGTAACCTATCTATATCTTTGAAGGATAATTTTGCACTCGGAATATGGGTTATTCCATACTCTTTTAATAACTCATCTTCACAGATAAGTGATTTCCCTTCCGATAGAGAATTAAATAAATCACTTGGGCAATCATGATTACGAACAATTAAACCATAACCGGTTACAGCAATATTATCTGTACTAATACCAGTCATAGTTATCTTCTATTTTAATAATATGTTTTATTCAGGTTATTTTCTATTAATACTGAATTGTAATTATTTTTATCTTAGCCAGTTAATTTCATGAATTAAGAACCTTATTATTTAATTAACATTTCTGAACAATATTTTTTTATTTCTTCCAGGATAATCTCATCCGCATTTTTTCCATTCGACTCGTAAGTGGCTTTACATAACGAAGCCCAATTGTGAACATTGGTTTCACCAAATACGTCACCCAAAGTATGAATGGTATTCAACTGTTCCGGTGTATAATCATAACAACTATAAACAAGTAATCCTTTGCCTTCTTGAGTAAGCGTATCCTCAGCTAACAGTCGGTTCAGTACCTCTTCGGAAAGAACTTCATAAGCATGGGCAAAAACACTTTTTGTCGGCATCGTGATTTTAAATTTCTTACCAAGGTTAAATGACAAATCAATAACATCTAAAGAATCGGCACCCAAGTCATTAATTAATGAAGAATTTTCATGAATAGTATTTTCTTCAACAAAGAGAATTGAGGATAATTCCTCACATACCGCAGATACATATTTTTTCATATAACATTCGCCTACAAACGTATATTTAACTTAATGGAATAATAAAGTCTCACAAACTATTCCACCATGTCAATAAATAAGAAAACCAATCCTACAAACAAAAATAAAAACACCATTAATTAAATTAATAACAAACAAGAAAGAATATATTATTTTTTTCAAATTTGAGATTTGGAATAATTATATATAACTATTCCAAAATGAAATCATGATTAAATATTCATTATTAACAATAAATAAATGAATAAAAAAACAATAATAACAAATTGTTATTTTATTCATTTTATCTTAAATAACAACAAATTAATAATATTAACACAAAACATTACAATGGAATTTAATTTGTTACTTATAATAAATATGATATAATATCAATTATTATAATTATCTTAAGAAGAAACCAAGTTATAATTAATTAAAATATAAACTGTCTTATTTGGTATATCGTCATGAAAAAAATCATCAATAACATCCAAGCTTATATAACAATAACAAAATTGCATCATTTCATTAACAATAGAATATACTGCTGGTGATTCAATCTTTAATGAATGTAATTCCTATATCATATCGAAATGAATTGATATAAATCTGAAAAAACATTTAAATAAAGCGCAATATGTCCTAATTGTACATTGTTTAATTTTTTTAAAAAAACCGATTGATATTGCTCTTCCTTATTTTAATAAGGCAGGTATTGTTCAAGTTAAAGCAATAGCCGATGTGCAGCGAAAGAATATGCTAGTGCAGATATTACGGTGAACGCGTACTGTCCGGGAGAGCATCAACTTTCTTTTGGAGATACAATGGTAGTTTATTTTGAATATACAAAATAAGGTAGATAATTTATCTGAGAAAGAGCATAAGCCAATCCTAGCAAAGCTCATCAAAATATACATTTGATAAGCCTCAGTGAACGTTACCCGATATTTTTTACCCATTCACTTCCCAATACAAAAACTCGAAAAAATCCTGCCCAGCAAATCATCCGAAGTAAATTCGCCGGTAATTTCACACAATACCTGTTGCGCCAGTCGCAATTCTTCCGCCAGCAATTCCCCTGAACGGGCAAAAACCAGTTGTTGATGGCCTTCCTGCAAATGTTCTGCCGCCGTATTCAATGCCTGTAAATGGCGACGACGGGCGAGGAAGCCCCCTTCGGTATTGCTGTTGAAACCCATCGCCTCTTTTAGATGATCCCGCAGCAAATCAATACCTTTCCCCTCACGGGCAGAGAGGCGGATTAATGAGTAACCACTTACTTCTAATACGCCGGTTTCTTCTCCGGTCATATCGGTCTTATTGCGGATCACGGTAACAGGCAGTGATGCAGGCAGCTTTGCCATAAATTCCGGCCAGATTTTCGCAGGTTCAACGGCATCCGTGGTCGTGCTATCTACCATAAACAGCACGCGATCCGCCTGCTCGATTTCCTGCCATGCGCGTTCGATACCAATGCGTTCCACTTCATCGCTCGCTTCGCGCAGCCCCGCCGTATCAATAATATGCAGCGGCATTCCATCAACATGAATATGCTCGCGCAAAACATCGCGGGTTGTACCTGCAATATCGGTGACAATCGCGGCTTCACGGCCAGCCAATGCGTTGAGCAAACTGGATTTACCCGCGTTTGGCCGCCCCGCGATAACCACTTTCATTCCTTCACGCAGCAAGCTTCCCTGACGAGCTTGTGAACGAACGTGACCAAGCTCCGCAATCACCTCATCCAACTTGGCTTCTATCTTGCCATCGGAAAGAAAATCAATTTCCTCATCAGGAAAATCAATCGCCGCTTCAACGTAGATACGAAGGTTAGTAAGCGCTTCCACCATTTGGTGGACGTGATGGGAAAATGTCCCTTGCAGAGAATTCATGGCTGAACGGGCAGCTTGCTCAGAACTGGCATCAATCAGATCCGCAATCGCCTCAGCCTGTGCCAAGTCGAGTTTGTCATTCAAAAATGCACGTTCAGAAAATTCACCCGGATTGGCAATACGCACAGCAGAAATTGTCAGAATACGTTTTAACAGCAAATCAAGAATGACCGGCCCACCGTGCCCCTGAAGTTCCAGCACATCTTCGCCGGTAAAAGAGTTGGGGCCGGGGAAGTAAAGCGCGATGCCTTGATCCAGCACAGTTCCATCCACATCACGGAAGGGCAAGTAATCCGCATAACGGGGTTTCGGCAACTTGCCCAATACCACCTCAGCAACTTCCGCCGCCTTAGGGCCAGAAATACGCAGGATGCCTACACCGCCTCGTCCCGGAGGAGTGGCCTGAGCGACTATCGTATCGGTGGTATTCATGAAACTCTCTCTTTTACTAATCAACTGAAATAATAAAGGCGGCCAATGACCGCCTTCTAGTTAGCTCTTTTAAAGAGCTACTTTTTTTCGCGGGTATGCAAACCGCGTTTTTCCAGACTGCGGAAAATAACCTGCTGCTGGATGATGGTGACCAAGTTACTGACGATATAGTACAGCACCAGACCAGACGGGAACCACAGGAAGAAGACAGTGAACATTACGGGCATGTAAGTCATGATCTTCTGCTGCATAGGGTCGGTTACGGTCGTTGGTGACAGTTTCTGGATCACAAACATGGTCGCACCCATCAGCAATGGCAGAATGTAGTAAGGGTCTTGTGCGGACAAGTCCTCAATCCAACCAATGAATGGCGCATGACGCAGCTCAACAGAACCCATCAGCATGTAATACAACGCAAGGAAGATTGGCATCTGAATCACCAGAGGCAGACAGCCGCCCAGTGGATTCACTTTTTCTGTTTTGTACAGCGCCATCATTTCCTGACTCATGCGCTGACGATCATCACCATGACGCTCACGCATCGCCGTAATTTTCGGCTGCAACAGACGCATTTTCGCCATGGAGGTGTATTGCGCCTTAGTCAGCGGATACATGATACCGCGCACGATAAAGGTAATGGCGATGATGGAGAAGCCCCAGTTACCGATGAATTCATGCAGGAATTTCAGCAATTTGAACAGAGGCTGAGAAATAAACCACAACCAGCCGTAATCAACGGTCAGATCCAGATGTGGAGCAACTTCAGCCATTTTGTCCTGAATTTCAGGGCCTACCCACAGAGTAGAGGAGATATTCTGCTTGCTGTTAGGTGCGATATTGACGGTTTCACCTTTGTACCCGATTATCGCCATTTTCTGGCTTTTCTGGTCAATCGTGTAGAAAGTACTGGTAGAGTTTGCGCCCGGCACCCAAGCAGTGGCGAAATATTGCTGCAACATCGCTACCCAGCCACCGTTGGTCGTTACGGCTAACGCTTTATCTTCAATATCGCCGAATTTGTATTTTTCGTATTTTGCTTCAGCTGATGAATAAGCAGCACCGCGATAAGTATGCAGAGCAAAGTTGCTGCTGCCAGTATCACGACTTTTCGGCAACTCAACACTCTGCTTCAACTGACCAAAGAACGCCATCTGCAACGGCTTGTCAGTCACGTTATCGATGTTGTAATCGACAGAAACCGCGTAATTACCGCGTTTCAAAATGAAGGTTTTGACATAAACAACACCATCTGGTGCAGTGTAAGTCATCGGAATACGCAATTCATTCTGACCATCAGCCAAAACGTAGCTATCCTGAGTGGTGTGGTAAAACGGGCGTTCAGCTTGATTATCTGGGCCATTGGTGCCAGTTAATCCACTTTGAGCCTGATAAATGAACTCAGGGGTGCTTTCGAGCAGTTTGAATGGTTTGTTTGAACCGAGGGTATCAGGATAGGCCAGCAGATCAGCCTCTTCGATATCACCGCCACGGGTATTAATGTGCAAAGAAAGCACATCCGTTTTCACGGTGATCAGTTTACCTTGCCCACTGCTTGCTTCGCTACTCGGCGTATTTGCTTGTTGCGTGATCTGTGCCGTTGGTTGTGGGTTCTGATCTTTCTCCCACGCCTGCCAGACCAAGAACGAAACAAACAGCAAAGCGATGAAAAGAAGATTGCGTTGCGAATCCATCGTTAATGTTCTCTGTTATCTTCGTTTTTTTTAGGTGGGACAGGATCATCACCACCTTCGTGTAAGGGGTGGCATTTTAATATGCGTTTCACTGTTAACCAACTGCCTTTTATCATTCCAAACCTGCGCAGTGCCTCAATGCCATATTGAGAACAGGTAGGATGAAAACGACAGCGAGGCCCCAACAGTGGGCTGATCACCAACTGGTAGCCCCTGATTATCGCAATCAAGAGCCGCGAACCAAGCGACAGTGACGACGCCATAATTTGCCCAACGCCTCCGTTAGCTCACGATTATCAAGCTCAGCAACCCCCTTCCTCACCAAAACCACAAAATCCATGGAAGGCAATTTATGCTGGTTTAAACGAAAACTTTCACGAGCCAATCGCTTGATACGATTACGCTCATGGGCGCGTTTAACATTTTTTTTGGCGACGGTTAGACCGATGCGGGGATGCCCCAGCTCATTAAGGCGCCCAAGAATGGTTATCTCTGCGGAGCTTGCCCGTTGTGGCTGCTGGAAAACATAAGTGAAATGCTCGGGAGTTAACAAACGTAACTCCCTCGGAAAAGCGAGCTTAACCACGTGGTATGATTAGCTTTATTACTTAGAAACAGTCAGACGAGTACGGCCTTTCGCACGACGGCGAGCCAGAACTTGACGACCATTTTTGGTGGCCATACGAGAGCGGAAGCCGTGTGTACGGTTACGCTTCAGTACGGACGGTTGGAAAGTGCGTTTCATAGCGATTTCTACCTAACTTAAAATTTGTTACTGATTCAGCAAATTCGTTGGCGACCAGTGAGAAATAAGTAGACACCGATGCCTCAGTCGCAACATCAATATATAGAAAGAGGCAGGATTGTAATAAAATGTACTACCCCTAGTCAATCCATCAATCTAAGATGACGCGAGCCTGACCGCTTTCCTGTCGGTTTTTTTTACTTTAACCAGACATTACCAGACTTTTGCTACCCGAGGTGCTCACCCAAAACTTAACCAGCCATAGCCGGAAAAAATCGTTGGCATAACACGCAGGGTGGAGGATTATACGGACTGTGTAATAAAGCGCAAGGATCATACACCGATCCTTACACCTTAATCGTGATCATCATGTTGTTTTCACTTCATATTTTAAACAATAGCTAAATGGAATTTGCTATATACCATGATTACACTACAGTATCTTCTACGAGCCTTATATTCTCCGAGTGCCAAAGCGTGGCGATCTCCCTGTGGATAAAAAGCGTCAAAGCTGTGTAAAAGAATGAGGATCTATACCGTCTTTTGCGTTATGATCACCGATCCCGATCTCACTATACGGATCGTTGGGGAGCGATGATAGTAAAAATCGCCACAAGGTACATGCGACCTTCCTCATCATCGGGGGAGTGACGCTTTATACCCAGTATAACGTATCTATTATTCCGATTTCTTTTATTGGTCTTGTTTTAGGGGAGTTCGCCGTGTCACTTTCGCTTTGGCAGCAATGTCTTGCCCGATTGCAGGATGAGTTACCTGCCACAGAATTCAGTATGTGGATACGACCCCTTCAGGCAGAACTGAGTGATAACACTTTGGCTCTCTATGCCCCCAACCGTTTCGTGCTGGATTGGGTAAGAGAGAAATATATCAACAATATCAATTTGTTATTAAATGATTTCTGTGGCCCTGAAGTACCGTTACTGCGTTTTGAAGTCGGTAATAAGCCTGTTTCACCGAACCAGTCTACATCTCAGAAAATCATTGCCAACATGCCGATAGCTACTGCGCCGTCCAGTTTATCTGTGCGCCCAAGCTGGGATAATGCAAAAGCCCAGCCAGAGTTATCCTATCGTTCCAATGTGAACCCAAAACATACGTTCGATAACTTTGTTGAAGGTAAATCCAACCAGCTCGCCAGAGCTGCGGCCCGACAAGTTGCCGATAATCCGGGGGGCGCATACAATCCGCTGTTCCTCTATGGCGGCACCGGCTTGGGTAAAACTCACCTTTTGCATGCCGTCGGCAATAGCATCATGGCGCGCAAAGCCAATGCAAAAGTGGTATACATGCATTCTGAACGTTTTGTTCAGGATATGGTAAAAGCATTGCAGAACAATGCGATAGAAGAATTTAAACGTTATTATCGCTCAGTGGATGCCCTGCTGATCGATGATATTCAATTTTTTGCGAATAAAGAGCGATCCCAAGAAGAATTCTTTCACACGTTCAATGCCCTGCTGGAAGGTAATCAACAGATTATTCTGACATCAGATCGCTATCCAAAAGAGATCAATGGCGTCGAAGATCGGTTAAAATCACGTTTTGGCTGGGGGCTGACCGTTGCCATCGAGCCACCAGAACTGGAAACACGCGTTGCCATTCTGATGAAGAAAGCTGACGAGAACCAAATCCAGTTACCGGGTGAAGTGGCTTTCTTTATTGCCAAACGCCTGCGATCCAACGTTCGTGAGCTCGAAGGCGCTTTGAACAGGGTCATCGCCAACGCCAATTTTACCGGGCGGGCGATTACCATTGATTTTGTACGCGAAGCACTACGTGACTTATTGGCTCTACAGGAAAAGCTGGTAACTATTGATAATATTCAGAAAACAGTCGCTGAATATTACAAAATCAAGGTTGCTGATCTGCTTTCCAAACGCCGTTCACGCTCCGTTGCCCGCCCAAGACAAATGGCAATGGCGCTGGCAAAAGAGCTGACGAATCACAGTTTGCCTGAAATCGGGGATGCCTTTGGTGGACGTGACCATACAACAGTCCTTCACGCATGTCGTAAAATCGAACAGCTGCGTGAGGAAAGTCATGACATCAAAGAAGATTTTTCTAACTTAATCAGAACATTATCTTCCTAGCGCTATGAAATTTATCATTGAACGTGAGCAATTATTAAAACCCTTACAGCAGGTTAGCAGTCCCTTGGGTGGCCGCCCTACCCTGCCAATTTTGGGCAACTTGTTGTTGCAGGTGACGGAAGGTTCCCTGTTGCTAACAGGTACAGATTTAGAAATGGAAATGAAGGCACGGGTTGCGCTGACTCAACCGCATGAACAGGGCGCAACAACCATCCCCGCGCGTAAATTTTTTGATATCTGGCGAGGATTGCCTGACGGAGCGGAAATCAGTGTTGAACTGGATGGCGATCGCATTCTGGTTCGCTCTGGCCGCAGCCGTTTTTCACTGTCTACCCTGCCGGCTTCAGATTTTCCCAATCTTGATGACTGGCAGAGCGAAGTCGAATTTTCTCTGCCACAGGCAACACTGAAACGTCTGATTGAATCCACCCAGTTTTCAATGGCACATCAGGATGTGCGCTATTACTTGAACGGCATGCTGTTTGAAACCGAAGAGGAAGAACTGCGTACCGTTGCAACAGACGGCCACCGTCTGGCAGTCTGCTCTATGAATATCGGCCAGAACCTGCCTTCCCATTCGGTGATCGTTCCCCGTAAAGGCGTCATTGAATTGATGCGGCTGCTCGATGGCGGCGATAGCCCGCTGCAATTGCAGATTGGCAGTAATAACATTCGCGCTCATGTCGGTGATTTCGTCTTCACATCCAAGCTGGTGGACGGGCGCTTTCCTGATTACCGCCGCGTACTGCCCAAAAACCCAGATAAAACGCTGGAAGCAAACTGTGACGTGCTTAAGCAGGCATTTTCACGGGCAGCGATTTTATCCAACGAAAAATTCCGTGGTGTTCGTATCTATTTAAGCCAAAACCAACTCAGAATTACCGCAAACAACCCGGAACAGGAAGAAGCGGAAGAGATTGTCGATGTCAGCTACCAAGGCACTGAAATGGAAATTGGCTTCAATGTCAGCTATGTGCTGGATGTCCTGAATGCATTGAAATGCGAGCAGGTAAGTCTCTTGCTGACGGATGCCACCTCCAGTGTAAAAATAGAGAATTCAGCCAGTCAGGCCGCGACTTATGTCGTGATGCCTATGCGCCTGTAACCACATTAACTCATTTTATGATTCTCTCGCGTTTGCTGATCCGCGATTTTCGTAATATCGCGAATGCCGATCTGACTTTGGCAACCGGTTTTAATTTTCTGGTTGGGCCAAATGGCAGTGGTAAAACAAGTATACTGGAAGCCATTTATACATTGGGCCATGGGCGGGCTTTTCGCAGCATTCAGGCGGGAAGGGTGATCCGCCATGATTGTGAAGAATTCATTCTTCATGGGCGGCTGGAACAGCAATTCCACGAACGGATCTTGGCGGTAGGGCTGAGTAAAAACCGTCTGGGTGACAGCAAAGTCAGGATCGATGGCAGTGACGGGCATAAAATTGCCGAACTGGCGAAAATGCTGCCGATGCAACTTATCACGCCAGAAGGTTTTACGCTGCTAAACGGTGGCCCTAAATACCGCCGCGCTTTTATTGACTGGGGCTGTTTTCACAATGAGCCGCGTTTTTTTACTGCCTGGGTCAACCTGAAAAGGCTGCTCAAACAGCGAAATGCGGCATTGCGACAAGTGACCCGCTACAGCCAAATCCAACACTGGGATCGTGAGCTTGCACCGCTAGCGACTGAAATAAGCCAATGGCGGGCTGAATACATTGCAGGTATTGCTGAAGATATCGAGAAAACCTGCAAACAATTTTTACCTGAATTCACCCTCAGCATCAGCTTCCAGCAGGGCTGGGACAAAGAGAGTGAATATGCAGAACTGCTCGCGCGGCAATTCGAGCGCGACAGAACGTTAACCTACACCGCTTCCGGCCCCCATAAAGCCGATCTACGGATCAGGGTGGACGGCACACCGGTAGAAGATATGCTCTCCCGTGGTCAGTTGAAATTACTGATGTGCGCGTTGAGGTTAGCGCAGGGTGAATATTTCACCCGACAGAGCGGGCAAAAATGCCTGTATCTGCTTGATGATTTTGCTTCTGAACTGGATGCCGGCCGTCGTCAACTGTTAGCCGAGCGTCTAAAATCTACGCAGGCTCAGGTATTTGTCAGTGCAATCACGCTTGGGCAAGTTACAGACATGATTGATGTAAATAGCAGGATGTTTCGCGTAGAACATGGCAAAATCGAGGTTCAACCACAGGATTAAGATGAGCGAGAAACGTTGATGTCGAATACATATGACTCCTCAAGTATCAAGGTATTAAAAGGGCTGGATGCCGTCCGTAAACGTCCAGGCATGTATATCGGTGATACCGATGATGGTACCGGCCTGCACCACATGGTCTTCGAGGTTGTTGACAACGCTATCGACGAAGCCCTCGCAGGTCATTGTGACAAAATACTTGTCACCATCCATACAGATAACTCTGTTTCTGTTCAGGATGATGGCCGCGGTATTCCTACCGGCATACACGAAGAAGAAGGTGTTTCAGCAGCGGAAGTCATCATGACCGTGCTGCATGCGGGGGGTAAATTCGATGACAACTCCTATAAAGTTTCCGGCGGTCTGCATGGTGTAGGGGTTTCTGTTGTTAACGCCTTATCTGAAAAACTGGAACTGACTATCCGTCGTGACGGCAAAGTCCACGAACAAACCTACCAGCATGGGGTTCCACAGGCCCCGTTGAAAATGGTCGGAGATACTGAGCAGACTGGGACAACTGTCCGTTTCTGGCCAAGTATGGACACGTTCAAGCTCAACACCGAATTCGAATATGATATTCTGGCGAAACGCCTGCGCGAGCTGTCATTCCTGAACTCCGGCGTTTCCATCCGTTTAGTCGACAGACGCACTAATGCAGAAGACCATTTCCATTATGAAGGTGGTATCAAAGCGTTTGTTGAATTCCTGAGCCGCAATAAAACGCCTATTCACCCTAATGTCTTCTATTTTTCCACGGAAAAAGACGGTATTGGCGTGGAAATTTCCATGCAGTGGAATGACGGTTTTCAGGAAAACATTTACTGTTTCACCAACAACATTCCTCAGCGCGATGGAGGAGCCCACTTGGTTGGTTTCCGTGCCGCGATGACTCGTACCCTCAACAGCTACATGGATAAAGAAGGTTACAACAAAAAATCCAAAGTTAGCGCCACGGGTGATGATGCCCGCGAAGGCTTGATTGCAGTTATTTCCGTCAAAGTCCCTGATCCGAAATTCTCTTCCCAGACTAAAGACAAGCTGGTTTCTTCTGAAGTGAAGACTGCGGTTGAAACCCAGATGAATGAGAAGCTGGTAGAATACCTGCTGGAAAACCCGAACGATGCCAAAACGGTCGTCGGCAAAATCATTGATGCCGCTCGTGCCCGTGAAGCGGCGCGTAAAGCCCGTGAAATGACCCGCCGCAAAGGCGCACTAGATCTGGCAGGTCTGCCGGGCAAACTGGCTGACTGTCAGGAGCGTGATCCTGCTCTGTCCGAACTCTACCTGGTGGAGGGTGATTCTGCGGGAGGGTCAGCAAAACAGGGGCGCAACCGTAAAAATCAGGCGATCCTGCCACTGAAAGGTAAGATCCTGAACGTTGAAAAAGCGCGTTTTGACAAGATGTTGTCTTCACAGGAAGTCGCAACGTTAATCACCGCACTGGGCTGCGGTATTGGCCGTGATGAATACAACCCGGACAAACTGCGTTATCACAGCATTATCATCATGACCGACGCCGATGTCGATGGTTCCCACATCCGTACCCTGCTGCTGACGTTCTTCTACCGCCAGATGCCTGAGATCATTGAGCGTGGCTATGTCTATATCGCCCAGCCACCTCTGTACAAAGTGAAAAAAGGCAAACAAGAGCAATACATCAAAGATGACGATGCAATGGAAGCCTACCAGATGTCGATTGCACTGGATGGCGCATCTCTCTACACCAATCAGCATGCCCCAGCACTGAAAGGCGAAGCGTTGGAAAAACTGGTCACTGAGTTCAATGCCAGTAACAAAATCATTAAACGCATGGAACGCCTGTATCCGCAGGCTTTACTGAATAATCTGATTTACCACCCGATACTGACCGAAGATGCCTTGAACGATCAGGCAAAAGTGGAAGAATGGGTGAGTACGCTGGCTATTCGTCTAAATGATAAAGAGCAGCATGGCAGCACTTATAGCTATCAAATCCATGAGAACCGTGAGCGTCAGGTTTATGAACCCGTTCTGTGTATCCGTACACATGGCGTTGATACCAACTACAATCTGGATTTCGATTTCATCCACGGGGGCGAATACCGCCGCATCACCAAGCTGGGAGAATTGATTGGCAACCTGATTGAAGAAGATGCATACATTGAACGTGGCGAACGTCGTCAAC
Source organism: Xenorhabdus bovienii (assembly GCF_024721015.1). Taxonomy (GTDB): domain Bacteria; phylum Pseudomonadota; class Gammaproteobacteria; order Enterobacterales; family Enterobacteriaceae; genus Xenorhabdus; species Xenorhabdus bovienii. The sequence goes on from NZ_JANAIF010000031.1 coordinate 36,147, forward strand.
CCGTGAGTAACTTTGAACAGGCATTAGAATGGCTGAGTAAAGAATCACGCCGTGGCCTTTCCATCCAACGCTATAAAGGTCTGGGAGAAATGAACCCTGATCAATTGTGGGAAACCACCATGAACCCAGAAACCCGCCGCATGATGCGTGTAACAGTGAAGGATGCGATTGCTACCGATCTACTGTTTACGACTCTGATGGGAGATGCGGTTGAACCTCGCCGTGCATTTATCGAAGAGAATGCCCTGAAAGCCGCGAATATTGATATTTAATCGTCCTTATCCCAGATAGTTTTCCACTATCTGGCTGGGATACAAAAAATCCTTAATCTGGCTCACCTTGCAACACAAGGTGAGCCAGATTTATTTTATCGGTTCTTTATTGTTGGCTACCTTATAAATGCGTATTCATTAGGCTTTGATTATGTAATTCAATCCTTTCCATAAATCTTGAACTTGCCCCATGCTCACTCCCGATATAATCCCCACTAATTATTCCCGCATGAGGGATCTTATCGACAGCATCAGCCAAAATGCCCTTAATTCTAGATAAGTAACTTTTTACCCCTCGAGTGAATTGCCCACGCGCAGGAGAGGCAAATGGAATATTCGTTTGAATAACATTAAGCTGGCCGTCAGGCGCTGGGGTTGCATGATACTCACTCAAAAACTCGGCTGTCTCCGTTGCGCTCGCTCTATTAGCCCACTGAGTATGAACTTGTTCTTTGTAGCTCCAATGTGGCTCAGTTCCATCATAGCCATGAACCATAAGCCCTATGTTTTTTCCTTTACTCAGTAAATCAACCGTTGCTTCACCTAAACTCGATGTATCATCACGTGTAATAAGATTATTGCGGTGAGCAGCAAGTACATCCTGTAAAAATGTATCTGAGGCCGATGTTCTAGACGTTGCTTTCTTCTTTCCTTCCCCTTTAAATACCATTTTGAGCACATAGAAATTATTAGTATCTTTTCCTGCATGCTCCAATAGTGCCTTAACATCGGCAGTGGCATCACCTCCTGCAACGCTAGGGCCATGGAAAAAACCAAATGAACCATCTTTGCGCTGTGCTACTCGAATATCGAAGTACCTAGCACCCGCTTCTGCTTGCTCCTTCAAGGTTAGATTTTGAGTTTTAAATGCTCGGGGCAATAGTGCTCCTAAACTCATTGAGAATCCGCTTTTTTGCCCTACTGTAGGCATAAGTGCCTGCGTCATGGCTGCCCAGCATTGCTATCTGAGATAACTTAGTATCCGCAGGTAACTCATTATGATTTATGGGAAGGTTTCCAGTCGGATCAAATAATGTAATAGGATTATTTCTCACCATTCGGAACAGGTTCAACCCGTCCACTGTTCCCGCAGGATCGGCACTTAACCAACGCGCTGTCCACGGTTGGTAATAACGGTATCCATAGTAGTACAACCCCGTTGCATCCCGCTCCTTGCCCGAATATCGGATGGTCTTGTAGTCCGCTTCTGTCTGGCTTCTGGCTGTCCACACCGCCGTGCCGCCATACGGATAGTATTCTTCCAGACTGATGATCTGCCCGTCACCGCCCACTTCCAGTCCGCTGCTCCCCACCAGATTATCGTAGCTGTAGCGTATCTGGTTGTTACTGAGCGCATCCGGTTTGCCGCTTTCCCAGTGCAGTACCCGCACTTGCGCCCGCCCCGCCTCACCGACCTTAATGATTTGAAGTACTTCCTTTTCCACATCGCCGTTTTTTGTGGTGCGCAGCTCCAGCTCCGGCAGATAAAGCACCCGCTGTTGCTGTTGGCTGCCACCAGTCTGCTGCGTACTGACTTTCACCACACGCTGATTACTGCCATCATAAAGATAACTTTCCCTGTCTGGTTGACCAGATAAACGATTTACCCGTGTCACTTGTTGCAACTCCCCCCTCATCGTCCAATCCAATCTCTGCCCTGGCATTAATTGCAGTTGAGACCCTGCCTTATCAAAAAAAGTATCTACTTTTGATGGTATGTCTGTCAGTGTGCTGAGTACGGCATGGTTATTACGTTCGGAGACAGTAATAGCAGTAGTGTAGTTGTGACCGGTTGCCGGCGCGCTGTGGCGTATCTGGGTTAGATTGTTACCACGGTCATACGTGTAAGTGCGGGTGTAGTTAGTGTAAGTGCTGCTGTCAGTATCCAGAGGAATAATCGGTGTCGGCAATTGATTAGTTTGCTGCCCAATTGATACAGGCTGTCGTAAAACATAAATCGCTTTAGCATCTACCTTCTGATTGCGCCAAAAGCGGGTAGCGTCAGCATCGACACTATCAGTACGTAGGACATCACCAGTGAGGGAGGAGAGATAAGTGAAATTGGGATTAATCGCTTGGTTCGACTGCTGCAATTCAGCCAGGCGCGGATCAATACTCGTGCTCAAACTGCCGTGGGCGTTAAACCGATAGCGAGTGATGCGATCATCGATGTGATCTGGCTGGTCAGGATGGCAATGGTAATGGATATCACGCACAGTCAGCATCCGGTTATCCTGCACGGTGACCACTGGCGTTTTGTGGTGAACCTGAAGGTTTTTATTTATCATGTCCATGCTCCGCATACCCCATTTCCCACAAGCTAAACTATGTTAAGTTTTGTCATGGCTAGGAGTCGTTAAAAAGGTTGTGTGATTTATTGATAACCACCTGAATTTCACTTCAGAAGGAAACTCAGTGTCTGAGGCACGAGCAAAGTTTTTGTCAAAGGAAACCCCATCGTGGAGATCCTCAGGCAAGATTAATTTAGAAGAACTTTACTGTCACGTCGATGACTTTTGCCAAAAACTTATTCCTCTCTGGCATCAGTAATTGATTGAATACGGGTTACTCAAGCGTTATCAGCCGGCTTCCCTTTTTCTCAGTGAAGCCATGAATAGCCTCACTTTATTTCATATGAGCCATCAAAAATTCTTATATTTCTCATATTAAGCACTATATTAGTGACGATTTCCGGGATTGGTCAGTGACACTCGGATGTTAACGCTGAAAAGAAGGGCGCTCATTCCCTTGTATACCTTCCTTTCATCACGCAAAGCACCGCAGTCAACTCGGTTTCTTGCTGGAAATTGTATCAGGGTTAATTGCTTATACGTTCCAACCGAAAAAACCGGGCTTGAATCTGCGGGCTTCTGAAATCAATGTTCTTAAACAGAGTTGAAATTACAGCAAAATACGCAGCATACGGCGCAGAGGCTCTGCCGCTCCCCACAGCAATTGGTCACCGACGGTAAAGGCTGACAGATATTCCGGCCCCATATTCAGCTTACGCAGGCGGCCAACGGGCGCATTCAGTGTCCCCGTAACCGCAGCCGGGGTTAATTCACGCATGCTCAATTCACGATCATTTGGGATAACGCGAACCCAATCATTATGGGAAGCCAGCAGCGTTTCAATTTCATGAATGGAAATATCTTTTTTCAATTTCAGGGTAAATGCCTGACTATGGCAACGCAGCGCTCCAATACGAACACACAGGCCATCAACAGGAATGATATTATTGCCTGTATTGAGGATCTTGTTGGTTTCAGCCTGCCCTTTCCACTCTTCACGGCTCTGCCCATTGTCCAACTGTTTATCAATCCACGGAATTAGGCTACCTGCCAGCGGAACACCAAATTGATCCATCGGCAATGCGCCACTGCGAGTGAAATCTGTTACACGCTTTTCGATATCCAAAATTGCAGAAGCCTGGTTTTGCAGCTCACTTTCAACCTGATTATGCAGCATGCCCATTTGCACTAGCAGCTCACGCATATGACGAGCACCACCGCCAGAAGCCGCCTGATAAGTTGCTACCGACGCCCACTCAACCAGATTATTGGCAAACAACCCACCCAAAGACATCAGCATCAAACTAACGGTACAGTTGCCGCCAACAAAGGTTTTAATGCCTTTATTCAGACCATCCTGAATATGCTGGTGGTTGACGGGATCGAGAATAATAATGGCATCATCGCTCATACGCAGCGCAGAAGCCGCATCAATCCAATACCCCTGCCAGCCTGTCGCCTTCAGTTTGGGATAAATTTCGTTGGTATAATCCCCACCTTGGCAGCTAATGATAATATCCAGTGCACCTAACGCCTCAATATCAAAGGCATCCTGCAAAATGCCCGCTTTCCCGGTAAAGTCGGGTGCCGGCTGCCCATGCTGGGATGTAGTGAAGAAGACCGGATTGATCTGGTCAAAATCACGCTCTTCCACCATACGCTGCATCAATACTGAGCCGACCATACCACGCCAGCCGATCAAACCTACATTTTTCATCATGTTTATCCTGTCTTGAAAGATATCCGTCAGCTACCCTGACTTGTATTAAAGCTGACAAAATATGATAAAAGGTGCAAGTAAATTTATATGCTATGGCAACCGTATTTCAGCAAAGATCTGCTTACCATTTACTGGGAAAATATCAGTGAAATACAGCCGGAACGGCCTGAGCTGAGTCGGTTACTGAAGGACTGTCATCCTGCTGATTGAACAGATAGACAATCTGACCCGCCTGAGTAACAGCAACTGAATAACCCTCAAATATCCCCCCGTAACAAAAGCTGTAATAACGGCAATTAGCAACATGCTGATAGACTTGATGACAACAATGACCCATAAAAACGGGCTTAGTCGCAGGGAGCGTCAGAAACAGGGTTCGGATACTGGGAAAATATAAAGGGAAACAGGCTGATCTGGAACATCACAGAGAAAGGTATGTTCCTTATCACGATTAATCATCCAGATCATACTGAAAAACAACATTACTATTAATCATACCATAGAAAATATAATAATTATAAGGATGAAGAATGCTTAATAATATAATTCCACCATCCAAAATAAAACTGTTTTGACCTTCACAGATTTCTACTGGTCATTGACCACTATATATAAAGAAGCAATACATGCGGGTCTTTGTATAGTGGAAACACGTGAAATAAAAAAGCCTCTTGACTGTATTTATCATACTTACAAATCATCCTAAAAAAGAGCTTGCCATGAATAAGAACTGCAAACGTTATACAGAATGGTGGTTGGAGCAGGAAAAATTAAGAACGAATGATGAAACCCCGGTAAAAATCACACTGGCAGGAATTAAGTTATCTGTTATTCCTCAAGTATTTCTTCCATCTCCATTACAAACGCACTCTACACCATTACTTATAAAAAACATTATAGATCATGATTTTACTGGGAAAAAAGTTCTTGATATAGGAACTGGCAGTGGTATTCTTGCTATTTATTCTGCCCTTAATGGTGCATCTTTGGTAGTAGCAACAGATATCAATGATAATATATTACACCATGCTAAAAGTAATGCTTATCTGAATAAGGTTACTGATATCCATTTTATAAATAGTAATATCTTTGAGTCTATTGATGGTAAATATGACTATATATTCGCCAATGGGCCCATTTCTCCTGAGTCTTGGTCAGAAAAAACACTTTCCGGGCATACAATATCGAGTTACGGAGAAACTATTTTTAGTCAGTATCGTAACTATCTGATAAATGAAGGGGTAATGTTTATGACATTCGCAGAGTTTGGCTCAACAGAGATATTCTACAAGACACTTCAAAAAAATTCCGTTATGCACAGAGAAAAAAGAGAAACAAAATTTGGCGTATGGTGGAGTTTTCACGAAATAAAAAAATAAAACTGATGAGAAGCCCTAACCCAACACCGACTTATCTGGAGGTATTTATCCTATTGACATTTACTACAGTTATATTTATTTGTAATTTTTTACTGTTGATTCCAATCCAGACAATAAATAATGTTACCCCTATAAAAACAAAATATTCAAATAATAACAATCAATATATAACAAACAGATTTTATAATTCCAGTATAAATAATAGAATATCAACAGCATTGTGATCAATATCATTTTAAAGTTAAATAAGATAATCACTTAATATATACAAAAATAAATTAATTTACATCAATGATATATATATTTAAGCACACAACCAAAATTATTGTGCTAAAATAAAATTCAAATCTCATATGTAAATCAGTGAATCCAAATATTTCAGGACATGGGATCAATTTTTATAATTACATTTTTTCAAGGCCAGAGTCAATTTTGATTTCTCATAAATAATAAGGCAATAACACAGTGAAATTATGGCTAAAAAAACGCCTTAGTATACTAATCGGATTAACAGCAATACTTATCTTCGTTCACTTGATCAGTACCCTGACCGGTAGTGCATTGAATCATTTCGGTATCATTCCCAGATACTTCCAAGGCCTGATCGGTATTCCGCTATCCCCATTTCTACACGGTAGCTGGAAACACTTGTTCAGTAATCTTCCTGCATTATTGATGCTAAGTACGTTACTGATGACCCACTCCATTCGCTATTATGTTCTTGCCAGTCTGTTTATTATCTTTATGGAAGGGACACTGGTCTGGTTATTTGGCCGAACATCTATTCATATTGGTGCCAGCGGCTGGATTTTTGGGCTGTGGGGATTATTGCTGGCCAATGCTTTCTTCCAAAGGAGAGCAAAAGATTTCTTCTTTGCCATTCTGGTCTTTGTGTATTACGGTGGGATCGCCTTTGGCTTGTTACCATGGCAAGAAGATGTTTCAACGGAAGGGCATATTTTTGGCGCTATTGCGGGGCTGGTTTTTTCTTGGCTCACCAAGAAATGGATTATCACGAACCGTTAAACACCGTAAACCCTCGTCCAGTGCGAGGGTGTCGCAAAAGGACGGGGGCCGTCACTAAAAATAGATACAAAATACGGCTATCAGCCGTATTTTAAATTATTCCCATCTCAGTGCCGTATCATCTACAGGCTGTCCCAATACCTCTTTATCCTTTTTATAATCATGTGGAACATGCCAATTCGGGCTGCGCCCCTGACGAGGAAGACCTTCATCACCTCGCCTCACATAACCCGATTGTAACTCACCAAAAATGTTTTCGTGTTTCAACATTTCATCCGGCTGAGCATAAGCTGTCACAGACTTAGCACCACGACGATCCATCTCTTTCAGTAATCGGCAAACATAATCTGCGGATAGATCCACTTTCAATGTCCAAGAACTGTTGATATAGCCAAACAAATAAGCAAAATTCGGAATATCCTGTATCAACGTTCCCTTGTAGAGCATACGATTATTGCCCTGCAGTTTTTGCTCATCAATAGAAATTTCAACTCCACCAAGAGAGCGTAATTTCAGACCTGTAGCAGAAACGATGATATCCGCCGGCAACTCCTTGCCAGATTGCAGTAAAATGCCATTTTCAGTAAAGCGTTTAACCTGGTCGGTCACAATAGAGGATTTGCCTTCTTTCAGTGACTTTAAAAAATTACCATTGGGGATCACACACAACCGTTCATCCCAAGGCATGTACTTTGGTGTAAGGTGATTCATATTAAAACTTGGCCCAACCCTTTTGCGGGCTGACGACAATAAAAACGATTTCAACAGCGTAGGTAAATGTCGGCTGGTTTTATAAAGTAAACGGTGCATAAAGATATTACGATTTCGGCTGAATGAGTAAACCCAGCGTTTTGGTATAAATTTACTTAAAAACTCAGCGATTTTATCTGTTCCGGGTACAGACAAATAATAACTGGGGGAGCGCTGTAGCATAGTGACATGTTCGGCAATATTTGCCATTGTTGGAACTAACGTGGCTGCTGTCGCCCCACTACCAATAACAACAACCCGTTTTCCTTTATAGTCTAATCCTTCAGGCCAATGTTGGGGATGAATAACGGGCCCTTTGAAATCCTCAATACCGGGAAATTCAGGTAAATACGCTTCATCATAGTTGTAATAACCCGTCGCCGCGACCAGATAATTACAGGTAAAAGTTCGAGTTTCTCCACTCGTCTCCTCAACAGCGGTAATGTTCCATTGGTTAGTCGTGCCAGACCAGTCCGCATGAGTAATTTTTAACCCAAACTGGATTTTTTTATCAATTCCATACTCTTTTGCCGTTTTATTGACATAGTTTTTAATTGACTCGCCATCGGCAAAAACACTGGTTTCAGACCAAGGCCGGAATTTATAACCAAAAGTCATCATATCTGAATCTGAACGGATGCCCGGATAACGAAATAAATCCCAAGTCCCTCCGATAGCATGACGGCGCTCTAAAATAATCACCTTTTTATCGGGACATTCTCTTGTTAAATGACATGCCATACCAATGCCAGCAACCCCGGCCCCCATGATCAAAACATCATACTGGTTACTCATAATTGTCTCTCCTACAAGGTTCTCTTTTAATGAAATAAGTTTCCCTCAATCAAGACATGTTATTTTTTATTCAATAGGACAACCATTTGTATTTATGAGATAGGGGTATCATAGTTAGAGACAGGGAATTATTGCTACCGACCAGACGCATGGCTAAAGCAACCTGAATATAACCAGTAAAATGAGAACTGTTTTTGAAATACATTTTCTCTATTAACCAACAGAACGCGGATACAGTTTTTCATAATATCCATCCAACGATTCACTGCTCATCTTGCAAAGATGCATAAAATTAGGCGTTTTAATAATCAAAATGGAACAGAATAACAATATCAATGACATGCCAAGCAGAATGCTGTTAACACTTAGAAACTGAATACTGTAAGTAGAAAATAACATTCCCAATGGAATGGGAATAATGCACAGAGATAAAAATACAGATTCCATGGAGTGCCTTTGTGAAGAAGGTGTTGCCGTCATCCTGATAGATGTTGTGTTTATGTTATAAATAACAACGCCAATGCCTGCAATCAACATGGATATATTGATATGAATATTTGACTGCGATATGGATACGCCGAAAATACCAAGTGAAACTAAAATAGTTCCAGTCAATGATGCATAACCTTTACCGAGCATCTGATTGAAAAATTTTACTAAAACGCTACTACCCAAGAACATTCCCGCACCAAAGAAAAACTCAGCTACCCCCAAGTCAAATGCACCTAGTTTCATCGTATTGATGATCAAAAAAGGAATAAAGTAAGAAACCAATGGGACGATGACAAAATTAAAAACACCAGAAATTGCACCTAACCTTAATTCTGTAGGGTTGTTCTTTAAGATCTTTAAACTCACCTTTGATGTATCAGCTTTTTTTTCTGATGGCATCATAGAAACCCAAAGAAAACCTAAGAAAGAGATGACGACACTGCAAAATACAATGACGAGTATATGCCCATATGCAAGATAACTAATTAATATTCCAGAGATAGCCGGGCCTGATACAACGTTCAGTGAACTGACCAACCCTCTAGCTCTGAAAGCAAGATCGGTGTTTGTATTATGCAATATTCGGCTGATGATACTGTTTCCAATCGGTTGGGTCAGTATAGAGAACAGAGATGTGACGATAAAAAATATTCCCCAGTAAAAGTAGTTTTTACTTTCAATAAAGTACAGGCTGGAAATAATAAGTAAGCTTAAAATACAGAATGAAATCAAATAGAACTTAGTTGAAAACTTGTCACCATACAAACCGAAAGCAAGCAAAGTAAGCACCTGCAATGCCCACGATATAAAAAGAAAATAGCCTAACTCAACGACCAATCCGAGTTGATTAAGCATAATCCATGTAAACAACATTCCTATTGTTTTAATGGAGATAGTGAATAAAACATCACTGACTTGGTATATAACAAAGTTAGTGATACTATACTTTTTCATCAAGTTCATTATCAAATTTTTCCTTTACTTCATTGAAGCCTGTTACTGCATTTATGATTCTAATTAATCCTGGAAAGTGGAATTTTCAATCAAAACTCTTCCAGTAAAATAAATATTTATTAAGTTTAACAAACTAAAAAAATATTAGATAAAAAATTATAAAATAATGAGTTATAAAATTTAAAACACAAATATCTTTTAAAGACATAACAGCAGACAGATAATTATGCTATCATAGATTGAGTTAACTTAATTATAAAGATAAATATTACATTCTCATATTATTATGGAAATTATGTAAAGTACAAAAATACATAAAATACATAAAATACATAAAATACATAAAATACATAAAATACATAAAATACATAAAATACATAAAATACATAAAAT
>NZ_JANAIF010000031.1:46318-46811 GCF_024721015.1 Xenorhabdus bovienii
AAAAATAACTGCAAAAGAGATAATTCCTACCAATATATCTGTAAAAATAATAAGTAACGTAACAAATAAAACTAAAATTACTATTGCAATAATAAAAATCCAAAAAAGCTCTTCGGGACAGTCTAAAAATAAATCTTTTAACCAGTCGTAATTAAATTTTTTTTGTTTTTATTCGAAAACATTTATTTACTCCAAAATGATATAATCAACTAAATTAATAGTGTTAATTGTATTCATTATTTTATTAATAAGACTAACATCTTTTAATAAAACAATACAATATAAATTACAAAAACACTCATTCAATATCAAATAATGTCAGATAAAGAGTCGTTTTTATTTTTATTCTGTATAATTTTCCAAAGATAATGGACGAATAAAATATTCTACATATTATTCAGATAGAACATGATGAATTCTATATCCGTCGTCATTGAAGATGCTTGATTTTTCATTTGTATCAGATCATGATCGCGCTCATGAAAATTAATCT
>NZ_JANAIF010000320.1 GCF_024721015.1 Xenorhabdus bovienii
AATGGCTCCGGTGTGAGAGACACGGGACGTGTTTTAAGTATCGGTATCAATACGGTAATGCGTACTTTAAAAAACTGTCGCCAAAACAGGTAACATCAAGGCAGGTTGTTTATGATGATGTCACCCTCATTTGTGAACTGGATGAACAGGGGTCTTTTGTGGGCAACAAAAAACAACGTCATTGGCTTTGGTATGCTTTTGATACAAAAAGGAAGCAGGCCATAGCCCATGTATTCGGTCCTCGAACAGATGCCACCTGCAGAAAACTGCTCGACTTATTAGCCCCTTTTCATATTCGTTTCATCACGACCGATGGTTGGGGAAGTTACGCCAGAGAAGTCGAGCCAGAAAAGCATTTGGTGGGAAAAATTTTGACCCAACGTATCGAACGGCATAATCTCAATCTGCGCATCCATATCAAGCGGCTGGCAAGAAGAACCCTTTGTTATTCACGCTCAATAGAAATCCACGAAAAACT
>NZ_JANAIF010000321.1 GCF_024721015.1 Xenorhabdus bovienii
GGTAGTGTATTCAATATAGAGATTATTGTTAAAATAGATAATGCTCACGCTCAATGAATGTACCCATGATCTTGTCATGCATTTCAGGGCATTTCGAGTAACCTAACGTCTTGCGATTGAGTCGCTTCAATCGATTTCTTAGATTTAAGTTTTCTCGTTCAATCCGCTGAGTATAAAGCTTACTCGCGATGTGCTTTTCGCCGGGTAATATCTCGTAGACTCTAAACTTGTCTGTGCACCAAAAAGCCACATTAAATCCAGACAATAAGGCAAGCAGCTTGCGAAGTGTCCGCTTATTTCGGCGACCAAAAGTATGGGCGATGATACGTTTTAGGCGAGGCTCCCAGGCATACCATAGCCAGCGCTGCTGTTTCTTATTTGCGACAAAAGACCCTTGCTCATCCACTTCACAGAGGAGCTCAACTTGCAAGTTGTCGAGCGGTAACGTGGTTACGTGTCGAGGCGAGAGTTT
>NZ_JANAIF010000322.1 GCF_024721015.1 Xenorhabdus bovienii
GCCGTGTAGCGGGCCAGCCGTGCCTGCACATCCTGCAATATCGGCTCATACTCCGGTGTGGGGTAGAGGTACAGCACGGCATCAATTTCATAATTAACAATACTGGCGGACTGCACGGTCAGGCGATCGGCCACGGGGCGCACGTCCTCATCATTCAGGGCAGTATTAACGACGGCGATCAGTTCATCACTGGCCGCCCCGTTCCCGTCACGGGATAAGATGCTGACCGTGACATACGCCGGTGCGGGGCTGATGACCGAGGCATCGGCCACCCGGCCGTCTGCACTGCGTGCGTAGTATTCATAAGACGCTACGGGGCCCGCCACGCTTAAACCTTCAAATGCCTGCGGAATACGGACACGAAAATCCGCGTCCGATTCCATCACGGCAGGGACAGGCGGCACGGCGTTATTGTTGGCCGTCTGCAAGACCAAACGTCGCACATTATTATTGGCACCAAGCTGGTCTA
>NZ_JANAIF010000323.1 GCF_024721015.1 Xenorhabdus bovienii
GCGATGAAACGGAGTTCGCTAAAAAATCCGTCTTGCTGGATAAGATTAAGGCCGGTGCACGGGCAGGCCGCTACCGTCTGGTCTATTTTGATGAAGCCGGTTTTGCCGCCTCTCCGCCGGTGCAATATGGATGGAGTCCACGGGGTAAACCCCATGAAACTGAGCCTCAACACCATGACAGACGGTCAGTTCTGGGGGCGTTAAATTACACGGACAACACGCTGTTTTACCAGGCAACATCAGGCAGTATCACACGAGCTGATGTGATTGATTTTTTAGAGCAGGTCGCCAAACAAGGGGACAACCGCCTGACATTTTTAGTGTTGGATAATGCGCGTATCCATCATGGGATAGAGAAAAAAATCAGAAATCGCTGGTTACGAGAACACAACCTGCTTTTATTTTATCTTCCTGCCTACAGCCCAGAGCTGAATCTGATTGAAATCATCTGGAAACAAGCCAAA
>NZ_JANAIF010000324.1 GCF_024721015.1 Xenorhabdus bovienii
GTGTAGTCTCTCAGTATCTTCTCTATTGATGCTGTGGCTATCGGGGCTACTTGTCCCTGACGAATGACATAGACCGATGGCGCACCCGTGGCCTGATGGCTGATAATAGCGTGGGAGTCACCGAATACTGTTTTGCAATGCGTGCCGGCAATGCCTTTCTGTACCATTAATGAAGGTTGAGCGACATAGATAGCGGCCTGTGTATCGGTCGCACCCGTCAGAGAAAAATATTCAATGGTTGATGAACCGAAACACACCACGAAGTCACGCCATGTATCAATGCCGATGATGCCGTCTGGTTGTGATTCTGCACGGTACAATGCACGATAACGGTCTGGATGCGATTCATCCTCAAGATCGGTAACACCAAATGTATCAGTGCCCTCTTTCGCCCAGATATAACGCCCACGGGATCGGCAGATATCACGCACAGAGCCGATTTCATATTGTTGGAATTTAGAC
>NZ_JANAIF010000325.1 GCF_024721015.1 Xenorhabdus bovienii
CCTTTGTTATTCACGCTCAATAGAAATCCACGAAAAACTCATTGGGACATATATTGAAAAATATCATTATAACGCTTGGGAGTCATGACCGTTTGTTGATAATGGTGTTTTTATATTTTTTCAGTAGTCACTTTGCAATGGCGGGTGGTGTAGTTATTGGAGGAACTCGGGTTGTTTACTTAAGTGATAAAAAAGAAGTTTCTGTATCTGTCAATAACTTAGAGAAAGAATCTGTTTACCTTATTCAGAGTTGGATTCAGGATGAAAATGAGAAAACCAAAACTCCGTTTATCGTGACGCCCCCTTTATTTAAGTTACCCGCAAATAACGAAAATATTTTGCGTATTATTAAAGTGGGTGATGGATTGCCAATGGATAGGGAGTCTATACGCAATTAACTTGAAGATGCAGGAATTAAAGTCTGGAAATTATCTGTCAACCGGGTGGTGAGTTCTTTCGC
>NZ_JANAIF010000326.1 GCF_024721015.1 Xenorhabdus bovienii
CCGTGCCTGCACATCCTGCAATATCGGCTCATACTCCGGTGTGGGGTAGAGGTACAGCACCGCATCAATTTCATAATTAACAATACTGGCGGACTGCACGGTCAGGCGATCGGCAACGGGGCGCACGTCCTCATCATTCAGGGCAGTATTCACGACGGCAATCAGTTCATCACTGGCCGCCCCGTTCCCGTCACGGGATAAGATGCTGACCGTGACATACGCCGGTGCGGGACTGATGACCGAGGCATCGGCCACCCGGCCGTCCGCACTGCGTGCGTAGTATTCATAAGACGCCACGGGGCCCGCGACACTCAAGCCCTCAAACGCCTGCGGAATACGGACCCGAAAATCCGCGTCCGATTCCATCACGGCAGAGACAGGCGGCACGGCGTTATTGTTGGCCGTCTGCAAGACCAAACGTCGCACATTATTATTGGCACCAAGCTGGTCTA
>NZ_JANAIF010000327.1 GCF_024721015.1 Xenorhabdus bovienii
ATCAACAGGGTAGTGCAGACGTTTGAACGCTTTTCGGATCAGGGGCATCGCTCTGGACTCGCTCAAAAACAGGGGAGTTTACCTGATGATCGCTTAATGCGACAGAACCATAAAATTGAACGCCTATGGCAATCTCTACATAAAACAGTAACGCGGAACCATTGCTGTCAGTTTATGTGGCAATTGATTAAGTGTGTGGAAGTTTTCATGGAATCGGCCTCATTGCAGCAACAGCAGAAAATTAAAAAGGGGGTGTATCACTATTATGAAACTTTATTTAGATTAACAAAAATATGTATCGAATTTATTTTGATAAGCTGCGTTTAATTATATTATTCCGAAAATGAAGACAAAGAAACATATATATACGCAATTAACTTGAAGAGGCGGGTTTTAAAATCTGGAAGTTATCAGTCAACCGAGTGGTGAGCTCTTTC
>NZ_JANAIF010000328.1 GCF_024721015.1 Xenorhabdus bovienii
CCGGTGCCGAAGTCCATCTGGCGCAACTGGCTGCCGGTGCGGGTGTGGAACCATTCCAGTAAATCCGTGCGCACGGCTGGCTGCGGCGGCCACAGAGCCTCCCACTCACTGACTTATACATATATATCTATCACATTCAAAATATAATGAATCTCATCACTTACTTTCCCACAAAATCATAATATTCCAAATTATCAATAAATTCTTTTTTTCTTATGAGATATAATTTTCCTTTCCTACATAATAACCATGAACCTTACCAAAATTAATAGTATTCATAAAATTTTTTATTATCATTTACCTGCTATATCGATTATTACCATTTTTCCACCTGAACGTTTTATATTAATATGAGGTAAGTAATCAAGAAAAATTAATTGCAAATTTAGCACCATAACCTTCCAATAGAGTATTTAGCTCATACTCCACGGT
>NZ_JANAIF010000329.1 GCF_024721015.1 Xenorhabdus bovienii
ATATAATTTTCATTAGGAAAAGAATAATCAGTTTTGTATCAATTGTTCTCTTTCTTTTTTGCCAAGATTTATCAATTCTTGAACATGAATTAAAAAAAGTTTTGTTTAGGCGTTGATAGATATTCATGATTCTCTCCCCCATTTAAACTTTATGTTTATAACATAATTATTTCCTTAACCGAATGCCATTGGTATACCAATGCCGTCGAGCAAAGGGATGGCGGATCGACTTTCGTGGGCTTGCCCCGCCGTCAAAAGCAGGTTGAGGGGAAAACCCCGTCTGTCGGTTGCCAGGTGGATTTTGGTGCCATAACCACCGCGTGAGCGACCCAGCGCATGATCGTCAGCGATATCGGGATGTTTTTTTTCGCGCCTGCGGCATCTTTACTCGCGCGAATATTGCTGCCATCCAGGCAAATTTCAGC
>NZ_JANAIF010000032.1 GCF_024721015.1 Xenorhabdus bovienii
TCGAAATGAAATGCGAGCCGAAAAAGATAAATGCAAGCTCATTTGCAGTTAATATGAGCAGGAAGGTATTTTCATTTGCAATTAATGTGGGCTAAAAAAGCGGATAAATGCAAGCCCGACCGTTTTCGATTGCGAGCCGTTACAACTAACTAACGTTATTCGGCTGCCATTTCATCGAATGGCAGCCATGATTTTTCTCTCTTTACGAGATACAAACCGAAGTACACCAAAACGACAATGTTTTCACCTATCTGTTATTGAAAACGAAATCTTTTTTCATTTAATACTCATTTCTTATTGCTCATATCAGGTGACAAGCCGTATTTTCAGTTATAATCCATCATGTTGCGATATGGTAAATATTACAAAAATGTTAATAAAAGCATTTGTTGCAACCATTTCCAACCTATATTTTGTGTTTTTTTTCACCGCCAACGTGGTGTTTTTTTAATCCTATTTATTCTTCGATTGATTTACATTCCCACAGTGACTGTAAACCACATAAAAAGAAATAAACCGCCCTTATGTTACCTTGTCACGATTAATTTTTATTCTTTCTTGCTAACGCAGAAGCATATTCACTCCGAAATCATCATCAAGTAACATATTGTTTTATAATTCATTTTATAAAAAATATCATAGCCGATAAAAAAAACCACAAGTCAATAGCTGCATATCACACCACCTCTATTAAATTCTAAAAATGCGATTCTTATCGACTTTCGTTCTAAAAAATGGAATATGAAATAGAAAATGTGTTGCTTGCCAATGAAAAAAGCAGAGAACATGTTAAAACTATACCAACAATTAAGTAATCAACTTTATAAAAACATGTTAATAATTTCGTTCCTCGTGATTATAAAGTGATTTTTATTTTAACTTGTAAAATATCTCCATCACAAAGATGGGTTTCTGGGAAGAATTATTCAATGCAATCTTCAAATAAGAATGGAAATCATAGAACCTTTTTTGGGCATCCTTATCCACTAAGTGCCCTTTTTATGACAGAAATGTGGGAACGTTTTTCATTTTATGGCATTCGCCCCCTTCTGATTTTATTCATGTCTGCGGCAATTTTTGAAGGGGGAATGGGTATCCCTCGTGAGCAGGCATCAGCCATTGTCGGAATTTTTGCCGGCAGTATTTACCTGACATCACTCCCAGGCGGCTGGTTAGCCGACAACTGGTTAGGTCAACGACTTGCAGTCTGGTATGGCTCGATTATTATCGCATTAGGGCACCTGTCCATCGCATTATCGGGGATCTGGAACAATAATCTGTTCTTTATCGGGCTGCTACTCATTACTATTGGTACTGGCCTGTTCAAGACCTGTGTGACAGTCATGGTAGGAACTCTGTACAAAAAAGATGATCCCCGTCGTGATGGTGGTTTCTCCCTGTTTTATATGGGCATCAATCTGGGTTCCTTGATCGCTGCATTAATTACAGGTTGGCTGGTGAAGGATTACGGCTGGCACTGGGGCTTTGGTGTTGGTGGATTAGGTATGTTAGTCGCCCTGCTGATTTTCCGCTTTTACACTGTCCCACTAATGCGCCGTTATGATAAAGAAGCGGGTCTGGATTCCAGTTGGGATCATCCAATGGTAAAACGCAAAAACGTTGGTAAATGGATCGGCGCACTCTTAGTCGTTATCTGTGCGATTGTTGCAATAGTAGCTATGGGCGTTATTCCCTTTAACCCAGTGATGGTTGCCAATGTGCTGGTGTATATTATCTCATTAAGCGTTATCCTCTATTTTGCCTATTTATTCCTATTTGCAGGGTTAGACCGCAATGAGAAAACCCGCTTGTTCATTTGTTTTATCCTGCTGGTTTCAGCCGCTCTATTCTGGTCAGCATTTGAGCAAAAACCAACTTCATTTAACTTATTCGCCAAAGACTACACTGACCGTATAGTACTGGGTTATGAAATTCCGGCCGTCTGGTTCCAGTCGATTAATCCTCTGTACATTATTCTGCTGGCACCGCTATTTAGCTGGCTGTGGCCTATGCTGGCAAAACGTAATATGAACCCAAGCAGTATCGGTAATTTTATGATTGCTATGCTGTTTGCGGCGGGTGGTTTTGGCATCATGATGCTTGCATCACAGTACGTACTGGCAACTGGGGGGACGGTTTCCCCTCTATGGCTGATTTTTAGTATTCTTTTGCTGACACTGGGTGAACTTTGCCTCAGTCCAATCGGACTGGCAACCATGACCGTACTGGCACCTTCCCGCATGCGTGGACAGGTAATGGGATTATGGTTCTGTGCCAGCGCACTGGGAAATCTGGCTGCTGGCCTGATTGGTGGTAACGTGCGCGCAGATAAACTTGATAGCCTGCCAGAATTGTTTTCCAATGTTTCACTATCGTTGATTATCTGTTCTGCTGTTCTGCTTGTTTTAATCATCCCGATTCGCCGTTTAATGAGCAATCTTCACCAAGCGGAAACGAAATCTTAATTATGACAAAAGCCGCAATTAATTGAGTAGGGAAATAGATATACCCAAGCCATCTCCATTATGCTGAGATGGCTTTAGTTTTTATATGCGACTCCTTTCGCACTCTTCCGGTGTCCACAGTTAGCTAAACACTATCGTATCATCCGCCGCCCGTCACTGGCTCAGTGAAAAGAACCACAAGTATCAGCAATATCTGAATAAGAATAGCTATTTCCAAAGTCTTTTTCTAATTTCTGTCGAGTAGCTCGATAACAGCGGCGATTGGAGAGATGACTCGTTTGTTGCATATGTTGAAAGGATTTTAGGTTTTTACTCTCCCAATCATAAGAAAGTCCGATTCCATTTTTATTCTCGAATTTTTTGTTGTACTGTTTCATCTCTTCCTCTCGTTTTTCCGCCAGCACGTTATCCTGTGTCAGCGTATCAACATTCCAATATTTGGAGTCTAACCCCGCTCTTTTTTTCAGATACTCCTCTGAAGGTTTGTTATCAGTAGGCATCTCACTTTTGTAGCTAAAATCCAGCGCCAACGCTTGGGTACAGCCCATTGATAAAATAAAAAACAAGCAAGAAACTCCTTTGATTTTCATATATTCCCCTAATGTAACTATAACTAAAAATTATTATTTAATAGCCATTATGGGCTCAGGTCAACACCCCGTTATAGGTAGATCTATGTTCGGAAAAAATAACCCTTTACAAACAAAAGTAACTTCAACATGCTGAGTCCGATTTTTTATTAGAATAAAGTGAGATTTTGATGCCTTCATACCCTATTTATCATGTCGATGCTTTCACGGAAAAATCCTTTTCTGGCAACCCTGCCGCTGTTGTTTTGCTGGATAAATGGCTGACAGATGAAGCGTTGATTGCCATTGCCGCAGAAATTAATCTTTCAGAGACAGCCTTTCTGGTAGGAAATCAACTACGTTGGTTTACACCTAAAGTCGAAGTGAATTTATGTGGGCATGGGACGCTGGCAACCGCTTTCGTCCTCATAGAACACCAATCTTGCCAAGATAACCCGATCACGTTCACAAGCCTTTCCGGTGAGCTTCGTGTATCTCATCAAGAGGGTATTTTCACATTGGATTTTGCCGCTACTGATTGTCATGAAGAAAAAACGCTCGTCTCTATTATGCAGGACGCTCTGGGGCAAAATATCAACGAAGTGTTCGCCTCACATGATCGCTATATTTGCGTGATGGATTCTGCTGATCTCAAGTTCTCAATACCCAACCTGACTTTAATAAAATCGCAGCTCTTCCCTTAGCTGGGCTTACCATTACCGCTCCCGGTGAGTCACCTGTTGATTTTGTTTCACGTTATTTTGCTCCAGCAAAAGGTGTCAATGAAGATCCCGTGACGGGTTCAACCCACTGTGTTCTCACGCCCTTCTGGGGAGAAAGGCTCAATAAATCAACACTCCATGCACGTCAACTCTCCGAACGAGGAGGCGATATATTATGTAAAACAGACGGCAATCGCGTTTATTTGACTGGAAAAGCAAAACTCTTTTCCCATGGGCAAATATTGCTTGAAGACCAGTAATTCTCCACTTGTTACAAACAATGACATTATAAAATTATAACATAAGAGATAATATGACTCGGTTATATATGTTTTATCTGGGTGGCAATGCCGGAAAATCCAATATCGAAGTTCACGATGTCCAATTTGTTGCAGTGGATCAGGTCGAAAAAGCCTATCCTGTATTACGTGAGGTCTGGTTTGGCGATAAAGATAAACTGCATCTGGATGGTTATATGCCCATCACATGGGCTGACGGTTACGATATTATGCTCAGTCATGATGAATATCCTGGAGAAATGCAGCTTTATTTCGTCAACGTTGGAGGCTACCAAAAAGATTCACTGGCAGAAGCCCATGAGTTCGGGTTCTTTGTAGCCCGCACAGTTGAAGAAGCTAAACAAAAAGCCAAAGAAAGCTTACTTGCTGGTTACGGCCAACTGCATAAAGATAACCTGAAAGATGTTGATGACTGCTTGCTTTTGGGGTCAGTGAATAGCTATTACATCCATTTAGTTGAAAATCCTGACGGTCAGCCTGATAAACCGGAATGGCAGGGGTATCGTCCCATCGGAATCTAATTGAGTGTCGGTCAGCAGAATAACCTCTGCTGACCATAAACAACAGCTACAATTGATTAACCTTGCTTGCCTACCAGCAAATTTGAATTGATCTCTGCAATTGACTTCGCACCTGTCAATGTCATTGCTACTCGCATCTCTTTATCAATCAGATCCAGCAGATTGGAAACACCGGCTTCCCCTGCTGCTGCCAGCGCGTAAACAAAAGCGCGCCCCAACAAGACACTATCCGCTCCCAAAGCGAGCATTCTCACCACATCTAATCCAGTACGGATACCAGAATCAGTCAGAATGGTGATGTCATTCTTGACAGCATCTGCAATCGCTGGCAAAGCACGCGCCGTCGATAAAACACCATCAAGCTGGCGTCCCCCATGGTTGGAAACCACAATCCCATCAGCACCAAAACGCACAGCATCTTTGGCATCTTCTGGATCAAGAATACCTTTGAGAATCATTGGCCCTTTCCAGAAATCGCGGATCCATTCCAAGTCTTTCCAGGATATTGACGGATCAAAATTATTTCCCAACCAGCCAATGTAATCTTTTAGCTTGGTTGGTATACCACGGTACGCGGAAATATTGCCGAGATCATGCGGCTTGCCCATTAGCCCCACATCCCATGCCCATTGAGGATGAGTCATCGCTTGCAAGATTTGTCTCATGGAAGTATTCGGGCCACTCATGCCAGAATGTGCATCACGATAGCGCGCTCCAGGAATCGGCATATCAACGGTAAACACCAGATTTTTAACTCCCGCCGCCTGTGCCCTCTCCAGTACATTGCGCATAAAACCACGATCTTTCAGTACATAAAGCTGAAACCATATTGGACGGTCAATAGCTGAAGCTACTTCTTCAATCGGGCATACCGATACAGTAGATAAAGTAAACGGAATTCCCTTTTTGGCTGCAGCCCGTGCTGCCTGCACTTCACCACGACGTGCATACATACCGGACAAACCCACAGGAGCCAACGCCACGGGCATTGCCATTTTTTCCCCAAATAAACGGGTTTCCAGGTTCAGTTCAGACATATTTTTCAATACACGCTGGCGCAACTCAATGCTAGATAAATCTTCGGTATTACGTTTAAGGGTATGCTCTGCATAAGCTCCGCCATCGATATAGTGAAACAGAAAAGGCGGTAATTTGGCCTGTGCTGCTGCCCGATAATCAGTTGAAGCGGAAATAATCATAATATGTACCTTAATGTTGAGAACTTATTTGCGCATTTTTAGAATGTCAGAATCAGGGCCATAACAGCCGCGATGGCCCCATAAACCAGCATGGGTAAAATGGTTTTTTTCATGATTTGTCCCTCTGCATTGGCGATACCCAAAATAGAGCAGACAGCAATAATATTGTTCAGACAAATCATATTGCCCATAGCACCACCAACAGATTGGAGCGCCAGCATCAAATTGGCATTCATTCCGCCGTTCAGGGCGATGGAATACTGAATTCCGCCGAATGTCAGGTTAGAAACGGTATTGGATCCCGAAAAGAATGAGCCGAGCGCCCCAAGGAACGAAGAGAACAGGAGCCAACTTTCCCCCGTCATTACGGCCAATGCCTTACCAATGATAATCACTGGTGCATTTTCTCCGCCCAACATCATGATGTTGACCATCACTAATGCACCAAACAGCGCAATGAATGGCTTGAAAATCCGTGATCCTGTTTCACAGAACATCTGTTTTACCTGATAGCGGTTCAGCTGAAAAAGTGGGATGCACAACAGCACAACCAACAGGAACGGGATAATTGCCGGTGCATATAATATTTTGTAGCTGGCAGAAGCTGACGTACCCAACACTTGTTGTAAGTTAATAATCAGAGATTTACTGACATTAAGTTCACCTAACCATCCCAAATTCAATTGCCACTGGATATCGGCATTGTTCAATAGCCCCTTGATCCCTAATTGGTGAATACGGGTAATTATCAGGATCACAATTAATAACAAGGTTGGCATCATCGCCTTGATAATCTTGCTGAAAGGCAAAACCCGAACAGTACCTTTTTTCTCGTAACGTTTTATTCCGATACCCAAGCGAGCAAATAATACTGACAGAGCCAGTCCAATCGCACCGCCTATCAATGCAGGAAACTCATAATTGACCTGAGCTAATAACAAATAAGGCGTGGTACAGCTCAAAATACTTAAGAAGATAAATAGGATGTTTCCACGAATTTCCTGCCACGACACAATAAACCGCAGTGCCAGTAACGGAATGACAAAGCCAGCGACAAAGTGAATCAACGCACTTAAGCGCCCAATTTCTAATAAATTGCCATCAGGTAAGCCAAGGTTGGCGAAACCGAACCATGTGGGAGTCCCCACCGCGCCGAAAGAAACGGGTACAGAATTCATTACCAAAGTCAGCAAAGCAACACGCAAGGGATTGAATCCCAAACCAACCAATATTGGAGCGGCAATCGCCGCTGGTGTACCAAAACCACTGGCTCCTTCAATCATAAAAGCAAAAGCCCAACCAATAATCATCAACTGAGCGACGGGGTTGGGACTGATATTTTCCAGCCATTTGCGTACAACATCTTCGGCTCCGCTGATTTGCATCAGTTTATTAAGTAATATTGCGCCTAAGATAATGGTAATAGGAGTAAGAACGGAAACCAAAGCCGTAATGATGTTTGCATGTAACAATAATGACGAAGATTCAAACCAAAATAGTTGTGTGAAATAAACTATAACCGCAGTCAATGGCAGAGCCATATAGGATGGAATACCGTTACGCTTGGTCATCATCCAAATCAGCAGGACAATCGGAGCAATGCTGAAAAATAAGGGCATAAAATCCTCATAGTGACTATTTTTATAAGGCAAAGAATGTAGCTAAAAAGTTAATTCTTCATAACGACGCCATTATAATCACAACCTTTCCTAAGCTCCTACGTCACTATTTTTTAACAATAAGGAATAATATAAATTTTCGGCGAAATTATCATGTCATACGGATATGATTAAATATCATAAAAATCATATGGATGCATGCATCATTGAAATAATAAAAGCGGTTACATCACACTAATTAGACATGAATTTTCAATAGACTATATCCAAAAATGACATAATCTCTGCTGAATATTAGTTATCAGCAGAGAGGAATATCAAAAATAATGACTGATATTTTTGTAAGAGATCATAATATGCTCAATCAACATTCGGATTTTCAAAGGTAAATTTCGGGTATAAGGATAAACAGCATAAACACCCAAAACTTTTCCACTATATCCCTTAAGTATTTCCACCAATTTTCCTGTCTGCAAATCTTCATACACCATGACACGCGGAACCATTGCAATACCGAACCCACCCAATACAGCTTTGCGGATTGCTAATGCATTATTTGAGGAAAAATTTCCATTTACCTGTAATTCGTAGATATCCCGGCTATCAGGCTGTTTCATCAACCAGTTGGCCGTACCGCTTTCCTGATGGGTATAAGTGAGACAGCTATGATTAAGAAGATCTTCCGCGGATTTGGGTTGCGGATACATTTCCAGATAGCCGGGAGAACATACAATCACCCAGCGCGAATTCAAGATAGGCCTGGCAATTAAACTGGAATCCGGCATCGTGCCAGTACGAATTGCCAGATCGATTCTTTCATTGACCAAATCAGCGAAATGATTTTCTAACCGTATCTCAACTTTCAATTTAGGATGCAAGCTACAAAACTCAGCAACTTTTTCACTCAGCAGCAATTCGCCTGAAACTGTGGGTACTGACATACGGATCACTCCCGTCAATTCATCACTTTTCTCACTTACCACATATAATGCATCTTGAATTCGGCTACTTATTTCCTTGGCATGTTGATAAAGCACCCGCCCATTTTCAGTCAATGTAAGGCTACGTGTAGTACGATACAAAAGACGCGCGCCAAGGGATTT
This sequence comes from Xenorhabdus bovienii, assembly GCF_024721015.1. GTDB lineage: Bacteria > Pseudomonadota > Gammaproteobacteria > Enterobacterales > Enterobacteriaceae > Xenorhabdus > Xenorhabdus bovienii. The sequence continues at coordinate 8,498 of NZ_JANAIF010000032.1, forward strand.
TTCCAGACGCCCAATACGCTTACTGATGACTGAACTAGTGATACTTGCGCTTTCTGCCGCTTTACTGAACGATCCACAGTCAACAATCAAAGCAAACAAAATAAGATCGTTTGCATATTCATGAGTAGATAACATAACCTTGTATACTTCAATGTGCGTTCAAGGCCGACAGTTTAAACGCTATAGGTGATAAATCAATCCTTTCGCCACACCGTAAAAATACCCAGTAGCCCACACGCTGAGCGTGTGGGCAAAAAGATAAATATTTTTTGTACATTATAAGAATATTCTTGAATTAATTGGCTAATTTTAAAATCTTAAGTTTTAATTTCATCAGAATAGCTATTTAATACTATTCGGTTTTTCTATACTGACAATAAAATTGTCAAAATAAGCATATTGCTCTACCGGAGGAGCCCAGTCTAACGTTGAACCACCAAAAAATGAACTCCATTTTATAGCATCGATAAAAATATTCCCTTCATTACGCCATTTTAAATCCTTCAATTTAAATACTTCTTTATCATTAACATATTGTATATAAATACCATCATGTTTGCCGATGCTATTCAGTTTTACGTATTGGGTTAAGGTATACCAGACTCCTTTATTTAACGTGATATCAAATTTAAAATAATCACCGCATCGTGATTCTTTCTCAGGATAATAGAGATATCCCTTCAATTCCCCTCGCTCTCGCCACATTAAACGACTACTGAATCCATCAAAATCTCCATTATCTATGCACCCTGACGGGCGATCACCACCTGCCAGCCCCGGCAACTTACCACCTTTGACCCACATAAAGTCTTTACTGAACATCACCTTATATTGTAGCCATAACGCCTGATGAGCACCTTTCAGAGGCACATCAAAGGATGTTCCCGCTTTGGAACTGACGGTATTAGCAAGATAAGTTATCTCTAGTACTTTATTTCGATCATGTTGAGGATCAACAACAATATTTAAACGGCCTTGATTAAGACCTGACGAAGCTGAGGGTGAAATACCCCAGTCAGATTTGAAATCCTTAGCAGAATATTTCCCTACTTTATGGTCAAAATTCACGTTAATTAAATCATCATGACTTTGATTAGCAGTAGAAGTTAAATCGACAGGTGCCATAATTTATTCCTTATATAATTTATATTCTCACCTCTATATAAACATTCAGATATAGATATACTTAAAATAAGATATTTATATTTATACTAAATACAAGGTTACAACGCTTTAATCAAAACCTACAATATCTATCACAACACTGACATTATTTATTTAAAAACATCAATAACAGTAAATCACAAATTAAATCAATCAATATCAAATCACGTCACTAAAATGCGTGTTTTTATATTGTTCCCATTATTGACGATAGTCAAACCTTATAATTAACCATCGTTTTTTAAAATACATCATTGGTCTTTTATATTTAATATCTTTACACACCAGATGCGCCAATGCCTCAGATTAAATAAAATAAACTGAGGCATTGGCAGGATTTCATCTCTTTATTTTCATCCTGAAACGATGGTTTTTAGAGCATCATAGACAGGTAACAGACGGGTAAAGCCCTCTCTATCAAGAAAATGCCCAGCATTATCGACATTAATGATTTTGGTTTGCAATGAATTAGCCAGAGCGTGAGAAGATTGCGGAGAAACAATATAATCGTTGGAAGAAATGATTGAAATACGATGTTCCGTCACTTCACGCAAGAATGCATAGCTCAATGGTTCGGCTGTAAAAATGTTTAATTTTGGCAAACTCTCCAGCGGAGAATCAAACCCAGAAACTAAAATATACCCTCCAATTCGGTCAGCCGTAGAACTTATCACCTCTAAATGCCGCAATAACGTGACGCAACCGAGGCTATGACCAATAAAAATTGTATCATCATCTGCCTTTGGTATTACATCAATCAACATCTTGGCCCACATTTCAGGTATCGGTGCCAATGACTCAGGCATTGCAGGCACCATAACCTCCGCACCTTGCTCAGTAAGCACTTCTTTTAACCAAGGGAACCAATGTGATGAAGGTGAGGCACTATATCCATGCACAATAATAATCTTTTTGCCAGAAAATAGGTCGCTACTACTTATCGTTCGTTGTGTCATTGACATTATCCTAGTGAGTAACATTCCCACTAAATGGGAATAAAATTGTCTATCCCTTCCCATTCTATTTTAGCGCCTAGATTTTTAGGCGCTAAAATTTAATCTATGTCTTATATTTTTAATTCTTCACGTACAGCCATCAAGGCAAATCCTAATAAATTCAAACCATTCCACGTCAACGGATTCTCAATATTGGCAAAATCTTCTGCCAGCCCGATACCCCAAATACGATCAACAGGACTCGCTTCGACCAGTATTTTATCTCCCGTATTCAATAAAAACTCTGCCAAAGCATTATCTTGAGAAAATTTTGCCAGATTACCGTCAATCACGATCGCCAATCGATGTTCATCCCAAATCGATTGGTTAAACCCACGAACCTCGCGCCCATACGCTTTCGCTGCACCTGGGTTTTTAGCATTGATAATTTTTTCCAGTGTTGCAGAATCATTAAATAAACGCGCCTTTTCTGCCATCATATAATGTTCAGTACTGGAATAACTTACGTTATTAACGATAAATGGTGCTGGATACCACTGGCTTAGGCAGGATTTTGTTATGTAATCAGTATGATTATTTTTATGCCCCCAGAAAAAAAGATATTTAAGCTTTTTTCCTGATTGATAACGTTCACATAAAGTTCTCATGTCCATATAAATTCTCTATAACATGCTAATTCATTTAAAATAGATAGTTAAACCTACCATGCAAAATTCTTTTTATTCTTGTCGATGTAAACCATGTCAATTCTATGGTATGAAATAAAAACAACAAGAAGATATTCAAATAAAATTGAGAGGATATAAAAATGGCAAATGAACATAGTTACATATAATATCAATAAGTTACGTTATTATTTCGGAGTCATTTGATGTTTGATTTACGCCCTATGGCAAACACGGCTGCCAGCCCAACCAGATCAATGGTAATTAGCGTTCCTGCAAACAACATTTCGCCCTTGAACGCAAAGACAGTCGCTATGGTTAAGATAAACATCGCAATGGAAAATCCCATCCACTGCCCCCTTTTATCCTTTGTGATCATGCTATCAAGTGCCTTTTTCTGATTATCATGCCGGAAACGCTGCTCTTTTTCTCTGAAAGACAATATTCTTTCTGCACAACCAGACAGGATTGACTCGTAGTTCTTCAACACATCAGGGGATGGAAGCGGTTCAGAACAACGAGAAATCACCTGACTTTCCGAGGAATTTCTATCTGATAAATCAGAATCCAAGATCTCGCGATAATCATTTGCGGGCATAATGTCAAGAATACTCCCTATCGCTCTAAAATAATGACAAATGTTAGAACCCATATCTTCTCCTGAACAATATACACAAAAAACATCAGAATAAAATCAATGAGATAATTAAGTCTGTTCAATAATAGATACCGATTAATCATACTCCTGATATTTTTTAATTCTTCTATACAGCCTGTTTCTGACTGGGAAATGGCCGACATTCTTCAGCTTTGTAACTGCCATCTTCCTGGCGGATCAAAAATATTTTACGACCTGCTCGCAACGCTTTACTTATGGCGGTTTGATGAACACCGACCAGACTTGCTGCTTTCACTTGGCCATTTTTCTTCACATATTCTGATAATAAGATCTTTTCCATACGTTTTCTCCTGTCTACTTCGAAATAATATCCAAAGTATTAAATTTTTCAATACTTTTAGTATTTATCATTTTAATAGCGTTGGTATTAAAATAGGCTTATGAAAAAGAAACTAACAACAGAACAACTTGCAGATGCCAAACGTTTGAAGCGCATATTTGTGTCAAGGCAAAAGCAGCTCGGTATCTCTTCTCAAGATGCATTCGCAGACGAGCTTGGCATGACTCAAAGCGCCGTTTCACACTATCTCAATGGTATAAACGCCCTTAATTTGGAGAGAGCGGCCGACTTCGCTAATAAATTGGGCGTTCGCATTGCAGATTTCAGTCCATCATTAGATCAACAGGCCAGGAAACTCCTGAAGGTGATCTATGGTGATGATCCTACTCTTGCCGCCCATCAACATCCTCAAAAACAATATCCATTGCTGAACTGGGCAAATGCAGGTAGTTGGTGTGAAGAACCTGCACCGCTATATCCTGGAAACGATATTGAACAATGGTATGAAACTTCTATTGAATGTTCACCCCATGCTTTCTGGCTGGAAGTTAAAGGTAATTCAATGGCATCATCGAATGAATTAAACATACAGCAAGGTATGATCATTTTGATTGACCCTGATGTTAAGCCTACGGCTAATAACTTGGTGATAGCAAAACTTGAGGGAGAAAAAGAGCTGACTTTTAAGCAATTAATTACCGAAGGATACGATGCCTATTTAAAGCCTCTGAATCCTCAATACAATATGATACCTCTCAATGAGAAAGTGCATATTGTTGGTGTTGTCGTAGAAGCCAAGATAGCTAAGTTACCCTGACAGCAGTAATCAGCCAATAAATTATAGGGGCTGGGTATTTATAAACAAAGTGATCGCCATTTTTATTATATTCGACGCCCCCCTGGGCAGGCTTCATATGCAGGCAGAAAAATTTATCAATATTGCCGTTCCTCTCAACACATCGATGAATGTGGCATCTTGTCGTCGGTTACTTCATCTTTTTCAAGATGATAAGGCTACAAAAAGTGAACTGATGGAGGAGAAGCGATTTTACCTCTCTGAATAGCGTGATTTATTTGTTGATAATGACTTAAAAACTGTACAGATCTTATTATAGATGGTGAACAGACAGTAAATATTCAGATTACTCATATTTTTGATTATTTTAAAGGAGTTAATTTAAAAATATGATCTGATAATCTTACTATTAAAAATAGTAAGATTACTCTATAAAAACAATTAGTTATTAATTAAAACTTTTACATAATAATATAATGAAATGGTGTTTTACCAATCTGTTTTAATTGAATATGTTTGGATTTATCTTTAGCATAATAAATTTTATCATTTAAATATTTATCTACAAGTCCATTCAACTTAGCATGATCTACATTTTTAGTAACACCTACAGCCCAAATACTTCTTAGTTCTATCTCAGATTTTCTAATTTTGCTCACTTTATCTAAATCAGAAATCATATTTTTTACACATGAAACAGGGCTGATATTTTGCTTGAACTCTACTGCCAAATATGTCTCTGTAGTCCATCCTTTTTTTCTCAAAAGGAAATCAGGCTTTAAATAATTACCTTCTTTATTTTTCCTATTATCATACTTGAATGAATATTCTCTCCACCACTCATGATCTGTTTTAGAAAGCATATATGAAAATTCAACCTGAAGCCAAGTTTCCCAGCCTGTAATATTTCCTTCATCAATGATATGAAATTTTTTACAAATCTCCTTATCAGAAAAGAAGCTATCAAGCAATTCCATTAAGTGTTCAAAATCTCGATTTATCATAATAATTTCCCTTATTCCAACTTAGTGATATTGCTCCATTTTATTCTTTTTTTTAGTTTTAGATCAAGATATACAGATCAGGGCTGAAAATATATAACCCAGCAACCCAACCAACATTTTACTTGAAGAAACAGTTAGTACCCTAAAATAAAAAAGGCCACGCCGAAGCGGAGCCTAGAATATTTCCTGAGTCTTTCAGTATATCGAACTACAGTAAATTTTGCCGGAGTCGAGTTGCAAATTCTCAGTCTACTACTGATAGATACGAAAAAGCCTCGCATTTCTGCGAGGCTTCTATGATAACCTTATGTGCTCCGGCCTACACCTTCATCGCTATCATAAGGTCATCGTCTTATTCTGTTCAGCAATGATTAAGATAAAGCAATCACGTTAGTTGCTGATGGGCCTTTAGCGCCACTTTCTACTGAGAAAGAAACTTCCTGGCCTTCATCTAAAGTTTTATAATCATTGCTCTGAATTGCAGAAAAATGAACAAAAACATCTTTGCTTCCATCTTTTGGAGAGATAAAGCCAAAACCTTTATCGCTGTTGAACCATTTAACTGTACCAGTCATTGTATTAGACATGTTGAATTCCTTTAATTTTTTAAGTTGCCATAAGGCGTTGTAAGGTTTGTTTTCTGTTTTACTTATGGGCACTAAGTAGAAGAAATTCGCAATGAAGTGGTATCGAAGATAGCGCTAAAAGGTGAACTACTTTAAACTTGCTTTACATAAATAGGTCTGTACTTCCAAACCGATGGCGCTATTAAGCACTATTTTTATTTACTTAGCAAGCTTTAATTTTATTTTTTTACACCACCGTCAGTTACTGTACATATACATAGGTAATCCCGGCTAACGGAAACAGTAAATCATCCATGCCACTCCCTCTACTTTATAGTTATCCCATAGAGCCGCCCACCATCCAGCGTCCTTAGTGATAAACCCCGATCGCGCAAAACATGGACATTATTATGGGTCTGTATGTTGCGCAAAGGACAATTGAGTTTTTATGCTACGTTATCCAAAGTGCAGAAAGAAATGGAAACAGATTCATCTAATAGCCTGCCTCTGGATGAGATTTTTAATAATCAATCCCTAATTTCTTTAAGCGTGAGATCAAGGTTGTTGGGTTTATTCCCAACAATCTCGCTGCGCCGTTATCACCAAAAATTTTCCCTTTGCATTGTTTAACCGCAAGGGAAAGATTTTTAATTTCCAACTCCTTGAATTGTTCTATAGTCAGAACGCCTTCGGTTTGTTGATATTCATTGTAAATATCCTGACGCTGAATCTTAGGTTGCTGTTGATCTTGTTCCAACAAATATTTAAAGGAAACAGCGCCTTGCCTTGCCGTAATTAGCGCCCGTTCGATGACATTTTGCAACTCACGGATATTACCGGGCCAGTCATATTGCTGAAGCTCCAAAATATGCTTTTGTGAAAATGGCAGATACTTAATTTTACGATTGTCACAAATCAGTCTGGTAAAATGTGTAACCAAAAGCGGAATATCTTCCCTACGGTCACGCAAGGCAGGGGAATGAATCGGAAATACATTTAAACGGAAATACAGGTCTTCACGAAAGCGTTTATATTTCACCTCTTCTTTTAAATTACGGTTGGTGGCGGCAATAATCCGCACATTCACATGCCGCGTTTTTTCTTCGCCGACCCGCTCAAAGGTGCCTTCTTGCAATACACGCAGTAGCTTACTTTGTAACTCTGGTTGAATATCGCCAATTTCATCTAAAAATAATGTGCCTTGGTCTGCCAATTCAAAACGACCGATACGGTCACGCACAGCCCCAGTAAATGCACCTTTGACATGCCCGAAAAATTCACTTTCAAACAGTTCCGAAGGAATCGCGGCACAATTGACCCGAATAAGTGGTTGTTGTTTACGGTGACTGAATTGGTGAATTGCGCGGGCAATCAGTTCCTTGCCTGTACCGGATTCACCATAAATCATCACGTTGGCATCCGTTGAGGCGACTACCTTGATTTTTTCGATAATCTGTAAAATAGATGCACTATTACCGACAATTTCATGGTATTTATTTTCTTGTAAAATTTCCTCCTGCAAATATTCGTTTTGCTGTTCCAGTCGGCTTTTTAAATCTTGCAGTTCTTCAAGGGCATGGGTCAGTTGTTTTTCGGTATTCAGCCGATCGGTAATATCGCGAAATACCACCACTGCACCGATAATTTCACTGTCACGGATCACTGGGGTACTGGTAAATTCCACTGGAAAGTAACTGCCGTCACGCCGCCAAAAATTTTCCTGAATACCTTCATACACAATACCGTCATGTACTGCCGCGTAAATCGGGCACTCCTCAACAGGGTAATGATCGCCATTGTCATGGGTATGGTGATGGATTTTATGAATATTATTACTCAGCACATCTTCAGGTTGCAGCCCCAGCATTTTAGCCCCGGCAGGATTGATAAAGGTGCACAAGCCTTGCTTGTTGATACTGTAAATACCGTCCCCGACTGAACTCAGTAATAAATGCTTGCCTGTGTCGGAGTCGATAAACAATTCTTGTAAGGCTTGCCATTCTTTTAAATCTGTACGGATGGCTTTATCGGTATTTTTCTTAAGTTGGCGCAGTTCTAACTCTCTGACATCCACCAGCGACCATATCAACAATGTTTTGTTTTTATAGGGCAATGAAATAGAAGTGATATCTAACTGGATTTTTTCACCATGTTTATCAAAGGAACATAGCTCATTGTTCCAAGCCCAATCTTTTTCCAAAGCTTCTTCGGTAAATGCCAGCAGGTGTGGCAGTTGGCTTAAATGACCAAAAACGGAAGTTATTGTTTTTTGAATAATTTCATGACGTTCATAACGCAATAATCGAGTGGCACTGATATTCACATCAATAAACTGGTTTTGATGTGGATCTAACACAATTAATGCCTGTGATGTGTGTTCAAATACCAACGGGCGAATCGAGTTTTCAGAAGTTACCCAATCCGAAATAAAATCAGTTGTATTCATATTATTCCTCATATTCATATTATGAAGTTTCATAATTGAAACTATAAAAATTCATAATACTACGGAAAATCATAACATCCCAGCGGTCCCATTTATATTAATAAAAATATTTTATATAAATTTTAATTATATTTTTCAATGAGATAAACACAAATCCCCTGCCCAGAAATATAACTTGGCATAGCTTTCGCTATAACACAGGAAGACGACATATTGATTAATTCCAAAATAACATTGAACTAGGAGCTGTTATGCCAAAAATTGATATCGAACAATATAAAGATGGCGATTTTCTTGTTGATTACGAAGAAAAAGTGTTTGAGGACGTCAAAGCACAGCCGGGTGAAAAGGCATTGTTGACTTTCCATACCGTTGCATTTGAAGGATCAATTGGCCTGATCAATGTGTTACAGGCAAAGCGTTTATTGCGTAAGGGCTTTGAAACCAAAATCTTGCTTTACGGCCCGGGTGTGCAATTGGGTGTTCAACGTGGTTTTCCAACTTTAGGGGCTGAGGCTTTTCCGGGTCATTTGGCCGTCAATAACCAATTGAAAGCCTTTATGGAAGAAGGCGGCGAAGTCTATGCCTGTCGTTTTGCGTTGCAAGCAATGTATGGTCAAACAGAGAAAGCACTTATTCCGGGAATTCGCCCGATTAATCCATTGGATGTGATGGATTTAAAACTGCTGATGCGTCGTGAAAATGCCTTAATTATTGATACTTGGACTGTTTAAGTAAGCGCAAACTCATAAGGGGAATAAGACATGAACCGAATCATTAAAGCTGCCGCAGTGCAATGTAGCCCTGTGCTTTATAGCCAAGCCGCAACGGTAAAAAAAATCTGTGACATTATTTCAGAGCTTGGAAAACAAGGTGTGCAATTTGCCGTTTTTCCTGAAACCGTCGTGCCTTATTACCCTTATTTTTCCTTTGTACAACCGCCATTTGCCATGGGAAAAGAGCATTTAAAGTTGTTGAATGAATCGGTGGTTGTACCTTCCGAAGCAACTCTGGCGATTGGTCAAGCCTGCCTTGAAGCCAACATGGTGGTATCGATTGGTATTAATGAACGTGCGGGCGGTACGATCTATAACGCACAGCTGTTATTTGATGCCGATGGTTCAATCATTCAGCATCGCCGCAAAATTACGCCAACTTACCATGAGCGAATGGTTTGGGGCCAAGGTGATGGCAGTGGCCTGCATGCCATTGACTCTGCGGTGGGGCGTGTTGGTTCGCTGGCATGCTGGGAACATTACAACCCGTTGGCACGTTTTGCCTTGATGGCAGATGGTGAGCAAATTCATGCGTCCATGTTTCCTGGTTCGTTGGTAGGACAAATTTTTGCCGATCAAATCAGTGCAACCATTCAACACCATGCGTTAGAATCCGGCTGTTTTGTGGTCAATGCCACCGCATGGCTGCATCCTGAACAGCAGCAGCAGATTATGCAGGATACAGGCTGTAACATCGGTCCAATTTCAGGGGGATGTTTTACCGCCATTGTTTCTCCCGAAGGCAAGTTCTTAGCTGAACCGCTCACGCAAGATGAAGGTTACTGCATTGCCGATTTGGATCTTAGCCTGATTGATAAACGCAAACGCATGATGGATTCAGTGGGACATTACAGTCGCCCTGAATTGTTTAGCTTATTGATTGATCGCCGTCCGACAAATGTATTGCACGAACTGAAAATTGAAACACCAGATCAAAATCATCTCGAAAAACACGCGAAATTTAATGAAACCCAGATCTGAACCATATTGATTAAACCCAAGTAATAGGGGGTAAATATGTCTGCAATACAATTACTGACCGATTTGCAATGTAATGGTCTGAAATGGGAAGGCGAGTTTGGTTTATCCCGCAAAGGTGGCGCAGGGCCAAGCGATCATAAGGCACTGAGCCTTGACGGAAAAACCATGATGATTCCTGTGCTGAACCTTGCAGCACAAGACTCTCCCTATACTGCAAAGCCTGATCTGAACTCTGACAAGGTGACTGTCTTTAAAAACCGGATCCCGGTGGCAACCTTAACTATACCTGCACGACCGCGATTTTATGATTTAAAAACCGCCGAAGGTATTGCCTATGAGCAAATTGCGACCTTACATAGCCATGATGTGTTGGCAACGACAGTGTTACAGCATTGCATTCGTATGAATGACAAGGCAACGGCGTGCCAGTTTTGCTCAATTGATCAGTCTTTGATAGGGGGTCGAACCTTGATCCGTAAACGCCCGGAACAATTGGCAGAGGTAGCGAAAGCAGCCGTTGAGCTGGATGGTATCAAGCAAATGGTGATCACCACAGGTACGCCAAATACAGGAGATCGCGGAGCAAAAATCTTATGTGACTCGGTCAAGGCGATTAAGGCACAAGTAGATTTACCAATACAGGTACAGTGCGAGCCACCCGATGATTTTGCATGGTTTCAACGTTTAAAAGATGCAGGCGCTGTATCAATTGGAATGCACCTTGAGGCGGTGAGTGAGCGTGTACGGCAAAAGATTATGCCGGGCAAAGCTGAAGTATCGCTGGAAAAGTATTTTTCAGCATTTGAGGCAGCCGTTGCCGTGTTCGGCCGAGGACAAGTCAGTACCTACATTTTGGCTGGATTGGGCGACACCGAACCGGAAATCGTGGAAATGACTGCCAAACTGACTGAAATAGGGGTGTATCCATTTGTGGTGCCATTTGTGCCAATTCAAGGCACACCATTAGAACATCATCCTAAACCTGATCACGCCTTTATGCAGTCGCTTTACCCGAAAATCGGATTGCAACTCAAACAACATAGCTTGAACTCAGAAAATACTCAGGCAGGCTGTGCCAAATGTGGCGCTTGTTCTTCGCTGAAAGCATATGAATAAGGAGAATATGGTATGGAACTTTCTCGTTATTCTTGGCTGCTTGGGCTAAATGAAGAGCTGAAACAATTTATTAGCGATGACATTGCCATCAAAATGGTGTCGGAAGATTGGGAACGCCGCCAATATTATCGTTTGCGTGAAGTGACCTTTCGTGATGAACAGAAAATCTTGAAAGAAGATCGTGACGAGTACGATGTTAAAGCATTAGGTATTGTTGCCATTGGAAAAATGGCTGGTGAGCATGACCGTGTGATTGGCGCAGTCCGGATTTTCCCCGATGGCGAACAGACGTGGTATGGCGGGCGTTTATGTGTAGAACCTCTATACCGACGTCACCATACCATTGGTAAAGCGTTAATCAATGCAGCGGTATCGACCGCCAAAAACTTGGGATGCCGTACTTTTTTAGCCACCGTGCAAAGTCAAAATGAACACTACTTCCAAAGATTGTGTTGGGATAGTTTGTGTCAGTTGACCGTTGCCAACATTCCACATGTGTTAATGCAGGCACAGATTGAAAACTATCCATTGCAGTATATCCCGATGCAAACCTATATGCAGAAGGAGACGCAATGATGGAACTCAATCAATTACTCGAAATATTGAGACACACACCCGCCATGCAGTCCAAGCAGGCGATTGCATCCAGTATTTCAGCCAATACAACCTGCCATGTTGATTCATTGGATAGCTTATATGCTTACCCTGGGGATGATGCGGCAGCACTGCCATTGAATGGTCAGTATGTATTGCACGCCTGTGAAGGTATGTTGCCAAATTTTGTGGCCAATCATCCTTATTTTGCAGGATGGTCGGCAGTCATGGCGAATATTAGTGATATTGCAGCCATGGGCGGTCGGGCGTTGTCAGTGGTGAACAGTCTTTGGCATACCAACAGCAAACAGGCACAGTTGTTAATGCAAGGCATGCAGGATGCTTGTCGTGCTTATGGTGTGCCATTGGTCGGTGGGCATACCAATCTTGGTACAGTTTATCAGCCCGCCTTATCGGTTGCGATTCAAGGCACGGCGCGAAAATTGCTTTCAGTGCTGCATGTCAAACCACAACAAAAAATCCTGATGGCTTTAAATCTGCAAGGACAATTCCACCCCAATACCACTTATTGGAAATGCTTTGAGCATGTATCTGACTGCGTTTTACAGTCACAAATTGCCTTGTTGCCGCAATTGGCGGAAGCAGCTTTGGTTCATGCAGCCCGTGATATCAGCAATGCCGGCATTTTAGGCAGTTTGTTGATGTTGCTCGAAGCTACAGCCTCGGGGGCTCATATCAACCTGGATGCCATGCCTAAACCTGATGATGTGGACTGGTCTAAATGGCTGCAAATTTTTCCCAGCTTTGGTTTTTTACTGACTGCCAATGTCGATAAATGTGAAGAAATTATCAAACTGTTTCACAGTCAGGACATTGCCTGCACAGTGATTGCTGAAACCAATGTCAGTGGTGTGGTTACAGTGCAGCAACAACAGCAACACGGCATATTTTGGGATTTTAACAACCAAGTATTTACCGGTTTTTGTTATGCCAATGTCTTGAAAACATTTAATTGAAAGCATTTGATTAAAAAAATCAGTTTAAAAAAATTATAGGTTCAACCCGTTATAGATTGAGCCTGAAAGCCAGTAGGAGCCTATGTTATGCCCAGTGTGAATTTTACTGTGAAGTGGTCCAATGGAGAACAAACTCAATATTACTCACCCTCAACCGTGATTTATGAATATTTGTCCATTGGCCAGTGTTACCCGAGTACGCAGTTTTTGCATCAGGTTGAAGATGGTCTGTATGCCGCATCAGAAAGAGTACGGGCATGTTATGGCTTTGGCTGTAGTTCAGCTATGGACAATCTGGCAATGATTCAACACCAAGCCAAACTGTTCGAACTCAGTCCGGAAGATCAAATTACAGTTATTGAAATGACGCATAAATGAGAGGGATGTTCTATGTTAAATATCCAAAATCAAATATTACAGCCAAATTATGATGTGGTGATTGTTGGTGGTGGTCAGGCAGGTTTATGCATCAGTCACTATTTGCAAAAAGCAGGTATTGATCATGTGGTGTTGGAAAAAGAATCTGAGTTGACCCATAGCTGGCGCCGTAAACGTTGGGATAATTTTACCTTGGTGACACCGAACTGGCAGTGCCTGTTGCCTGAACATCCTTATCAAAGGCAAGATCCCGACGGATTTATGAAAAAGCACGAAATCGTGGAATATCTTGATGAATTTATTGAAAAACTCAATCCACCTGCCATTTTAAACATTCAGGTAGAACATGTGGAAAAAGAGGCAGCATATAAGTTTGTCATTAAAACTAATTACGGCACAACCACAGCCAAACAGCTTGTAGTCGCAGCAGGCGGGTATCACACCCCGATTTATCCAAAATTAAGCGATGTTTTGCCTGAGAATATAAAAGTAATGCATTCGGAAGAATATTTGAATGCAGATCAACTGCCTGAAGGTGCGGTGTTGGTGGTCGGGTCAGGACAGTCTGGAGCACAAATTGCCGAAGACTTACATCTGGCAAGCAAAAAAGTCTATTTATCGACAGGTGATGCCCCACGTTGTTCCCGGTTCTATCGCGGCAAAGATGTGGTGAAGTGGCTGTTTGATATGGGCCATTACAAAACGACTGCGAAAGATCATCGCTATAGTGAAGAAATACGTAACAGTACCAACCACTATGTTACAGGCCGTGACGGCGGACATGATATTGATCTGCGTAAATTTGCTTTAGAAGGTATGCAGTTGCTTGGCCGTTTTGATGACTATAAAGAGGGTCAACTCTGGTTCAGGCCAGATTTATCAGAAAATCTGGATAGTGCCGATGCTACTTATAATCGGATTAATGCCTCTATTGATGAATATTTAGCTAAAAACAACATTGAGACTGATGAGCCTGTATCGGTATATCAGCCTGTTTGGCAGCCAGAACAGGAAATCACACACATTAATTTAGCAAAAGCAAATATTACTTCCGTGATTTGGTGTATAGGTTTTAGGCCGGATTATTCATGGATTGATTTAGATATTTTTCAAGCCAATGGTTATCCAAAACATGATCGGGGTATTACCATTGATCCGGATGTCACGTTTATTGGTTTGCCGTGGTTACATACATGGGGCTCTGGGCGGTTTCTGGGGATCGATCAGGATGCTGCCTATGTGGTACGGCATATTGAGCAAAAAATAAGTCAGCAAAATAGTCATAACAAGCAGATTGCGGAAATGGCCGAGTGACCATTGCAGAGGCTCCTAGCCCCAACGTACTGTTTCATGCCACTTAGGCGCTGGTTCCGGGCAAAAATAAGCGGTTACAAGACAGAATGCCTGTAACCGCATCAACTCGTACTTTCTTTGTTAATGCGATAGAACCCCCACCAATACGAGAGCATACTCAGAACCTATCCCATTAAGCTATTTTATTTGCCATTTTGAACCTGTGCGTTGTTCAAACTGACATCAACAATAAATATCTACTGGGATACGCTCTTCAGGGCGGGATTTTACTTTGCTTAAAAATTAATCTTTAGGAGCTTGTACGTAAAATATGATGTGATTTCTTGGATAAGATGGTGAAAATTTTACGTAGAGATACGTTTTTTGGCTATAAAAGAATCGATCTTAAAGTGGAATCCCGCCCTGATACGCTCTTGGCTTTAAGATTTGTTTAATGTCTGTTTATTGAATATTCCGCCATTTAAGTCTATTTTATTTGTGTGTACTTAAATATCTTATTTTTGTACACCCTCATTTGCTTCTCATTTCGCTCTTATCCTCCCTATTGCAGGGAGGTTTTTTTATATTTTAATTACCCTATAAAAAATAGGATTCCTCCTATCTAACAATCTGTTCCAAAGCTATCAGAAACGAACTTTTTGAATAGATTAATTAATATATTTTTCTGGCATACCTCTATCATAAATTAAGTATTTATAACTTACTAAGTTTGTTATAAACATTTATATGCTCCACAATAAGAAGTCAATTAATACTCTTATACGTCAAATTAAGATAATAACTATAGATAAATTTACTTATTTAACAGTCAAATACGGAACAACATAGGAAATTCATCATGAACATTAAAAAGTCATTACTTTTAGTGGGATTGACTACTTTTGGTGCAATCCCATTCTCTAGTACTGCTGACCCCGTATCTCGCCATGGATATGTAGATTCCCCGCCCAGTAGAGCTTTTTTATGTTATCAGCGTACCAACAAAGACTGCGGAAATATCATGTATGAACCGCAATCTGTTGAAGGGCCTAAAGGTTTCCCGGAATCAGGGCCACCTGATGGTCAAATTGCCAGCGGTGGCGTTGGCCAGTTCAGTCCTCTAAACGAACAAAGCGCTCAGCGCTGGCATCACGTCACAGTCAACAAAGGCCAAAACAACTTTAAGTGGACGCTAACCGCCAGACATAGTACTGCCTCATGGCAATTTTTTATTACTAAACCTGGTTGGGACTCCAACAAACCACTCACTCGTGCGCAATTTGATCTAAAACCGTTCTGTGAACGTGATGATCATGGGAAACTTCCGGCTCAAAATGTCTCAATTACATGTGAGGTTCCAGAACGTTCCGGGTACCATGTCATTCTCGGTGTTTGGACAATTGCAGATACTGATAATGCTTTTTATCAAGTCATTGATGCTGATATAAAATAATATTTTAGGTTTAATATTATTTCCTCAATAAAATTAAGGTGATAAAAAATATGTGCTAGTTGCTCGCTAGCACATTTATCTAATCAATTTAAAATATTAACTGATAAGATTCAGTTTTAAATCAAACCCTATAAAAAAATGAAAACAACACCTGTCCTTAGGATTGCCAGACCAACAGACAATTTGTCTATAATCAAAGATATGTATTGCAAAGGATTACAATTTACTCTATTAGGTGAATTCAGAGATCATGATAATTTTGATGGTGTTATGTTAGGGCATCCCAATCATTCTTAGCATCTCGAATTTACTCACCACCACAATACATCTGTTGGTAAAGCACCGACACAAGATAGTTTATTGGTTTTTTATATCGAAGATGAGTCTGAGTGGCAGAAACAGAGCCAATTGATGCAAGAAGCCGGTTTTTCTCTTGTCCCCTCTTATAATCCTTATTGGGATCGAACCGGAAAAACATTCGAAGATATTGATGGCTATCGTGTCGTATTACAAAATACACCACCACATATTTAATCCATATTTTTTATTCGGGCTTGATAAGCCCGAATTTATTGTTCAGATTTAAACATTATCATAATAAACCATTTTATTTACTATTCTTAGAACGGAGCTGTGTTAAAAACCCTTACTATAGCAACTGACCGCCATTCTGAAAAATTGTACTTATTAGTCGAATCCAGCAATTAATATTTTTTGCATTTCGTAATAAGGTCTTATCAACATCGTGTTATGACATAAACATTTTCTGCTCAGATGCTCTTCGAACACGCAAATCGGCTAATACACGTCCATCCGCCCTATCCCATTTCAAAAACTCCTCAGCAGCACCTTGATAATCAGCCAAATTCAACTTTTTCAGCAACGTTGAATGAATAAAATTACCTACTCCTAAATTAAAAATAAACGAGCATAAAGCATCAAACTGCCCCTGTGTTAAAGGAACCTTCACAATTCTTTGAATCTCAGCATAAATTGGTATCAGATCTTCATGCAAAAATGTTTCAGCCTGTTGCTCTGTAATTATTTGTTCTGGCTTCACTCCTTTTGTATGCCCATACCCAATTGTCCATGGTTCAGCACCTGTGGCAGGATCAGGATATGCGTGCAATCTCAAACCTTCATAACTTTTTATCTTATTAATGCCATTTTCACTGATTTCCATTAGTTATCTCCAGCTACTTGAGTTCATCGTTAAGTTAAATTTTTCAGAAAAAACACTCGTTAAATGTTGAGTAAAGTATAGCTAGCTTAGAAAAACCAGTGAGATTACTCCACTATCTGTGTGAAAACCAAAAGAAAAACAATTACAGAACAAAAGCAAACCAATATGACAACATAAAAAACACAAAAAAACACAAAAAAACAATTAAATAAATATTTTCAATGAGTTACACCTAAATGTAAAAATATTTTAAATTTTAAAAAAATATTTTAATAAATGCCTTGACTCTTTTTATTTTGAGCATAAAATCTCCTTCAGAATTTATATTTTCGTGAAGTGTGTCACAATTTATAACCCTAAAGGAAATCATCATGAAATCTGTAAAATCTTTCCTCTCAAACGTACATAACGTCGTTATCCGCCTGTCAACAACTCGCTTTATGTAAGCGTTTGTTAGTATAGAGATGGAGATAGCCGGTTCAAAAGCAAGAGCTGGCTTTTTTATAAACTATTTTTTCATGGCATTATCCAGCCCCCTCAAATTGACTGCAATTCAACCAAAACGCCAAAAAACCTCCCCATAGATATCACCGTGATAACTACACATCTAAATATAGATACATCCAGTACATAAGAAATAAATAAAGGTTGATTTAGATTATCACTCAAGTAATATTTTAATAGGATGAATAACTGATATAAAATATATCTTTAAAATTAATTTAAACATTTACCTGAAAAGCGAGGTAATCATATTAATTTAATGGATTTTCGTAATTTATAATTACAATCCAAATATATAAAAAAGCCTGAGCCCTATGATTTAAAGAGTTCAGGCTATAATAATTTTATTAAATGATATTTGAAAAATATCTCTATAAATTAAGCATCAAATAATAAATAAAATAAATAGTATAAGTTAAAATAAATCAGAAACGATATCCTATACCCAGTACCCATGTTCCAACTTTGATATCATTAAATTTTGAATATTGGTACGATGCATCAACTGCAATATTTTCAATGGGGTTGAATTGTAAACCGGCACCATAAGCAAGTGATGTCTTGCTTATGTCAAACTCACTATCACCTTGTATCTTAATTTTATTGTGGGCAGCACCAATCATTCCATATGCGCTAATATAATCATTAAAACGATATGATGGCCCAGCCAATAAGGAGTAACTATCCGACTTAAATTTGGTGACGTTTCCAGCATGATCATTTTCAAATCTATTGAGCGTATAGGTCAATGAGCCAACCACACCAAAATGGTCATCTAACTCATAACGATATTTCAAATTCAATCCATGTTGTTTTGTATTCCATTCAGTACCATCGCTCTTAAATACTTTAATACCATTGGCATTAGCACTGCTCTGAGCATACCCCAAAGAGATAGTACTTTTACCACTACTACTGGCATTAGCACCGAATACTGGCATTAGCACCGAAAGCAAAAATAGATAATCCTGTAGCAATAACAGCTGTTAATAACGTTTTTTTCATAAGTTAATATTCTCATTCTCTCAAAAAATTAAATCCCGCGAAATATACAAGAGACATATTATAAATTCAACAATAAAATAAAAACGTCAATCCACACCCAAAAAATTAAATTTTATTTTAAATTCAAATAATTATATGGTAACAGCCCTATTAAAACATTTACTGAATTGCCCACACTATCCGACTATATATAACACTATTAACCTTAACTTGTTGTTTACAAAGAAAATGTTTTATTATTACTTTCTTTGTAATTTTAAGAAATATCTTAAGATTAAAAAGTTGATAAGAAGCAGATAGGAAAGATTATTATCCATTTTGTAACACATAATTATATTCAATTTACATCATTGAAAGTATATTAATTATTAAAACAAATAAATCAAGTGAGTATCTATATTTTTAGCTTAATCTGAACAATAAGCAATTATTTATTTTTTAAGAAAATGATTAATGGCATAATATCACACCATTAATCATCACAATAAATACCTATTTTGCTAAAATACCGGCCATTATAATACGATTGACCTTACGGGAAAAATTATCGTATTTAACTCGTTCTTCAGAATCAATTTTATCATAACGAACATTAGTATCATTCATTATTAATTTAGTGTACTGCTCACGTATTTTTTCTTGTTTCTTATTATTATCAGCCTTTACATATTCATTTAATAATGCAATATAATTTTGTGCTCGTTTTTGCAATTCAGGATTTGATAAATCCACTGTTGGAATACGATAATCAAATTCATCTGTCACAGAATTATCATTACTATTTAATGAATCGTGTTCAGAATGTAGTGCCTCTCCTGATTCTTGTTCATAAAAATCAATAAACTCTTTTTTTCTAAAGCATTTACTTTTAATATTTCCTTTGCTTTTTTTTATCATAAATTACAATTTCTTCTGGAAATGGTGTTCCAATTGGATATGTACACCGAAAAACATTGTTATCAATAAATACAGCGTCACACCATCAATGACAACTTCTGTATTTTGTGGTGAAAACTTATTTTCATGGTTTTCAATAGCGTACACCATATTGTAAGTATAATATAATTCTCTGTTTGGATTGATAATTCCTCCTTGATTTTTTGAATAAACTAGGAAAGGTTGCTTCTTACCATCTGATGTTTCTAATACATGTTTTCCCGGTTTTAATTCAACCATACCAATTTCATAGCTTATTAGGAATTAGCACGTGAGGATGATTCAATCCGCTTACCCTTCTGGCTTCACCAAAGTGTGTTTAAAAGCTATCACTGTTGTCCGAGCATAGGCCAACAATGGAATAGACTATTGGAGTAGTGTAATGGTATGCATCATGTCTTCTCTTATGACACCATAAAGCACTAATCGAGTGACTTTATCATCACAGATAGGAAAGATAGGATCATTCAAAAACCAAAAATAAATTGCGCCTTACCAAATGTAAACTTTTTTAGCCCTACAAAGCTTTTCTTGCTTTGACACAATATCCTGATTCCTCTGACGGTATCAGATCAGGAAGAAGCCCCTTCGGGGCTACTCTTTGAATAATTCACAACTGCTTAACACAATTTTCAAGAGACAGGATATAAGCCCCCTTCACATTAGGAATCTTTATCTTAGAAATGAAAAATTCGTTTTGACTTGGCCTAAAATAGCCCAGACCACGCCCCTCTCCTCCATATATCAATGTGTTTTCCCCCATTTCCGTGAGTTCCTTTTTGTTTAAGATACCAAATTTTGTAATCGGGGTTAATTTAGGACTCATGAACACTTCTGGCCTTGTTTCATAAATAGTAAAACTCTCATCTCTATAGGAAACTCTGGCCGTATCAAGGTTAGTCGGGAAAAAGTACATCCCCCCATTCTTGATAGTCACATCGTTCAATTCTTTATTTATTTTGCACAAATAATCGCCATCATAGGGTGACTTGGCTTCAGCAATATTGCATATCAGCATTGCTATTACCATCACCATAACTGGGAAACACGATAGCTTACCCATTTAAAGCTCCTGATAATATTTACAATTAATAGTACCAAAAATAGATAAACCAGATCACAAAATTAATCAAATATTAAAGTTTGACAAACCGCTGTTTAGGTTGACTAAACCATTCATTAAAAACTCAGATAAAAAATTGACAATGAAATTGAAACACCCAACCCACTGAAAAACAAAAATTAACTTAAGAAAACCCATTTAAATCAGTATATGGCTGTAAAATCATCATTGTGTCTATTAATTTATATGCATTATCAAAATAGATAAAGCAACCAAATATATAAAAATGTAATTTATACCCCCCTTAAAAGTATTCTGCCCGCTCATTTTCTACAATTAAACAAAGCCATATGTGTGATTCAGTCGTCAAAATGTAAACTTCTCATGGATTCTATCTCATGCATTATCATTCGTACTGGTAGGCGTATCGCGTTTTCGAAAGAACTTGCCATTGCTTATGTAAGAATAATTTTCCATTATTTATATCACGCTATATTAACGTCTTTCTATATTTTCACCATCCATTTTATGAAAAAAATAATGTAAAGAACCTAAATTAAATTATGAAAAATAGTTTTTCTAATTTAATATCAACAATGATTTCATTTCTTCACTAAAGAATAAAGACCTCATCTCTTAGTAAAAGGAACAAAATAAAATCATCTCAACAAGTGCTGTCTTAAAATATATTAATCCCTATAGCGCTGGAAGATAGTAAAACGATGAACTTATTGTAATATAATACCCTGATGATTAAAATATAGTACATATGCTTTTATACTGAAATAATAAATCAGAGTATTTTTATAAGTATCATAGTGTGTGAATTTTTTATTTTTTTATAAAGTATTCTATTAATAATAGATTAATATTTAGGATTCTATATATTATGATTTCATAAAAAATCACTCTTTATGAAAATAATTTTTAATTAAAGAATATAAAATTGCGATAGAGACCGTCAATTAAAGGAAGATCACGGTTCGATTTCAATATCAGTGAGTGGATGGCAACTACAAGGTAAGATCTCACCCTCATTAACAAATGCCAATGGCTTGCAGGGATAGCCAACCTTTCCTTTCACCAAACGAACCCGGCAGGAACCACAATATCCCTGACGACATTGGTATTCAAGCTGTACTCTGCCTTGTTCCAAGGCTTCCAGTAGGTTACGGTGGAAACCAGAAGAATAATGGACGGATAAACCCTGCCGTGACGGCAGGGTAACTTTGTAATCAGCCATATCAGAGTTCGAAACCGCTGAGATCCTCAGCATTGACTTCCGAATCAATCTGACCGACTAAGTAAGAGCTGACTTCGACTTCCTGTGGAGCCACCTGAACATTATCAGAAACCAGCCATGCATTGATCCATGGTATTGGGTTGGAGCGAGCTTCAAATGGCAGCTTCAAACCCACTGCCTGCATGCGGATATTAGTGATATATTCGACATACTGGCACAGAATCTCTTTGTTCAGACCAATCATGGAGCCATCTTTGAACAGATAATCTGCCCACTCCTTTTCTTGTTCAGCCGCCAGCACAAACAGATCGTAACACTGCTGTTCACACTCTCTGGCAATTTCTGCCATTTCAGGGTCATCCTGACCAGAGCGCAGTAAGTTCAGCATATGCTGGGTTCCCGTTAAATGCAGAGCTTCATCACGCGCAATCAGTTTGATGATTTTGGCATTCCCTTCCATCAATTCGCGTTCCGCAAAAGCGAATGAACACGCAAAACTGACGTAGAAACGAATAGCTTCCAGAGCGTTAACACTCATCAAACACAGGTAAAGCTGTTTTTTCAATGCGCGCAGGCTAACTGTAATGTTTTTACCCGCCACATTGTATGTACCTTCGCCCAGCTGATGATAGTAGTTAGTCATTTCGATCAGAACGTCGTAATACCCCGAAATATCTTTGGCACGTTTTAAGATCTGCTCGTTGGCTACAATATCGTCAAATACAACGGCAGGATCATTGACGATATTACGGATAATATGCGTATAGGAACGCGAATGAATCGTTTCTGAAAACGACCATGTTTCAACCCAAGTTTCCAATTCTGGAATGGAAATCAGCGGCAGGAATGCCACATTCGGACTACGGCCCTGAATGGAATCCAACAGCGTTTGATATTTCAGATTGCTGATAAAAATGTGTTTTTCATGATCCGGCAATGCATTGTAGTCAATGCGATCACGGGAAACATCAACTTCCTCGGGACGCCAGAAGAACGAAAGCTGTTTTTCAATCAGCTTCTCAAAAATAGGATATTTCTGCTGATCATAACGCGCTACGTTCACAGGCTGGCCGAAAAACATCGGCTCCTGTAGTTGATCATTTTTTACTTGTGAAAAAGTGGTATAGGACATAACTTCCTCAAATCAAATTTTACACGCGCCGCCGTCACAATCGGAATCAGCAGACTCAACGACTTCTTCCAGATCACCCTGAACATCTTCCGCTCCATCACGAGTGTTGTGGTAATACAGTGTTTTCACGCCATATTTGTAAGCGAGCAGTAAATCTTTCAGCAACTGATTCATCGGAACTTTGCCGTTCGGGAAACGAGCAGGATCATAGTTAGTATTGGCAGAAATCGATTGGTCGATGAATTTCTGCATGATCCCCACCAGCTGTAGATAGCCATCGGTACCAGGCATTTGCCACAGCAACTCATAAGCCCCTTTCAGACGGTTATATTCCGGTACAACCTGACGCAAGATGCCATCTTTTGATGCCTTGATACTGATATAGCCGCGTGGTGGCTCGATACCATTGGTCGCATTGGAGATCTGCGAAGACGTCTCTGACGGCATCAATGCTGACAATGTTGAGTTACGCAGGCCATGCTGCCGGATGTCATTACGCAGGGCTTCCCAATCCATATGCAGAGGTTCGCGGGTCAATGTATCCAGTGTTTTTTTGTAAGTATCAATTGGCAGGATACCCTGTGCATAAGTGGTTTCACCAAACCACGGGCAAGCACCCTTCTCTTTCGCCAGCCCATTCGAGGCTTTCAGCAGGTAATACTGAATGGCTTCAAATGTTTTGTGTGTCAGGTTATTGGCACTACTATCAGAATAACGGACACCGTTTTTCGCCAGGTAATAAGCGAAGTTAATCACACCAATGCCCAGCGTACGGCGCCCCATTGAGCCCTGTTTAGCCGCGATGATTGGGTAATCTTGATAATCCAACAAGGAGTCCAGTGCACGAACAGCCAATTCCGCTAATTCTTCCAGTTCCGTCAGATTATTAATGGCACCCAGGTTGAAAGCAGACAATGTACACAGGGCAATCTCACCATTTTCATCGTTGATATTATTCATTGGCTTGGTTGGCAGTGCAATTTCCAAACATAAGTTTGACTGACGCACAGGTGCAACCGCCGGATCAAATGGGCTGTGTGTATTACAATGGTCAACGTTCTGGATGTAAATACGGCCGGTTGAAGCACGCTCCTGCATCATCAGTGAGAACAGCTCCACTGCTTTAATGCGTTCTTTACGGATAGTGACGTCATTTTCGTACTGAGTGTACAGACGCTCAAATTCATCTTGATCCGCAAAGAAAGCATCATACAGCCCTGGAACATCAGATGGGCTGAACAGAGTAATGTCTTCCCCTTTGATCAGGCGTTCATACATCAATTTATTGAGCTGCACACCATAATCCATATGGCGCACGCGGTTACCTTCAACACCACGGTTGTTTTTCAGTACCAGCAAGCTTTCTACTTCCAAATGCCACAGCGGATAGAACAAAGTCGCTGCACCACCACGAACCCCCCCCTGCGAACAGGATTTCACGGCTGTCTGGAAGTGTTTATAGAATGGAATACAGCCCGTATGGAAAGCTTCACCATCACGGATTGGGCTACCCAAAGCACGGATGCGGCCTGCATTCACACCAATGCCCGCTCGCTGGGAAACGTATTTTACAATCGCACTGGATGTTGCATTGATAGAGTCAAGGCTGTCACCACACTCAATCAGAACGCAGGAGCTGAACTGGCGAGTTGGTGTGCGAACCCCCGCCATGATTGGCGTTGGCAGCGAAATTTTAAACGTCGAAACCGCATCGTAAAAACGACGGATGTAGCTCAGGCGCGTTTCTTTTGGATAAGTGGAAAATAGGCACGCTGCAACCAGAATGTAGAGAAATTGGGCACTTTCATAAATTTCACCGGTAACACGGTTCTGTGCCAGATATTTCCCTTCAAGCTGCTTAACGGCTGCATAGGAGAAATCCATATCACGCAAATGGTCAATAAAACTGTCCATTTGCTCGAATTCTTCTTTGGAATAGTCTTCCAGCAAATGCTTGTCGTATTTGCCTAAATTCACCATTCGTACAACATGATCATGCAGAGCAGGTGGTTCGAACTGACCGTAAGCCTTTTTGCGCAGATGGAAGATGGCCAAACGAGCCGCCAGATACTGATAATCAGGCGCATCGCCAGAAATCAAATCAGCCGCTGCCTTGATCATGGTTTCATGGATATCGGCTGTTTTGATGCCATCGTAAAATTGAATCTGAGAACGCAGTTCTACTTGTGACACTGAGACATTTTTCAGACCTTCGGCAGCCCAGGCAACGACCCTGTGGATCTTCTCCAGATCAATTTGTTCTTTATGTCCATCACGCTTGGTTACTAGCAGACTCTGGTTCATGGGGAAATACACCTTCTCTTTATCGTATCTCGCCTTTATCGCCTTTCTTGACATTGACATATTGACAGCACGATGTACCCGAAATGGCTAAAGGCCAATCGGGAATTAGTAGCAACGGAACGTCGAGAAACACAATATATAGGGGGTAATTAAAACGGTAATAACAAGATACTGTTAAATCCGCATTTTTTCAAGTGCACAAAACGGGGAAGTTTTGTGGATAACTTGAGGATTAATTTTGCCGAAAAGCCGATAACCTGCGTAGTTACTTGATGTTACTTTCACAAAACTATCGGCGAAACGGGGGAAATAAAATCTTAAAAATAATATCTATTTGCCGTTTTATTAATCCCTTAACTGTCACGTTTAAACCGATTGAGTATGAAGCATGTAGTTCACGTCTACATTGTGTCCATGTCGAAATTTGTCTGTCAGCGGGTTGTAATGTAACCCAATAATATGCTGATCTTTCAGAGGAGTCTTATCTACCCAACCAATCAGTTCAGAAGGGCGAATAAATTTTTTCGCATCATGCGTCCCTTTTGGCACCATGTTCAAAATATACTCAGCACCAATGACAGCCATTAGCCAGGCTTTACGATTACGATTAATCGTTGAGAAGAAAACATGGCCGCCCGGTTTGACCAATTTGGCACAGGCGCGAATCACGGATTCAGGATCTGGCACATGTTCGAGCATCTCCATGCACGTCACAACATCATAAGAATGCAGATGCTGTTCAGCATGGCTTTCTACCGTTTCCTGCACATAAGTGACAGAAGTATCGGATTCCAGTGCATGCAATCGGGCGACCTGCAAAGGTTCAAACCCCATGTCCAGCCCCGTCACATCCGCACCTTCACGCGCCATGCTTTCTGACAGAATCCCACCGCCACACCCAACATCCAGCACTTTTTTGCCGAAAAGACCTCCGGCACGTTGCAGGATATAGTTCAAACGCAGTGGGTTAATCCGGTGCAATGGCTTGAACTCACCTTCAAGATCCCACCAGCGGGAAGCAACGGCTTCAAATTTTTCGATTTCCTGTTGATCCACATTGGGGTGAGACGGGATGTGTGAATCGGGGATTTTGACGTTCATCAGCGATATCGCTCCTAGGAACTGCTTCATAGAAAACTGCTCCACAGAAAGTGTAACAGTATTATGGGGATGTGTGATAAGAGGGTATTATACATGCCTTAATCTTGAAATACCCGCATCTGGTTTTTATAAAACTGTCAATTTGTGGTATAATTTAAGCCTTTGAATTCGGAGTATGAGGGATAGTGGCTCCATGAGCGACATTGCCAGAGAAATCACACCGGTCAATATCGAAGAAGAGCTGAAAAGCTCATATCTGGATTATGCGATGTCCGTTATTGTTGGACGCGCACTGCCGGATGTTCGAGATGGACTGAAGCCAGTACACCGCCGCGTACTTTTTGCGATGAATGTATTGGGAAATGATTGGAATAAATCCTATAAAAAATCAGCCCGTGTTGTTGGGGATGTGATCGGTAAATATCACCCGCATGGCGACAGCGCTGTTTATGACACGATTGTACGTCTGGCACAACCCTTCTCCATGCGTTATATGCTGGTTGACGGTCAGGGGAACTTTGGGTCAGTGGACGGCGATTCTGCAGCTGCGATGCGTTATACCGAAATACGCATGGCGAAAATTGCTCATGAATTGCTGGCAGATCTGGAAAAAGAAACTGTCGATTTTGTGCCTAACTATGATGGTACAGAACAGATCCCCGTAGTGATGCCAACCCGTATCCCCAATCTTCTGGTGAATGGCTCATCAGGGATTGCAGTTGGTATGGCAACCAACATTCCTCCTCATAACTTATCTGAGGTGATTGATGGCTGTCTGGCTTATATTGATGATGAAAACATCAGTATAGAAGGCCTGATGGAATACATCCCAGGGCCTGATTTCCCGACAGCGGCCATTATCAATGGGCGCAGCGGAATTCTGGAAGCCTATCGCACCGGCCGCGGTAAAATTTATATTCGCGCCCGCGCAAAAATTGAAACTGACGAAAAAAATGGCCGCGAAACCATTATCGTCAATGAAATCCCCTATCAAATAAACAAGGCCCGGTTGATCGAAAAAATCGCCGAGCTGGTGAAAGATAAGCGCATTGAAGGAATCAGCGCACTGCGTGATGAATCCGATAAAGATGGGATGCGTATTGTTATCGAAGTGAAACGCGATGCCGTGGCTGAGGTTGTCCTGAATAACCTATATTCACTCACGCAGTTGCAGGTTTCATTCGGTATCAACATGGTTGCTCTGCATCAGGGTCAGCCTAAGCTGCTTAACCTGAAAGATATTCTTTCCGCGTTTATCAACCATCGCCGTGAAGTCGTTACCCGCCGGACTATCTTTGAACTGCGTAAAGCCCGCGATCGTGCACATATCCTTGAAGCACTGGCTATCGCACTGGTCAATATCGATTCTGCCATCGAATTGATCCGTCGGGCATCAACCCCTGCCGAAGCCAAAGCAAATCTGATTGCCCAAGCGTGGGAACTGGGTAATGTTGCAGCAATGCTGGAACAGGCTGGTGATGATGCTGCACGCCCTGAATGGCTGGAGCCGGAATATGGCATTCATGACGGCAAATATTACCTGACCGAACAGCAGGCACAGGCCATTTTGGATCTGCGCTTGCAGAAACTGACCGGTCTGGAGCATGAAAAACTGCTCGATGAATATCGTGAACTGCTGAAATTAATCGGCGAATTGCTTTTCATTCTGGAAAACCCAGAACGTTTAAGAGAAGTCATTCGTGAAGAACTACTGGCCATCAAAGATCAATATAACGATGCCCGCCGTACTGAACTCACTGAAAACTCAGCGGATATCAATATTGAAGACCTGATCAATCAGGAAGATGTTGTGGTAACGCTGTCTCATCAGGGATATGTGAAATATCAGCCATTGTCTGATTACGAAGCCCAGCGTCGTGGCGGCAAAGGCAAATCAGCAGCACGTATCAAAGAAGAAGACTTCCTTGAGCGTTTACTGGTCGCCAATACACACGATACTATCCTCTGTTTTTCAAACAAAGGTAAGATGTACTGGATGAAAGTCTACCAGTTGCCGGAAGCAAGCCGTGGCGCGCGTGGGCGTCCGATTGTCAACCTACTGCCACTGGAGCAAGAAGAACGCATTACAGCCATCTTGCCAGTACGTGAATATGAAGATGGGCTGAATATCTTCATGGCAACCGCCAGTGGAACTGTTAAGAAGACTAAACTCAGTGAATTCAGTCGTCCACGTAGTGCCGGTATTATC
This sequence comes from Xenorhabdus bovienii, assembly GCF_024721015.1. GTDB lineage: Bacteria > Pseudomonadota > Gammaproteobacteria > Enterobacterales > Enterobacteriaceae > Xenorhabdus > Xenorhabdus bovienii. The sequence goes on from NZ_JANAIF010000032.1 coordinate 37,302, forward strand.
GCGGTAAAACTAAATGACGGTGATGAATTGATCGGTGTTGACCTGACTGATGGCAGCAACGAAGTCATGCTGTTCTCTGCGAAGGGTAAAGTCGTTCGCTTCCTCGAAGAAGATGAAGAGACTCTGGAAGACGGTACTATCCGTGTGAAAGGTGTGCGTGCAATGGGACGTACAGCGGCAGGGGTTCGTGGTATCAAACTGAGTGCAGGTGATAAAGTCGTCTCTCTGATCATCCCTCGTGGAGAAGGAGAAATTCTGACTGTCACCGAAAATGGCTACGGCAAACGTACTGCTCAGAGCGAATATCCGACTAAATCCCGTGCGACTCAAGGGGTCATTTCTATCAAGGTCAGCGAGCGCAACGGTAATGTTATCGGTGCAATTCAGGTTGAACCCACTGATCAGATTATGATGATCACCGATGCGGGAACACTAGTACGTACCCGTGTTTCTGAAGTCAGCGTTGTTGGCCGTAACACGCAGGGTGTTACTTTGATCCGTACAGCAGAAGATGAAAAGGTCGTTGGTTTGCAGCGTGTTGCTGAACCTGATGAAGATGAAGACGAAGAAAATAATATAACGTCTCCTTCTGATGAAGGGAATAGCGAGTCAGAAGATCAGGTATAACATATACCTTTCCTTGACTATTCTATAAAACTATTAATAAAGCAGGTATTTTAATGCCTGCTTTTTTTGTGCAATTTTTTTACAAAGAACTTACAAGAACCAAATGCTGCTTTGTATTCCCTGCTACACTAGTATATGCTGTGAATAGTTATTATTAATCATGTTTTTCATCAGGCGACCTTTTGAGATATCTATCTTCTTTTCAAACGTCACTAAAGATATCCCGTTACCTTTTTCGGGTGCTTGGCTTTATGCTGTGGGCATTAGGCGCCTTATTAACCAGCTTTTATCTGGTAAATATTTTTAATGAAGTCAAATCAGACATTCGTCAAGAATATAACACTAACTACGATACAATGTTCTCTTATATTCGGCATACTACCAACACCTTGCGGGATATCCAACATATGACGGAGAAACATTTATCACAAAAGAATGAAAAAGATCTAACTATTACTCTGCCGTATAATAACCCTGCTTTTTCATATACTCCTCTGAATATGAATTCAGATTGTGATCTCTTACGTAAAAGCACACATAATTATTTAGACTCATTAAATAACCTGATCTTATTTTGGAAAGATAATATTGCCGCTCCACGAGGCCTGAATCAGATCTTTCTGGTTGGTACACAAAGTATGTGTATGGTGAGCTTTTCAGTTCGCAGTACCATAACAGAACCTGAAACACTGAAGAAAATGGTCTACGAAAATTTCCGTAAACTAATCATTTTGAAAGAACAAGGAAAAGAACGGAATGTCTTTTGGGTCATGCCTAACACAAGAGCAGACAGTGGTACTTTTTATATTCTTGCGCCGATCTATACTAATGGGCAAATGACAGCAGTGATAGGTATCGAACAAGCTATCAGGTTAGATTCATTTCTACAAACAAGAAATCGACCTATTTCTATCACAATGCTAAACCACTATAATCAGCCTGAGTTATATTATCCAGTAAAGAATGATAATAAACTTCGTTACGCTGACTATAATATACAGACCCCTTATTTTGGTTATGACGAGGGTTATACCAATTTATTATTAAAACGACGCTTAGCTCCTTCTTCATTTAACGTTATTTTTTCATTGCCATTAAAAAATATCTATGATGAATTCAAGGTAACAATTATTAACAGTATCGTATTGAATATTATTTCTGCGATCCTGATTATTTTCTTTGTCTGGCTATTTGAACGTAAAATATTTGCCCCTGCTGAAGACAATGCTATTCGTCTTGAAGAGCATGAACAATTTAACCATAAAATTGTTGCCTCTGCACCAGTTGGCATCAGTATTTTACGGATTAATGATGGTGCCAATATTCTCAGTAACGAACTGGCGCATAATTACACCCGAATGCTAACATATGAAGATCAAAAACGCATCGTTGATATTATCTGCGATAAAACCAGCACCTATATCGATGTTGTCACCAGTAACAACAATCACCTGCAAATTAGCTTTGTACATTCACGTTATCGAAATGAAGAAGTAGCAATCTGTGTACTAGTAGATATCAGTACACGGGTAAAAATGGAACAATCATTACAGGAAATGGCGTCAGCCGCAGAACAGGCTAATCAGGCAAAATCCATGTTTCTGGCAACAGTCAGCCATGAATTGAGAACACCACTGTATGGCATTATTGGTAATCTGGAACTGCTGCAATCTCATACATTGCCATTAGAATCTGCACGGCTGCTATCAGCAATGGATAACGCATCATCATTGTTACTAAAAATCATCAGCGATATTCTCGATTTTTCCAAAATAGAATCTAAGCAGCTCAAAATTGATTCCAAGAAATTCTCTTGTAAAGAAATCGTATTGCATGTGATCTCAAATTATCTTCCTCTCATTGTGAAAAAAGAGTTGGGATTATACTGCTATATTGAACCGAACATTCCCGATATTATCAATAATGATCCCGTAAGGTTGCAGCAAATCATCTCCAATCTGCTGAATAATGCAATTAAATTCACAGAAACTGGCTGTGTTGTCATTACCATTTCGATAAAGCATAGTTACCTGTATATCAGTATCAAAGATACCGGGTTTGGAATCGAAGATAAATTACAAACTCAGTTGTTTGAACCATTTTTTCAAATCAACGCCAATAAACAAAACTTCTCGCAAGGTACTGGATTGGGATTAGTGATTTGTGAAAAATTGATCAATTTGATGGATGGTGATATCGAATTTGTTTCACAACAGCATATTGGTAGTATCTTTTCTATCCGCCTTCCACTGTATGGAGCAAAGTATCATACCAAAGAGTATTCCAAGAATCGTACTCAACAAAAAATCGTACTGGCTGTTCGCAATGACTATCTAGAAAAATATTTACAGAATTTTCTTACGAAGAACTATTTTCAGATTGCCTTATATGACAAAAATAAAATAGATGGCACAGAACTAGTGATCATTGACCAGCCTGATGTACTAGACATTATTGTACGTTACTACATAGAGATATCAGAAAAACATATTGGGCCGCCAAAACAAATTCGAGAACATTATTGGTTACATAACACTTATCAACTCAGCGAGCTTGACAGTGTCATCGATAAACTGCTATCAAAAAATAATCATGTCTCTCCTGCCACTATATCAACGTCAACATCAATTCAGGCAGATAGCCGGTTGAGTACCATTAAGATCTTGGTTGTTGATGATCACCCTTTAAACCGACACTTATTGATCGAACAATTAAATACAATAGGATTCAAAACAGCCGCAGCGAATGATGGTATTGATGCCATCGAGCACCTGAAAAATAATTCAACGGATATTATTCTGACAGACGTGAATATGCCAAATATGGACGGATATGAATTCACAAAATACCTGAGGGATAAAGGATATACCAGCCCCATCATTGGCATCACTGCCAACGCCCTGGCAGAAGAAAAACAACGTTGTACGGATGCTGGAATGGATCACTGTCTATCAAAACCCGTCTCATTGGCAATATTAAGGGATACATTAATAGAATACAGTGATATTTAATCTTGAATTAATTTATCTATTGGATAATAAAAAATCGGTAATTGTTGTTACCGATTTTTTATTATCCAATAGATAACATATTGATTATCTACCAATATCTTTTTCAATAGTGACAGATGATAAATAATTAAGCAGCGCAATATCGTTATCTACACCCAGTTTTAGCATAGCTGATTTTTTCTGGCTGCTAATGGTCTTAATACTACGATTAAGTTTTTTAGCAATATCAGTAACAAGAAGACCATCAGCAAATAAACGCAGTACTTCACTCTCTTTCGGAGACAAGGGTTTATCCCCATAACCATTGGCATTGACTTTTTCCAGCAATTTAGAAACGCTTTCAGGTGTAAATTTTTTACCCTTTTGCAAAGCAGAAAGTGCTCTGGGCAAATCAGTAGGTGCTCCCTGCTTTAATACAATTCCCTCAATATCAAGTTCAAGCACAGCGCTTAAAATAGCTGGATTATTGTTCATAGTGAGAACAATAATAGCCAGTGTTGGGTAATGCCGTTTAATATACTTTATCAGGGTAATACCATCACCGTATTTGTCACCTGGCATTGACAAATCCGTTATGAGAACATCCGCTTCTATGTGCGGTAAATTGTTAATGAGTGTCGTTGAATTTTCAAACTCAGCGACAACATTAATCCACTCAATTTGTTCGAGTGATTTACGGATGCCAAACAAAACAATGGGATGGTCATCGGCAATAATGACATTAAGGTTATTCATATTATTGGTTACCTTGCTGCAACAGCTTCGTGACAAAAGAATCAATACGGCTGATGCTATTTTTGATTTCTATTTCATTATTGTCTGCTATGTGTTGTTCCAACGCCTCACATGATGATTTGAGCAATTTTAAATCTAACATAGCAAACGCACCCTTAAGGCGGTGTACCGTTTGCGAAAGTGATGTCAAATCATGTCGTTCCATATCAGTATACAGTTTAGTAATATCCATCGGTACTGTCTCTATAAATAATTTCCTATAATCACTATCTGCCAACTGTGTTTGGTAATCCTTGAGAATATTGTCAACACTGTTGACAATATTGCATTCTGATTTAGGGGTTTCAAGAGCATAGCAAGATTCATCTAGACTGAAATTTTCCTCAACCAGTAACGATATTGCATTGATAACCGCATCAACAAAATTATAATTACACTGAACCAGCTTAGGTTTCATTTTCTTCAAGTCAGCCAAACCATCGACTAATAATATAGTTGGTTTTTCTACTTTGTACTGCATATCTGTAAGGATAATATCGTATTCTTCTGTAACATTCTCTTTGATTTTATCGAAGTATGACGCACCATAATTATTCAAGTAATTGTGGATTATTTTACTAATTTCAGGGTTACTGATATCAATTAAAGCCGTCACGTCCTCCAAAAGCTGAGGCGTTTCGCCATTGTTATCACTATGCTGCAAAAGAGGCAGGTTGATGACATAATGTGTACCCAAACCCAACTTACTTTTAATTTCAAAATTCCCTCCCATTTTTTTGCACAATTGATTACATAGATAAAAAGTTAGCCCAGAGTTCGTATAATACTTATCTTCTGCTGACTTGTTCAAGAAGGGATAATTCAAACTGGTTAAATCTTTTTCGCTAAGGCCTGAACCGGTATCAATGAGATCAATTTGAATGTAATTGTCATATTTACCAGAACTATTAATAGACAGTGATATTTTTCCATAACTGGTTGCCGCTATTGCGTAATTAAATAACAGCGAGATGATTTTAGTTATTGCCACACCATCACCAATGAACAAAGATTCATGATGAAGATTAAAATGGTAATAAGTTTTCAATCCCTTGGCATTTAATGTCGACAGGGAAGCTTTCAGAATATGCTCCAACCGTGAAGACAGAGAAAATATTTCAGTAGCAGACTGCCAGTCACCAGACTCTAGCTCATTGAGTAATGAAATGTTTTCAACCCATTTGGTGATATATTCCGATTTAACCAATAACTTATCCAGCAAGTTCTGCATGCTTTCATCTTGTGATCTCTGTTGCAGTTGGACAGCAATCTCATTTAAGCTCTGAATCGGTATTTTTATTTCATTATTAATATTTGATAGCATTGAGCGTCTGGCCTGAACAGTTTTATCATATTCTCGATTGGCAAGCTGGAGCCGTCTATTTATCATGACCTCCTGATCTCTATCTTGCAGCAGAAAGAGATATGTCTCTGGTAATAGATTGCTGTTATACATTTTGACTTCATAAATCGCGTCGTCAATAGATGTTTGAATGACGCCATGATGTTGTTGTGCCATCGCCTTAACTTTATTCAAATCAAGATAAGGTATCAGCTGTTCTGCGATTTTATTGCTAGTGATTAACCGATTTGATGCAAAGTCGTAGATCAACAAACCGATAGGAATATTGGAAATGATATCATTACCTAAAGAGTCCTTAATTTTCAACTCATGATCCATCGAAGCATTAGGTGTGATATATCTACGGCGGATATAGAACAAACCACTCAATGAGAACATTGAGAAAAGTAATATTGAGAGCAGGAGCCAGATATTCCTGATCAGTAAATCTATAATCAGTGCTTTCAGAGGGACTTGATAAACCAATTTATATGGCATGGCATTGAGATGCTGGGAGAACTCTAGCCAAAAACCGTTCAGTGAAACCTCAACTTTATTGGAGCCCTCGGCATCATGCGAGTTGGTCAAGTTCAAGCGAAAGTTTGCCGGTGACATATCAATCGGCAAAAGATTATTAATGGGCAGTTCAAAGGCAATAACGGTAGTTAATTGCCCAGGCAAATTGAATGCAGCTTTATAAGTATAGAAATAAATATTCTCCCCACGCAGCACATTGATGGCTGAAATGCTTTCTTTTTCATCCAGCGCTATCGATTGAGCCAACATTTCAGTTCGTTTGGCCTCAGACGTCAGGGTCAGATAACTCTCCTTAAACCTGATTTCTGGTTTTAAAATAGGATGAGTCGTTACCAAAAGTAAATTGTTATCCTTACCATTGAGATAATACATAGATTCGTATTCATTACGGGAACCCCAGAGAATTTCCAGATAGTTAGACAACCGCTGAGCTAGTTGAATACTTGAATGATTGTACTGACCAAAAATAATTGCATCGACAGTCTTATAACGGCTTTCCAGCCAATGGACATCGGGACGCAATTTAAATAATGATGTTGCCTCCTGAGAGGAGGAGGAAGAGGACGGAATATTAGATTGCTCAAAGATATGATTGGCGTGATAACGATAATTTTCGATTTGCAATCTCATCTTAACAGTTACGCTGCTAATAGCATATTTTTTCTCCGTGAGCCAACTATCAAAATAGTTATACCCGAATAAAAATAGAGACGTAAAAAGCAAAATAACAAATAGCGCGTAAAAACGGGGAATAGTGGATGGCTTGATAGATGCTTGTTTATACATTCTTTGAATAATTGCCTTTAGTGTGAATATATTTTTTGGTTGATTCTACATCAACCCGTAATCAAATAAGCCGTTGTATCATGCTAATACTAGCAGGTTAGAGAATAAAAAGACCATTGCAGATCGAAGATTGAGCAAACAGTAAAAAAAACACGATTTTTTTCCTTCAGGGACTAGACACATCAGAACGATATAGGCATAATCTCGCGCCATGGAAGGATGGCCGAGCGGTCGAAGGCAGCGGTCTTGAAAACCGCCGATGGGAAACCATCCTAGAGTTCGAATCTCTATCCTTCCGCCAAATTTCGCCGGCTTAGCTCAGTTGGTAGAGCAACTGACTTCTAAGCCGTAGGTCACCAGTTCGACTCCGGTAGCCGGCACCATATAAGACAATGAGTTACTCGGTATGTCCCACCACTGATAGATGTGAGTGGGACATATTTGAGACCTCATCGTGAAATAGAGCATCAATTTGTTGTGCGTGCTCTGTCAAATGAGAAGGTGCTAGATGCGCATATCTACGCACCATCTCAATTGATTCCCAGCCTCCCATTTCCTGTAACACTGAAAGTGGCACTCTTTTTTGAATCAACCAGCTTGCCCACGTATGCCTCAAGTCGTGAAAACGAAAATTTTCTATCCCTGCACGTTTCAAAGCCGTTCTAAATGAAGTATTGGAATCCACTCTCATTTTCCTCACTGTTGGCGTCATAGTTCCATCCGCCCTATTTTTTGCCTTGGTGTGAACAAACACATATTTATGGTGATTACCTATCTGCTGCCTCAAAATATGACAAGCTGTATCATTTAATGCTACACCTAATGCCTTCCCTGATTTGGTTTGATCTGGATGTATCCATGCAACCTTTCTTTGCATGTCTATCTGTGACCATTCCAAGTTAACGATATTTGAACGGCGCAGGCCAGTAGCCAGGGCAAAAGTAACAACAGCCTTTAAAGGCTCACTGCACTCGTCGATCAAACGCTTTGCCTCATATGGTTCAAGCCAGCGGATCCTGTTATTCTTTGGCTTTGGTACTTTGATATTTGGCGCTTTATCTAAATACTTCCAATCGCGTTCCGCCGACCGCAATAGAGATTTGATAAAAGCCAGATACGCAGCCTTTGTTGCAACAGATACTGGCGAGATTTTTTTCTTTACTTGCCTGCGCTTCTTACCAGACACATGCTTTTCCCAGTTCTCGGCTTGCTTCTGGTTGGTTAGTTTACTGACGGCATTATAAATGCTGGATTCATCTATATCTGACAAATAAACTCCTTCGAAATGATCTAGCCAAAAAATTATTTTGGTTTTGTCGTCATCGAGGGATTTTTTATTTGCCTTTTCCTCTAACCATCTTGTGCATGCCACTTCGAATGTCACTTTTGGCGTTTCTCCTAATACACTCACACGCCATAACTCTGCCTTTCTTTTATCGTGCAACTCCTGTGCTTGCTTTTTGTCCTTTGTGCCAAGCGATTCCTTAACCCTTTTACCATTGAATGAGTAACTTGCGTACCAGCACTCACCTCTACGGAAGATTGACATTTCCGATCTCCTTCTTCCGCACAAATCACACTTTCTTGTGTATTGTGCATTTTGTAGTTCAATGCGGCAATGCAATTTTCCCTTGTGAATTGCCATGGTGATTTTGGCTTTGATGGATCTTTGCGAGAACCAGACAAGCGACCTGAATCTATCCACTTTTTTAATGTCGGATACGATATATCCATAAATCCACAAGCTTTGCGGCTATCTAACGGATAGGTATCACTTTTACTTTTATATAAGGTTAGATAAGGTGCGTTTCTTATTGATGACAGTTGCGACATAAGATTTATCCTTATTGGCTATTTCGATGCGATATTTCTTTCCTTCCGATAAAATCACATAAGTTACAGTTTTCCGTGTCACACCATAATTACCAAATTTTTCTTTGTGTTTATTTAGAGCAAATAACGCCATTTCCCTTTCTTTAGGTGATGGCGTTCCGCGAATGATGAATCTCATGATCCGCTCCGGTTGGCTTTTGGTTTATTTAAATCGGTTAATAATCTTCCTGAGATACAATTTAAATCTCATCCTGATTAATTTAATCCTGCTATTTTTACTCTGAGTTAACTCGAAATGCCGTTCGCATTGTTCGCAGGAATTTTCGTAATAGTAAGCCTCTTCGAAATCGAGTTCTTTATTGCAATGGGTACACCTCATTACTTCATCTCCTTATCAATCATATCGACGTAGTATCGCAGCCACATCACAGGCAAGAATTTGCTCTTTTGATGTGGCGACATAGCGGTTTCAAATCGGGGTAG
>NZ_JANAIF010000330.1 GCF_024721015.1 Xenorhabdus bovienii
CCGATACTCACTGTAATAGAACCAAAGCAGACCGGAGATAATCACCAGAGCGCCGAGGGTGAAGTACTGGCTGTTGAGTCTCATCTTAGTCACTGCCTTCCGACAAATTGATTATATTTTTTGCTTAAAATACACAATCCAAAAACAATCGGTGCCAAAATAACCAATATTGGCCACAGAAATGACATCAACAAAATGAAAGAAAATGGCTCCGGATTGCTTTCTCGTTTTTCTATCAATGTAAAAATAATGAACGCCGCAATGAAGCTGATAACGCAAAACATTGAACCCAGAATGATACTCATCGCTCAATACCTCATAGCAATTCAAATGCCCGTGTGAAAATGTCATTTGAATACGGTTGCTTGCCGTTCTCGTGCTGAATGATCGACTTGGCCAACACAATCAACGTCACTTTATCGAC
>NZ_JANAIF010000331.1 GCF_024721015.1 Xenorhabdus bovienii
GCCTGTGTCACTACCGGGTGGCCGAACATCATTATTTATTGATGATGTGGCACCATATTGCTATTGATGGCTGGTCCGTCGATATTTTTATGGATGAACTGGCGGAAATTTACTCTGCCCTGCGGGAAGGTCGTGACAGCCTGCTGCCGCCACTGGAAATCACCTACGGGGATTATGCCAGATGGCAGCGTGACTATTTGAAGGGCGAGGTGGGTGAACGCCAGCTAGCCTACTGGCAGCAGGCGCTGGCCGGTTATGAACCGCTGTCCCTGCCAACGGACCGAAGCCGGCCGGTACAGGTGGATTATCAGGGCCGGGATTTTAATTTTGCACTGGAAAGTGAACTTTCGCATCAGTTAAGGGCGCTGGCGAAAACGCAGGAAACCACCCTGTATACCGTTCTGCTCAGTGCGTTTTATGTC
>NZ_JANAIF010000332.1 GCF_024721015.1 Xenorhabdus bovienii
GCCTGTGTCACTACCGGGTGGCCGAACATCATTATTTATTGATGATGTGGCACCATATTGCTATTGATGGCTGGTCCATCGATATTTTTATGGATGAACTGGCGGAAATTTATTCTGCCCTGCGGGAAGGTCGTGACAGCCAGCTGCCGCCACTGGAAATCACCTATGGGGACTATGCCAGATGGCAACGTGACTATTTGCAGGGTGAGGTGCGTGAACGCCAGCTAGCCTACTGGCAGCAGGCGCTGGCCGGTTATGAACCGCTGTCTTTGCCGACGGACCGGAGCCGACCGACACAGGTGGATTATCAGGGCCGGGATTTCAATTTTGCGCTGGGGAGTGAATTTTCGCATCAGTTAAGGGCGCTGGCGAAAACGCAGGAAACCACCCTGTATACCGTTCTGCTCAGTGCGTTTTATGTC
>NZ_JANAIF010000333.1 GCF_024721015.1 Xenorhabdus bovienii
GATTTGGACATCTATATCAAAACCGGTAACTCTCAACTTTGCAAGTTGAACTGTCAGACCAAGTCGCGACTAATACACGTAAAGGACAATATCCTCAAGAACCGGAATGTCCGATTTCACCCGCCGAATTTTTCTATCAACTCGCTGCATAAAAAATAATCGCATTCATCTTTTGATGCACTTTCTCTGCTAATGCGACAGAACCGTATATTTTTCTCATTCCCAGATTATCAAGGTTCAATGTGTTTTAGTAAAGACTATGAACAGGTACTTACCATTATCCTTTCTGAAGTTTGCAATCGTTTTGAAGTCGGGAGATAAACGTTCAAGCAGCCACATTAATTCGACATTGCGGTTGCATTCCTTCTCCAGCCGTCGCGATGATTGAATTCGATTTAAATAACCGTAAATGTAGAGCTT
>NZ_JANAIF010000334.1 GCF_024721015.1 Xenorhabdus bovienii
TCCACTAATTCTTTCATTAGCGTCCCTCTAAAAATGAAAGAATTATCCACTCAATATTTTCATGCGTAACCCCTGGGAACTTAACAATCCTGTAATAAAATGGGGGTAATTGACTTGATTTTAGGCTGTACCATTTTGTTAAGTTTATATAAAGAAAAAACACCTTAATAAAAATAGGAACTAAAGTGATAGTTTCTCCGACAAACATACTATGAGTGATTTTTGCCAGAATATTTCATCAATTAATCAATGAGAATATCCGTGTAACAGGAGCTTATCCAGCCGATCGAGGCCAATGGTTTTGTTCTCACTCAACCCCTTGGCTGCCATATCAGCGAAGTTTACTAGGGACTGTTGATGTTTTATGTTCATAAATCAATCAGCCCACATTGGTAACCAAACGAGAGTAAATGCCAG
>NZ_JANAIF010000335.1 GCF_024721015.1 Xenorhabdus bovienii
GCCCGTACCTTTTCGGCAATCTCGCCCATCTGGTCAGCAATACTGATACTGCGCAGGCGGCGGCACTCGCGATACGCCCCTTTAGAGGGCAGGTTATAGAAATGAAATTGCGGGATACGCCACGTTGACGCCCACGCTGTCACGGCGGAGGCGGCATCTTTCAACGGCTTACCGGTTTCCTTATCTATCAGGCCATCCAGGGCGTAACCGTCGATATTCTTGGCGATGTATTTCGCGATATACCCGACTGCGCCGCCCCGGTTCATGTGCTGGCATTCAAAGCGGTACTTTTTCGCGCCCCGTTCATCGCCATCTTCTTGCAGGGCTTTTTTCCGCATAATGTCGACCGCTTCCGCACGGCTGGCCTTATCGGTAAACAGCAGGAGATGCCAGTGGGGCGTCCCGTCATGGTGAGG
>NZ_JANAIF010000336.1 GCF_024721015.1 Xenorhabdus bovienii
CCTCACCATGACGGGACGCCCCACTGGCATCTCCTGCTGTTTACCGATAAGGCCAGCCGTGCGGAAGCGGTCGACATCATGCGGAAAAAAGCCCTGCAAGAAGATGGCGATGAACGGGGCGCGAAAAAGTACCGCTTTGAATGCCGGCACATGAACCGGGGCGGCGCAGTGGGGTATATCGCGAAATACATCGCCAAGAATATCGACGGTTACGCCCTGGAGGGCCTGATCGACAAGGAAACCGGTAAGCCGTTGAAAGATGCGGCCTCCGCCGTGACGGCGTGGGCGTCAACATGGCGTATCCCGCAATTTCATTTCTATAACCTGCCCTCTAAAGGCGCGTATCGCGAGTGCCGCCGCCTGCGCAGTATCAGTATTGCTGACCAGATGGGCGAGATTGCCGAAAAGGTACGGGC
>NZ_JANAIF010000337.1 GCF_024721015.1 Xenorhabdus bovienii
CAGACTGTGTAAAAACCCTTGATCACCTTTTGGTCTAAGTACGATGTACTTATGATCAATGGGTCTTAGCTACCGATCCAATTTCAAAGCCAAGTCCAGTATCATCAGATTGGTAAGCATAATCATGGAGATTCTGGCATGTCTCACCATATTACTGGTCAATCAAGGCATCAATCCACGCTCTTTCCAGAACTCATGGACGACTTTGTTAGCGAAGATAACCCAGTGCGAGTTATTGATGTCTTTGTTGAACATCTCGATTTACTCGACTTAGGTTTTGAAAGCGTGAATCCCAAGTCAACTGGCCGTCCTGGATATCACCCTGCCACGATGCTCAAGCTCTACATTTACGGTTATTTAAATCGAATTCAATCATCGCGACGGCTGGAGAAGGAATGCAACCGCAATGTCGA
>NZ_JANAIF010000338.1 GCF_024721015.1 Xenorhabdus bovienii
ATCGGTAGCTAAGACCCATTGATCATAAGTACATCGTACTTAGACCAAAAGGTGATCAAGGGTTTTTACACAGTCTGGGCACAAAGCGGACTGCCAGTTAAGCTATTCCATGCTCAATAATGCCATAGAATAAGGTGCATGTTATTAGCTACCGTGAACGAGCTGCTCACGTAGGAGCGTCAATGTCTTCCATTGCCGCTTTTACTCTGAGAATTGTCTGGCGCGTGGTGCTGAATTCGCGTGCAATCGCGCTGATACTCTTTCCCTCGTTTATACGCAAAAATACCGTCTTCTTTTGTTCGTCACTCAGGACCGGTGGGCGGCCAAAACGCTTTCCGGATGCTTTAGCCCGCGCAATACCAGCATGAGTACGCTCGAGTAACAGATCACGCTCAAACTCGGCTACTGCAGA
>NZ_JANAIF010000339.1 GCF_024721015.1 Xenorhabdus bovienii
GGGAAAATAAGCCGAAAGTCGATACGCCCGCGTTACCTGACTTTGGGCCAATGGTCTATGGGTCGGGCAAAAACAAGAAAAAAGGTAACAAAGGCACTGAATCGGTAGAAGCGGCGGGCCATGCAGCGGCACAGACTGATCCCAATAAGTTAGGCGATATTGTCTTTAAAAACCGCCCACCCGTGATCCCGATTGAGGGCATATATCAGGAACCCCGCTTACAGCAACCGTCATTGCTTAGTCGCCTGACGGACAAGTTACAGCCGATGCTGCCGACATTAAGTGGCATCCCGGTTCCCGTGACACCGGCCAGAGCGGGTAACGGCAATAAGCCGGACGACCGTTACATCATCAACTTACATTTTCACGGGGTTGATATGCAAAACAGCCGTTCCATTAGTGAGATGGTGA
>NZ_JANAIF010000033.1:0-38476 GCF_024721015.1 Xenorhabdus bovienii
GATGGGATAATGGTTATATGCTGAAGGTTCTAACGGGAGGGTTTACGTCAGTATAATTTAGACCCGTTTGCCCTAGGAAGCTCTCGTTCTGCCATTGAACTACACTCGCATCATCGAAATGATGCCGTCAAATATATACCTGCTGTTGAATCTCAGTAAGTGATTATTGTTGGATTTTCTTTATATTTCAGTCAGTTGTTTCAGTATGTCTTATCAGTATAAAAAAACGCCCTGTCCGGCTAACCTTACAGGGCATTTGTCGATTTTAATCAGAAATGATTATTTATTCGGGCGCATTGCTGGGAACAGGATCACGTCACGAATGGTATGGCTATCCGTGAACAACATAACCATACGGTCGATACCAATCCCCAAGCCTGCCGTTGGTGGCAAACCGTGTTCCAGTGCAGTAACGTAGTCATCATCGTAGAACATCGCTTCGTCGTCACCTTCGTCTTTATGACGAACTTGCTCTGCAAAACGTTCTGCCTGATCTTCTGCATCGTTCAGCTCGGAGAAGCCGTTACCAATTTCACGGCCACCGATGAAGAATTCAAAACGGTCTGTAATGAATGGGTTGTCATCATTACGGCGTGCCAGCGGAGAAACTTCTGCTGGGTATTCAGTAATGAAAGTCGGTTGAATCAGGTGGCTTTCAGCGGTTTCTTCAAAGATTTCGCACTGAATACGACCCAAGCCCCAGCTTTTTTCAATATCAATGCCAAGAGACTTCGCGATAACGACAGCTTTATCCATGTCATCCAGATCCGCAATATTGGTTTCTGGGCGATATTTGCAAATCGCTTCTTTCATGGTCATTTTGGTGAAAGGCTTACCGAAATCGAATTCTTGTTCACCGTATTTCACCAACGTAGTACCCAGCACTTCCTGAGTCAAAGTACGGAACAGTTCTTCGGTCAGTACGATCAGATCCTGGTAATCCGCATAAGCCATGTAGAGTTCCATCATGGTGAACTCTGGGTTATGACGCGGAGAAATACCTTCGTTACGGAAGTTACGGTTGATTTCGAAAACGCGCTCAAAACCACCCACTACCAGACGTTTCAGATACAGTTCCGGTGCAATGCGCAGGTACATATCGATGTCCAGCGCGTTGTGGTGCGTAGTAAATGGGCGCGCACTCGCTCCGCCTGGGATCGCCTGCATCATTGGGGTTTCAACTTCCATGAAGTCTTTTTTGACCATGAAGTTACGCAATGCAGCCATGATGCGGGAACGGATCTGGAATGTCTTGCGTGATTCGTCATTCGAGATCAGATCCAGATAACGCTGACGGTAGCGCATTTCCTGATCCGCCAAGCCGTGGAATTTATCCGGCAGCGGACGCAGTGCTTTGGTCAGCAAGCGCAGTTCAGTACAGTGAATGGAAAGTTCACCCGTTTTGGTTTTAAACAATTTACCGCGAGCGCCTAAAATGTCACCCAAATCCCATTTTTTGAACTGTTCATTATAAATGCCTTCCGGCAGGTCATCACGGGAAACGTAAACCTGAATACGTCCTCCCATGTCCTGCAAGGTCGCAAAGGATGCCTTGCCCATGATACGACGAGTCATCATACGGCCTGCTACGGTCACTTCAATGTTTAGCGCTTCCAGTTCTTCCTGAGTCTTGTCATCATATTTTGCATGCAGATCTTCAGAAATGTTCTCACGACGAAAATCATTTGGGAATGCGATACCGTTGCCGCGCAGTGCAGCCAGTTTTTCACGGCGAGTTTTCAGTTCATTATTTAAATCAGGAGCCTGTTCAGCTCCCTGCTGCTGTTGTGACATTTTAGTTCCTCATAGGCCGGCTTTTAAGCTAGCTTCAATGAATTTGTCCAAATCCCCATCCAGCACAGACTGCGTATTGCGAGTTTCAACGCCAGTACGCAAATCTTTAATGCGGGAATCATCCAAAACGTAAGAGCGGATCTGACTGCCCCAACCGATATCCGATTTGTTTTCTTCCATCGCCTGTTTATCAGCATTCTTCTTCTGCATTTCCAGTTCATACAGTTTGGCTTTCAACTGTTTCATCGCCTGGTCTTTGTTTTTATGCTGAGAACGATCATTCTGGCACTGGGTTACAAGGCCAGTCGGTATGTGGGTGATACGCACCGCAGATTCAGTTTTGTTGACGTGCTGACCACCTGCACCGGAAGCACGGTATACATCAATACGCAAATCAACCGGGTTGATTTCGATATCAATGTCATCATCCACTTCTGGGTAAATAAAGGCAGAGCTGAATGAGGTATGACGACGGCCACCTGAGTCAAACGGACTTTTACGTACCAAACGATGCACGCCCGTTTCTGTACGCAACCAACCGTAAGCATATTCACCGATGATTTTAATGGTTGCAGATTTCAAACCAGCAACGTCACCATCAGACTCTTCGATAATTTCAGTTTTAAAACCTTTGGACTCAGCCCAGCGCAGAAACATACGCATCAACATACTGGCCCAGTCCTGCGCTTCTGTACCACCAGAGCCAGCCTGTAAATCCAGATAGCAGTTTGCGCTGTCATATTGACCTGAGAACATGCGGCGAAATTCAAGTTGACCGAGTTTTTCTTCCAACTGTTCCAACTCAGCTACGGCTTCATTGAAAGTCTCTTCATCATCAGCTTCTAAAGCCAGTTCCAGCAGGCCGTTCACATCTTCCAGACCCTGATCAAGCTGTTCAATCGTTTCTACGATGTTTTCCAGTGATGAACGCTCTTTACCTAATGCCTGTGCCCGCTCCGGTTCATTCCAGACATCAGGCTGTTCCAGTTCAGCATTGACTTCTTCTAAACGTTCTTTCTTGGCATCATAGTCAAAGATACCCCCTCAGAACTTCTGTCCGCTCAGACAAGTCCTGAATGTGGTTTTTTACCGGGTTAATTTCAAACATATTTTGTGTCTTATACCGTAGTGGTCACATGGATATTTTCGAACTGCGTATTCTAACGGATCTGTCAAACGGTTTATAGCCTTTCTGGAGATTTGCCACACAATCACTTTCGATCATGTGGCAAAGTTTTAATAGCTGATCATACCATTCAGGCCAATTCAGTAAGGCCAGATGTGCTGGATCAAAAGTTGGACATCGCGATTACCGCGAAATTCGTTGATATCCAGTTTATAGGCCAATTCCACTGTTTTGACGCTGTTATCCGGCCAGCGATGAGTATCGATGTTAAACGCAATGCCATCTAACATCGGCCCACCGTTTAATGGCTCAAGCATGACTTTCAGGTGTTTTTCGCCAACAATCCGCTGTTGCAGCAGTTTGAATTTGCCATCAAATATCGGTTCGGCAAATGCCTGCCCCCACGGACCACCTTCTCGCAGAATTTCCGCAATTTCCAGCGATAACTCCCCTAAGGCCAGCTCGCCATCGCTCCAGACCACTCCCTCAAGCTGGGCGATATCCAGCCAATCGGCCATCAACGCAGAGAAATGGCGCTGAAACAGATCAAATTTATCCTGCTTAATTGACAAGCCCGCAGCCATAGCATGGCCGCCAAATTTCAATATCAAGCCCGGATGCAGAGTATCGAGGCGCTCAAGCGCATCACGCATATGCAATCCATTCACTGAACGGCCTGAACCTTTTAATGTTCCATCGCCTGCCGGAGCAAAGGCAATAACCGGACGGTGAAAACGTTCTTTAATACGCGAGGCCAGAATACCCACTACGCCCTGATGCCACTCTGGATGATAAATGACTAGTCCGTAAGGTAGCTGAGTATGGGTACGTTCGAATTGATCACAAATCTGCAAAGCTTCCTGCTTCATCCCCTGCTCAATTTCACGGCGGGTTTGGTTCAGTCCATCAAGTTCACAGACTATCTGACGAGCTTGCACCATATCATCCGTCAACAATAAAGCCACGCCAACGGACATATCATCCAGCCGTCCGGCTGCGTTCAGTCGTGGCCCAAGCGAAAACCCCAAATCACTGGCAGTCAGTTTGGTGGATTCCCGTTTGGAAATTTCAAGCAGCGCCCGAATTCCCACGCAACAGCGACCAGCACGAATGCGGTTCAATCCTTGATACACAAAAATACGGTTATTGGTATCAAGAGGAACCACGTCTGCCACGGTTCCGAGTGCCACCAGATCAAGTAGTTCCGCCAGATTGGGCAGCGGAATACCCTGCTGCTCAAACCACGCTGTTTTACGTAATTCTGCCCTGAGTGCCGACATCAGATAAAATGCCACCCCCACACCAGCCAGCGCTTTCGAGGGGAAAGCACAATCATGCAGGTTAGGGTTGATAATGGCATCTGCGGCTGGTAGTGTCTCTCCGGGCAAGTGATGATCGGTGACAAGCACTTTGATGCTGTGCTGATGCGCCGCTGCCACCCCTTCGTGGGAAGAGATGCCATTGTCCACAGTAATGATCAGATCAGCGCCTTTTTTGACGACTTCATTAACAACCTGAACACTTAAGCCATAACCGTCTTCAAAACGATTTGGCACAAGATAATCAAGATTGCGATAGCCCATCGCCCGCAAGGCACGGATACACAATGCTGTACTGGTTGCCCCATCTGTATCGAAATCACCGACAATAACAATACGCCAATGGTCGTGCAATGCTGTTATCAGCAAGAAAACAGCCTGTTCAATGCCATTGAGAGATTGATAATTGAGTAGCCCTTTGGCTCCACGTTCCAGTTCATCAGCCTGACGAATACCCCGCATAGCGTATAAACGACGCAATAATGGATGAATACTATTGGGAAGATGACTGTCATCCGCCACCGGGCGGCGGCGGAGTTGTGTTTCTATATTCACTGGGGGTTGCTTCACTGAATTTGAGTCATTGACGAATTATTCACCATTTTGTTCCAGAGCTTCTTTCAGATCTTTTGGCGGCATAAAACCACCAAGCACGCTGCCATCCTGAAGTACAATCGCAGGTGTTCCCTGAACACCAAACTGCAAACCTAACTGGTATTGTTTCGCTATATCATTTTTACAGCTCTTGATCGGAGAAATGTTATCCCCTTTGAAAGCAGCATCCAGCGCTTTATTAGGTGTCGCACTGCACCAGATGGATTGCATATCTTTGGCTGATTGATGTTGCAGACTATGGCGAGGAAATGCCAAATAACGGATGGTGATATCCAAATCGTTATACTCTTTCATTTCCTCATGCAACTTGCGGCAATAACCACAGGTAATATCAGTAAAAACAGTCACGACATGTTTTTCTTTTGGTGCCTTGTAAACAATCATTTGATTTTTCAGAGCATCCAGTTTTTTCACCAGAACCTGATTGGTGACATTCTTTGGTAATTTGCCACTAATATCGTAAACCTGGGCTTTGAACAAATACTTACCATCGTTGGAGATATGAATAATACCCTGATCTGTCAAAACCGTGCTCACGCCAGCCAGTTGTGATGGCGTGATACTTTCGGCTTTAAGTCCCATTTTTGACAATGAGTTATTAACCGCACTGTCATTAGCAAATACATTGCTGGCAAAGGCCGTCAATAATAAGGAAAAACAAAACGCTAGCTTCTTCATCTTTTGTTCCTTTATTTCCATTTTTTTCACAGTTATCCACGAGGATGATGTTGTTGATGCAGCGCTTTAAGACGTTCAGTCGCCACATGAGTATAAATTTGAGTCGTGGAGAGATCACTGTGACCCAGCAGCATCTGCACAACGCGTAAGTCTGCACCATGGTTGAGTAAATGCGTTGCAAAAGCATGACGCAAAACATGGGGTGATAAGCGTTCGGTATCAATGCCAGACAGTACGGCATAATGTTTGATCCGATGCCAGAAAGTCTGGCGGGTCATCTGCGTTCCCCTTTTGCTGGGGAAGAAAACGTCAGATACCGAGCCATTTAATAACCACGGACGCCCATACTCTAGGTATTTTTCCAACCAGTAAAGCGCTTCTTCTCCCAAAGGAACCAATCTTTCCTTGTTTCCCTTACCCACTACCCTAACCACACCCTGACGTAAGCTCACATCCGATAATGTCAGCCCAACCAACTCAGACACCCGCAATCCGCAGGCATAAAGCACTTCAAACATGGCTTTATCTCGCAGTTCAATCGGTTGGTCAATCAAGGGAGCATTAAGCAAATCCTCAACTTGTTTTTCACTTAAGTCTTTGGGTAAACGTTTAGGCAATTTAGGGGCAGATAAAAGTGCTGTTGGATCATCCAAACGCATTTTTTCACGATAAAGATACTGAAACAACCGCCGCATTGTACTCAGCAAGCGGGCTGAACTACTGGCTTTATAACCGCCATCTACCCGTTCAGCCAAAAATAATTGTAGTTCAATAGATTCCACAGAAAGTAAATCATGACCACCATATACCAGCCAACTATCTAGGGCTTGTAAATCCAGCCGATAAGAAGATAGCGTATTTTCAGCCAGATCCTTTTCCAGCCAGATGGTATCCAGAAATTGCTCTATAAGGAGATTAGCCGATGGGGTCTGTTCCGATGACTTATCTTGCGAGGAATAGTTTTCTGATAAATCGTGTTTTTTTGGCACAAGCCCTCCTTTATATCTGCGACTTCCGAGCTGCTATTATGCCTGAAAAAACAATTCTTCTGTTACAATGCGGCCCCTGATATTCGAAATGTCCTGGTAAATAATGATGAAAATTGGTCTCTTTTACGGCTCCAGTACATGCTATACAGAAATGGTAGCAGAAAAAATACGCGATATACTCGGCGAAGATCTGATCGAACTGCATAATGTCAAAGATTGTGATCCCCAATTGATGGAAGATTATTCTGTCCTTATTCTCGGCATTCCTACTTGGGATTTCGGTGAATTACAGGAAGATTGGCTGGCTATCTGGGATCAACTTCCATCATTGGATCTGGCGGGAAAAATCGTTGCCATGTATGGCATGGGGGATCAGATCGACTACAGTGAATGGTTTCTGGATTCGTTGGGAATGCTGTATCACCATTTGCTGCCTGCGGGTGCGCAGTTTGTTGGTTTTTGGCCAACAGAAGGTTATGAATTCACCAGCCCTAAACCACTGACCGAAGATGGCAAACAATTTGTCGGCCTGGCTCTGGATGATGTAAACCAGTTCGAGCAAACTGATGAACGTTTGAGCGAATGGTGTATGCAGATATTGGCAGAAATGGAAGCGCTGTTTTAATCCCGCTATATATCAGGATACTGACGCATAAGCTGGTTCAAATGACGCCACATCTTTGGTGGCACACTGTCTGATGCCACCCATAACCGAATTAACGACCGATGGCGGATACTTTCTGTTTTGTCAAAGGCGTGAAGTGTGATCACCATACCATAGCGGCTTAACCACGGTGGCCTAGTGAGTTTCCACGCCGCTTTTTGCCAATGCATTTTCTGGCCACTGAACAGCACCAGCCTTCCCTGACACCGTCTAATGTTTTTTTGGCTCCACACCCAGCTCACCATAATGATGACAAACAGTGGAAGCCAGAGATAAAAACCACTGGCAGGCCACGGAGCCAATAACGCGGCAAGCATAATTACGCCATGCACACCTGAAGAAAACAGGCGGCTATGACGGGATACCTTCAGTTCACAGTGCCACAGGGCCACGGGCTTGGTTTCTGCTCTGAATCAATTGCACCATGCGGAACAGCTCATCATCTTCTGGACGACCATGATTCATGAGCCAGTTAAAGAGATCAGGATCTGCACACTCCAGCAAACGAACGAAAAGCCGCTTATCATCATCATTCAATGAGTCATATTCATATTCAAAAAACGGCATGATAGAAATATCCAGTTCACGCATTCCACGACGACATGCCCAGTGAATACGCGCTTTATTGTCAATATCCATGTTTAAAAAGCCTCTTGATTATTTTCATTCGTGCCATTGAGACGGCAATGCTGATGTCGCGAAAGATTAACAAGTTACCCGTCGTTTCAGAAATGATCACGGTTGCAAAATTTCACAGTCAAAGGGAATTATCAACGATTCTGGACTGTTTTTCATCATTCGTGACAGTTGAATCAAGATATATCGATAATATGCGAAGAGCATCGCAACAAATCACCTTTAACGTCCAGTCAGTAAATAACAAGAATAACTCCTTTGCATTAAGCCCCATCTCTTTTACCATTAGCCTTATTTCTCAGATAGTTTACTGGCAGGAGCTGTTATGGCTGACCAAATTCTATTTTCTGCTCAAATTTCTGCACAACTCCCATCTCCTTCAGCAGCACTTCCCCTGACTTTAATTTCCCTTAATGATTGGGGGATGATAAGCGTAACAGGCGCAGATGCGGAAAAGTATCTGCAAGGCCAAGTCACATCAGATGTCGCCTTGCTCAACCAAAAACATGTGTTGAGCGCACATTGTGATGCCAAAGGAAAGATGTGGAGTAACCTGCGGCTGTTTCACCGTGGTGAAGGTTTTGCCTATATTGAACGTCGCACAGTATTGGATCCCCAGCTGACTGAATTGAAAAAGTATGCTGTGTTTTCCAAAGTGACCTTTGCTAAAGATGAAGAAAGCATCCTGCTTGGTGTTGCCGGAGCGGAAAGCAGGAACGCGCTGGCAGAAATGTTTCCCACCCTGCCCGATGCCGAAACAACCGTTATTCAACACGAAACAACTACCCTTCTTCACTTCGCCTTCCCCACAGAACGTTTCCTTTTAGTCACCGATCAGGCTACCGCAGCCCAGTTAGCGGAAACGTTAGCAGAGAAATTTCAGGCGCAATTGAGCGACAGTCAGCAGTGGTTGGCACTGGAGATTGAAGCAGGCTTCCCGGTCATTGATTCAGCCAGCAGCGCCCAGTTCATTCCACAAGCGATGAATATTCAGGCTCTTGAGGGCAGTATCAGCTTCAAGAAAGGCTGTTATACCGGTCAGGAGATGGTGGCTCGTGCCAAATACCGCGGTGCTAATAAGCGGGCAATGTACTGGCTGGCTGGCACGGCTTCTTCTCTTCCCGTCGCCGGAGACGATCTGGAGTGGCAACTGGGTGATAAATGGCGCAGAACGGGCTCGGTTCTGACTGCGGTCAGACTCGCTGATGGTTCAATCTGGGTGCAAGTTGTCATGAACAATGATATGGCTGCTGACAGTATTTTCCGTATCCGTGAAGATGAAGGAAGTTCTCTTACCATTCAATCGCTTCCTTATTCATTAGATGAAGAAAAATAATATTTGAGGTTTTTTATGTCATTAGCTGTACCTCCTGTTGATTTCGGCCCATTTACTAATGTTATCGCATTTATTATGGAGCTGGATAAGTTAAAATCGGTTCATCGCAAAACTAAACTGCTGAACAATCAGCGTCATGAGAATTCGGCTGAACATAGCTGGCATTTCGCACTTGCTGTCATGAGTTTTGCGCCTTATGTGGGTGAAATGAATATAGGTCGCGTTGTGCAGATGGCTTTGATTCACGATATTGTCGAAATCGATGCAGGAGATGTTATCGCATTCGATTTAGCTGCCCGTGAAGCAATCCATGAACATGAAGTTAACGCCGCCCATCGTATTTTTGGTTTACTGCCGGAAGCGCAGAGAGATTATTTTCTGGCGCTGTGGAATGAATACGAAGATTCTGAAACACCTGAAGCAATTTTTGCCAAAACGCTCGACAGGGTCATGCCGGTACTCATGAACCTGCATAACGATGGCCAAAGCTGGGTTGAGAATGGTATCCACTTTGAACAGGTTTTCAATCTGCTTCATTTTATTTCTGAGGCTTACCCTGAGCTGTGGCAATATCTGCTACCACAATTGGAAGCCGCGAAAGAGAAAGGTTGGTTGAAAGCGTAACTGTAAGAAATGACGTCAGATAACAAAGTTTCTTATTGCAAATTTTCTACGGTTTTCTCAGGAGATACATTGACTCAAAAATGGCGATCTCCTATCACGAGAAAACCATCATATATTGAATGAAGATGGATAATCTTCCTGAAAAAGCAGTGTGAGGAATCCTCCTCAACACTGCTTTCGTCTTCTTTGTTAACCGAGATTAACGATAATCTTCAATCGGTGCACAGGAGCAATGTAAATTGCGGTCACCATATACATCGTCGAGACGTTTAACCGTTGGCCAGTATTTATTGGCTTTGGTTTCTGCTGTTGGGAAGACAGCGATTTCACGGCTGTATGCGTGTTCCCAGTCAGAGACCAGCTCTGTCTGAACATGTGGCGCATTTACCAGTGGGTTGTCTTCCAGCGGCCACTCCCCTTTTGCCACTTTGCTGATTTCTTCGCGAATTGCCAGCATTGCGTCAATAAAGCGATCGATTTCGACTTTGCTTTCGGATTCCGTCGGCTCAACCATCAAGGTTCCCGCTACGGGGAATGACATGGTTGGGGCATGGAAGCCGTAATCAACTAAACGCTTGGCGATATCCATTTCACTGATGCCAAATTCGTCTTTCAATGGGCGAATATCCAAAATACATTCGTGGGCAACGTAGCCATCACGTCCGGTATAGAGGATTTCATAAGCCCCTTTCAGGCGAGCTGCGATGTAGTTCGCATTCAGAATCGCAACTTGGCTGGCTTGTTTCAGTCCTTTTGCTCCCATCATGCGGATATACATCCAGCTAATGGGCAAAATGGAAGCACTGCCAAATGGTGCTGCCGATACTGCGCCCAATGTGGTTACTGTGTCCATTTCCACCACAGAATGCCCCGGAACAAATGGCGCGAGGTGTTTTTTCACACCAATCGGCCCCATGCCCGGGCCACCGCCACCGTGTGGGATACAAAAGGTTTTATGCAGGTTCAGGTGGGAAACGTCAGCACCAATAAAGCCCGGCGTGGTAATACCGACTTGGGCGTTCATGTTGGCACCATCAAGGTAAACCTGACCACCATTCTGGTGAATGATGTCGCAAATCTGACGGATGGTTTCTTCATACACACCGTGAGTCGATGGGTAGGTCACCATGATGCAGGCCAGTTCATCACGATGTTTTTCCGCTTTTTCGCGTAAATCTGTCAGATCAATATTACCTTCTTTGTCACAATTCACCACCACCACGGTCATACCCGCCATATGCGCGGAAGCAGGGTTTGTGCCGTGAGCAGAGCTTGGGATCAGGCAGACATGGCGATGCTGTTCTCCACGACTGGCGTAATAGCGACGAATAGCGAGTAAGCCAGCATATTCTCCTTGGGCACCGGAGTTTGGCTGCATACAAACTGCGTCGTAGCCGGTCAGCAATACTAGCCAATGGGAGAGTTGGCTGATCAATTGGTGATAACCCTGCGCCTGCTCTGGTGGGCAGAAAGGATGCATATCCGTAAATTCAGGCCATGTGATCGGCATGATTTCAGCCGCCGCATTCAGTTTCATGGTACACGACCCCAGAGGGATCATCGCCTGATTCAATGCCAGATCTTTACGCTCCAGACTGTGCATGTAGCGCATCATGTCGGTTTCGCTGTGATAACAGCGGAAGTTGTCATGCGTCAGGATGTCATCATTGCGCAGCATTGAAGCCGGAATAGATTGGCTGCCTGCCGACATTTCACTATCAAGCGTATCGATATCCAGCATAGCATCAGAGCCAGTCAAGACTTGGAACAGTGTCTGCAAATCGCCGCGGCTGGTTTTCTCACTCAATGCCACACCAACCGCACCAAGAATATCAGTACGCAGGTTAATTTGAGCCTTCTCCGCCCGTGCCAGCACCGGTGTTTTATCTGCAACTTCAACGGTCAGCGTATCAAACCATGTTTTGTGACGCAGTGTTATGCCCGCTTTTTGCAGGCCAGCGGCCAGAATGTCGGTCAATCGGTGAATACGGCCAGCGATTCTCTTCAAGCCTTCAGCACCGTGGTAAACCGCATACATGCCAGCAATATTAGCCAGCAGAACTTGTGAGGTACAGATATTGGAGTTCGCTTTTTCGCGACGGATATGCTGTTCACGGGTTTGCATGGCCATCCGCAGAGCGCGGTTACCCGCCGCGTCACGGGAAACGCCAATAATGCGACCCGGCATGGAACGCTTGAATTCATCACGGCAGGCAAAGAATGCAGCATGTGGGCCGCCGTATCCCATCGGGACACCAAAACGCTGTGCCGCACCAAATACCATATCAGCACCTTGTTTACCCGGCGCAGTCAACATGACCAGTGCCATGAAATCCGCCGCGACACTGACAATGATCTTTTTCTCTTTCAGTTTTGCAATCAGAACACTGTAATCATGAACTTCGCCCGTTGTACCAACCTGTTGTAGCAGGACACCGAAGACGCCTTCCAGTTCCAGTACTTTTTCGGCTTCATCAACAATGACTTCAAATCCAAATGTTTCCGCACGGGTACGAACAACGTCCAGCGTCTGTGGATGAATATCATCCGCCACAAAGAAACGCTCTGCGCCTTTCAACTTACTAACCCGTTTTGCCATCGCCATAGCTTCAGCCGCTGCCGTAGCTTCATCCAGTAATGAGGCAGAAGCAAGATCCAATCCGGTTAGATCAATAGTGACTTGCTGGAAGTTCAGTAAGGCTTCAAGACGGCCTTGGGAAACTTCTGGCTGATACGGGGTATATGCCGTGTACCAGCCTGGGTTCTCCAGCAAATTACGCAGAATAACCGGAGGGAGTACCGATGGCGCGTATCCCATGCCGATATAAGATTGATAACGCCTGTTCTGGCTGGCCATCACTTTCAGTTCAGCCAGTGCCTGTTGTTCTGTCGCGCCTTCGCCTACAGCAGGTGGTTCTGACAATGCGATATCACGAGGAACGATTTTATTCGTCAGATCGTCAAGAGAATTTGCACCAACTGTCGCCAGCATCTCTTTTTGCTGTTCAGCAGAAGAACCAATGTGGCGACGAGTGAATTCACCTTGATTTTCAAGTTGGATTAGTGTCTGAGTCATTGATGATAATTTCCTGAAACTAGCTAAAAACGGCACACATAAAAAACGCCCCATTCACAGCGTGATATGGGGCGATAGTCATCATTATTCTTCTTCTGCCAAAAGTGACTGATAACCTTCCGCATCAAGCAGATGGGTGAGTTCACTCTCGTCAGAGATCTTAAGGCGGAACAGCCAACCTTCGTTATAAGGTTCACTGTTGACTAATTCAGGAGAACTTTCCAACTCTGAATTAACAGCGGTAACTTCACCACTCAAGGGGGCATAAATATCAGAAGCCGCTTTGACTGATTCTACAACAGCACAGTCACTACCACTATTTACAACTGCACCGACTTCAGGCAAATCAACGAATACCATATCACCCAAGAGTTCCTGAGCGTGCTCGGTAATACCTACAGTGTATTCACCGTTTCCTTCCACACGAACCCATTCGTGTGATGAGGTATATTTTAATTCTGCTGGTACATGACTCATCGTTGCCATCTCCTTATTTTTAATTCATTAATAAAAATGTTACGACCAAAATTACTCTACGAGCGGTTTGCCCATCCGTACAAAACCCGGTTTAACCACCTGAACAGGCATTTCACGGTTACGGATCTGAACAATCGCTTGTTCTCCAATTCCCTGAGGAACCCGTGCAAGAGCTATGCTGAATCCCAAAGTTGGAGAGAATGTTCCGCTGGTAATGACACCAGAACGCATTTCACCCGCTTTATCGGTGAAGTGGACAGTTAAACCACCACGCAATACGCCCTTGTCGCGCATAATTAAACCAACCAGTTGTTCTGTACCTACTTCGCGCTGTCTTTCCAGCGCTTCACGGCCAATAAATTGACGATCTTCCGGTTTCCACGCAATCGTCCATCCCATATTGGCCGCTAAAGGCGAAATGGTCTCATCCATTTCCTGGCCATAAAGGTTCATACCCGCTTCGAGACGTAGTGTATCCCGTGCGCCCAACCCGGCGGGTTTGACGCCTGCTGCCAACAACTGCTGCCAAAAATCAGCAGCTTGTTCTTTCGGTAACGCAATTTCATAACCTGCTTCGCCGGTATAACCGGTCGTCGCGATAAATAAATCGCCAGATTGAACACCGAAAAAAGGCTTCATGCCTGTCACGGCCTGTTTTTGTTCATCATTCAGCAGGGATTGTGTTTTAGACTGCGCATTCGGGCCTTGAACCGCGATCAATGCTAAATCATCACGCACCGTAATTTCGACGGGGTAATTCGTGGCATGCTGTTGAATCCACGCTAAGTCTTTGTCACGGGTCGCAGAATTTACAACCATGCGATAGAAGTCATCAGTGAAGAAATAGACTATCAGGTCATCAATAACACCACCGGAGGCATTCAACATGCCGGTATAAAGTGCCTTACCCTGTTCGGTCAGTTTGGTGATGTCATTTGCCAGAAGATAGCGGAGAAAATCACGGCAACCTGTGCCATGCAGATCCACAATGGTCATGTGGGAAACATCGAACATACCAGCATCAGTACGCACCGTCTGATGCTCGTCGATTTGTGAACCGTATTGAAGGGGCATCATCCAGCCATGAAAATCTACCATGCGCGCTCCGCATGCCAGATGTTGATCATATAGTGGGGTGTGTTTTGACATTATTTCCCTCTTTCCATTCTTGACATGAAAATGTTTTTGACCTGAAAAACATACGGCGTATTAACCGACAGAGGTTGGATCATGAATCAAAAAAAGCGGTTAATGACGCAAACGATACCTTGAGTTAGAAGTTATCACTGAAAATGGAAATGAACCATAAAATAAATTAGCAGCATTACAGTAATAACCTGAAAAACCACTTACTATCATGCAGAATTTTTATCTAATTTATTGCGTGAAGGCGCTCAAAATTTTTGATGAAACACAGAATACGTTCTTTTTTTATTAGAAAAAGACTAAAGTGTGAAGTAAATCAACTGGACACACTTTAGTCCAACATGAGGAAAACTAATCTAAAATGAGAAGCAGAATTAGATTTTTTCAACCGAAGAGGTTTGAGGAATCAGCCAATCAGGGAGATCATTTAGCCCCATGGCATGACGAAGCAGTTGCGATTTCACTCCCGGTAAGTGATCAGCGAACGTTAATCCAATATCACGCAATAGTTTTTTAGCCGGATTATTGCCATCAAATAGCTGACGGAACCCTTGCATGCCTGCCAGCATCACCGCTGCACTGTGCTTACGGCGGCGTTCGAAACGCCCCAGATAGAGATACTGACCGATGTCTTTCCCCTGGCGGTGCAGGCGGTTCAGTTCTCCAATCAACTCTGCCACATCCATAAATCCCAAATTAACGCCTTGTCCTGCCAAAGGATGAATAGTATGTGCAGCATCCCCCAGCAGGGCTAACCGATGGGCTGCAAAGTTACGGGCATAACGCCCCATCAATGGAATGGCCTGGCGTTCACTGACTAATTCACACTGACCAAGCTGCATATCAAATGTAACGCCCAATTGCCGATTAAATAATACAGCGTCGATTGCTTTGCGCTGTTGCGCAGCTTCAGCAGGCAGTGACCAGACAATCGAGCATAAATGGGGATCAGACAACGGCAGGAAAGCCAGAATCCCATCACCATGAAAGACCTGGCGCGCAATAGCCTGATGAGGTTCTTCGGTACGAATGGTGGCGACCAGCGCATGATGCTCATAATCCCAAAAAGTCAGTGGAATATCCGCATGTTGACGCAGCCATGAATTCGCACCATCAGCACCAACAACCAGCCGTGAAGTGAGCATTCGCTCATCGGACAAAGTAATGAAAGCTTCGTTTTCTCCCCACGCGACATTTTTGAGGGATGCGGGTGTAAAAATCGTCACATCAGGCAAACTTTCCGCCTGCTGCCAAAGTGCCTGCCGGATCACATGGTTTTCGATGATATGTCCAAGATGTGTCAGACCATTTTCTGTCGCATCGAATTTAATGCGACCAAAACTATCCTGATCCCGGACTTCCATCCCCTGATAAGCACTAGCTCGCATCGCAGTAATGTGCTGCCAGACACCAAGATGAGTTAATAACCGCTCACTGGCTGCATTGATGGCAGAAACACGCAGCGCATGTTCGTCGTTAGCATGAAACGCGCCTGTCGGTGGGTGCTCTTCTACAATCGCGATGCGCAAACCGCTACCCTGCAAACCACAGGCCAGCGCAAGGCCAACCATACCGCCCCCTGCGATCACCACATCAAATGATTGCATGTTTTTCTTTCCTCTTAATCTGCCTTATTCTGCCGATGAGTGATGGGCAACCCAACCCAGTGTCTGACGGGCAAATAAATCCCGCAACGGGGACAACGTTTCCATCGTTATCAGGCCAAAGTTACGCCCTATCTTCAAAGGGAAATAGTCATTGGCGAATATTCTGACCAGCCCATCCGTAATGCCAATCGTTGTTTCACGATCGGTATGGCGTTGCTGCTGGTAACGAGCCAAAACATCATAAGCACCAATATCTTGCCCTGAATCTACCGCCGCTGAAATGACTTGTGCCAGTGTCATAACATCACGCATTCCTAAGTTAAAACCCTGCCCGGCAATCGGATGTAACGTTTGGGACGCATTGCCTACCAACGCCAGACGATGACTGATCTGCTGGCTGGCAGTGGATAAAGCCAGTGGATAACTATGCCGTTGACCCGTTTCCAGCATTTTACCCAAACGCCAGCCAAAGGCTTTTTGCAATTGTTGAAGAAATTCCTCATTGCTCCAGTCGTTGATTTCCGTCTGTTTTTCCAGCGGGTGGCACCATACCAAAGCGCTGCGACCTTCAGACATGGGCAACAATGCCAGCGGGCCGTGTTCGGTAAAGCGTTCAAATGCCCGTCCCTGAGGATGTTCAGATGTCAGGACATTGGCAATCATGGCAACCTGACCGTAAGTTTGCTGCTGCCACGGAATATTGCACGCTTTCGCCACGGCAGAATAGCTTCCGTCGGCAGCAACCAACAACTCTCCCGTGATCTTTTCGCCATTGTCCAGCTTGACCACAACCGAAGTATCCAGACGCTCAACGGAATTCACTTTAGCCGGACAGTGAAGTTTGACATTAGATGCCTGTCTTAACAGATTAAACAGACGAATCCCGGCATCGTGCAATTCAATGACATTACCCAATGCCGGAATAGCATAGTCATCGGCTCGAATGTTAACGAAACCGCTATGACCTCGATCGCTGACATGAACGTGAGTAATTGGGGTAACGCAATCTTTCAGCACAGGCCAGACACCTATTTGGCTCAGGCGCTGGCATGTGCCATAAGCCAAGGCAATAGCTCTTGCATCAAAACCCGGATGTTCTTGTGTTGGTTCTGTCGATTCAATCAAAGAGACCTGTAACTGCCCCCGACTTAAGGAAGAAATGGCCAGCGCCAGTGTTGCACCAGCCATTCCTCCCCCCACAATAATCACGTTCATTATGATTTCCTGATTACAGTAATTTTAATTCTGTTTCGCCTGTGCCATCAGTGCTTCAATTTCATCCGGATCTTTCACGACATGCTCGGTCAGATTCTCATTGCCTACTTCCGTAATTACAATATCGTCTTCAATGCGGATACCAATACCGCGGTATTCCGGTGGTACATCAGCATCCGGCGCGATATAAAGCCCTGGTTCAACAGTCAGCACCATGCCGGGTTCCAGAATGCGATCGCGATCTATGCCATAATGCCCGACATCGTGCACATCCAATCCCAGCCAATGACTTAAACCATGCATGAAAAATTGACGATAAGCATTGGTCTCGATCAATTGTTCTACTTCGCCATGCATGATCCCCAATTTGACCAGCCCTTCAACCATGATGCGCACCACATGCTCCGTCACTTTGCGAATACTGGTACCCGGCCTGTACAGTTCAAGAGAGACATTGATAGATTGCAGCACAATGTCATAAATTTCTCGCTGGGGACGGGTGAATTTACCGTTAACCGGGAATGTCCGCGTAATGTCGCCGGCATATCCTTCATATTCACAACCCGCATCGATCAATACCAAATCGCCCTCTTTCATGCGGCGCTCGTTTTCTGTGTAATGCAGAATACAGGCGTTTTCTCCTGCACCAACGATGGTGTTATAAGCAGGATAACGTGCTCCCTGACGAGTAAATTCATGATGGATTTCAGCCTCAAGCTGATATTCAAACATGCCTGGGCGACAATTCTGCATGGCTCTCGTATGAGCCTTCGCACTGATGTCGCCTGCCTTGCGCATGATGTCCAGTTCGGCTGCCGATTTGAACAGCCGCATTTCATGCAGCCACGGACGCCAATCTGCCATCATTGATGGTGCGCTGAGGTTACGACGGTTATTTTTCCGCAATGTATCCAAGGCGCTGAATACGATATTGTCAGCGTATTCAAACTCTCCCTGGGCATGATAAACTACGTCCAAACCATTCAGTAGCAGGTAAAGCTGTTTACTGAGATCATCAAATGGCAGGGCGCGATCCACCCCAAGTTTTTCCAGTGCAGCATCCTGACCAAGCCGACGACCAAACCAAATTTCCGCAGTTAGATCACGAACACGGTTAAACAACACGCTATGGTTGTGGTTTTCATCACTTTTGATCAGAACAAGAACCGCTTCCGGCTCGTTGAACCCAGTCAGGTAAAGAAGATCACTGTGCTGGCGATAGGGATATTCACAATCTGAATTCCGCATCGCAGGCGGGGCTGCAAAAATAATGGCCGCACTGGCCGGTGCCATGTTTGACAATAATGCCTGACGACGGGACAAATATTCTTGTTTAGTCATACCCTCTCCTGCGATTTGATTATTATTAGTTGGTTAACCGCCAATCAGTGTAGCGTTGGCTTTTCATTTTTTTTCACGCTATTTGCCGTTTTCGGTGTCGCCAAGGCAATGTAGCAGAGTTGTACTGCAACACGGACGTACTCCAATACTTCTTCCAGAGCTTGGGACAATTCTTCCTGATCTTCGTCTTCATCGTATCCCAGCATACCGATGTTACGTAAATCAGTAATGACTTCCTGTATTTCCTGTTTTTCTGTCAGCTTCGGATTCGCCACGCCTAATCCCAACAGGAAATGATTTACCCATCCCGCCAACGCATCAGCACAGTCAAAAACACTCGCCTCATCATCAGGAAGCAGTAGATTAAAAACAAAATCACTATCATCAAGTGATTCAAAAGTCGTTTCGTATAATTCCCTGATCGGCTGTGCCAACACCTGTGAAAATGCAAGGCCATCATTAGTAAGATCATGCATTAGTGCCTGCCAGCTACTGTCATGATTTCCACCGCATAATAGGCCACTGATTAGACCGTGCATTTCGGCGGCTGTCAGCGCAACTGACTGTTGATGCAAAATTTCATCAAATGATTGATAATTAGGTAATGAGTTTTGTATAGACATGTATATTGATCATCGTTGGCGATATAAGTTCATGCTATGCTACCATCAAGGGGAGTCGCTATACCAGACAGCACACACCGATATAAGGAGGGTTGCCTTTTGGTATTGTACGGTAATGATTGTTGTCGGCCTTGTTTTAATACCAAAATCTGCTTTTATGCCAGAATCAAGGTATCGGCACAGTAATAAATCAGGAAGGTGTCATGTCTGCACAACCAGTAGATATTCAGATTTTTGGGCGATCATTACGTGTCAATTGTCCACCAGAGCAGGTAGAGGCTTTGCAAGCTGCTGCGAAGGAACTTGATCAGCGTTTGCATAACCTCAAAGAACGCACCAGAGTAACGAACACTGAGCAACTGGTTTTTATTGTGGCGCTGAACGTTTGTCACGAGTTAGCACAGGAAAAGATGAAAACCCGTGATTACTCCTACAATATGGAACAAAAAATAAAAATGCTCCAGCAGACTATTGAACAAGCTTTGTTAGAACAAGGTAAAATTACCTGACCTCCTAGCTGTCAATAAACTGATCCTTGTTGATAAATCAGGCAGTAGTCACTATACATGAACATAAGCAGTTGCTTTCTCCATTTAGTTCCATACAATAGGCTCTATAGCGTTGCTTAAAGCCTGATGAATGGATCCCGACAGACAGGTTCTTGACGGATGAATTCTTAACTGATTGGTTTTAAGTGCTACAAAATTTCTCTGAGGTGTGCGTGAGCAGGTAAGTCCCCTGAGCCGATATTTCATACCTATAGAATGTGGTGCTCCGTTTCTTGTGAGCATGCTTGGCTAGACCAAGAAGCCTAATAGGGGCGACACTACGTTCACCTTGAACCAAGGGTTCAAGGGTTACCACCTGCCGCGGCATCTTGGAGAACCCCCTTATTTATCTGTTTTGTATCCTTTTCTGCATTAATAGGCAGGTTTCATGCAATCAGATCCTTTTTTATCTCTCCGAAAATCCATAAGAAAACAAATTCGACAGTTACGTCAAAATCTATCCCCAGAGCAGCAATCGCAATTTGCCCAGCAGGTCGCTCAAAATGCCATGTCTCATCCCAAGATCCAGCAGGCGAACAAGATTGCCCTGTATCTCGCCTTTGATGGTGAATTAGACACCCGACCGCTGATTCAGCAGCTTTGGCAACAAAATAAACAAGTTTATCTGCCCGTATTGCACCCATTCAGTCAGCATCATCTGCTGTTCCTGCATTACCATGCTGAGACTTCCCTCAACTGCAATCGTTTTAACATAGAAGAACCACCATTAGATGTCCGGCAGGTTTTGCCCGTCTCTGAGCTTGATGTGATGTTTATTCCACTGGTGGCTTTTGATAGCACAGGGCAACGTTTGGGGATGGGAGGCGGTTTCTACGACAGAACGCTCGCCAAATGGCAACAGCAGAATTTTTATCCGATTGGGTTGGCGCACGATTTCCAATTAGTTAATTCATTGCTAAGTGCAAGCTGGGATATTCCTCTGCCAGAAATCATTACGCCTGAAAAAATATGGCGCTGGTAATGACAGTTTATTCTTTTCAGGGGCTACTGTTTCTACGATAGCCCCATTTTTCATAGTATTCGCCCAGGCAATCAGTAAAGCAGGCGAGAGCGGATCGTGCCAGGCAGAGCTTTCAGGTTTTGCAGAACCATTTCAGCCTGAGCCGAATTTTGCGTCGTGATATCAATGACCACATAGCCAATATCTCCGTTGGTACGCAGGTATTGTGCCTCAATATTGATTTCCTGATCGGTGAAAACTTGGTTGATACTAGTCAAAATGCCAGGACGGTTCTCATGGATATGCAGTAGTCGGTGAGTATCTTTGGCATGAACAGGCAGTGAAACTTCAGGGAAGTTGACCGCTGACAGCGTAGAACCATTGTCAGAATATTTGACCAGTTTACCCGCGACTTCGTAACCAATATTCTCTTGGGCTTCTTGTGTTGATCCGCCAATATGCGGAGTCAGCAATACATTATCAAATTTGCTCAGAGGCGAGATGAAAGGCTCATTGTTCGTTGCAGGTTCACTCGGAAACACATCAAGTGCCGCACCGGAAAGATGTTCGCTCTCCAGCGCGTCATGGAGTGCAGGAATATCCACTACCATGCCACGTGAGGCATTAATCAGGATTGCACCCGGCTTCATCAGCTCCAGCTCTTCCACGCCGATCATGTTTTTTGTTGAGCCTGTTTCAGGTACATGCAGGCTGACAACATCGCTCATATTCAACAATTCAGACAGATGATGTACTTGCTGTGCATTTCCCAACGGCAATTTATTTTCAATATCATAGAAATGAACATGCATGCCGATATTTTCAGCCAGAATGCCAAGCTGTGTACCGATATGACCGTAACCAATAATGCCGAGCTTCTTACCTCGTGCTTCATAACAGCCTTTGGCCTGTTTATCCCATATTCCTCTGTGTGCTTTCGCATTTGCAATAGGAATACGACGTAATAGCAACAGTAACTCACCCAACACCATCTCAGCCACGGAACGTGTATTGGAAAATGGTGCGTTAAATACGGGAATACCACGTTTTTCAGCCGCTTTCAGGTCAACCTGATTGGTGCCGATACAGAAACATCCCACAGCAACCAGTTTTTCGGCCGCTTCGAAAATTTCTTCAGTCAATTGAGTACGAGAACGGATACCCACAAAGCGAGCATCACGAATCGCTTCTTTCAATTCTTCAGGTTCCAACGCCCCTTTGTGATATTCAATATTGCTGTATCCCGCAGCCCGCAGGTTATCAACTGTGTTCTGATGAACGCCTTCCAGTAGCAAAAATTTAATCTTATCCTTTTCTAAAGATACCTTGACCATTTGCCCGCCCTATCGTTGTCTTAATTTTCAGAATATCCATAATGAATTCCACCAAAATAACAAAAAAAACAGCAACGGCAATACAATCGTTTGCTCACGCAACAGGGTAAATCGAAGTAAAAAAGTTGTTATACGTAGTAATATGACTTGTTACAGTCTAAAAACAGAACTTTGAGGAATTTTTAGGCTAGAATGTGATATATCTCACTAAATTTTAATTTTTTAAAAAAACATGGAAATATTTTAAGGGCAGATTATTCTGCCCCAATAAACGATTATTCTACGATCGTTTTAACGCCATCCGCTGTCCCGACCAGCACCACGTCAGCACCACGATGGGCAAATAGGCCGACCGTCACCACGCCAACGATACCATTTATTTTATTTTCCAACGCAACGGGATCAAGAATGGCAAGATTATGAACATCCAGAATGACATTGCCATTATCCGTGACCACATTCTGGCGATAAACTGGGGTTCCACCTAATTTCACCAGTTCACGAGCAACGTAAGAGCGCGCCATTGGGATAACCTCAACCGGCAGCGGGAATTTACCCAGCACATCGACTTGTTTTGATTCATCAATGACACAGATAAATTTCTTTGCAACAGCGGCAATAATTTTTTCTCGCGTCAATGCTGCGCCGCCTCCCTTGATCATATGCATATGGCCATTGATTTCGTCAGCACCATCAACATAAATATCCAAGCTATCAACTTCATTACAGTCAAAAATGGGAATGCCCAGACTTTTTAATTTTTCAGTCGATGCTTCCGAGCTGGACACTGCGCCTTCGATTTGATTTTTGATTGTCCCTAATGCATCAATGAAATGCGATGCCGTTGAACCTGTACCAACACCTACGATTGTGCCGGGTTTGACGTATTCCAGTGCTGCCCAACCTACTGCTTTTTTTAGTTCGTCCTGTGTCATATCAATCACAGCCTATAATCAGTTACAAGGAAAAATCCGGCCACCAGTATAAACAATATTTTGCCTCACCCGGCGAAAAAATATGGCATAGTGCTGTGCAGCACAAAAAAATATAGAACCCTATGGCACAGAAAACTGAGCAAGAATGG
Source organism: Xenorhabdus bovienii (assembly GCF_024721015.1). GTDB lineage: Bacteria > Pseudomonadota > Gammaproteobacteria > Enterobacterales > Enterobacteriaceae > Xenorhabdus > Xenorhabdus bovienii. Next base: position 23,194 of record NZ_JANAIF010000033.1, read on the forward strand.
AGAATCTGATTTTCAATGAAACGTCCTGATTACCGATCCCTACAAGCGTTGGATACAGTGATCCGAGAGCGCGGTTTCGAGCGTGCGGCGCAAAAACTCTGTATTACCCAGTCAGCGGTATCCCAACGTATCAAGCAATTAGAGAATATGTTTGGGCAGCCCTTATTAGTACGCACCGTTCCCCCTCACCCTACAGAACAAGGACAAAAACTGCTCGCACTATTACATCAGGTAGAATTGCTGGAAGCACAATGGCTCGGCGATGAAAATGGTAACGATATCCCGTTACTGCTCTCACTTGCAGTCAATGCCGACAGTTTGGCAACGTGGCTCTTGCCAGCGCTCCATCCTGTTTTATCCGATGTCCCTATCCGACTCAATATTCAGGTGGAAGATGAGACCCGTACTCAAGAAAGTTTGCGGCGCGGAGAAGTCGTCGGAGCTATCAGTATTCAATCACAGCCACTGCCAAGCTGCCTGGTGGATAAATTAGGCGCCCTCGATTATCTGTTTGTGGCATCGCCTAAATTCGCTGAACGATTCTTTCCGAATGGCGTCACTCGTTCAGCTTTACTAAAAGCCCCTGCGGTTGCATTCGACCATTTGGATGATATGCATCAGGCATTTTTACAGCAGCATTTTGATTTATCACCGGGCAGTGTTCCCTGCCATATTGTGAATTCCTCTGAAGCATTCGTTCAATTAGCAAAACAAGGCTCGACATGCTGCATGATCCCACACCTGCAAGTCGACAAAGAGCTGCAAGCCGGCGAATTAATTGATTTAACTCCAGGGCTATGTCAGCGCCGTATGCTTTATTGGCACCGTTTTGCTCCAGAAAGTGGCGCGATGAGAAAAGTCACTGACACCCTACTGAAACTAGGGCGCCAGATGTTACGTCAGGAAGATGAAATTAGTTAGCGTTGCAATTCAAAAACCGCTTCAACCTGATCAGAGAATTCGATGCTTTGTGGTTCATAAGTTTCACTGGCTGAATCCTCAGCAGGAGCTGCGGCCATAAGCGCTGACCTGTATTTCAGGCGGCTCATTGGAAAAGGCACGGCTTCAGGGGAACGATAAGTGACGCTATACACAGGGCCTAACTTGCTGTTGAAGCCTTTTGCCAGTGCAGTCGCCTGCTGAATCGCATTTTCAATGGCTTTCTGTCTAGCTTCATCACGATAACGCTGTGGATTATCGACACTGAACTGCACTGAACTGATCTCATTCAATCCTGCTTTCAATGCACCATCCAATAATGTACTCAGTTGATCCAACTGACGAACTTTGACTTCAACTGAACGTGATGCACTATAACCCGTAATAGTTGATTTACCCGTCTTTTGTTCGTATTTATATTCTGGCTGAGTGCGTAAATTGGCCGCATTAATCTCTTTCTTGTCAATACCATTGGTTTTCAAGAAATCAAAATATTTTGCGACGCGTTCATCCACTTTCTGCTTTGCGTCTGCTGCACTTTTTTGAGTCACTTTCACATGGATCATCAAAGTCGCTATATCCGGCGCTGCTTTGATGATCGCATTACCAGAAGTAGATATATGTGGGGCGGGGGGTAATTCAGCAGCAGAAGCAGCCATACAGGACAAACTTCCTACTGCCATCATTGCAGCGAATATCAGTGATTTATGTTTCACAAAACCTCCTTCGGATACAACAAGTAAACAGGCACTTTTTACAGTTTACAGTAAGACAAAGCGCTTTCCAGAAACATTAGCACACTATCTATAAAGTAGTATGTAACTCAATAAAAAATCTGTAATCCCTGTTTGAGCAAACTCCATGCGATATACCACATCACACAACCAACAAAGAGGTTAATGATTCTTTGTGATCGAGGCTGATTGAGTACGGGTGAAAACCAGGCAGCCAGAATTGACAATGCAAAAAACCAGCTTATGGATGCCGTAGCCGCCCCAACGGTAAACCACGGTCTAAGTTCCGATGACAGTCCTCCTCCCACGCTACCTAATACCACAAAGGTATCCAGATAAACATGCGGATTCAGCCACGTTACAGCAAATAATGTCACGATGACTCGCCAGCGGTTCTGGACAATATTCTCAGAACGGGAGAGTTCGATATTCGCTGATAACGCCACTCGAAAAGCACTCCATCCATACCATAGCAAAAATGCCACTCCGCCCCATGTCACCGCTTGCAGCAGAAACGCCGATTGCCCAAGCAAAGCACTTCCTCCAAATACCCCCGCCGTGATGAGAACAATGTCGCTGGTGGCACATAACGTTGCGCTCATTAAATGAAACTGTTTTCTACTTCCCTGCTGCATCACAAAAACATTTTGTGGTCCAAGCGGGAGGATCATGGCAGCACCAAGAAAAAAGCCCTGTATAAATGTCGAAAGCATGCAGAAGCCCCTAATAATTACTCAATTAGCTATGTTATATATGCATATTAGGAAAGATCATATATGAGTAAAAATGAATAATTCTTATTCATCATTAGATAATTTAATAATAAATATCAATAATATAGTCAAATATCAGCATGATGGAAGAAGAAGCAGGTAAAACTGCTTAAGCTTGGTGTGAGAATTTTCACTACTCACACCAAGCTACTTTTATTATTCGTCTATCTTCTTCTGTACGGCAGCTTGCTGCTGATGCAGATAGACATCCATTTGTGGGAATGGAATGCTGATATTGTGCTGATCCAGAGTACGTTTGAAACCTTCCATCAGATCCCAGTAAACACTCCAGGCATCATCATTGCTTGTCCATACACGCACAATAAAGTTCAGTGATGAAGGTGCCATTTCGTGCAGACGAATGGTGATACCTTTTTCATGTTGAATGCGTTTGTCCGCTTTAACCACATCACCCAGCACTCTTTTCACTTCATCAATATCCGCGTTATAAGCAACACCAACCATAATCTGAGTACGACGGTTCGGCTCACGGCTGGTATTGATAATGTCGTTCGCAATAATCTTTCCGTTAGGGATCACGATGATACGATCATCACCACTACGCAGCGTTGTAGAGAAAATCTGTACTTGTACAACCGTTCCTTCCGCGCCGCCAATAATGACATATTCACCCGTACGGAGTGGCCGGAAAATCACCAGAAGAACACCCGCAGCAAAATTTGACAGCGATCCCTGTAATGCCAAACCTACCGCCAAACCAGCAGCACCAATAACTGCAATGACAGACGCTGTCTGAATGCCCAATTTTCCAAGCACTGCGATAATTGCAAACGCGATGATGGCATAACGAATAATCGCGGACAAAAAATCAGAGATAGTTGCATCAATGCCACGCAATGACATGACGCGCTTAACTGTTTTATTAGCCAGTTTAGCAACAAGCAAGCCCACGATCAGAATGACGATGGCCGACACAACATTCACCGCATATTGAATCAATAGCTCCTGATTGCTGGCAAACCAATTTGCTGCTTTATCAATCTCACCTGATAGATTGATCTCTTCCATAAAAAAGCCCACCTTTTATTGTTGGAACCTATCTCATTCAGTGCTGTTATCAGCTATAACCTCACCTGATAACATAGGCCACTATGCAAAAAACAAACGGAAAAACCAGTACTACAACATACAAAAGTGATGGAATATCGATTATGGCAGAAAACCCTCTTTGGTTGAACACTAACACTTATCTTTGGTTTTTTTGCAAAACAAAATCTTTATAGTCGGCTAACATATCGATAAAATCGTCTGTTCCACAAAAAGCCAGACTCTCGTTATCATAGTAACTCATCCCCTCTTCCACCATTTCTGTATCGAACTGGAGTTGGTTAGCCCTAATCATGATTTCTCCCTCACTCATCAATAATGTGTATTCATGACCGATCAATTGCCATTGGCGCTCACTGCCTTTGATGCCCGCCAGTGCTGAAGTTATTTTATCCAATACACTCAAATCACCTTTAACTTCTTCATTCAACCAATGACCAATCGCTTCATGATCCATCGAAAAAGAAGTTGTAACGTGACCCGCAATATCCTGCGTAAATTCATATTCCATCATGCACCCCACTATATTGTTGATATCAACCACATCTGGATTTTAAACATTTCCGCAGCTCTCACCTCAGAGACAGTCCACAAACTGACACAAAAGCTACCATAAAAAAAGGAGGCATCTGCCTCCTTTTTTTTTGCAATATACTTTTTTATACAGCCGTTTGGAAGATCACTTCATCCGCTTTTTCGGTGTACTGGTTCAATTGATCAAAATTGAGGTAGCGATAAGTATCTGCTGCGGTTTCATCGACTTTGTCCATGAATTGCAGATACTCTTCCGGCATTGGCAGGCGGCCCAGCAATGAAGCCACCGCAGCCAGCTCCGCAGAGGCCAGATAAACATTCGCCCCAGCGCCCAGACGGTTAGGGAAGTTACGGGTGGAAGTGGATACCACCGTTGCTCCATCCGCAACACGCGCCTGATTCCCCATGCATAATGAACAACCCGGGATTTCGACACGCGCCCCACTCTTGCCAAAGATGCTGTAGTAACCTTCTTCCGTCAGTTGGGCGGCATCCATTTTGGTTGGTGGAGCAACCCACAGGCGAGTCGGTAACTGGCCTTTATGTTGATCCAGCAATTTGCCCGCAGCACGGAAGTGACCGATATTAGTCATACAGGAACCGATAAAGACTTCATCAATTTTGCTGTTGGCAACTGCTGATAACAGACGCGCATCATCAGGATCATTCGGCGCACATAAAATAGGTTCTTTGATTTCTTCCAGATCGATTTCAATAACAGCAGCGTATTCAGCATCCGCATCGGCTTCCAGCAATTGAGGATCTTTCAGCCAATTTTCCATACCGATGATACGGCGTTCCAGTGTTCGGCGATCCCCATAACCTTCCGCAATCATCCATTTCAGCAATACGATATTAGATTGCAGGTATTCAGTGATAGGCGCTTTATCCAGATTGATGGTACAACCTGCTGCAGAACGTTCCGCAGACGCATCCGCCAATTCAAAGGCTTGTTCAACTTTCAGTTCTGGCAGACCTTCAATTTCAAGGATGCGGCCAGAGAAAATATTTTTCTTACCTTTCTTCTCAACAGTCAGCAGACCTTGCTGAATGGCATAATAAGGAATGGCATGAACCAGATCGCGCAGGGTAATACCGGGTTGCATTTTACCTTTAAAACGCACCAATACAGATTCAGGCATATCCAGCGGCATTACGCCTGTTGCAGCAGCAAATGCAACCAGCCCAGATCCTGCTGGGAAAGAGATACCAATTGGGAAGCGGGTATGGGAGTCACCACCTGTACCCACCGTATCCGGCAATAACATGCGGTTCAGCCATGAATGGATAATCCCATCGCCCGGACGCAGCGATACCCCACCACGGTTCATGATGAAATCAGGCAACGTGTGGTGTGTAGTCACATCTACAGGTTTTGGATAAGCCGCAGTATGACAGAATGACTGCATGACCAGATCCGCAGAGAAGCCAAGACAAGCCAAATCTTTCAATTCATCCCGTGTCATTGGCCCGGTGGTGTCCTGAGACCCCACAGAAGTCATCTTAGGCTCACAATATTCGCCTGGACGAATTCCCGTCGTACCACAGGCACGACCCACCATTTTCTGCGCCAGTGAGAAACCGCGTTCACTTTTCTCAATTGCTTTTGCCTGACGGAATACATCACTGTGTGGCAATTCCAGTGATTCACGGGCTTTCGTCGTCAAGCCACGGCCGATAATCAACGGAATACGGCCACCAGCGCGCACTTCATCGAGAAGTACATCAGTTTTCAGCCCAAAGGTTGCCAGCAATTCATTGGTGTCATGGTGACGGATTTCGCCTTTATAAGGGTAAATGTCAATGACATCTCCCATATTGAGATTGGAAACATCCACCTCAATTGGCAACGCGCCTGCATCTTCCATGGTATTGAAGAAAATTGGGGCAATTTTTCCGCCCAATACTACGCCACCACCGCGCTTGTTAGGCACAAATGGAATATCTTCACCCATGAACCACAGGACGGAATTAGTTGCAGATTTACGGGAAGAACCCGTACCCACAACATCACCGACATAGGCCAAAGGATGGCCTTTTTTGTTCAGTTCTTCGATTTGCTTGATTGGGCCAACGGCACCGGCTTGATCAGGCTCAATGCCTTCACGAGCATTCTTGAGCATTGCCAGAGCATGCAGAGGGATATCTGGACGTGACCACGCATCTTGTGCAGGGGATAGATCATCGGTATTAGTTTCACCAGTGACCTTAAAAACGGTAATGGTAATTTTTTCTGCCAGTTCAGGACGCCCCAAGAACCACTTAGCATCTGCCCATGACTGGATAATTTGTTTAGCATGAGAATTGCCAGCTTTTGCTTTTTCTTCCACATCATAAAAGCTATCGAACATCAGCAAAGTATGAGAAAGCGCTTTCACTGAGATTGGAGCTAGTTTTTCGTCATCGAGGGCATCAATCAAAGCGTGGATATTGTACCCGCCCTGCATAGTTCCCAATAATTCGATGGCTTTTTCCCGCGTAACAAGGGGTGAGGCTGTCTCACTCTTGGCAATAGCGGCAAGGAAACCGGCCTTCACATAAGCGGCCTCATCAACACCAGGAGGAACACGGTTGGTCAGTAGATCTAACAAGAAATCTTCTTCACCTTTAGGTGGGTTCTTCAGTAATTCGACCAGCGCTGCTGCTTGAGCTGCGTCTAATGGCTTAGGGACGATGCCTTGAGCTGCACGCTCGGCTACGTGCTTGCGGTATTCTTCTAGCACGACTTACTCCTCGCTCTCATTGTCATTTTATATACCCGGCTGTCTGCACCCGGTAACGATCATCAAAGAACAACCATCAAGGGTGTCAGGTCAGAGGATTTTACTCGCATAACTTCAGGATTATGTCGAGCTTCGGGCGCTTAGCATACCAAATTTTGAATGGCATGTTAATTCATTCACATAAAAGTAACATTATGCCATGATAAAATGTTAGATAACGAGACACAAAGAGAGTATTACAGTTTTATATACCATTTTTTTCTACTTAAGCCTGAAAATGCCTCCATTTCTATCTGTTATATTTCCCTGTTATATTTTCTGAGTCAGCGGGGCTTTCAAATCTGCTAACAGACTAGGCTCCCCTTACAGAGATTTTCACCATGAAATACAGATGAAAACCTTTAAACTCCGAACAATACAATAAAATTTGCTTAAACTAAAAACGGCCCCCTGAATGGGAGCCGCTTGGCACAAAGATTCAATATACTGCGAAATCTAAAGAATTATTTCTTTTTCTTTGCCTTAGGATTTGGCAAATCAGTAATGCTGCCTTCATACATTTCCGCAGCCATACCGATTGATTCATACAGTGTTGGGTGAGCGTGAATAGTCAGAGCGATATCTTCCGCATCACAACCCATTTCAATAGCCAGACCGATTTCACCCAACAGCTCACCACCGTTAGTGCCGACAATAGCACCACCGATAATACGGTTGCTTTCTTTGTCGAAAATCAGTTTGGTCATACCATCTGAACAGTCAGATGCGATTGCACGGCCTGACGCCGCCCATGGGAAAGTGGCGGTTTCGTAGCTGATGCCTTTCTCTTTCGCTTCTTTCTCAGTCAGACCAACCCAAGCCACTTCTGGCTCAGTGTAGGCAATGGATGGAATCACTTTTGGATCGAAGTAGTGTTTCTTACCAGAGATAACTTCAGCCGCAACGTGACCTTCATGAACACCTTTGTGTGCCAGCATTGGCTGACCAACGATATCACCGATGGCAAAGATATGAGGCACGTTAGTACGCATTTGCTTATCCACATGGATAAAGCCACGCTCATCAACTTCAACACCCGCTTGACCCGCGTCGAGCGACTTACCATTAGGTACACGGCCGATAGCAACCAGAACTGCATCATAACGCTGTGGTTCTGCTGGCGCTTTCTTGCCTTCCATCGTTACGTAGATGCCATCTTCTTTAGCTTCTACTGCGGTCACTTTGGTTTCCAGCATCAGGTTGAATTTCTTGCTGATGCGTTTAGTGAACACTTTAACAATATCTTTGTCCGCAGCAGGAATAACCTGATCGAACATTTCTACCACGTCAATCTGAGAGCCCAGTGCATGGTAAACCGTTCCCATTTCCAGACCGATAATACCGCCGCCCATAACCAGCAGACGTTCCGGAACAGTTTTCAGTTCCAGTGCATCGGTAGAATCCCATACGCGAGGATCATCATGTGGAATGAATGGCAGTTGAATTGGGCGTGAACCCGCAGCGATAATGGCATTATCAAAATTAATCGTTGTTGCGCCTTTCTCGCTTTCTACTACCAAAGTGTTAGCGCCTGTAAATTTACCAATGCCGTTAACAACATTAACTTTACGGCCCTTAGCCATACCGCCCAGACCACCTGTCAGCTGGGAAATCACTTTTTCTTTCCAGAGACGGATTTTGTCGATATCAGTTTGTGGCTCACCAAACACAATACCGTGTTGTGCCAGTGCTTTTGCTTCTTCAATCACTTTTGCAACATGAAGCAGCGCTTTGGATGGGATACAACCGACGTTAAGGCAAACACCACCGAGAGTAGAGTAGCGCTCCACCAGTACGGTATCCAAACCTAAGTCTGCACAACGGAAAGCAGCAGAATACCCAGCAGGGCCTGCTCCAAGCACCACTACCTGGGCTTTAATTTCAGTACTCATCATGACCTCTTAATTGTTTGTCCGGCGGGTCAGACGAAAAAAAACCATATTCCACCGGGACGTACACACCGCGAGCAGTTTACAGAATTGTAAATAACCTGAAAAGCGCGTTAACGTGACAGAAATCCCAACATGCTAGATGTAAGTCTAAAATATCTGTCACGATCGTAATTATAAAGGATAGTAATCATCAGGCCGGTTACTCACCGGCCTTCATATTACATCGCCAGACGGCGGATATCGCTCATCACTTCATTAATATAAGTGATGAAACGTGCACCATCTGCTCCATCAATCACTCGGTGGTCGAAAGACAGAGACATAGGCAGAATCAGACGAGGAACGAATTCCTTGCCATTCCAGACGGGTTTCATAGAAGAACGAGACAGCCCCATGATTGCCACTTCTGGTGCATTCACGATAGGTGCAAAGCCGGTAGTACCGATACCACCCAAGCTAGAGATGGTGAAGCAACCCCCCTGCATGTCGGAAGCCGTCAGCTTACCAGCACGTGCTTTCTTGGATACTTCAGCCAGTTCTCTTGACAGTTCGATGATGCCTTTCTTGTTGACATCTTTGAACACAGGAACAACCAGACCGTTAGGTGTATCAACCGCGATACCGATGTTGATGTATTTTTTCAGGATCAGCTTCTGGCCATCTTCAGAGATAGAACTGTTAAAGCGAGGCATGGCTTCCAGCGCTTTCGCCGCCGCTTTCATCACGAATACCAGCGGAGTGATCTTCACGCCCAGCTGTTTCTTCTCAGCTTCTTTATTCTGCTGTGCACGGAACGCCTCAACTTCAGTGATATCCGCTTCATCGAACAGGTTAACATGAGGGATCATGACCCAGTTACGACTCAGGTTAGCACCGGAGATTTTCTGGATGCGGCTCATTTCAACTTCTTCGATTTCACCGAACTTGCTGAAATCAATTTTCGGCCAAGGCAGCATACCTGGCATGCCACCACCCGCAGCAGCAGTAGGCGCTGCTTCTGCGCGTTTAATCGCATTTTTTACGTAAGCCTGAATGTCTTCGCGCAGGATACGGCCTTTGCGACCTGTGCTTTTCACTTTCGCCAGATTCACACCAAATTCACGCGCCAGACGACGAATGACGGGAGTCGCATGAACGTAAGCGTCATTTTCTGCGAATTCGTTCTTGCCTTCTGCTGGCTGGCTAGCCTCTGGAGCTGCTTTCACCGATTCAACCGCAAGAGATGGTGCCGCTGCCAGTGCTACGGCAGGAGCTGCGCCCGCCACTTCGAATACCATGATCAGAGAACCCGTTTTGACTTTATCGCCAACGGCAATCTTGATTTCTTTCACAGTACCCGCGAATGGTGCAGGGACTTCCATGGAAGCCTTGTCACCTTCAACGGTGATCAGGGACTGCTCTTCAGTGATGGTGTCACCAACTTTTACCATGATTTCGGTAACGTCAACTTCATCACCACCGATGTCAGGTACGTTGACTTCTTTTGCTGCTGACGCCGCAGGAGCCGCTGCTACTGGAGCTAGAGTTGCCGCTGGCGCTGTGCCAGAACCTGCAACTTCGAATACCATGATCAGAGAACCTGTTTTGACTTTATCGCCAGCCGCAATCTTGATTTCTTTCACAGTACCTGCGAATGGAGCAGGAACTTCCATAGAAGCCTTGTCGCCTTCTACGGTGATCAGGGACTGCTCTTCAGTGATGGTGTCACCGACTTTTACCATGATTTCGGTAACTTCAACTTCATCACCACCGATGTCAGGTACGTTGACTTCTTTGCTTTCAGCCGCCACAGGTGCCGCCGCCAGAGCTGCTGCTTTCTGTTGCACAGGTGCAGCTTCTGCTGCACCCTTTGCGGACTCAAAAATCATGATCAGTTTGCCGGTTTCAATTTTGTCACCAACTGCAACTTTGATTTCTTTAACCACACCGGCCTGTGGTGATGGGACTTCCATGGAAGCCTTGTCACCTTCAACAGTGATCAGTGACTGCTCTGCTTCTACGGTGTCACCCGCTTTCACCAGAATCTCGGTAACTTCAACTTCATCAGCACCGATATCAGGTACGTTAATTTCAATAGACATTAATCTTTACCTCTTATGCCAGACGTGGGTTAACTTTTTCTGGGTTGATGTTATATTTTTTAATAGCTTCTTCAACGACTTTCACATCAACTTCGCCGCGTTTAGCCAATTCACCCAGAGCAGCAACAACCACGTAAGAAGCATCAACTTCAAAGTGATGACGCAGGTTTTCACGGCTGTCAGAACGACCGAAACCGTCAGTACCTAATACGCGGAATTCGCTTGCAGGGACGAAGTTACGAACCTGCTCTGCGAACAGCTTCATGTAGTCAGTAGACGCTACTGCTGGTGCTTCATTCATGATCTGCGCAATATAAGGAACACGTGGTTCCTCTGATGGGTGCAGCATATTCCAACGCTCACAATCCTGACCATCACGCGCCAGTTCAGTGAAGGACGTTACGCTGTATACATCAGAACCAATACCATACTCGTCAGACAGGATCTTAGCTGCTTCACGAACATGACGCAGGATAGAACCAGAACCCAGCAACTGAACTTTACCTTTCGCACTGTCAAAAGCTTCCAGCTTATAGATACCTTTACGGATACCTTCCTCAGCACCCGCAGGCATTGCTGGCATGTGGTAGTTTTCGTTCAGTGTAGTGATATAGTAGTAGATATTTTCTTGTTTCTCACCATACATGCGCTCTAAACCGTCATGCATGATAACAGCCACTTCATAAGCGAATGCTGGATCGTAAGAGATACAGTTAGGAATAGTCAGAGACTGAATGTGGCTATGGCCATCTTCGTGCTGCAAACCTTCACCGTTCAGAGTCGTACGGCCAGAAGTACCGCCTACCAGGAAGCCACGAGCCTGTTGGTCGCCAGCCGCCCAGCACAGATCACCGATACGCTGGAATCCGAACATAGAATAGTAAATGTAGAACGGAATCATTGGCAGGTTGTTGGTGCTGTATGAAGTTGCAGCAGCCAGCCAAGATGAGGCGGCACCTAGCTCGTTGATACCTTCCTGCAGGATCTGGCCTTTGGCGTCTTCTTTATAGTATGCAACCTGCTCACGGTCTTGCGGAGTATATTGCTGACCATTCGGGCTGTAGATACCGATTTGACGGAACAAACCTTCCATACCGAAAGTACGTGCTTCGTCAGCGATGATTGGAACCAGACGATCTTTGATCGACTTATTCTTCAGCATAACGTTCAGTGCACGAACGAAGGCGATAGTAGTAGAAATTTCTTTGGATTGTTCTTCCAGTAGTGAGCTGAAGTCTTCCAGTGCAGGAATTTCCAGTTTTTCATCGAAGTTTACACGACGGCTTGGCAGGTAACCACCCAGCGCATTACGACGCTCATGCAGATATTTGGACTCTTCAGAGTCTTTATCAAAAGTGACGTATGGCAGTTTTTCAATTTGTTCATCAGACACAGGCACATTGAAACGATCACGGAAGTGACGGACACCTTCCATATTCATTTTCTTAACCTGATGGGCAATGTTTTTACCTTCAGCGGTATCACCCATACCATAACCCTTGATGGTCTGAGCCAGAATTACCGTTGGTTGACCCGTAGTATTCTGCGCTTGATTCAGTGCAGCATAGACTTTCTTAGGATCATGACCACCGCGGTTCAGAGCCCAGATTTCATCATCAGTCATATCTTTGACCAATGCTGCGGTTTCTGGGTAACGGCCGAAGAAGTGCTCACGCACATAAGTGCCATCTTTGGACTTGAATGTCTGGTAGTCACCATCCAGAGTCTCATTCATCAGTTGAACCAGTTTACCGCTAGTGTCTTTACGCAGCAGTTCGTCCCAACGCTCGCCCCACAGAACTTTCAGCACTTTCCAGCCAGCACCTGCGAAGATACCTTCCAGTTCGTTAACGATTTTGCCGTTACCAGTCACTGGGCCATCAAGACGCTGTAAGTTACAGTTGATAACGAAGACAAGGTTGTCCAGTTTTTCACGAGTTGCGATAGTGATCGCACCTTTGGATTCTGGTTCATCCATTTCACCGTCGCCCAAGAAAGCATAAACGGTTTGTTGAGACGTATTCTTCAGACCACGGTGTTCCAAATATTTCAGGAATTTAGCCTGATAAATAGCAGAAATTGGGCCCAGACCCATTGAAACCGTAGGGAACTGCCAGAAATCAGGCATCAATTTTGGATGCGGATAAGAAGACAGGCCATTACCACCAATTTCCTGACGGAAATTGTTCATCTGCTCTTCAGTCAAACGGCCTTCCAGGAAAGCACGTGCATAAACGCCCGGAGAAATATGGCCCTGGAAGTAAACCAAGTCGCCGCCATCATTTTCATTGCGAGCGCGGAAGAAATGGTTAAAGCAAACGTCGTAAAAAGTAGCAGAAGACTGGAATGAAGCCATGTGGCCGCCCAGATCTAGATCTTTCTTGGATGCACGCAGAACGGTCATCACCGCATTCCAGCGAATAGCAGAGCGGATACGACGCTCCAAATCCAGATTGCCAGGGTAAGCAGGCTCATCCTCAACAGGAATAGTGTTGATGTAATCACGACTTGCAACACCTGCTGCAACGCTAACTCCACCTTTGCGGGCCCCGTTCAAAACCTGATCAATCAGGAACTGAGCACGCTCAACACCCTCTTCACGGATGACCGATTCGATCGCCTGTAACCAATCGCGAGTTTCGATCGGATCCACGTCATTTTTCAAAATATCTGACATGGTGTATTCCTTATCTGTTATCTATTTCTAATGGTTGTTTTGGAGCCTATCTTCTGGTCATACCTTTTGACGTTTTGCCAGTCATGACCGGAAGATAGGCCCTGCTATATGTTGCCGCTAAAACTCTTGAATAAAGAGTTGACGAACTGTACAGACGCAGCAGCCAAGATCTGTACAGCCAAGATTATAGAACCTACCCCATCCGGGAGTTTTAATTGTCAATGACGCCCTTGAGGATAGGCATTTATTCCTGATGTTGCTGGAGCCGGCGTAGTGAGCGCTCACGACGAGTATGCTCACGAGTCAGATCCAATAAAACTTCTTCAATAAAGGCCAAATGGCGATGCGAAGCCTCACGGGCTTTTTCCGGTTCTCTCGCCATGATCGCACGAAAAATCTCTGCCCTGTGGTTACTAACAGCGGCTAACATTTCCTTGCGGGTATAGATGAATTCGAAGTTGCGTCGGATATTTTGTTCCAGTATGGGGATCATACAGCGCAGCAAATGTAGCAATACCACGTTATGGGCAGCTTCAGTGACAACAAGCTGATATTGCAGGACAGCATCTGATTCCGCTTTAACATCACCGCTTTGCTGGGCTTCCTGAATGGCAAAGTGGCTTTTTTCGATGCGCTCGAAATCTTCATCGGTTCCCCTAAGAGCCGCATAATATGCCGCGATACCTTCCAGCGCATGGCGCGCCTCAAGGAGATCAAATTGAGATTCTTGATTATCTGCAATAAGCCGGGCGAGTGGGTCGCTGAAACTTTGCCAGAGATTACTCTGCACGAAAGTTCCCCCGCCCTGACGACGGAAAAGAAAGCCCTTGGCTTCCAATTTTTGAATAGCTTCGCGTAGTGAAGGGCGTGATACCTCAAACTGCTTTGCCAGCTCACGCTCAGGCAGCAGCTTTTCTCCCGGGCGTAACGAGCCTTCGAGAATGAGATGTTCAAGACGCTGCTCAATCACATCTGATAACTTTGGTTGGCGAATCTTGCTATAGGCCATATCTGCTGTAAGCCATTCAATGAGTAAATGTTGCTTCGGACTAGTCATGATAACTGGGTCAGATCAACTGGATCGTGATCAATTCAGCCTCAGTTAATCGGGCTATAGTCAATTGGTAATACCAATTTAGAATACAGGGTCTTAAAGTAACAAAGTATTCATTAGCTGTCTATAAAGACCTTGAGCTAAATCATAAAAATCTGCAAATTTTAACAAATTATTTTAATTTTTATCAAAAAATTATAACCAAAAAGGATTTTCAGGTAAAAAAATTTGATGGGGTTTAACTTTTAAAAACGTATAGATAGGCAAGCCGAATCGTTACAGTTAGGAATATAATTTATATTTATTCATATACTATGTATATTAATTCAATTAAATTTGATAGATGAGTAATAATCAATAATGGTTAATAGGTCAACCAAATTAACTTGGTTCCCTCTCTCCAAACACCTGACCAAAAAAAATTCCCGCCAACGTTATCCTTAACGTCATGACGGGAATTGGCCTGTGAAAAATGCTACATTAATATTAATAATCCTAATATAGATAATTCCTGAATAGTTAAAATATTCCCTAGGTTGGCATTTCTATTATCTACGTTTTATATATGTCCATAACATTATTTTTATTCCTGGGAGGATGGTATCATTCTAATGTTTTGTTGTTTTTTATTGATAGATATTTCATTACTCTATTACTCTATTACTCTATTACTCTATTACTCTATATTAGTTTATTAGTTTATTAGTTTATTAGTTTATTAGTTTATTAGTTTATTAGTTTATTAGTTTATTAGTTTATTAGTTTATTA
>NZ_JANAIF010000033.1:38576-45837 GCF_024721015.1 Xenorhabdus bovienii
GTTTTAGTGTTTACATATCGTCATATGTTTCAAATTTAGAAAAATATTTCCATATAGAAAAAACAATTAGACCCTATTATAAATAGTCAGGCATTTCTATTTTAATCTGAATAATCCAGACTATTTATCAATTCATGTATCCATATAAAAAAGAGAAATCATAATATTTAGAAAAATAACACTTCATCAATAAATATAAAATTAATCACTTAAATACAAATCGCAGTGAAAAAACAGTTATTATGGAGCAATGTTCATCTAATTATTTTCACTATATAACATCATAACTCATAAATTTAAATAATAAATAAACAAAGATGACAAAAAATAAAATATATTATTAACCGAATGATTTAAAAAGAAAGGAATCTTAAAACCAGACCCCTTTCACATTTATATATCCTTCATCTTCCAACTTGTTGTTTTGTTTGTTATTTCTCTGGAGGCTTTCATTCCCCCAGTGACTCTTTTTCATTCGTTAAGCTAATGCTCCATAGATCGTCAACAATGCAACAATAATCACAATAGTCAATGTCGCCTTTTTCGCTAACCTAACAGCCGCAACAGGAGTTTCTATTGGATTAAGATGAGGTTCCTTACTTAAGGCAAACTGAGCCAATTGACTTACCACCTTATATTGCGATGTCCGAAGATCACTGAGGGATGCAACCCAAGCTGGCAATGCTTTTTCCCCATGCCCTAATAAAGCATAAGCGATCCCCGCCAGACGTGCAGGAACCCAATCTAGACAGTGCAGCAAACTATCAACCCCAGTTTGTGCACGTTGCACAGCCGTTCCGTGTTGTGCCAACCATCCTTGATAACCCCTCAAGAAACCGTACCCCATTAAGATTGCAGGGCCTAATTTTCCCATCACTACCAACCAGAAAATCGGTGCAAGATAATAACGGAAATTTATCCAGATCAATGCATTCTGTATCTCACGCAGCCGCTCATCTTTTGTGGTATCAGGTAAAGTTCCCTGTATCATCGTCAAACGGGCAAGATGATTATTTTGCTGATCCAGATCATCAAGACGTACAGCTCGAAGATATTCTCGATAGTCATAACGCAGAGACCCTGCACCAATACACAACAAGCTGATCATGATATACAGCAGAATTCCCGGTACACCAAAAACCACATCACTCAAAACATCAATAAGTTTCCAGGTCAGTAATGCGACCAGCAGGGTCATACCCAAACTGCTCCATAATGAAAATAATTTCATTATGGCAAACAAAGGGGACAAATAGCGTTCCAACTGCCAATGGTCGCCCATCTTAAAAACACGTTCCCATGCCAGTACTAACAATAGAATAAAGAGAGTCATTCAACTCGCTCCTTCAATAGTTGCCGATAATGTTCCCAATAAAAATAAGGCCCTGGGTCGGTTTTCCTACCCGGAGCGATATCACTGTGCCCCGTAATATTATTGCGGATATCAGGAAAGTGACAGATAAGCAGTTGGGTAACTTCCGCCAATCTGAGGTACTGGATTTCACTAAATGGCTCATAATCCGTTCCTTCCAACTCAATACCTATCGAGAAGTCATTACATTTCTCACGGTCACAGTAGCAGGATACGCCAGCATGCCAAGCTCTTTTATCAAAAGGGACATATTGCACAATTTCTCCATCGCGGCCGATTAAGCAATGAGCAGAAACACATAATCCCTTTATCTCATTAAAGAACGGATCTTCATCTGAATTCAGCGTTCCCATAAATAGCTGATCGATATAAGGCCCGCCAAACTTGCCGGGAGGTAAACTGATGTTATGAATGACCAGTAATGATGGGATTTCACCTTCTGGACGCAGATCATAATATGGAGAGATTACCTTCCTTGCACCATCAATCCACCCTTCATGCAGCTTCATTCTTTTACTCTCCTCAATATCTCAACAGCAATATTCCCAACCAAGTGGAATGGCACCACTCAAAGTGTAACAGGTTAACATGTTAGCATTTTCAATCGAGTACTATTTCTGGCGTGTTTTTCATTTGCGAACCAGCTCGAAAATTCCTCTGTAAAAAATGTAACGAATAGTTATTTTTTCGAGCTATTTCCATAACTATTACTGAAGCTATTTTATTTTTCTCTGTTTCTGTCATCCTTATGAACGCCGACATCTATCGGAGATCATGCGCCATACCATGAGAAAACACACAAAGGAGGAAGAATGAACCAACAAGGGTTTACATTAATGGAATTGATGATTGTTATGGCAATTGTGTCTATCCTTGGCGCAATTGCTATTCCCAGTTATCAGGGATATATCCAAAAAGCAGCATTAACCGATATGCTACAAACTATTGTGCCTTATAAATCTGGCGTTGAACTTTGTCGTTTTGAAACAGAAAACTACAAAGACTGTAATACTGGCCATGCATCAATCCCATCAGGTCATAATAGCCGCTATATCAACACCGTTACGGTAAAAGACGGAGAAATAATCATCGTCGGGCAACAAAATCTCAATGGGCTCACTACCACCTTAAAACCAACCCAAGATACCAAAACCGGCGTTATCTACTGGCGTACCATTTGTGATACTAAAAATGAATCTTTAAAATTGAAATGTCAGGAAACTTTTAAATTTTAAATAGTTAAATTTAAAAGCTACTCTATTTTCAAACATATTATTTCGAAAAATAAGATTTTCAAATTGCTTCAGCATTAAAGGAATATAGAAAATGAGAAACAAGGAAAATGTATTAATGGAAAGGGAAATCAATGAACTGTGTCAACGACATCAGGCCATTATTATAAAAAGAGAGAGCCATACCATGACTATTGCCTGTAGCAAATCACCCAATGAAGATTTCATTGCTGCATTACGGTTTATTTCTGGCTCAATCATTAATGTAGATATTTGGCCAAAAGCAAAAATCGAATCCATGCTGACACAAGGAAATTCATTGGTATCTTGTACAGAAAATCACTGTGCTGAAAATGATGATGAGAAACATTATCGTATCGAAAAACTGGATGTCCCCTATTCCAATCACAGTGAAATACAAACAAACGATGCCCATTCTGAAGATATGGACACGCCAGTTATTCAATTAATTAATCAAACGATATCAACCTCAATACAAAAAAGAGCCTCAGATATTCATTTTGAGCCTTCTCAACGTGGCTATCGGATACGTATTCGGGTTGATGGGATCCTGCATGCTGTATCATCACCTTCTCCCCAAATGAATACCGGCATTCCAGCCCGCTTGAAGATCATGGCAAAACTCAATATTGCTGAAAAACGCCAGCCGCAGGATGGACAATTTGACTGGAATGATAGCAAAAACAGTTATGCGATACGTATATCAACATTGCCAACTCTACATGGAGAAAAGATTGTCCTGCGCGTTTTAAATACCATACACCAGCTATCGCTGGAGCAACTTGGCCTGCCAGAGCCTCAATTGCAACTTTTAAAACAAAAAATCCACTTACCGCAAGGTATGATCCTAGTGACAGGCCCGACAGGAAGCGGCAAAACCGTCACACTGTATAGCTGTCTGCAATATTTAAATCAGGCGAAGAAGAATATCTGTAGCGTCGAAGATCCGGTAGAAATTCCCTTAAATGGCATCAACCAGACACCAGTAAACAACAAAATTGGCCTCGATTTTGCCAAAGTTCTCAGAGCATTATTACGGCAAGATCCCGACATCATTATGGTCGGTGAAATCCGTGACAATGAAACCGCCGAGATATCGATGAAAGCAGCGCAAACAGGTCATCTGGTCTTATCGACACTGCATACCAACTCAACAATTGATACGTTATCCCGCCTGCAAAATTTGGGGATTTCAGGCTATACCACAGCATCGTGCGTGAAATTGATTATTGCACAGCGGCTGGTACGTACACTCTGCCCCCATTGCCGCCAGCAAGATAAAGAGCACACTGTCATCAATGTCTCCAATGGCGCTATTCCTATAAAGCAACCTGTTCCCATAGAACGATCCGTTTCAATAAAACAACCCGATTCCGTAAAACAATCTATTTCTATAAGACAATGGCTTGCGGTTGGCTGTGAACACTGTTTTTCCGGCTATTATGGCAGGACAGCCATCTACGAGTTTCTTGAGATCAAACCAGCCCTCCAGCAGGCCCTGTCAGAACACTCGATTGACAACCTTCCACAGTTGCTCGCTGCACAACAGCATTCAACTCTTTTTTCCGCAGGGCTGGTCTTGGTGGAAAAAGGCATAACGACACTGGAAGAGATTTATCAGATTACAGGTCAGGAAACAGCATGAAGATGGAATATATTTATCAATGGCAAGCGGTCAATAGAAAAGGAAACATTGTAAAAGGGGAAAGCATCGGCCAGAGCAAACAAAACGTGTTTCAACATCTGAGCCACCTTGATTTGCAACCTTATACCATTAAATGCAAAAAACTCATTCATTACAGCGAAAAGGAAATCGCTTATCGCTTACATTTCATTCATCAATTAAGCACATTACTGGCATCAGGTATTCCCCTATTAAAGGGGATTATTATGTTTTGGATACCCTCATTGAACGAGGGTATTCATTACAAATCAATAAATTACATAATTAAGAGAGGTATTATGGATTACCATAATTCACCTTTCTTGTGGATTAAATGTGGATGCCTCCTTTCAATGGGTTCAATACAATTGCCTCCTGTAAATAATCTGGCGCAAAATGTGCGTAGACCATCGTTTGTTGAATGCTGGCGTGCCCCATGATTTTTTGTAACGTCAAAATATTCCCTCCGTTAATTATAAAATGGGCGGCAAACGTATGCCGTAAAACATGTACTGCCTGACCAGCAGGTAAGTCTGGTTTTACCTCTCTCAATATCTGTCTCATTTTTTTGTAGCGGACATCAAACAATAAACCAGATTCTTTGTTTTTTATTGCCTTCATTAAGTCTTCTGATACTGGCACTGTTCGATGATGTCCATTTTTAGTCTCTGTAAATGTCACTCGTCCATGTAATGCATGTTCAGTACGCAATTTTGTAGCTTCTCCCCATCGTGCGCCTGTGCTGAGACATAACACCGTTATACGCCAATAATCATCAGATACCTGAGAAAGCAATTTAGCGATATCACTTTTTGTGAGGTATGACATTTCCGGCTTCTTCACTTTCAGAATAGACACTTCTTTAATTGGGTTCTCGCCGGAATATTCGCTAATCTTTATTAACGTAGTGAACATCCCCATCAATAGTGTAAAGTCTCTATTTATTGTTGATGCCTTAATGCCATCATATAAGCGGTCTGAGCGATATGTATTTAAAAAACGAGAAGTCATCTGATAGATAGCAGGATCTCCCATGTCTTTAGTCATTCTAAGTAACGTTGTTAATCGTTTTTTACCCCATGTCAGGTTACGTCCTGTATAATCCCACCAGATATTTACTAATTCAGATAAGCGACGATAATCACGGGTATTTGGCCGCCAATCTTCATTATTGGAATTCATCAAAACGTTACGTTCGAATGCCACAGCATCCGCTTTCTTTTTAAATACACGCTGGACTCGTCTTCCCGATCTGCCCTGCGGTCTTACATCCACTTTATAACGTCCACCTTCAAGCGCCTTAATTGTCATGAGTGCGCCCTCCAGTCAGACGGGGTAATTCTATGCCTGTATGAAAAACATAGGATTCATAAACAGATAACCAATTTGTTACTCTAAGAACTATAACGTTGTTGTCATATGCCCATTGTGTGCGATAGCCGGCGATATCTGACCAGCTTCAGGGGCAATTTTTCCGGTGACAAACCATGTTGAATATTTTTCTATCTTTTTTTGGTTGAGTATTCTGCTGATTAAGTTCCAGCTTAAACTGTGTCCGGTGTTCTCAAACAACAGTAGATCTATTTTTTCAACTGTTTCTATTTCTTTTAGCTTCTCAGTTAGTTTCACGCTGATTTCTCCTCGTTAGCATCATAGTTTTTAGGGTCATAAAGTGCCGGGGCAATTTGGCCTGACTCTGGCGCTGTTTTGCCAGTGACAAACCAAAGTGCATATTTTTCAAAGTAAGGATGGCTAATAATTGAAATAATTACATCTGCATTGGGAATAGTTTTACCATTCTCATAACGCCACAGGGCATCTCTATTCAGCCCTAACATTTTTGCCGCCTCTGGCAAGCTGGTTAGTCGTTCACTCTCCCTCATAAGTTTTAATTTCTCAGATGTATCCAAACGCATGTTGCAAATCTCCTACAAAGGTATTAGTATTTAGTGAATATATACTAGTAGGGGTTTTTTGTTGCAGTAATACCCCAAAAGGAAAGGTTAGCACATGAACGAGAAACTTTTGCAATTGTTGTTCAAGATCCCAGATCCAATCACGGTTTCTGAGTTTTGCCGCCGAACTGGAAAATCAGAGAGCAGCATCAGAAAACTGGTAGACCGCCGCCGCCTACCTATCAGAACGGAACGCCAACTAAACGGCGAAGGATTTAGCGATATGCGCTTAATGATTATGTGGAATGAATGGCTGGAAATGCTGTATGAAGCGAATGAAAAAATTCCATCAACTGAACGGATGGGTTGGAAAGCTACTTGGTTTAAACGAATTAATAAACTGAGGGAAGATTTAGGGGTAATACCTGATGAGCTTCAATCTGTATCAGAAGCATTAAACAAATAAAACCGTAAAGTGAATGAGGTCAGAAAATGAAAAGTTTAACATCTCTGGAACGTTCAAAACTGCAATTAACGATGATGTCCCGCCTGTATGATGTGTTTGGTGATGTGCAATCCGATGTTGAAATCACGCCTGAGTATATCCAAGAAACTTTGGTGCAGTTTATGCAAATGGCAACAGGCGATAACTACCATATTGCTAAGTCTGTGCGTATTGGGTTTGGGGAGCTTCAACAGCTTTCTGAATGTGCAGGCAGGGCTAAAAACTGGCGACATAATAACGATAAGGTAACAAAAAATGCAAAAACTTCTACCAACACCAGAGGAATTAAGTAAAGGACGAATCAAATTCGGCACGTTATTAGTTCGCCCTTTACGCAAAAGTGTGGTTTGTGCAATCCCACGCTATCAGGTTGAAGACGGATCATATTGCTACGGTAAATTTGATTCTCGTGAACAAGCGTTAGGTTTTTGTGAACAATTATACGGGGGCAGAATAAATGGACGGATTAAAGAGGGTCCAGCATCAGTATAAAGTAACCAGTGCTGACTTTTGCAAAATTAAAGTAACCGGCACTAAGAAAGAAAACCCTTTGATGATGACTTTAGTTTCAAT